>CAZRYC010000022.1:0-41429 GCA_964604175.1 uncultured Bacteroides sp.
GGAAGTGTTCTACGAGATGCTACAGAAAAGTTGCATTTAGAAATTGAATCTACGCGTTAAACTTTTTGACCATCATATTTGTTTAATACTACAAAAATTCGTAACTTGCAACCCGAAATTCACCATTTATGCAAATGATGTATTTGGGTTGCATTTTTGCCATAGAAAACTGATAATAATTAACCACCTTATTACCACTCCTGTATGAACTACTCTTATCTGTTTCTGGCCGAAGGTTTCGAGGAAGTCGAGGCCCTGAGCGTAATTGACATCCTGCGTAGGGCAGGCATGCAAATAAGCACCGTTTCTATTAGCGACACTCCTGTGGTCACTGGGGCCCATGGAATCTCTGTAGTCGCAGATTGCATCTGGACTGAAGTGCTCAATTTTAACAATGCCGACTGGCTGATTTGCCCTGGCGGAATGCCCGGATCTACCAATCTTGCAGCTTTTGAACCCCTTTGCGAACTGCTTAAGGCTCATGCCGCCGACGGTGGCAACATCGCCGCCATTTGCGCTGCTCCAGCAGTGGTGCTTGCCCCATTAGGCATTCTTGACAAGAAGGATGCTACATGCTATCCGGGCTTTGATGTCCAGGCTCGGCAGTATGGTGCCAAGATGCATGACGCTCCCGTAATCGTCGATGGCAACATCGTCACAGCAAATGGCCCGGCTTCGGCCATGCGCTTCGCTCTCACTATCGTGCAGCAGGCTTGCGGCACTGAAAAAGCACAAGAAATAGGTTCAGGATTGCTATTCTATCCCAAGCAGATGAACTTCTACTTCTAAGGCCAGCTTATTACTTTTAAATATTAAAATAAATATTATAACCCAACACCTTTCTTGAGGCAGCGACTTGTGAAAGCCGCTGTCTCTCTCTTTTATTAACACTGATTTTCAGGGGACTTAGTGCATGTGCAAGAAAGCGGGGAGGAAGTTGAGGTGCAGCTGGTGGTTGATGATCATTGTTACGGCATAGGAAACTGTAGCGGCTATCATAAGGGGGAAGAACATGGCAAAATCACCACACATCTCTACCACGATAAACATAGCCATCAACGGTGCTTGCACACCGCCGGCCATCACTCCGGCCATGCCGCAGAGCGCATAGTCGGCCATTGGCATCTGAGTGCCAAGCCAAGTGTTGGAACACAGGGCGAAAAGCAGTCCGAGCATGCCTCCCGCAAAGAGCGTAGGCGTAAACTCTCCTCCCACTCCGCCTCCGCTATTGGTAGCCGCTGTGGCGATAGCTTTGAGGGCCGCCATCCCCGCTAACAAGCATATCAAAGTCGTGGTGGACGGGCTTGCCCAGAACCACTGCTGCTCGCCTATGTGATAGGCTTGGCCGGTGAGGGCCTTGCCTATGGTGCGGTAACCCTCGCCATAAAGATCCGGAAAGAAATAAATCATGGCACCTACCATGCCGCCAGTAAGGAGCACCTTGACCCACCAATAAGGCATCTTGGCGGCCAAGCGCTCAGTGCCGCGCATCGTATAGCTATAGTAAAGCGAATAGAGCCCGCACACCACCCCCAAGCATATAATACCCGGAAGCAAACCCAGTTCAAAGTCCATAATGCGAGAGAAATCTACATCCGTAGTGCACCCCTCTAAAAGATAGGCTGTGCCCCAAGCCGCCAGGCAAGCTATGACCAAGCCGCTTGCGGCCAGGCTCGACATTGCCATGCCAACCACCTCCAAAGTAAAAAAGACACCGCCCAAAGGGGCTTTAAATATAGCCGCAATTCCAGCTCCGGCTCCTATGCCTACGAGGATGCGCATAAAGCGAGGCTCCAGATGGAAAAACTTCCCCACATTGCTGCCAATTCCGGCCCCGGCGTAAGCTATGGGCCCCTCGCTCCCGGCAGAGCCTCCCAAGCCTAAGGTGAGCGAGCAAGCCACAATGGGTGACCACATAAGTTTCCATGAGAGCGCATATTTATGCTCTTGAAGAGCCTGTCGAATCTTCTGGGTGCCATATTCGAGCTTTTCTTTGACAATGTAGCGACAAAATACTGCCGCTAAGGCAAATCCCACTACTGGCATGACAAAAAGAAGCCAGCGATGGCTTTCGAACCATCTCCAGCTCCATACAGCATCGGTGATGTGGCCTATGAGCCAGCTCATGAGCCATGCCCCGACACCGGCAAGAATACCTACTATAGTGCTCAAGCACATTAGCAGCCATTTACGGGGTATGCGCACTCCTGGATTCATGCCTGGACTTCAAGTCTCAACCATGACTTACTGCCAATAGTTGGAGTACTGCGGAATGTTACATACCAGCTTACCTTGCTCCAAAGCCACGGTGTCTTCTTTAAGAAGCCACCCTATGCCTGCGAAGAACTCTTCGGATGTGAGGCTCTTGCATCTCTTTTTAAGCGCGGAGATAGTGAGCGCTTTGTCTTTTTGCACGACTTGCCATATCTTTGATACAGCGCGTCTTAAAGAATCTCTGTTCATAATGAATTAGATTAGAGGTTATTAAACGCTTTCCCTCCGGGCCAGTGGACAGGGCCAAGTCCCTTTTGCGCTTTGCTACGAAGGTTAAATTAATAACAATCCTAATTGCAAAATTCCTATGGTTTAAGACTTTTTTTGTAACTTTGCGTACTATCCTTAGAATTATGAAAAGATTAATTACAATAGTGGCGGCTTGTGCAGTTATGTGGGCGGCAGCCGAGAATCCTGTGATGTGGCATAGCGCTGACACTCTGACGCTTTATGGCAAGGTGAATGACTCCACTGAAACTCTCTATGAGAGGCTGCCAGAAAGCCTCAAAGGCCAGGTGCGCGATGAGCTTTGGACGCTTGGCAAAAATACCGCAGGCCTGAGCGTGCGCTTTGCCTCCAACTCGCCACGAATCAAGGTCAAATGGGCGACCCTTAATAATTTTGCCATGAACCACATGACAGACCGAGGCATCAAGGGTGTGGATCTTTACTGCCTGGGCGACCAAGGATGGCGCTTTGTAGGCTCTGCGGCGCCTGGCAAGGATGGAACCGCCGAGCGAACCTTGGTGGAAAATATGATACCTGGCTGGCGCGAATATATGCTTAACCTCCCCCTCTATGATGGAGTAACCAATTTGGAAATTGGTGTAGACTCCCTCTCACTTCTTTCTAACCCTACAATGGAGAGCCCACGCCGAGAAAGGCCTATCATCTATTATGGCACCAGCATCACCCAAGGCGGTTGCGCCAGCCGACCCGGCATGGCGCATACCAACATCATGGCGCGCATGCTCGACAGAGAGGTGATAAACTTAGGCTTCAGCGGCAACGGACGCTTAGACCTGGAAATCGCCCGATTGATGGCTCAGCGCGAAGCATCTGCATTCATAATTGATTGCATGCCCAATTGCGATACCGCGATGGTGAGAGAGCGATTCATACCTTTCTTCCGCATACTGCGCCAAGCGCATCCGCAGACCCCTATCATCGTGATTGAAAACCCTATGTTTTCAGTGACAGAGTTCAACCAAGAGGCTTATGCTACTTTGACAGCCCTCAATCAGGAGTTGCGCAAGCAGTATGCCATCGTAGCCGATGACTACAGCACATTATTATCCCCGGGCGTAGGGTCCGGGGATGATATGGAGGGCACGGTAGATTGCTATCATTTCACCGATTTGGGATTCCTCCGCTATGCCCAATGGCTAATAGAGAAAATCCCTAATTAAATGTCGTCGAAAGCTACCGTATTGGTATCTTGAGCTACAGGAGGTTTCGGTGTGCTGGGTAAGGGCGCTGAAGCCTCTTTCTTTATGTTCTTTACTGTGTTGGGATCGCGATTGTAAGCCGGATATTTCTCCAATGCCTCGATAATCTGGTCGTTATCGAGCTGGTCTGGCTGCAGGATGATAAAGCGCTGCTCATTCTTTTCCTGCTGGAGCTTGGTATATTTATCGCCATATTCTTGGGTGAGAGTCTTTTCGGTGACACGCGCCTGATCATCCTTGTCCACTACCCGGCTATTATTGTCGCCAGGGGTAATAACTCTGCGGTTCTCGCCATCCTCAGAAATCGTAAGTTCGAAGCCAGCGGCCAACACGGTGAATTTCACCTTGTTGCCCAGCGATTCATCAAAGGCTACACCCCAGATGATATCCACATTCTGGTCAATATTGTTAATGAACTGAGTGATTTCCTGAGTTTCCTCCATGCGGAACTCTTGCTCTGCCTTTGGCGAGAAGTAGAGATTGAATAGCAGCTTGCGGCTGCTGAAAATATCCGTATTTCGCAGCAAAGGCGAATTAATGGCATCCTGTATAGCCTTAGTCACACGGTTCTCGCCCTCGCCATAGCCTGTGGATATAATGGCGGTGCCTCCATCGCGCAGAGTGTTGTCCACATCGTTGAAGTCAAGGTTTATATGGCCATTGCAAGTCACGATCTCGCTAATGCTCATGGCAGCCATCGATAGCACATCATCTGCCTTTCCGAATGCATTCATGAAGTTAAGATCGCGGTAGATCTCACTAATCCGCTCATTATTTATCACCAGCAGAGCATCCACATACTGGCTTAGATTTTCAGCGCCCTCCAGAGCCTTGAGGATTTTCTTCTGACCCTCAAAAAGGAACGGTATGGTGACAATGCCTATTGTAAGCAGACCGCGCTCCTTAGCGATGCGAGCCACCACCGGGGAGGCGCCTGTGCCAGTACCACCGCCCATGCCGGCAGTAATGAATACCATATCGGTATCCTCATCGAAGAGTTCATCAATCTGAGGCGCGCTTTCCTCAGCGGCTGCATAAGCCTTGTCCGGATCATTGCCAGCACCCCTGCCCTTTAAGGTCTTAGGACCGAGAAGCACCTTGGTTGGCACTGGCGAATTGCGCAAGGCCTGATTATCGGTGTTTGCCACAATAAAGGTAACATTGCGCACACCGAGATTGTACATGTAGTTGATGGCATTGTTTCCGCCACCGCCCACGCCAATCACTTTGATTTTGCTGGGAGAATAGGAGCTATTTCCTGAGTTATCGCTTGGTGAGGCAGCAAATTCATGTGTGCTGCGTATATCATCGGAAGTCATAATCTAAAATAATCTTTTTTTATTCGTCATCAAGATCAGCATCCCCATCATCGGGATTGTAGCTCGTAAGATTGGATAGCTTGGTTTTGATCGTTGTCAGAAGGCCATTTTTGGGTTGGCGCTGCTTTTCTTGTCTTTTACGCTCTTCAGCCTCTGCCTTCTCTCGCTTCTTAGCCTCCTCTTTTTCGCGCTTAGCTTCTTCCTTGCGGCGCTTTTCTTCATCTCGCTGTTGGCGCCGAGCATCTTGTTCGCGGCGGCGATCTGTCTTTTCATCGTCTTCGAAGATGGTTTCTTCGTCATCCCCGCCATAAGCGTTATAGTTAGATGATCCCCAAGCTGGCTGAGCCTCCTGCTCTACCACCTTGGCTTCTTGAGCGGCAGCCTCCTCCTCTGGTTCACTATCCGGCTCCACACAACTGTCGTGATCAGTGCATGCGGCGCTGAAAGCGACCACCGAAACCAATGGCGCATAATCAGAGATGTCCATGCCTCGCTTCCCCACACTTACAGTGGCGGGAATAGCAGCCTGCCGAGTAGTAATTTTTAATTGGCTCTCTATCAGCTGTGGCAGATTGCGAAGTTTGGAACCGCGACCAGTCAGCACCATTCCGGCAGCCAAATCCGAGGCCTTAAAGCCTGCAAAACCGATTTGAGCCCCTATGTTTGCTATCAGTTCTCCAGCTCGGGCCTGCACATAGCAATTGATGCGAGCCTGCTCCTCATTGACATTATTTGGCTCTGGGATGGCATTCCCTTGCGTGATTTTTGCCACCTCTGCGCGCTCCTCGGTAATGTTCATGCCCACGGCTATGTCGTGGGTAATATTGTGCGACCCTATGGGCAATGTGGCCAAATACTGGAGTGCGCGCTCTTTATATATTGCTATTGTGGTGGTCTGCGCTCCAATATCTACCAGCACGCATCCCAGCTGCTTTTCTTCATCGCTAAGCACCATAGCGGCAATCGCCAAGGGCGTGACCACAAAGGCTTGCACTGGCAAATCCACGCGCTCCACTATCACTTTCTCAAGCATCTTGCGGTTAGTGGGATTACAGGTGACCAAGGTGAACTCGCCTCGCAGGACAGAACCCATAGTGCCCACCGGCTTTTGGCTTATTTGATTATCTACATAGTACTTGCGCGGCAGGATAGTGAGCACCGACTTATCCGCTGGCACACTCTTTGTGGCCTCACGGCGGAGGCGATCGATAATCTCGTCGGTAATCTCCATCTCGCTATTGAGAGTGATTTCTGCCGTGGTTTGGACTGACCCCAGAGATCGGCCTGCCAAAGCCACATACACCGATGTAATCTTCTTTGGGTGTATTGCTGGATCATTCTCAAGCTTCTGTACAACATATTTCACATGCTCTGAGGCATCTATGAAATTTTGCACACGCCCGTAAAGCACACAGCTGACCTTGTCCTCCACGGCAATGGCTTCAATCACTGGGGTAGCCAGGCTGGAGTGGGCCTGGGCGGAAACATAAGCAGCGGCTCCCTTGATTTGGGAGTCGGAGAGCTCCAAGGCGACTATGTATCTTTTATTCATATTTGATTGTTTTAGGAAGCGTAGGCATTTTAGGTTGAATAGGCTGACATCGGGACAATTGCTAAGGCCCCGGGGTTGGGACTGGTGCGGGAGTGGTGGCCATGGTGCTTTCGTCATCGATATAGACTTCTTGCTCTTCCGGCCACTGGTGAGACTCTTCTGTGTTGTGATGCTTATGGGCAACAAGCTGGCCATCAAACTTTACGCTCAAAGTATCGTAAAGTTCCCAGCCTTTGACCGGCATCACCTCGCGATAAAAAGTGATTACTCGCTGCATCTTATTATCAATGGCAGAGCTATCGCCAAGATTGATTACATGTCCCTTAATTACCGGCACCAGGAGGATATCTCCATTGGGCTGCACCTTGTAGCTGCTAACCAAGGCAGAAAGGCTTGGATTGGCATCCAAGTAGCGCACCACGGGCAGAATGGCTGTGGGCTGTATTCCGCCTTGAAAGCGACCCACCACCACCGGCACATCCATTCGGAACTTCGGATTGGCCATCATGCGCTTGCCGGCCTGATTGATGTAAAAGTTGCGACCTGTGGAGATGTCGAACACACGGGCTACCGGTATCAGCGGCACCACATCGAGCTGCACATATCCATTATTCAGCACCACGCAATTTACGGTCTCCACCTTATCCATGGCTTGGATGGTACGCTCTATTTCAAGAGTATTCACTTGCGACTTAGGCAAGCGCTTGATCTTAGCTCCAAGATTATCAAGCTTGGCATTAATTTCGTCAGCCGTAAGGAATCCTTGCTGCTCTTTCTCACTGACCACAATGCGGAGACCTTGGTAATGGTCAAGCGCAGATGTCTGGCTGGTGAAGCTCAGGGCCACCACCAGATAAGCTATCATGAGCACCGACAGGATGCAACGTATGATACTGCGCTTAGTCATTAAGCAGAATTACTTGCTATTACTCAACTCATGCACCAAAGCCGGGAGATAACTTGACAAATCTCCAGCGCCTAATGCTAATAAGACTTCAAAGTTACGATTTTTCATTGATTCCACAAAATCTTCTTTTGAAATCAAGGATTTATCTTTATTTTTTAGCAAATCTAATATCGTTTTTGATGAAATGCCGGGGATAGGCTCCTCACGCGCCGGATAGAGATCCACGAGCACTACTTCATCGGCCATATCCAGAGCTTGGGCGAATTGGAGCGCAAAATCGCGTGTGCGGCTATAAAGATGAGGCTGGAAAGCAGCTGTAAGCTTGGCATGAGGATATAGCTTGCGCACTGAGGCAATGCTCATCTTCAATTCATCTGGATGATGGGCATAATCATCTATGACTACATGGCCCCCTGGAAGAGGCTCCTTAAGCAGGAACTGGAAGCGGCGCTCAGCTCCCATAAAGCTTGCCATGGCAGTGCGCATGGCATCCTCTGGCACATCGCCGGTAAGCCAGCAAGCCGCCAAGGCAGCAATGGCATTTTCTATGTTGATTTCTACCGGCACTCCTAATTCGATGTCGCAAACCTTCCCTCCAGGATGCACGAAATCAAATACGATGGTGCCTTGGCCGTATCGCACGTTTTCAGCATGGAAGTCTCCATGGTCGCGACTGTAAGTGTACATTTTCACTCCTTTCTTTGGCCGAGGCTTCAGTTTTAAGCCCTCATGCACTACCAAGCAGCCATCTTCACGGACAAGTTCTGTAAAGTGGGCAAAACTTTCGAGATAGTTTTCCTCATTGCCGTAAATATCCAGATGGTCAGGATCAGTGGCTGTAATCACTGCTATATACGGGAGCAAGGTGTGAAAGCTGCGGTCGTACTCATCGGCCTCGATTACTGTGTAGGGCGAGGTCTGTGAGAGCAGCAGGTTGCTATCGTAATTGCGAAGAATACCGCCTAAGAAAGCGTTGCAGCCCACTGGAGCCTTATGCAGCACATGGGCTGCCATGGAGGAAGTAGTGGTCTTGCCGTGGGTGCCAGCAAAGCAAATGCCCTTGCTGTCGTGGGTTATAAGCCCAAGTACTTGCGAACGCTTCAGTACCTTAAATCCTCCATTGAGAAAGAAACTTAGGATAGGATCGGTTGTGCGTATGGCGGGGGTGTACACCACGAGTGTAGTCCCTGGGTTGCGGAAAGGTGCCGGAATTGTTTCAGCATCATCTGCATAGCTGATAAGCGCACCCTCTCTTTCCAAAGCTTGGGTAAGATGGCTCTCTGTACGGTCGTAACCAGCCACGGGAAAGCCTTTGCTAAGATAATATCGGGCTATTGCGGCCATGCCAATGCCGCCAATGCCTACAAAATATACTTGATTCACTGTTTCTGATTTTTAGACAAAGCTGTGCCTATTTGTTTAATATTTGGTCGATTTTGTCTGCTATGGCTTCATCGGCATTGTGGAGAGCAAGATCCTGTATGTTGGCGCTGAGAGATTTCAAGGTCTTTTTGTCATGCACCATTTCTATGGCCTTAGATGCCATTTGCCTTGGAGCATCGGCATCCAGGATCATCACAGCAGCTCCCTTATCGACCAAGGCTTGCGCATTCTTGCGCTGATGATCCTCTGCCACATTAGGAGATGGCACAAGCAATGCCGGTTTCCCCAATATTTCGAGTTCGCTAATAGTACATGCCCCGGCACGTGCCACTACCAAATCGGCAGCCCGATAAGCTATGGCCATATCCTGGATGAAAGGCATCGCCTGGATTTGCTGATGCCCTTTGGCCACCTCTAAGCAGTGATCAGCATAAAGCTTGCCCGTCTGCCAGAGCACTTGCACATCTGCCTTGTCAAACGCTTCAATGCCAGCCTCCACGCTCTGGTTGACAGTGCGAGCCCCTAAACTGCCGCCAACAACCAAAATGAGAGGCTTCACCGGGTCAAAGCCCAAAGCTTTTTTGGCAGCCGTTTCACTGAGAGAACACATTGTAAGGTCTTTGCGCACTGGATTGCCCGAAAGCACAATCTTATTGGCGGGGAAGAAACGCTCAGTACCCTCATAAGCTACGCAGATAGCATCGGCCTTTTTTGCAAGTAGCTTATTTGTTACTCCCGGATAAGAGTTCTGCTCCTGCAGAACTGTGGGAATACCACGCTTCTGGGCGGCTTTGAGCATCGGCCCACTGGCGTAACCACCGACACCGATAGCGATATCTGGATTGAAATCACGCACTATTTGACGCGCCATTCTCATGGATTTCCACAACTTCCAGAGTACCTTGAAGTTGCGCCATATTTTTTTACGGTCAAAGCCAGCCACTGGCAAACCAATAATCTTGTATCCGGCCTCTGGCACACGCTGCATCTCCATGCGGTTATCTGCCCCTACGAACAGGATTTCCGCCTGTGGGTGACGCCTTTTTAGCGCATTTGCAATAGCCAAGGCTGGAAAGATATGGCCGCCTGTGCCGCCACCACTGATTAGTATTCTCATTTTGGTTTTCAGTTTTCGAGAGATCTCGAGTATTTTCGATTCGTTTCCAGAATTTTCGATTCGTTTATCATTAACAAATAACAATTATGTGGGGTTTTCGCTCATGATCTCGGCATAAAGAATCTTTTGCTCCTCCTTGATTTCGGCCTTCTTGCCCTTGCGAGCGGCAAAGCGGCTCACACTTAGCATTATGCCTAAGGCTATGGAGGTTATTATAATCGAAGTGCCTCCTTTAGAAATCAAAGGCAGAGGCTGACCCGACACGGGAAAGAAGCCAGTAACAATCGCCATGTGGCAGATAGCCTGAAAGACAATGAACACAGCCATACCGATGGCCAAGAGAGCCGGATAAGCAGTCTGGCAACGGCTGGCTATGCGAGCCGCTCTGGCTAAAAGCCACAGATAGCATACCAGTATCAGGATTCCTCCAATCAGGCCAAGCTCCTCTATTATAATGGCATAGATATAGTCACTGAAAGCCAGAGGCAAGCGGGAGGTCTCTCGGGAATTGCCAATCCACACTCCCGTGACGCCGCCATGAGCCTGGGCTATATAGCTATACTGTTCCTGTTGGTTTTCATCTGTGATTGGGTCGTTGAATTTGTCTTTTTTGAAATGGCGCTTAATGCGAGCCTGCCAAGTGCTCTCGCGACCTGAGCCAGCCTTTACGGTGACATCGCGGCCTTGAGCCACGGTAATACCCCCTACCTCAATGGGAGCGGGAGTGGGCAGAACGGCGCTTTTATGTTCCTGAATCATAGATTTTATACCCAAGAATGACAAGCCCAAAACCCCGAATACCACTACCACAAGCCCCAGTTTCTTCCAGCTTACTCCGCCTATCAACATCATCGACAGGCTAATGGCCATAAGCAGCAAAGTGTTGGTAAGACCCTGGGTGAAAAGCAACGCGCCTCCCACAAGCACACATGCGGCGCACTGGAGAGTGCCTTTGGTGGTGACATCTTCAACCTTCTTAATCTGAGATTTGCTTAAAATGGCAGCTATCATCAGAGCCACCGAAATCTTGACCATCTCGCTGGGCTGAAGGGCGAAAAAGCCGCAAATAGAAATGCTACGGCGCGCTCCATTGATATAATCGCCATAGACCAGGGTGATGAGCATCAGTATCACGCTTAGGCCCGCAAAAACATATGACCACTTGAAGAAATTGCGATAGTGGGTGCGCTCAAGAGCGAGCATCAAAACCAGCCCTACTCCTAAGAACATCACATGGCGGATAACTGGGGCAAAGACATTGGTAGCCCTCACCTCATGGCTCGATGCGGTGAAGAGCTCTATTACCGAAACCAGACACAGGAGGATGTATATGCCCCAGATCTGCTTATCGGTGCGCCGTGGCTGTATCTCGTCAACCACCAGAGCATCTTTATTGTACGCGGTGGTCTCCATATTCTTTCACAGCGGCCTTGAATTTGCGGCCTCGGTCTTCGTAACTGGTAAAGAGGTCAAAGCTTGCGCAGCAGGGCGAAAGCAGCACTGTGTAGCCCGGCTTTGCCATCTTGCGGCATGCCTGCATGGCATCCGCCAAACTGTGGGTATCCTCCACAGGCACCACATCCTTAAAGAAATCGATTATCTTCTCATTATGGAGCCCCATGGCTACAATGCCCTTGACCTTCTCTTTAACCAAGGGCAAAATCTCACTGTAATCATTGCCCTTGTCTTTGCCACCAAGGATAAGGATTGTGGGGGCCGTCATACTCTCTAACGCATACCAGGTACTGTTGACATTGGTGGCTTTAGAGTCGTTGATGTAATTGGCTCCATCAAGGCTGCCGCAAGGTTCCAATCGGTGCTCCACTCCCTCGAAATCGCTCAAAGCCTGGCGTATGTCATCACGCTTAATATTGAGCAGGGTAGATGACAGCGCGGCTGCCATAGAATTGTATAGATTATGCAGACCATTAAGGGCCAAATCAGCCCGTGGGATTGAAAGATGGCGCTCAGAAGTATTGATTATCAGGTTGCGCTCAGCATCCTCGTAGGCTGCGGTATTCTCTTCCTGATGCTCTGCGAACGGGAGCATCTGAGCCTCCACAGTGATGCGCTCAAGCTGAGCTTTGATCACAGGATCGTCCTGCCAATAGATGAATGCATCCACAGGAGTCATGTTCTGCAAGATGCGGAACTTTGCTTTCACATAGTTCTCCATCTTGTACTCGTAGCGATCCAGATGGTCAGGCGTGATGTTGAGGATTACAGCTATGTTGGCTCGGAAATCGTACATATTTTCGAGCTGGAAGCTACTAAGCTCTATCACATATACATCATGATGTTCGCGAGCCACTTGCAAAGCCATGCTCTTACCCACATTTCCTGCCAAGCCTACATTTACGCCGGCATTCTTGAGGATATGGTATGTGAGCAGGGTAGTAGTGGTTTTGCCGTTGCTGCCAGTAATGCATACCATCTTGGCGTCAGTGTATCGGCCGGCAAACTCAATCTCGCTCCACACCGGGATATTCTTCCTTGCTATTTCTTGCATCACAGGAGCTTTAGGAGGGATGCCAGGGCTCTTAACCACGGCATCGGCATCAAGAATGCGCTCTAAGCTATGGTGCCCTTCTTCCCAAGCGATGCTTTCGGCATCAAGCTGGTCTTTATATTGCTGTTTGATGGAGCCGAAATCGCTTACAAACACATTCCAGCCTTTGTCTTTGCCCAGAATGGCTGCGCCTGTGCCGCTCTCGCCGGCGCCTAATATTACAAGTTTCATAATTATCTGATTTTCAATGTTACAAAGGTGACTACGGCCAATATTATGCCAATAATCCAGAAACGGGTCACAATCTTAGACTCTGGCACAGGCTGGAAAGGCCGCTGAATCAGAGCATCGATGCCAGCATTGCCAGCCTTTTGGAAATGATGATGAAGGGGGGTCATCTTGAATATGCGCTTTCCGCCTGTGCGCTTAAAGTATGCCACTTGCATCATCACCGACAGATCCTCCACATAGAATATGCCGCAGAGGATTGGCAACAAAAGTTCTTTTCGAGTAAGAATGGCAGCCACAGCTATAACCCCGCCTAACATAAGCGAGCCGGTATCTCCCATAAACACTTGGGCCGGAGAAGCATTGTACCATAAGAAGCCGACCAAGGCTCCCACGAATGCCGCCATATACACTACCATCTCTTCACTGCCTGGAATATACATGATATTCAAGTAGGCGGAGTAAATAACATTGCTTCCCAGGTAAGCCATTATCAACAACGCCACACCTATTATTGCTGAGGTGCCGCATGCCAAACCATCAAGGCCGTCAGTGAGATTGGCCCCATTGCTGGTAGCTGTGACAAAAAACATAACCACCAAGAAGAAAGCAATCCAGCCGCCTGCCTTTGCGTACTTGCCCATCCAGCCAGTAAGCCAGTCGTAATTGAAGTTGTTGTTCTTCACAAAGGGGATGGTAGTCTGCGGAGCCTTAGAGTAGCTTTCCTCTTCGTAAATGGCTGTTTCCACACGGTTGGTGCTTTCGTCAAATACCTCCTGATTGGGCACTATTCCCATATTTGGGCTGGCATACATCACCCCAGCCACAAGCAGGGCGATGCCAAGCTGTCCTATGATTTTGTACTTGCCCTTGATGCCGTCCTTGTTGTGCTTTTGGAGCTTTTTGTAGTCATCCAAAAATCCTATGGCTCCAAGCCAAATAGTAGCTGCTAACAGAAGCAGCATATACACATTGGCAAGATTGCCCATCAGCAGACAAGGCACGATGATAGCGATCAAAATGATTACACCGCCCATGGTAGGAGTGCCTTTCTTTTGCATCTGTCCTTCGAGGCCGAGATTGCGCACCACCTCGCCCACTTGCATCAGCTGCAAGCGCTGGATAATTTTTCGGCCAATGAATATGGCAATCACCATGGCCAGCACAAAGGCTATGCCGGAGCGGAATGTCAGGTAGGTCATAAGCCTTGCCCCTGGGATGTTGCTCCCTTGAAGTAATTGAAACAGCCAGTAGAACATTTACTATTAACTATTAACTAAAAACTATAAACTCTCCTTAATTATTTCACAGTCATCGAAGTGGTGAGTTTCGGAGCCAATGATTTGGTATGTCTCATGACCTTTGCCAGCCACCAGTACCGCCTCACCGGCACGCGCTTGGGAGAGAGCATAGCGTATGGCCTCAGCGCGATCAACAATTTCCACCACTTGGCCCTTATAATCCGCCGGGATGCCAACTCTCATATCAGCAATGATATCCTTAGGATCTTCGCTGCGAGGGTTGTCGCTGGTAAGCACCACCATCCGGCTCTGCTTTGCGGCCTCGGCTGCCATTAGCGGGCGCTTGCCATGGTCGCGGTCGCCACCGGCCCCAGTCACGGTAATAATGCCTGGTTTATATTCGCCTATCTGAGCCGGAAGCGTCTCCGATATGGCTGTTAGAGTATTAGCTATGGCATCGGGGGTGTGAGCATAGTCAACTATTGCCGTGACACCCGAGCGGAGATGAAAAGTTTGCATTCGTCCTGCCACCGGGTGAAGCATGCTGATGCATTTGAGAGTCTGTGCCCGGTCCCAACCCAATAGCAAACAAGCCGCATACACAGCAGTAAGGTTCGAAGCATTGTAGCGACCTGTGAAAGCTGTTTGCACCTCGGTTCCATCCAGGGCTATCAGCATTCCATCGAGACGATTTTCCATAAGGCGACCTTGAAAATCGGCAGGGCGACTGATAGAGTATGCAGCACGCTTGGCCGGAGTGTTTTGCAGCATCACCATACCATTTCGATCATCGGCATTGGTCAGTGCAAATGCCTGAGAGCTCAGGCCATCGAAAAAGCTTTTCTTAGCTGCCAAGTAGTTGGCAAATGTCTTATGATAATCTAAGTGGTCGCGAGTAAGATTGGTGAAGATGGCGCCATCGAATTTAAGGCCGGCAATCCTATGCTGATGTGCGGCATGACTGCTAACTTCCATTGCACAGAAAGTGCAACCCTCAGCCACCATTTCGGCCATAGTCTTATGCAGAGTGACTACATCGGGAGTGGTGTGAGTGGCAGGGTGCTCCACCCCATTGATTTTATTGGCAACTGTAGAAAAGAGGCCAGCCTTTTGGCCCATTAGGCGCGCCATATCGTAGAGCAAGGTCGCAATAGTGGTTTTGCCATTGGTTCCGGTTACCCCCACCAGAGTGAGTTTGCTTGAGGGATGACCATACCACTCATCGGCCAACTGGCCAAGAGCCATAGCAGAGCTGGTCACCACCTCCCAGTGGATTTCAGGATGCTGGTCAGCCCAAGCCGGCTTATGCTCGCATACCACAGCCTCGGCCCCGGCAGCAATGGCGCGGTCGATAAAGTCATGACCATCCACAGTCACGCCCTTCTCAGCCACAAATATATATCCAGGCTGCACTTGGCGCGAATCGGCTGTAATGCCTTTGTATTTTTTTATATCTATCATAGTTTTATCTTAGGGCGAATTCTACGCGGATTGTCTGGCCCGGCTGCGCCGGAGTGCCTGGGGGAGGAGTCTGGCTGGCAGCAAAGCCATTGCCATGAGCCTCAATGCGGTATCCGGAATCCTCAATCAAAGCCAGAGCTTGCCGCATACCCAAACCCACTACATCGGGCACTTTTCCAGCCTCGGCAGCATCCGGTAGGCGCAACTTTTTGTTGCGTTTGGCCCCTATCAGATTTCGCACTTCATCAGTTTGCTTCTTATCACAGGCAAAGAGGGTGGGTTCAGAATGCTGGTTGCCATCTGCCAAATAGTCGCTGTATTGGTCAAGCATGCCGTGTGCATAGAGTTTAAAGGCAATATTCTTAACCACATAGCCTGAAGTAGTGGCAGCCCCACGGAATTCGGGAGCCGGATTGGATATCAGCACCATGCAAGTGTATTTGGGATTTTCGTAAGGGAACACACCGCAGAAAGCCAAGCGGTAATGACCTTGCTGATAACCGAGGCCTGTGCCAGGAATTACCTTTCCAGTGCTGTCGCGCTGTACCTCGTTAGCTATGATGCAAGTGCCAGTCTTGCCTGCAATATGCACTGTGCTGTTGCGCAAGCTCTTGGCAGTGCCCCCCTCGCCATATACCACCGCATAGAGCATATTCATCAGGGCCTGGGCATTTTTCTGAGAGCAGATGCTATCGCGCACATAGCTGATGTCGCGCTTAGTGACAGTGCCATCCCGCGAGATAAGCTCCTTGACCATTCGGGGGCGTACGAACTTGCCCTTGTTAGCGATGGCGTTGTACACCGCGCAAGTGTAAAGAGGGGGAATCATGGTGCTGTAACCATAACACATGCGCGAAAGTGACACCCTGCCGCCAGCCTTGGGATCAAGGGTAGGGAAATATGGAGTGCGCTCACCAGCCATGCCGGTGTTGAACTTGTCGAAGAAGCCCAGTTCGCGAAGACGCTCGCGGAAACCATTCAGATTATTCTCATAGTGGGGGGCTATGAGCTTGGTCATGCCTATGTTGCTTGAATATTCTAAAAAGCGGCTTACGGGCAAATAGGCCGGAGAGTGAGTGTCGCGAATGGGAGAGCCGCCAGCATACGCATAGGATGATCCAATGGGGAATGTTTGATCCAGGGAGGCAAACCGATCCTCCAAGGCCACAATCATCGAAATGGGCTTCATTACTGAGCCGGGTTCGAATGCTTGAAGCGCGCGATTCATAGCTTCAATGTACACACCCTCCTGGCCCTTGGCTTTCTCAAGATTGGAGATGGCTTTGATATCGCCCGTTTGCACCTCCATAAGCAAGCATGTGCCCCAATCAGCGCGGGTGTGCTGAAGCATATTCTGAAGTTCGCACTCCACAATGTCCTGAATGTTGACATCAATAGTGGTGCGCAGGGAATATCCATCCTCGGCGGGATTTTCAACCCATTTCTGCATTCCACGCGTCATCTGATTGTATCGGGCAGTGCCCTCATGGCCATAAAGTAGCGAGTCCAAGGCAGCTTCCAAGCCGGAATAGCCGTGGAGCACATCGGCCGAGTCAGCAGAGCGAGTAGCCCCCTCGAACTTGGCTGTGCGGCGATAGTTGCAGCGACCAATGCTGCGGTGAGCCATGGAGCCATAGGGCATCATGCGTGTCATCTTGGGGGATGCATACAGGCCGTGCGCCCTATGCTTTTTGGCTTGCTCAGCAAAATAGGGGAAAGTAAGGATGCGCTCGTATTCATCGTATTTTGCTTCCTTGAGCAGCACATGACAGCGCTTGCGCTTATCTCCAATAGTAGCCAGTGGTCCAGCCAAATATTTAATCCACTCGTCGGAATTGCGTTTGTGGTAATACTTTGCCATGCTGTCGGCAAGCTCTGGGAGCTTGGCGGCAAACAACGAGTCGCTTTTCTGATTAGCCCGATAATCGATGCACACATCGTAGCGCATCAGAGTGGTGGCAAGCACAGTGCCATCGCTGGCCAAGATATCGCCACGGCGCGGCTGCACGAAGAAGACAGTATTGAGCACTCGCTCTGCCTTGGCATTCCACTCATCAGCATGCACAATCGTAGTGTTCACTGCGCTGTACACGATACCTATCGCCAAAGCAGTAATCAGAATAGATACCAGGCCATATCGCCAGAATATCTGCTCGCGCTTGTTATTTCTTGTCTTTTTGGCCATAACGAAGCACAAATGGTGGTTGAGATTGAACCTTTAGGTCGAGATGAAGGCTATCAATGCTTTGCTGCATCTGTGACTCACGTGTGCGGCTCTTGTATTCGCTCTGCTCGTTTATGCTCTCGCTCTTAGCTATTGAGAGCTGCTTTTCGAGCTTAGCGATAGTCTCCATGCGGGTCTGACATTCATATTTGATGCCTATATACACCATGAAGAGGGCCAGCACTATGATCACGCTGAATTTATTTCGACTAAAAAAGTTGCTCGACATCACATCGCCGTAAAATATTCGGCGAATCCAGCTGCCAAGCTTTTCAGAGGCCAGAGAAAGAGAGTTATTTGTTGCCATAGGACCTAAAATCTAAATCTTGTAACCTACGCGGAGCTTAGCGCTGCGCGAGCGAGGATTGGCGGAGATTTCAGCCTCATCCGGGGTGATGGGTTTGCTTGTGAGCAGTTTCATAGGCACGCATGAACGCCCAAACAGATCCGCCTCCACTTTGCCCTCGAAATTACCAGTCTTCATAAAGTTTTTCACCAAGCGATCCTCCAAGCTGTGATATGTTATTATCGCCAACCGTGCGCCTGGCTTCAGGACTTTCACGCTCTGATCAAGCAAGGCTCTCAACGCACTTAGCTCATCATTGACCACTATGCGAAGAGCCTGAAAAAGCTGCGCCATCTCCTTTTTTTCCTGCTTTGGATTGATATGCCGCTTACATACTGACAATAGCTTCTCTACTGTGTCAATCTCGCCACGAGTGCGCTCCCGCACAATCTCTGCTGCCAAGCGTCGAGCTTGTTTCAACTCGCCATAAAGATAGAAAATGTCAGCCAGGGTTTCTTCTTCGTAATCATTCACCACTTGAGCTGCCGTGAGAGGGCTCTTTTGGTTCATACGCATATCAAGCGCCCCATCCCAACGGAATGAGAAACCACGCTCCGGATCATCAAAATGGTGGAACGAAACCCCCAAATCGGCCAAGATGCCATCTACCTCGCCAATGGGTGCATGGTAGTAGCGCAAGAAATTGGTGAGGAAGCGAAAATTGCCATGAATTATAGTAAAGCGAGCATCACGAATTGCTCGCTCGCAAGCCTCCATGTCTTGATCAAAGCCATAGAGATGACCCGTTGCAGAAAGACAATTTAAAATGGCTTGGGAATGTCCGCCACCGCCATAAGTGCAGTCGACATACTGGCCCTGAGGATCAATATCCAGGGCTTCTATCACCTGCGGGAGCAGGGCCGGTATGTGGTACACTGTTTCTGCCATCTCAAATGTGGTCAAATCCACCTATTTAAGCCCCCAAAATTACAAAATTTTCGTGAAAAATTTACAAAAAGAAACAATATTTTTCACATAAAGTTATCTACATCGGCGTAACGCGCTGAAAATCATCGGAAACCACAATTCTCATTTGTAAATTTTTACTATAAATCGATGATTTGCCGAGGCAAATGGGACCAAGGAAAAATTATGGCTTCCAGTCGGTGATGAAGCACGAATGCCAAACCATCGAGCGCGCCCTCCTTCATCTGAGACACCATAGGTCGCTTGAGCTGAGCATATACCACCCAGCCATCAGACAACAACTTTTGTATCAGCGCCATGTCGGGCCACTTGACCACTGCGAGCTTTGCCTGATTTACCTCGGCCCAACTGGTGGGCACGCGCTTTGTGTCACGCTCAGGAGCTGCCAAGCGCGCGGCCTGCGCCTCAGCGTCACCCCACACAGAAATCTCGGTTGGCTGCAACCATGCCGCCAAGCGATAGAGCAAATGCTGCCGAGCTGGCAAAAGCTTATAGTCGTAATACCTCGACCTCTCGCTTATCACCTCGGTGACAAAGCGAAAGGCAAAAGGCGAATGCACTCCAAAACCTCTGCGACGTAAAAATTTAGGATAAGCCATCTTTGGGTTTTGCTGTTATGCATAAGCCTACGGCGGCAATCAGCCATAGATAGATTATGGTAATGCAAGCGTAAGCGATGGATCCAGTCACATGGAGCGACTGGGGATCAAATATCATGGCAATCTTGTGGTCGCCAGCCGGGACACGCATTGCGCGGAGCACATAGTCAACACGCCCTAAATCTGCCTTATGCCCATCAATCGTAGCATGCCAACCCCATGGAAAGTACACCTCGGAGAAGACAGCCAAGCCCCCATGCGCAGTGCGCACGTCATATCGAAGTTCATTGGGAGAATAGGATGTCATATAGATAGTATCTGAGGCAGCTGGCGCCTGCGAGATATCCTGAAGCACCCCACGGAATTTCTCATCGGCTACTGCTTCTGAAGCGGGATCAAGCTCCTGAAGGGCAGCCATCTCCTCATCGGCATTTTTTACATATTTGATGTTGCTTACCAGCCAGGCATTGCCAAGAGCATCAGAGTTGACCACAATGGGCTGATCTTTATCGCCGGTTATAATATAGCGAGCGTTGAGCATATTGAGCACTCGCATGTCAGCAATCATACCGGTCTGAATCAAATCTTCATACCGATTAAGCTTAGCAGCATGGTATCCGCCAATCATCTTGTGGTGGTAGCTGCGAGTGGCACTGCCAAAATTGGCAAAGTCCATCACGCGATAGCTCATGCTGGTATCTCTCAGGATCGCTTGGTCTATGGCATCAGGCTGAAAAGGATTGTACTGAGCTGCGGCATAAGGATTTGCGCTGGCAAAGCAGTCGGAGCTTATATATCGCTTATCCACCCCGTAAAGGTCTATGATTACAATTGCAAACAAGCCGGCAATTGCTACGGAAGCGGAAAGTTTCCTTTTCTCCTGAAGCATAAGCAATATAAATCCTAATGCCAGGAAGAGCAGACTGCGCAATGCATCTGCGCGAAGCATCTCATAGCGCATATTCTCCACAGTGGTTTGGAGCCGCTGGGGATTTACATATTGAGAATATTGCTCGCCTATGGCTGAAAGCGTGCCCATATCTTGCGAGGTGATGGCCCTGCCAAAAATCGAAGGCGCCATCCAGCCCAAAAGGCATACAAAAGCACACGCTCCGAAACTGATGTACAGAGCATTAATGCCACGCCTCTTTTCTACATCCCCATCGGCCGACAAAAACTTAACCAAGCCCAAAATGGCCAAGAGAGGAATACAGAACTCCGCTATTACCAAGATGCTCTCTACAGCGCGAAACTTGCTGTACATTGGAAAATGGTAAATCATCAAATCCGTCAGCCATTCCATATTGCGCCCAAGAGCTAAAAGCACAGAGAAGAATGTGAGCAACAAGAGCGCCCATTTTACCGGCCCTCTAACTATGATGCAGCCCAATATGAAGAGAGCAAAAATTACAGCTCCCACATACACTGGGCCGTTGGTACCCTCTGAATCGTTGAAATACTGATAGAAGAAGGGCAAAAAGGGCTGAGTATCTGCAGGTGCATCCTTGGCACTTTCCAGCTTGTCGAGAGTCATTGCTTGCATTTGCCCCTTTTCCGGGCGCGCTGTGGCTCCGCCCTTAATGTTGGGAATAAGCAAAGAGAACATCTCTTGGCGCCCATAGCTCCAGTTGACTATTTCACTCTTATTGAGGCCGCCTGTGGGGCGTTCGACAGCCACCGAGGGATCGCCGGCGCTCACCTGGGTGAGCTCTGATTGCGCTCGCTTTGTCTCCTTGCTGTATTCATAAGTATTGTAAAGACTTGGAAGATTAGCCCCTACGGACAGTACTCCGGCCGCAACCAGCACTCCAGTGCCTATAGCCCAATCGCGTAAGCGATGCTGGCGAATCAGCTCTATCAAATATGCTATCGCCAGAGCCGCCATCACGAATGCGAAATAATATGTCATCTGGGGATGATTGGCATTAAGCTGAAGCATGGCAAAGAGAGCTGTGAGGGCTCCGCCAAGAACCCAGCGGCGATGATAACAAAGTATCAAACCTCCTATTGTGGGAGGAATATAAGCCAGAGTAACGAACTTCCAAATATGACCCGCGCCGATGATGATGACAAAATATGATGAAAAGCCCCAAGCAATAGCCCCTAACAAGGCAGCCCACCAGCGCATCTTCATACAATACAACATAATGAAGAAGCCAAGCATCATCATCATCAAAAGATTGCTTGGATTGGGCAATCCCAGACCATAGGCAGTGTTGAGCCAGGTAAATAGCGAATTGCTCGGATATGATGGCGATATCTGGAATGTAGGCATTCCTGACATCAGCGAATTGGTCCAAAGGGCCTTTACGCCAGTGGCCTCTTCATATTGCTGGGCTTCGTGACCATTGGCTTCGCCCTGCTGCATATCGCTTTGCATCAGAGTGTTTCCCTCGAAATTATCAGGAAAGAAGAAAGCCAAGGAGATAATTGCCATCACGGCTACTCCTAAGAAGAAGCCCCATACTTGGGATTGCTTGAACCAGTCGGTAATTTTAGTCATATTATTGTAGGTTATTTTAGGCGATACAGCAGGCATAGGGTGCCTCTTGGAAATGTCTATGCATCTATTAATTGTCGGGTGAGAGTGAGATCTTGATGAAGTTGCCAGCGGAGAGCATCGAGTGAGGGGAAGCGCTGCTCATCACGCAGACGATGTTCAAAAGCCAGTGTGACTGGAGCTTGATACAAATCGCCCTCATAATCAAGCACATGAGCCTCAATGGTGCGGTGGTGGGGAGCGGCTACGGTGGGTCGAGATCCTATGTTGATCATCGCCGGCATGTCATTCAGCTTTCCAGCATATACACCATTCTGGGGTATCAGTTGTTCTTCCATATCTGGCCGCACATTTGCGGTAGGGAAGCCCAATTTATGTCCGATCTGATATCCATGACTCACATGCCCAACGATAGCATATGGGCGCCCTAACATCGCATTGGCTCGAGTGATTTCGCCTTCTGCCAAAGCCTTGCGAATTGCCGATGAACTTACCGGACCAATCTCTGAACCAAGCACCAGTTCCGGGGACTTGATGATCTCGATGCCTAACTCCTGGCCCAAGGCCAAATAGTGATTGAAGTCTTTTACGCGATCATGGCCGAAATGATGGTTAAAACCCATTACCAAACCCTTAAGCCCATATTCATCGCGCAGCTTTATCATAAAGTCTCTTGCTGATAGGCCGCGCAATTTCTCATCGAAGGGCATTACTATCACCTTATCCACACCAGCCTTGCGAAGCAACGCCAATTTCTGCTCGGCAGTGGTCAATAGCTTTGGGGCTTTCTCCGGAGCTATTACCTGAAGAGGATGGCTGTCGAAAGTGAAGATGGCACTGCTGCAACCTCTTTGATGCGATGCCGCACACAGGTCAGCCACCAGAGCTTGATGACCCAGGTGCACGCCATCGTACATGCCTATCGAGCCTATCATTTCGTCAGTTCTTCAAACAATTGCACATAGTGCTTAGCAACGGATAACGCGCTGAAGCGCGCCTCAATATCGCGGCGCAATTCCTCCGAAGAAATAGGCCCTCCGAGAGCCCACTTTAGCCCTGCTGCCAAATCTTCCACATCGGGATGCTGGGCAAGGTAGCCGTTACGCTTGTGATCGATGATATCGGCCTGACCTCCCTGGTCAAACGAAACCGGCACACACCCGGAGGCCATGCCCTCGATAAGAGTGGTGGGCAATGTCTCGTAGTGAGAGGAAGAGAGCACAACATCGCTCAGCGCATATATGTCGCGAAGCACCTCATGATCAGACACTGGTCCTAACCATACAAAGGGGATTAACAAGCTCTGCAGTATAGTCTGATCCCGAAGTTCACCAAAGAAAACAGCTGCTGTGCGGTTGGCATCCAAGGTATTGAGAGCCTGGATGGCCAAATCGAGACCCTTAATGGGGTCATCGAGACGAGCTGCACCCATCACTATAAGCTGGCGATCGGTTGGTACGCCATAGCTAAGCTTGGTAAACTTGGCAGCCAACGAGAATTGCTCCGTAGGAAATGGATTATGTATCATCCTCACATCGGCTCGGCGCAATAGCTTGCTATGGGCAGTGAGCTTGCGAAGCCAATTGCTGACTGCTACAAATGTGATATGCTTTTGATTATAGATTTTCTCTTTATTTTGCCATACCTTATGGGAGAGATCCTTTGGCTTAGGGAAGCGCAGCAACGGACAGTCGCCGCATTCGTTCTGGTAATTCTCACACAGGGCAGCATGGTGGCATACGCCTGTCATGCACCACATATCGTGCATTATCCACACCACTGGCACTTGTATTTTTGCTATCTCCTTAAGGCTGACCATGCCTTGATTAATCCAAGCCAACACTACCAGATCGGCATCCTTCACCCATGGATGTTGATGCACTGGCATACCCCAAGACCCCGTAGAAATCTTGAATAAATTTTTCTTAGACAATCCATTAGATAAATATATTTGAGCATGCTCAGCCAGAAAGTTGGCCTGAACTTTCCATGCGGGCTTTAAAGCCTCGATGCGCATATTAGGCAAAGAATTATGCACCACCAGCATGCGGGCATGCACCCCCAGAGTGTTGAGAGCTTGTAGCAATCGCACAGTCACCACAGATGCGCCGCCTTTCTGGTCGCTATGGTTGAGAATCACAACATTCATCTTCCTAATTTTGATAAGATTGGCCGCAGCAGGTGCCGCGGTGAAATTTTCTCGATTTTTATTACAGCATAAAGATAAGCTGACAGCAGCACAAAGCGCACGCTCCAGTCGATCCAATGATTTTCACACGCAAACACATATTCGCCTACAACATACAAGCCTGCTGCTATCAGCACATATATGCCAATACGCTTGAGCGGGTAAGCAATGGGATATTTGATCTGACCCACTATGAAGCTGGTCACCATCATCACAGCATAGCAGGCAAAGGCTGCCCATGCACAGCCCATATATCCCCACGTAGGCACCAAGGCGGCATTGAAACCAATGGTCATAGCTAAGCCCAAAAGCGAGAACCATGCGCCCCAGATGGTGCGATCAGTCAGCTTGTACCACACTGACAGATTGAAAAAAATGCCAAAAAATAGCTCAGCCAGCATCACAATTGGCACCACTGCCAACCCACTGAAATATTTGGGAGATATGAAATATCGAAGAATGTCAAGATAGAACATCACGAACATGAAAATGAACAAGGCCATGATAATGAAATATTTCATGGCATCGGCATAGCTGCGCTCCGCTCCATGGCCTTCTTTCTTGTTTTGAGCAAAGATAAAAGGCTCATACGCAAAGCGGAAGGCCTGAATGAACATCACCATGATAATGGCAATCTTGTAATTGGCCCCATATATTCCGAGCTGAGCCATAGCATCCGGCTGGGTGTAGAGGGTGGGAAAGAGTATCTTATCGAGGGTCTGATTCATGATGCCGGCGATACCCAACACAAGCAAAGGAGCCGAGTATTTTAGCATCTCGCGCCACAGTTGTGAACAAAAATTCCATGCAAACCCTCTAAGCTCCGGCAAGAGCATAAGCAGAGTGGTGATGCTGGCAATAAGATTAGCTAAAAAGATATACCCGATGCTAAAATCCGGGCGATAGAACCAGCTGACTGTGGCTGGCGCATGGGTCATAAGCCAAGGGCAACAGAGTATAAAGAAAATGTTGAGGGCTATGTTCAAGCCAATGTTCACCAGCTTAAGCACGGCAAAGCGCACAGGCCGGCTGCGGAAGCGCAGATAACTGAACGGTATGGCTGTGAAGGCATCAATGGCCACAGTGACAGCCATCATCCACACATACGATGGATGTCCATCACATTCCATCCAATGGGTTATGGCAGGCAAGAACATCAGCACCAACGCCACGAATGCCGAGCTGCTTACCAACAGCGATATGAGAGCGGTGCTGTACACTTGCATCGGATCCTTCCAGCGCTCATGGTTGGCAAAGCGGAAAAAGCCCGTCTCCATACCATAAGTGAGCACAATCAGCACTATAGCAATCACGGAATACACATAAGTTACCACACCATACTCCGCAGCTGGGAACATGATGGTGTACAGAGGTACCAAGCACCAATTGAGAAATCGGCCGATGATGCTGCTCAGTCCGTAAATAGCAGTATCCTTGGCTAAGCTTTTTACGCTACCCATTGTAGATTGCAATTATAGCGCAAAGTTACTAAAATTTACCGACATATCATTATTCTCCAGCCTCACCTTTCTCAATGGGGCATTCCCAACGAGAATTTTCGTGACAAAACGATTACACACACTTTAATTTTTGATTTTTTTTTTGTTATTTTGCAATGAAAATTTCTAACCCTACACCAATGTACAATTCAGGGCCTTTAGGCTTGGTTCTGCTGGTAGATGACGACGCCAACATCTCCGACTTGCTCAAGTTTAATTTGAGCTCGGAGGGGTTCGCTGTGCGCGTAGTGCCGAAGGCAGCCGATGTGGATGTAAAGAGCCTGGGGGATGTGCGTCTGGTGATTTGCGATGCCATGGACCAAGAGTTCAACGGCTTCGACCTGTTGGAAAAAATCAAATCCGACCCTTACTCTGAGCCTGTGCCCGTAATTATTTGCACTGGCTCTGAAGCCGAAGATGCTTTGCTGGAGGCTTTTGACCTGGGGGCTGACGATTTTGTCACTAAGCCATTCTCACTGCGCGAATTAATAGCCCGCATAAAGGCTGTGCTGCGCCGGCACCCCATACGCGCTGGCATTGACGACCATCATCGCCAAAGCACAGTGTTGAGCGTGCCATCGCTCAATCTCCAAATCGACACAGTAAGCCAGCGAGTAATCGAGGACGGCATGGTGCTACCCCTGACCAAAACTGAATATTCTATCCTGCTATTCCTGCTCAAGAATCAGAATTCCTTTTTCTCCCGCGGGGAGATTTGCAAAGAAGTATGGAAAGACGAGGCTGGCTCCAACGAACGCATTGTGGATACAAACATCTCGCGCCTTCGCAAAAAGCTGGGCGAAAGCGGGCGATATCTGATCAACCGCTATGGATTAGGCTATGCCTTTGTAGATAAGCTCAGCAGCTAAGAAAAGTCAAACGTCAATTGTGGATTAATCAAGCGGAAGGACATTCTGTGAAGCGGAGTGGGCCCATAAGCCTCTATGGCTGCGCGATGAGCCTTTGTGGGGTAACCCTTGTTGATGTCCCACGCATACTGTGGATATTGTGCATGCACTGCCTCCATATACTCGTCGCGATGTGTCTTAGCCAGAATCGATGCTGCGGCGATATTTGCATACCGACCATCCCCCTTAACAAAAGTCTGCCACGGCAATTCCTGATAGGGCTTGAAGCGGTTGCCATCAACAATCACTGCGCCGGGGCGAACGGTCAGGCCATCAAGAGCGCGATGCATCGCAAGTATCGAAGCATTTAATATGTTGATGTGGTCAATCTCCTGATTATCTACTATGCCCACTGCCCATGCGATAGCCTCAGCCTCTATGATGGGGCGTAGAGAGTCGCGCTGCTTCTCAGTGAGCTGCTTGGAATCGTTGAGCATGGGATGATGAAAATCATCAGGAAGTATCACAGCTGCTGCATACACCGGACCCGCCAAGCATCCGCGCCCAGCTTCATCGCAGCCAGCTTCCATGCGGCCTTTTATGTAACATGTCTCTAACATTTCTGTCCTTTGGTAAGCAGATAAGCTTCTACAGTAGCGGCTATGCCGCTATCGAGAGTGTGAGATGGGGAAAAGCCGAAGTCGCGCTGGGCATCGCTGATATCGCACCGCCAATTGCGCTGTTTCATGATTTTGTACTTATCGCGATTTAGCGTGGAGGGCTTCATGGTCGCTTTGCCCCACATTTCAGCGCAATATGACACGGCATACACCAAGGCATTGGGCAAGCGTAGGGAAAGCACATGCTTCTTGCCCAAATGCCTTTTTACTATCTCGCGAAATTCCTTTTGTGTATAAGCTCGATCTTCACTGATAATGTATTTCTTGCGGCAAACTCCAGCTGCTATGGCTTGGAACATGGCTTCCACAAGATCATCCACATATATAAATGTAAGCATTTGCTTCTTATAGCCCACTCCTACATCCAATCCCTTGTCTATCATTTCTATCATCATCAGATAGTCTTGCTCATGTGGGCCATACACGCCTGTGGGCCGGAAGATTATCCAATTGAGCTTCGGCTGTGTTTCTAAGAAAGTTTCCGCTTTGATCTTAGAGAGGCCGTAGCGTGTGTTGGGATTGGGAATCATACTGTTGGTGATGGGAGCATAGGCCTTCTCATCGCCCATGCCCAGGGCGCTGAGCGAACTCATATAGAGAAACCTCTCAGGCAGCATATCAGCCTGGCTAAGAGCCTCTACAAAGGTGCGCACATATTGATAATTTACGCGGTTGAAATCTTGGAAATTGGCAGCCTTGGTAGCTCCGAGATTCCAAATGATGCAGTCCCACCGTCCGCTTTCAGGCTTGTATTCTTGAAGAGCGTCAGCCACGGCGGCTGGGTCATCATAATCAAATGTGGCGAAATGGAGGCGCTCATCATCGAGATACCGGCGCGAAGTGCTTTGGCGCACTCCTGCCCAGGTATCATATCCGCGCTTTAGAGCTTCCTGGCAGATAAAGCCGCCAATGAAGCCGCCGGCGCCCACTATCAATATTGTTTTCATTTTCAAATTTCCGTCTTAACGTTGGAGATGTGCTACTATTGCTTTGTTGTAGGTAGCCATTGTCTTAGTGGCAAAGGCTTCATCGTTGAACTTCTTAATATGCGCTGAGCCAAGATTGCGAAGCTTGTCCCGGTAGTAGGGGCTCTCAAGCAGACGCTTGGCTTCTTCAACATATTGTTCTACATTGTCGGGATCCACATAGATTGCTCCCTTGCCCCCGGCTTCTTCCAAGCATGAGCCAGTGGCAGCGATTACAGGGGTGCCCACGCTGATCGATTCAATAACTGGAATGCCGAACCCCTCATATCGTGATGTATAAGCGGAGAACTGTGCCAGGCCATAAAGATAGGGCAGGTCTGCATAGGGTGCGCTATCGCACCAGATTATTCGATCGGCAAGCTTGTGCTTAGAAATCTCCGCATCGAGCACTTTGGCATAGCGGGGGTCGCGCCGGCCCACCACCAATAGCTTCACATCTTCTGGCAATGCTCTAAGGCCCTGAATGGGGAGCAATTGATTTTTGCGACTTTGCACTGTGCCTACGCATGCTATGTAGCGTTCTGGCAGCCCATATCGGCTTCGGATCTCTTCCTTTTTTTCGGGCAAAAGTTTTTCTCGGAATATGGGGCCACAGCCCTGATATATCACATCTATTTTCTCTGGCTCGATGCAAAAGTCGGCAATCAAGTCGCGCTTGGTACATTCGCTAATGGCAATTACCCGGGTAGCGGCTCGGGCAGAAGCGCCGTACTTGGCATCGTAAATTTTACGATCCACCGAAGCATAGTCTTGGGAAATGCGCCGCCATATCACATCATGGATCGTTACTACAGATGGTATCTCCGCGCGACCGATATTGAGCGGCAATTCATTGCTAAGGCCATGGAAGATGTTAATGTCATCGTCGAGCACTCTGCGAGTCATTTCCAAGCTTCTCCACAGCGAGCCCAGATATTTAAACAATCCTGTGGGAGCCTCCAATCGCACATGGCT
Organism: uncultured Bacteroides sp.; assembly: GCA_964604175.1. Taxonomy (GTDB): domain Bacteria; phylum Bacteroidota; class Bacteroidia; order Bacteroidales; family Muribaculaceae; genus CAG-873. The sequence continues at coordinate 29,191 of CAZRYC010000022.1, forward strand.
GCGCTCCAACAGGGGCGAGAGACGCGGGTTATCTTTCACTTTGGGAGAGTACAAGTAGTAGGTGTTGGCCGGATAGCAGCGACTGAGCACATCAATCACATACCGGCTGTAGTTGCCGAGCCCGGTCATGTTGCACACAGCCCGCTTTGCATCAAATCCTATATTTAAGGGTATGCCAGATTTCATATGTGTTTTCAGTTTTCAGTTTTCAGTTTTCAGTTTTCGGTTTTCGGTTTTGCCTTTTTGTACTTGCCTATATGTAAAAATTTGGTTATCCGATTGTGGAGTTCTTTTTTATGAAGATAAGTGCGCAGCTGTTGGCTTGCGATTTGTTGCATCTGCTCCGGGTCTATGCCGGCAGCCTGGGCATAGTGCCGGGCCAGATGACGCGTCTCATCCTCTACAAGCGATATGCTTCGGAAATTGCGCATCTGCTTTTTATGATCATGCATGTCGAATTTCATGCGATTTATGTCCACATAATAGAGCTTATACCCAACTTTGGGATTTCCTTGCGCCAAGATGTTGCCGGGTGAGTAATCCTTATGCCACACACCTTGGCGATGCATCTTGACCAAATCGGATGCCATGGCGGCAAGCAGTGGCTCGCAGTCAGGCCGCTCCTCCCAGAAGCGCACTGTGGGCGCATCTATGAAATCACATATATAATAGCTGTGGCGGAGCATCAATCCTTTGCTGAGCTCAATATAGGCCAACGGGGTGGGGGTGAGAAAGCCGTGTGACAGCAGTTGCATTCCATGTTCGTAACTGCGTCTCGCCTTGCTTTTGCGCAAAGTGCGGTAGGCGATGGCATTGACCCAGTTGGGTATCTTGAAGCGCTTAATGGTCACCTGACGCCCATCAGCCATTGACAGCTTGAATATCTGGTTACGACGCCCTTGATATATTACTTCGGCATCTTCTGGCACACCTTGGCGCGCTATTTCCTGAGCGAAAGCCCTGACTTGCGGATATTCCTTATTTATTACTATTTTGGTTTTCATGTGGAGCTTCAAGAATTCTTAGAATCCTCTATGGTGATAATTTCCCACCCGTGAGCTTTTGCGGTGTACTCTACTGCATTTATGTCCAAGCCAGCCTGTATGATGCCGCTGACATCTGACAACACTTGAGCCAAGTTGAAGTTTTCTCCAATCCATTCCACTCTCTCCGGATGATCCATCCCTCGGGATTTGCGCACCGCTTCCATCACATAGCGAGCTTTGCCTGTGCCACATACCTTAAAAGAGTATCCATCGCTATCATCGATATACTGGATGGCTTTCTTCAAGCGGTCAATGTTGCCATCGAGCGGACCTACCCAAGCAAGCATTTTGCTGTCACGCTTAGGAGATATGGATTCCCAATCAAGTGAAAAATCCTCTGGGATCACTACCGTTCTATTTTGCAAGGCTTCCGGATAAAGAGACATTAGCCTATGTGAGGGGAAAGTCCAGGCATCTACACCAGCTATCACCTCTTTGGGTATGCTCTTGGGTATTTCAGAGTTTGGCTCGATCTCAATTTTTATCAATGGGCGACAACCCTTAGAAATTTTTCTGGCCGAAATTGCGGCCACCGCATCCGTGAGATTGTTGACCATGATCCATGAGATGTCCTGTTGATTTAGGACAGCCACAATCTTCACGGAGGTTAGAGCGCTCATAATGGCAGGAGACAACACCTGAGCCTCGATGCCTAATTGCGACAAAAACTTTTTTTGTCGCTCAGGCATCTGCCATCCATCGGGGCGTATGTAAAGAATTTTTGACATCTGGCACGAATTGCGGCCCTAAAGCCATCGTTTTGCAAATATAGCAAAAAAGTGGGTGAATTTGGCTCTTCGAGATTTCAAAATTTCCCTCCCACTTTCCGAAAATTTTGAAAAATTAAATTCTCATGGAGGTAAAATCACCTTATCTTATTGATTTGTAATGTTTTAATGTTTTATTTTGTAATGCCATGGAAAATTTGTAATTTTGTCTGATTTTTCAATTGCATGATATGCCCACTATCTCCTGGAACTGTAAAAACATAGAAATGCCCAAGCTCGACACCGCATTGGTGGAGCGATGGATTGCTGCCGTGGCAAAAAGCCATGGACGCATCTTAGGAGACATCGGATATCTGCTATGTGATGATGAGCACATCCTGGAGGTAAACCGACAATTTCTCCAGCATGATTATTACACCGACATAATCACCTTTGATTATTCACGCGGCAAACTTATTTCAGGCGACTTAGTTATAAGCATCGATACAGTAGCCAGCAATGCCGAGATGGTAGGGGCTGATTTTGATACAGAGTTGCATCGCGTGCTTGTGCATGGCATACTGCACTTGTGCGGAATCAACGACAAAGCGCCTGGAGAAAGAGAGGTTATGGAAACTCACGAAAATCAGGCCCTGGCCTTGCTGAAAGAATTGAGATGAATTTTGATTTTGATGTCATAGTAGTAGGCGCCGGGCATGCCGGTTGCGAGGCAGCTCATGCGGCAGCCAAGATTGGCGCACACACCCTGCTAATCACAATGGATCTTGACAAAGTGGCCCAGATGAGTTGCAATCCCGCAATAGGAGGGATTGCTAAAGGCCAGATAGTGCGTGAAATCGACGCTCTCGGAGGCATGATGGGCATAGTGTCTGACCTTACTGCGATCCAGTTTCGCATGCTCAACCGCAGCAAAGGCCCAGCCATGTGGAGTCCCCGGGCACAAAGCGACCGCAACAGGTATTGTGCCATGTGGCGCCGGGTGTTAGAGAACACAGAGCGCCTCTCATTGTGGCAGGACTCTGTCACAAGCCTTATATTTAGTGAAGAAGATCACAAGCAAGTGACCGGAGTGCGCACAGCACAAGGGGCAGAGTTCAAAGCCAAGTGCGTAGTGCTTACCAATGGCACTTTCCTTAACGGTCTGCTGCATATAGGCCGGCAGATGATCGAAGGAGGTCGCATTGGCGAACCAGCCAGCCACGGCATAGCAGAGCAGTTGCGCGAAATAGGTTTTGAAGTGGGGCGAATGAAGACAGGCACCCCCGTGCGCATAGATGGCCGCACCATTGATTTCTCTCTCACCACTCCACAAAGCGGCGAAGACGATTTCCACAAATTCTCCTTCCTGCCCGAGGTGCATCGACAGCTCAAGCAGCGCAATTGCTACATAGCTTATACAAACCCTGAAACCCACGAAATCCTGCGCAAAGGGCTGCCAGAATCGCCCCTTTACAATGGTCAGATACAAAGCATCGGACCTCGGTACTGCCCCAGCATCGAAACAAAGATTGTGACCTTCGCTGACAAAGACCAACACCAGCTCTTCATAGAGCCGGAAGGAGAAGACTCTCAGGAATACTACCTCAACGGCTTCTCATCTTCGCTGCCCATGCATGTGCAGTTTGAAGCCCTCGCTACCATCCCCGCGCTTAAGAATGCTCAATTCTACAGGCCAGGGTATGCTATAGAATATGACTTCTTCGACCCCACCCAGCTTCAACACACACTTGAGACAAAGCTCGTGCGAAATCTCTACTTTGCCGGACAAATCAACGGCACCACCGGATACGAGGAAGCTGCGGGGCAGGGCCTGTTGGCCGGAGCCAACGCCGCTTTGCGGGCTATGGGCAAGGAGCAAATCACTCTTAGCCGCGACCAAGCTTACATAGGCGTGCTGGTAGATGACTTGGTGACCAAGGGTGTTGACGAACCTTATCGCATGTTCACATCCCGCGCCGAATACAGGATTCTGCTGCGGCAGGATGATGCCGATATGCGCCTCACGCCTCTGGGCCACTCCATTGGCCTGGCCACAGATGAGCGCCTGCGCTTGATGATAGAGAAGAAAGAGTGGCGCGACAGGGTAGTGGCATTCCTAAAAGAATTTCCGGTGCGGCCAACCCCCGACATCAACGCTTGGCTTGAAGAGCGCGGCAGCGCGCCGCTGCGTCAAGGAGTGAGGCTTCATGACCTGCTGTCAAGGCCTACCATCTCTATGGCTGATCTCCGAGAGAGGTTCGTGGAGCTGGCTTCTCTCTGCCAAGAAATCCCGGCCGAGAGGAGGGAGGAGATTATCGAGGCCGCAGAAATCTTGGTAAAGTATCAAGGCTACATCGAGCGCGAGAAAGGCGTGGCCGACAAGCTGCGGCGCCTCGAAGACGTAAAGCTCAGCGACCGCCTCAACTATTCTGAGATTTCGGCTTTGAGCACCGAGGCCAGGCAGAAGCTCGAGCGCATCCGCCCCACGACTGTGGGCCAGGCAGCTCGCATACCCGGCGTGTCGCCGAGCGACATCAACATCCTCCTTCTGCTTCTCGGCAGATAAACCGGGCCCGGAAAGCAAAATGTTCCACGTGAAACAACCAAAACCCGCTATAGCTATGGAATATATCAAAAGCAAAATCAGAAGCGTGCCCGACTTCCCGTCGAAAGGCATTATGTTCTACGACCTCACCACTGTGTTCAAGGATGCCAGAGCCCTCCACATCATTGGCTGGGACTTGTCGCAGCTGTACCGCGACAAAGGTGTTACAAAGGTGGTAGGCATCGAAAGCCGCGGCTTTATCGGAGGCTCTATCCTGGCCTTTGAACTGGGCGCGGGATTCGTGCCCGCACGCAAGCCCGGCAAACTGCCGGCCGACACCGTAAGGGCCGAATTCCAGAAAGAATACGGCACAGATGTGATAGAGATACACCGCGACGCCATCACTCCAGACGACGTAGTGGTTATTCACGACGACGTACTGGCCACCGGTGGCACAATGGCGGCCGCCTACGAACTGGTGAAAAGCATGAACCCTAAAAAAATATATGTCAACTTCATCATCGAGCTTTCCGCCCTGAACGGCAGATCTCACCTGCCAGCAGATGCTGAGGTGACATCGCTCATTAAATATTGACATTCCAACCAAAAAGGGGAACCACATGGTCCTCCTTTTTGTTTATTAAAAAAATCATATATGGCCGTATATGAAAAATCGCCGGAGTTGAAGGCTAAGATCGCAATCTTGCCTGACACGCCAGGCGTATATACATATTACGACAAGGACGGCACAATCATATACATCGGCAAAGCTAAGAACCTCAAGCGCCGTGTGTCTTCCTACTTTACGCATGTCCACGACTCGCTCCGCACCAACCTGCTGGTGCGCGCAATCGCGGATATGAGCTACATTGTGGTGCCTACCGAGCAAGACGCCCTAAATCTCGAAAACTCCATGATAAAGGAGTACAAGCCCAGGTACAACGTCCTGCTTAAAGATGATAAATCATACCCTTGGATAGCAGTGACTGGCGAGCTTTATCCCAGAGTATTTATGACACGCCACCGCCTGAAGGACGGCAGCCGATATTACGGACCTTATACCAACACAGGCGTGGCCAGAGTCGTACTCGACCTAATCCGAGAGCTCTATCCCTTGCGATCGTGCCGCCATCCCATTACTCAAGAATATCTGGATAAAAGGAAAGGGAAGTTATGCCTTGACTTTCACCTGAAAAAATGCAGGGGCTGTTGCGTGGGCAGTATTTCGGTCAAAGAATACAACTCCTATATCGAAAAAATCAAGCAAATCCTCCGGGGCGAGACACAGGAATTGATGCGCTATCTTAGGAGCGAGATGGAGCAGTTGGCCTCAGAACTTAAATTCGAAGAAGCTCAAGAGCTCAAAGATAAATACAGATTGCTCGAAAATTACCAAAGCAAAAGCGTTATCGTAAGCCAAACAATAGAGGAGATAGATGTTTTCGGATTGGATGATGACGACCGCGATGTCTATATCAACTACATGCATGTGCGCCATGGCGCTGTGGTGAGAAGCATCACGCTAAGATACAAACGCCGACTTGATGAAACACAAGCCGAGCTGCTTGACTATGCCATGCGTGAAATTCAAGAGGAGCTTGGCATAGAGTATGATGAAGTGATTGTGCCAGTGGTGCCTGAAATAGGGTGGAGCGGAGTGAGTTTTATTGTGCCCCAACGTGGCGACAAGGCAAAGCTCTTGGAGGTTTCCCAGCGCAACGCCAAGCAAAAAAAGATTGACGACTTGAAGCATCTCGAAAAGACCGATCCGGAACGACACACCGAGAGACTGATGGAGAGAATGAAGGCAGACTTCCGATTAGAAGAACAGCCACGGCATATCGAATGCTTCGACAATTCAAATATCCAAGGCACAAATCCAGTAGCCTCTTGCGTGGTGTTCCGCGATGGGAAGCCCAGCAAGAAAGACTACCGCCATTTCAATATAAAGACTGTCGTTGGCCCTGATGATTTCGCCTCTATGAAAGAAGTGCTTACGCGCCGATATACTCGCCTGATGACCGAATCACCCGACGATCTGCCACAGCTTATAGTGGTGGACGGGGGCAAAGGCCAGCTCAGCTCTGCGGTAGAGGCTTTAGAGGAAATAGGATTGAGAGGTAAGATTGCCATAGTGGGCATAGCCAAGAGGCTTGAAGAAATATATTTTCCAGGGGATAGCATACCATTGTACATTGACAAGGGGAGCGAGAGCTTAAAGGTAGTGCAACATCTGCGCGATGAAGCGCACAGATTTGGCATTACATTTCACCGTGACAAACGCAGCAAATCGCAGATTGTAAGCGAACTGGACAGCATAGAAGGGATTGGAGAAAAGAATTCAACCAAACTGCTTAAGCACTTTAAAAGCGTAAAAAGGATAAAGGAAGCCAATCTCGTGGAATTATCCGGAGTAATCGGAGCTGCAAAAGCCGCAAAAGTATATAACTTCTTCAATCAAGAAAACATCTCTCGAAGCAAATCAAGCGATGGCAAGGTGTAAATGGGCGCATGATGCAGGGTGTAATACTTGATGATATGATCCAATATTTCATTGCGCTGGTATCTTGACAATTGAGGAATGCTCATATTCCGCCAATTTAAGCGGGAAAGGAGCCGTACAGCTCTCGAATCATCCTGACTGAGGAAATTTTTATGCAGCGACGCTGTGGCGGATAATCTTGCCTCACTGAGATCAAAATAACTGCCTTGCGAATAAGAGCCAATATCGGGTTCTATTCCCAAGAAATGCCCCAATTTGTAAAGGAATACAAGATGGAAGTTAGCCAAGGCTCCTCCCTCTATGCCATTGAGCACCGTTATGGCCTCTAACAGAAAATCGCCTAATTTAGAATCTGGTGAACTCTCTTTAAGCACTGAATATAAAAATTCAGCAAGGAAGAGAGTAACGGCTGTCTTAATCGGATTACCGCTCGCCGCAGGACTTACAGCAATCTGCCTTACATCACTGATTCTGCTTACTTCTTGCCCGGATTTCTTATGGAGCACAGCCTCGAATACACCCAAGGGCATCAGTATGGCCTTTCTTCGACGAGCCTCCTTCGTTGAGCCAGAGGATACAACAACGGACAATCTCCCCAATTCTTTGCTCCAGATTGTAAGGATTGAGGAATTGTCATTATATTTGACCGCACGCAGGGTTGTTCCGGTGATTAGCTCCATTAATAAGTCATTAACAAAAAGCTCCGGCGCAAGGCGCCGGAGCTGTAGCCCATAGCAGAATCGAACTGCTCTTTCAAGAATGAAAATCTTGCGTCCTAACCGATAGACGAATGGGCCATCTTGGTTTTATGCGTTGCGGCTATTATGCAGCGAGCTTGTTGACCAGACGTGCGAGCTTGCTCTTGAGGTTAGCTGCCTTGTTCTTCGAGATAGCCTTCTTTGATGCCAGGCGATCAAGCATTGCAGATACCTTGGGGAGCTTAGCCTTTGCCTCTTCAACATCGGTCACTTTGCGCAGATTGCGCACAGCATTGCGAGCAGTCTTGGCATAGTAGCGATTGTGCAGACGGCGGCTGATTGTCTGGCGAATGCGCTTTTTCGATGACTTATGGTTTGCCATATCTTCTTTGTAATGTCTTTAAATCGTTGATTTTATTTTATTTATAGTAGCCCATAGCAGAATCGAACTGCTCTTTCAAGAATGAAAATCTTGCGTCCTAACCGATAGACGAATGGGCCTTACGGGCAATTTGAGTGCAAATTTACAGCCTTTTTTCCTAACTACCAAATTATTAGGTAATTTTTTGCTATTTTTGCTATTTCTCGGTCGGATGCTTCAGATAATATTGCTCGAGTATGGGCTGTAGATTAAAATAATAAGTCCCTGGGGAATCTTCTTTTTTCTTGGCCACTTTCACCGCTTCATAGTAGGGTTCTTGGAATTGGGTGGACTCTACTTTTATTCCCGATATATTAAGGAAATCAAACTCATGTCGTGGATACACTACCATCCATGCGTTATCTGGATCCTGACCTGTTCCAGATGAAGCGATAGTCAAGAGCAAATGATTGAGCTTATTCTTCCATATTTTTGCCAGGTTTACCTTTTTGTTTTGTTCGTACACAAAGATAAGGTTTTTTAGCTGCTGCAGGTCGAGCGGGTTATCCTCAATAGCAGCATTTGCGTAATGGCGCATATCCTCTCTTTCTTGGCGGGTATGGGTGCTTTTGTAGAATAATGGCTCTATCTCTTTAAGCTTGGCCTCGTCAAAGGCAGGTCGATAGGGGTCGTAATCCTCTTGAAAAAGGGTGCCATAATAAAAATACTCAAAGTCTTTATTGGTCATCACTGTGTCATTCGACATAAAGGCTTTAAGCAGTTTAGGGTAAAAATATCGTGAGGATTCATTTGTAGTCTCGGCTTTGATAGAGTCAAGATTAGGCTTATGCACGACTGGTTTCTCCACTGCCAATGCCGCGAGAGATAAAAGCGTGAATATAGTAAGAATAAAGTGACGCAAAATCTGTTTCCTGTTATTAGTTACAAAAAATTTGATATTCCAAACCTCCCAAGGTTTAAACCTCCCTTTGTTAATAAATAATAAATCTCTAAATCAAGTTTCTTAAGTAGTGCACGGAGTGCACGCCTGAGGATATCCCACGGCTTAATGCCGTGGGGGTTCAAGAGGCATCACCTCTTTCAGCCCCCAGAGGGGGCGTCTAATAGTCAAATCCTTGTTGATCAGACGTGCACTCCGTGAACTACTTAAGAAACTTGATTGACAAAATTTGTTCTTTTAGATATCAATTTAGTCCAATATGAAAGTATTATGTTCAAAAGAAAATAAAAAATTAAATACGATTACATATCTTGGTGATTCTCTTTATATTATCTCGCCTTTAAAAAGAAAATTCTGAAAGTTTTTATTTGGTTTATGAAAGTTTTTCATAGTAATTTTGCAATGTAAAGCAAATCAAATATGAAAAGATTAGTATCAAGTATTACGCTTATTTTGGTCAGTATTTTTCTGATGACCGCAATGGGAGCAAATGAACAACAGTCAGCGCCTCTCAAACTTGAATTCAAAAAAATTCAAACAATTCCACCATTCTCATAACTCCCATGAGGATAGCGCTTAATGCATATTATGATTCTGAAAGTCAGACAATAGAAATAATATATAATGGAGAGTCAGTTGGTGAGTCTTTCCTGTACTTAAATGAAAATATCATTGGATACAACTGTGATATAAATACAACTTTCATCCTTCCTACACCGTCAGGAAGTTATACTATTGAGGTAGTCACGGAATCTTGGACTGCACCTGGTTCTCTAAAGCTCTAAAAACAAATAACATCTTACTAATAAATGTTTAACTAAAATTCATTTTATATGAAGAAGTTTGTTCTATTGCTAATGCTCAGCGTATGCACTACATCATTCGCAGAGTATCCTGATATGGATATCCTTGTAACATGCCTTTCAGCAATTGGTCCCACTGGTGATCCAGTAAATGGGCCCGAGTATCTGCCTGGTATAGGTGCCACTTTGACGATGTACCAGCCTGCATATTGCCACATCGGCTATGGTACAGGGCAAAGCGACATAGTGATTCATCCGACATTTAATCCTACTGAAGATGGTATCTTTGTCAATGCAACTCTTACAACTACCAAATCTGGCAGTTACAAAGTAGAGGTTACAAACGGTGGGTCATACTGTTATACTGGATATATCACATCTTCAGCTTATTTCACTTTCTTTGATTATATCCCTGTTTATGGCACGGGTACTCAAAGAATTGTATTTACACTTAAAAACCTATAAATCAACGTAAGGATACATAAATTTTGGTCAATTCTAACACAAAATAAGTAAATTAGGATAGAGTGTTGGCTGATTTATCGTTATCTTTGCGTAGAAATATAAAACCTATAACCTTATTGTTTAACCAAACCTTAGAGAGATGAAAAAATTAAGCATTCTGTTTATGTGTGGAGCTCTGGGTATGGGCTATTGCCTGGCTAATGTTGTTTCCGGTACTGTACTGGACAAGAAAGGCAATCCAGTGGCAAATATGGAAATAATGTACGACAATGCCCCCACCATTATACTCACCGATGAAAATGGCGAATTTGCCTTTGAAGCCGAAACCACAGGCAACGATTTCTTAACATTCGGGCTGTCTAAGACCGAGTATCTCGTAGTACCTCTTTGGGACAAATCACAGCTTACTGTAACCCTTAAAAGCGAAAAGGCAAAGGTAGATTTTGGTGATTCTTCCATTGAACTGCCATACAAAGAAATTCCTACAACTAACGGCGAGGCCAATGTCATCACCCGCGAACAAATAGCGAAGGCTAATTACAAAGACCTTAACGATGCCCTGCGAGGCCAAATCCCCGGCGTGGTTATTACAGACAACGGAGGCGTAGAGATCAGATCAGGCCTCCCATGCAACCCACTATTCATTGTTGATGGTGTGGAATGCTGGGGCGGTCCGAGTCCAAATGACCGCGTTGCAATTGAATCAGTGGAGAAGATTGAGGTCATAAGGGATGGCTCGATGTACGGCCTTAAAGGTGCTGGTGGCATCATAAAAATATACACCCGCCGCTAACAAGTCAGGCAATAGGTATCTTATCCTTATCTGGTGACACTGATTGAACCGATAATTTCTATACTTCTTTTGAAACGCAAAAAGGCTGGCTCCTCGATACCGGGAGCCAGCCTTTTATGTTGTCTCAAAAACAGTCGTTTATGAAATGATACAGATTAGACCTATAAGTCTATGAAAAGATTACTCATGTTTAAAAGCATGATAAGAAGTATAACTATTGCGATAGTAAGTTCTCCCCAACATTTTTGCTTTATGGCAGCAATAGAATATCCAATAAAGATAAAGGATACTGATACAAGTAGTGCAGGCTTACACCATGTTAGGATATCAATATCTATGCCAAGCCATAGTTTAAGTAAATTTACGTTAAACCACAAATATAACATCTCTATCGAAACGACTGCTAATAAAGGGATGAATAACCAATATAACTTACGTTGGGTCTTGATATCTATACGTTTCATTAGAAAGAACTTAGTAGATGACAGAAATTTGTAATCGTTAGTAAAATCTCTGCGATTAACTATCAAATTGATTCGAAAATTTGCATAAAGCTCTGGGATTTAGTAACTTTATAGAAGAGTTCTCCAACTTGAATATAGCTACTCCCTCCCAAGAGCTCCACAAAGGTACAAATCTTCTGGAGATATTCAAAGAGTAATTCAAGTTTCGCAAGCCTTAAGTGCCTGGAAGGCACGTCTGGGAATAACCCACGGCTTTATGCCGTGGGACAAAAATACTGCCATGAGGTAAGTGCCTGGAAGGCACGTCTGAACAACTTGGATTTGACTATTAGACGCCCCCTCTGGGGGCTGAAAGAGGGAAACCTCTTGAACCCCCACGGCATTAAGCCGTGGGATATCCTCAGGCGTGCACGGAGTGCACTACTTAAGAAACTTGGTTTTACAAATTATTAATTAACACTTGGATTTGGAGCATAAGGCAGTAATAACAGCAACCACTATAATCACTATATCCTGAATGAACAATACATATGCAGCCATTTTGATTTCACTGATATAGTATTCTGAAACCATAGCTTCGGCAATTAACCCTATAGATATTGCAAAAGATATAAATGTGAGGATAGTCTCAAATGCTATTAATATATGCCTAAAATCAGATTCATTGGAACCTTTAGGTACTTTTATAATAAAAGGGCCCCAGATATTTCCGAATGGAAGAATCACTCCAAGCAATGTGAGTAATGAAATTTTCTTTGAAAGAGTCATTTCAAATACAAACTATAGCCGCAGCCATAGAGAATTAGATAGTTTTTGTTGAATTATATTACCTGATGAGATGCATGAGTATAGATTCTCCGTTGGAATATGGGTATGGTAATAGACATACCGCA
>CAZRYC010000023.1:0-41264 GCA_964604175.1 uncultured Bacteroides sp.
GGAGGTATAGAAATGTAAACGATCATATGATATACGATAGTTAGTGGTTAGTGGTGGGTGGTTTTTGGTTTTCGGTTTTTGGTTCCGGGCCCGCAAGCGGACCCGCTCCGATCGGGGGAGGTCCGCTTGCGGGCCTCTTGGATTAGGCCTCTTGGATTAGGGGGGTCTGGTTTCTCGCCATTACTCGTAGACGAGCTCCAGATCGTCGATCCACATGGTGGAGGAGCTGCTGCCGGCGAAATAATCGCCGCCCTTGGATGCCGCGCATGTGAGCATGATATATGATGGGCGCACTCCCGGGCGCTTGTAATCGAAGCTCACGGAGAACTCAGCCATGCCATCGCCGCCATAGCTGCCCTCGACCACCAATTCGCCATAGGCTATGACATTGCTGCCATCCTTGTCGAAGAGCTGGCGCTCGCTCGACTTGGTCTTGATAATCACTGGCCAAGGATCGCCATCGTAGTTCTCGGTAGTGCCATCAAGCAGGGCCATATAGATTATGCCCTTGTCAAGTTCGCCCTTTACTATATCGGGGGCCCCGGTGTCAGTGTAATCTACCGTGCCGGGCTCATAGCGCATGTAGCCCTTGAGCTTGGCCGGGCGGCTGGTGAACGGTCGGCCGAAGCCCAAGATGCCGTCTGTGCCATCGGTCTTCAGATACTTGCCCACAAACACATTGCCGGCGGCAAATTTGCCGATTATGCCAAGGCCCACGAACTGTGACGCTAACTTTATGGAATAGTTGCCACTATGGCGGTAGGTGTCATCTGGCACTGTAACATTCTTACTCATGGTAGATGAGCCATGATTACCAGTGTCCCAGAACATCTCGCCCCCGCTGGCATAAACCAAGTAGGGAGAGCTGGAGGTCTGCCAGTCTTCAAAGCTGGAGTTAGGCAGTTGTGTCTCGGCATCGGTGGTAAATTTGCCATTGTTTGTAGTAGAGTCTTTGCCATCGGTGCGCATAGCAGTGGCATTGTACTGATACTCAGTGCCGGGAGCCAGACCGGTCACAGTGGCCGAGAAAGTGGTGCCTGAAACGGTGGCAGCTACCTGTGTCCAAGAGGTGTCTCCGCTCTTGCGATACTGAAAGTAGATTGGCTGAGAGGCATCCAGGCCATCCTCATTCACAATCGAGCCCTGCAGGGTGACTTTGTTGTGATACAGCTGGTTCTCATCGATGCTGAGTATCTCAACCACATTATTGGAGATGCGGAAGCGGATGTCCTTGCTGGTGGTCAGCAAGCCTGTGGCAGTATAATCGCTCTGAATTGAAGCGGTAATGTTGATGGTGTATTCTGCTTCTGAGGTGAAGTACTTTGTAAAGAAATCCTGGCTGAAACAGAGGTGGCATTTTTGAGCGTAAGTGTTGCTGTCGCCGAAGTAGGAGTCAACAAAGCTAAGCTCGATGCCAGCTGCCTTAAGGATTTCAAGGCCGGCATCCTGGACAATTACTGCATCGAAATCAGTGCCTCCGCCAGGAAATACCCGGTTGAATTGCTCACAGGTCACCACCACGCTCTGAAGCGTGCCCGTGCCCCCAACCTCTACATAATGAGCTGCCATCTCACCTACTGGGGCCACCTGCTCCTTGTCGATGTCGAAGCCGCCAACGCCATTCTCGTCAAAGCCGATAATGTAGGGTGGCACCACGATAGCAGTAGTAGCTGACTGGTTGATCTCAGTGTCGTCAATCTCAATCTTAAGCCAGCCGCCACCAATGGGGGTATCGGCTTTGGACTCGCATGACACGCGGAATATGTATTCGTGGCCAGATTGCACAGTGATTTTCTGATTGGTGTTGTACACATTCTCTGTCTGAGCGCCATCTACAATCTTCTTGCCAGTGAGAGTCCACGACAATGAGTTCTCTCCAAAAGGCATCATAAAGAAGCCGCGATTGTGCTCATCGTCGAAATCGAGTTGGCCTCGGCTGTGCTGCACTGTCAGTATCTTGTCATAGAGCACATCGTCCACGCTGGAGTCATACACAATCGACACCACCACATTCTGTATCTTGCACTCCACCGTCACAGGGGTGCAATTGCCGGCTGTGACTTGGAATTTGGTCGAGCCCTTGTAGTAACTCGACTCCCAGTCTGCCGACACGCTATCGCCAGCCCAGGCTATGGCAGTGTAAGCCCCGGCGGTAAGGGTTATGGGATCAGAGGGCACATTGTCGAGGCCTTTGTATTCGCGCACCACGCCCTTTTCTGTGGCAAGCCACATGCCGAAGCTGCTGCTCAGGCGCTGGGCCAGTTCGTCAGATGCGGCGCGCGACTCTTGCTTCAGATTTGCCACCGTGATTGTGGGTTCAAGCATAATCTGACCCTCGCCGTTGACAGCCCCCTTGTCGTCGGCGCAGCCGACAACCAAGGCTCCAAGAGCTGTGATGGTAAATATATCCTTGAATTTCATAATTAGTTGGCATTAAATATCAGTACTGCGCTTGCGGTCTCTCCGTTTTGGTCGGTGACAGTAAGTGTGAATTGGCTTACACCTCCGTAAACATTCAATAGGGGTACAAAATCGGTGATGTCAAAGTCGATACTTGTCTTGCCGATAACATCATCTCCCGTGGGGAAGCCAAGGCTTTGCAATCCGGCCTCCAAATCTCCGGGATAAGCCAAGTCGAACTCCTCGGCCAAGCCTACTTGTGTCAAATCACAAGCATCCGGGAGAGCCCCGCTGATCACCACCTTGAGATTGGCAATGCCATTTACGGCTTGAATGGTTACCAGGGCCGGATTCACCGATGTGGGGTTCTCGCCGCCAGCGAGATCCAGGGTGGCACTGGTAAAGGTTATGTTGTCACTGCCCGGACCAGGAGTGGGATCGGGGTCAGGATCAGGATCAGGGTCTGGATCGGGGTCCGGGTCAACATTGCCGGGCACAATCGTGGGGGTGATTGTCTCCTCGGAGATATTGATGTTGCTGGTCTGGTCTATGGTGATGATCGTGGTATTTATCTCTATGCCATTGGCATTCTTTCCCGTGGTGATATCGCCAGTGACAGCGGGAGGATCGGTGTTGGGGCCTTGGGCGTAGAACTTGAACTCAAAGAAGGTGCCTTTCTCCACATTGTCGTAAGCCAAGGGGATAGTCTGCTCGGCTCCATCAATCTCGCCGGTGAAAGTGGCAACGATAGTGTTGCTGTTCTCTATGGCTTCGAAGTATCCGGCGCGGGTCTCAGTAGGGGAGAATTCGAGTACTCCATCATCATTGGCCACAACGGTAACCTTGCAATTGTCGCCCATGTGGTCGAGCATATTGTCGTCGAAGAGCACGGCGACCTTGATGTTGGAGAACTTGCAAAGCACAGTGCCAATGTCGGTAATCTTGTTGGCTTCGATTTTGAACGACTGCGAGCCATAATAGTAAGGATCCTCCCAAGCGGCTTTCTGGGGGGTGCCGGAAATGGCCTCAATAGTGTAGTCGCCAGTGGCGAGGGTGAACACTTCGGGCATTTCGCCATAGGTCCACTGCTTCTTAATCACTCCATCGCTCTTAATTACTATCTGGAACTTGTCGATGTCGATATCGGCAGCGCGGCTGCTGGTGAGATATTCTTCAGAGATTACGGTGACATTCATCGAACCAAGCGACACTTGGCCCTCTTTGTCAATCTTGGGATCCCAGTCGTCGGTGAAGCAGCTTGTCATAGCGCAAGCCATCACCATCGCATATATTATTCTCTTAATCATCGCATTAATAATTTAGAGTGATGTCATCAATGTAAAGTTGGCTTCCTAAATACTCTCCATCACTAAGATTACCGAATGTTGGAGAAGTAAAATTATTCGTACTTTTTGTAAGATAATCTCTACTTGATGAAGACAAAAATTTAATATATAATTTTGCAGCCTTATTAATATTTACACCATAAGAAAAACTTAAAGAAACTTCAGTAAAAGTGGATGCTGATGAGAGGTTTTTACTCCCACTGCTAAGAATATTACCAGCAGAGTCTTTAATCCAATATTCCACATAACCTGTATCTTTACTGTTTTTAGGGCTATATTTATAATAAAATGATAGGCTGCTTGGGCGCGTTGCAAAATCAATACCACAAGACAAATCATCCGTGGTGAGCGGGCCAGCTACACCAGAATAGTCACTTGGTCTACTACTACGACTTGAGCCCAAATGCAATAATCCGGCATCACCATACTTCATAACACGGCTTGATAGATCTCCGGCTGCGGTATTACCATTTCCCCATCCTATACTTTTCAATAACGCACATTTTCCACTTTTCCCACTGGAATAAGGAATTGTGCCCGAATTACGGCAATAGGCAAGATCCGAACCAGCAGAGGTAGTCATAGGATTATTAGTGCCCCATTGGGTTTCAGTATTGTCCCCGGGCCAATAAATTTTGTAATTTTTACCATCATGAGAAGAATACCAATTCTCCATAGAATTATAAGGCACCTGTATAGCAGCCTCCGTGGTGCATGATGTGGCATTGAGCAGTTTGCTGGAGTTGCTGGGATGGTTGAGCTTTACATAATTCTTCGCCCCGGCGGTAAGGCCGGTGATGCGATAGAGATGCGCGCCCGTGGAGGTGGGCCCGAGGTCAGTCACGGCTACTTCGGTCCAGTTGGTGCCATCTGTGGAATGATAGCCCTTGGTGAATCCGCTATCGTAATAAGTGCCGCCATTCCACACATACACATCCACCTTGGTGGCCCAGATGTTGTTGTCGGTGATTTTAAGAGCCGGGCCCAGAGGCACCTCCAGGCTGGCCTCATTCATGGTGTTGGTCTCTTTCTCCACTGCTTTGAGTTGCAGAGGATACACAATATCTTTGGGAAGCGTGATATTGTAGGAGCCATCCTGATTGTCGATTGTCTTTGTCGGGGTAAGAGTTACCCATGTGCCCATCACGCTCAAATACTGGAACTTAACATTGGAGAGATTGGCTCCGTTGTAAGTGGCCTTGAGGGTCATCTCGGTGTCGTCATACAACACCTCATCTAAGGTCTGTAAGCTGATTTGGCCGCGGGTGGCATCCAAGGTGAGCGTGGGGGCGGTCTCATTCACCTTGCCATTCATATCGGTCACGCTCAGCGTAAAGGTCACCCTACCATTATCTGTGCCCTTGGGCAGACGTATCTTTTGCACCACTCCGCTGAGGTCGATTGCCGCCATCTGCTCTGGATTTTTCCACAGACCCACTGCCGAGAGACCCATGCTCTTGAAATTGGCAATCTCAGCATCGGAGAGCGACATAAGGTCCACGCTTGCTGGCCAGTTGGCATTGACATAGGTAGGATTGGTGGTGGTGAGGATCACATTCTGGAGTTTGCCGCGAGCTATGGCATTGAACTGGAGAGCTCCCCCAGTGTACTCATCGCCGGTGACAAAGGCGATAGCCTCATCGGTGAAGCCCTCGGCCATTACCTCCGGGGCCGTAGCGGCTATCAGGTCATCGCTTAGGTCCACTTCGAGCTCTTGGGTCTCGAGATCATCATTGAATGTAATGGTCAGCGAGGCCTGGTCCACTGTGCCGCCATTGGCGTCAATGTTTAGGCTGTAGCATGTGGCCGCGCTGGCGGTGAACTCGGCGCACGACTTGTTGCGCACATCGCCATCCTTTTGCTTCTGATAATAGAACAGCACCTCCACTTTGCCGGGCATCAGGTAGGCCGGGCGCGTCTCATCTGCCGGATATTCCACCCCTTTGCCGCTCTTGGAGAGCAGCACCACATAAAAGTCCTCAAAGTATGAGCTTACTGCATCGGAATAATTGACCTTGACCAGTGTGTTGGAGAGGGCAGCTGTAAGGTTGACCTGTGTGGTCTGATCCATCACCACATCGAACTCTGCCGCGCCATAGATATACGGGCAGTCGAAGCCTTCGGTAGTGGCATCGTTGAGGTATGCCTCCAACAGATACGAACCCACGGGGAATGAGTGCTCAGCCTCGAACTTCGACACCGAAGCAAACTCCGACACCTCGCCATCGCTGCTGGTGAGGCGTATCTTCAGGTCGTTGGAGGATATGGATAGGGCCTCGTCGGCACGCGATTTATAACTTTGATCCACCTCTACATCCAAGTGTATCTTGCCTTGGCCATTGGCTGCACCAAAGTGGTCTTCGCTACAAGCGGCGAGCCCTAAGAGGGAAAGACCAACGCACAATGCATGACTTAGATACTTTATATTCATCATTGCAGAACGGTTAAAAACTATATTGGTTATATGAGTGATGTGATTGCCTTATTTTACGAGGTGCAAAATTAACCAAAAATCCGCAATGTTACAAAAAATGAAGCAAAAACGACCAATAAAAGGGCATAAAAGGAAGAATAAACCCGCCATTACGGAGCCTGCGGCACCGCAATGGCGGGTTGGTGGGGAGCTATCTTGTAGCTATTTGTAGAACCCTATAGGGATTATTGGGCCAAAACCTTGGAGGCCTTGGAGCCTTGGCGCTTGATGTAGATCTGGCCAGCCTTCGGGTTGTCCACGCGGATTCCGCGCAGGTCATACAGCTCAACTGCTGCGTCATCGTCAGCTACTACGCTGCCAATGCCAGCTGCCTCAATGATATTTTTGCCATAAAATACTACTAAATCGCCTACGGTAGGCACGTTGAGAGATATCACAGCATCCATATAGATGGCTGATACTGTACCCTCAATGGTCACCTCCAATGTGTTGTAATAGGTGGCAAGCCAATCCGATACCCCCTCCATATCACCTGCGGATACGGTGGCGGTCAGCTTCTGGGTGGGGATTGCATTGACGCCATCTTCCTGGTCGATTGTCTTAAGATTCTCTACATATACATTGCCAAATGGCATTACACTTTCGTCAATAGTGGCGATAAAGTTCTTAAGCTCAAGATTGAAATACTCTACATCTTCATCCTCTTCTTCATCCTCTACATCGATAGGGGTCATGTAAATCTCAGCATTTCCTTGGGGAATAATGGCAGTACCCATATCTAAGGCCAGGGGTTCGTCGAAGCAGAAAGCGAAGTCATCATCCATAACGTTTATGATTGCATCGCCAATGAACACTTCTATTTCTAATTCGAGGGGCTGACCGGTGGAGCTATCAACAGTCATAAGCGACATCTCAAGCTCAAGCTCTACTGCATCTTCGCCAATGATGCCGGAAATCTCCACATCATCGATGCCTTCGGGAGCAAAGATGGTCCACATCCAAAGAGGCACACTTTCAAGATTGCCATCAGAGAATGTAGCTTTCAGGCCTTCGCCATCAAGATAGGTGCCGTAGATGTTTTGCACACCGGGGATATTCTTTACAGTAATTGTACCCATAGGCACTGTAGTGTCACCCATAGTGAAAATGAAATTGGGAATTGCCAGATCATAGAGACCATCACCATTGTCATCGGTGATATCAAGAGTGGTAGCAGATTCTACAGTGGGCACGCCATTGAGAACCACCAACATAGGCTTAGTGTAGGACACTGCTGAGGCAACCAAGCCTACAGCGCATGCAAGAAGTGTAAAAATTTTTCTCATAAATGATAATATTTTGGTTTATATTAAAGTCAATTAAGCCAGGCCACAATGCGGTCCATAACTGGAGGCTGGCTAAAGCATGTGGCTCTTTACCAGTAGTAAAGCACTCCCACGGTGCCATAGATGGGGTAGAGGGTCTGCTCTATAGTCTTGAACGAGCTATAGTGGATGCCATTGAGGCCCCACTCCACCATGCCGTACACTCCGAAGTGGCGGCTCAGTTTCCAATCGGCCCCGCCCTGTATGCCCCACTGGAAATGGCGCATATCATTGGAGAAATCGTAAGAGCCTCGCTCGGTCTCGGTAGAACCCAGCTCCACCTTCGGGCCCGTGGGATCATCCACGCGCAGATAGCCATCGAAAGCATAGCCCTCGAACTGCCTCTCTGTCACATACGACAGGTACGGACCCAAGAAAATCCTAACCTTGTCAATATTCAACGTAGCGCACACTGGCACTGTGAGCAGCCATTGGTTCTCCTCGGTGTGGTTATAACCAGTGAACTGGCCTGTGAGGCTCTCTCCGCCGCGCACGATGGTCATGTGATAGTTCTTCACCTTAGCCTCTATCTCCATGCCCTTGCGCTCCAAGCGAATGCCGGCCATCAGGCCCCAGCGGTCATTGAACATCTTCTGGGCATCAAGACCTATCATGGGATTTACCTTGAAATCGTATTTCTCAAGCGAACGAATTGATGCGGGCATACCCAAAGGCATGGTGCCTCCCAAGCTAAGACCCACTCGGCCCGTGACTTTAAGCCCATGGAACCATCCATGGCTGGGATTAGCCGCTGCCGGCTCTTGAGCTGAAGCGCATAGGCTCAGCAGCATTGATATAAGTAATATTCTGATACGCATGGCCTTAGTCTTCTATTCGTTCACACTCAATCTTGAATTCATCAATGTAGAGCTGGCTGCCCACAGCTCCCGAATACAGGTCGCCGTCAACACTGCTGGATGCCACCACCGACATCGAGTAGCCTTTGCTTTCAAGCAGATCCACATCTATATCATCATAATATTCGAGCTCCAGCTCAAATGGAGTCCAATTCTCTTGCTTGGAGGATATCACCATGCGAGCCTTGGCCACCAGCAGGGGGCTTGTCTGTACATTGTCGCCATAAAGCACCACAGCATTGCCATCATCATCATGGTTGCGGTACATCACTATGTAGATAGTGCCGCTGTCCTTGGCCCCCTCCACCACATTGCCATTCTTATCGGTATATACTTCACCCGGGATATATTTGTAATATCCTGACATTATAAGGGGCTTCATCTGGAATGGATCGCCAAAGCAGGTGGCTTTCATGGTCTCTGTCAAGGCCTTGGAGATGTCAAAGGAGCCAATAAACAGATTGCCAGCTGCCAAGGGACGCTTTACCATCTCGCCAAAAGCCCCGGTGGAGCGTGTCTCGAGCAGAACACCCATGCCATCGATGCCCTCGCAGGGCACAGTAGGATATTGATCCGGAGCTGCAGAACCCTTGGCCAGTTGAAAGCCCGGATTGGCTGTGGCCCAGAGATGCACGGGCTCGCCGGCGTAGTCATAGCTCAGCCATTCGTAATATTTCCCATTGGCATCCAGTTCGTAATCCTCAAAGCTGTAGGTGATTGACTCGCTGGTGTAGAGCACTTGAGGCTTGAAGCTCACTGTGTAGGTGCGATGCCAGGAACCGTCCTCGCTTGTCACTGTGTAGCTTACCGGTCCTTGGCTGAAATCATGCGCGCTGCCATTGGCCGGGGTGATGGTGGCACCCGGGGTGAGCACAAAGAGGGGAGCCACATTGGTGAGGTCAGCGCTCCAGCGCACATCAAATGTGATAGTGGTGCGGTCGCTGGGCACAGTAACCAGTGTGTCAGAAAGGTTGAAGAACATTTCCGAGGGATCGGATAGGCTTACATAGGCTTTCTCAATATCACATTCGGCATTGAGAGGCTCCGACTTGAAACATGATTGCATAGCCAAGGCTAAGCACACAAGAGCCAGGGATGTATATCTTAGGTGTAAAGACATCATTCACATAGTTGGTATATACGAGTGCAAATTTAGGTAAATTAGCAATACCGAACAAATAATTTTTCCGTTTTTGCTTAAAAATTACCCTATTTCACCACTATTTTAACATTCTGACACCCAATGTTACCTGCGTGGTCCCTATTTTAATGTATTCTAAGCTGTAATCGCAACCATCAGCTGCGGCCATCTCCCAATTGGGGGCTATTTCTATCTCCTGGCTGGTGAGCAGGCGCCGGCCGGCAGCCTTGTACACTGCCTCCTTTACGGTCCACGCTTTCAGCAAGGCCTCGGGAGTGTCCACCCACCCCAGCTCGCCATTGGTAAGAAAGCGGGTCTTTACCCTATCAAGAGCCGGGCGCCACTCTTCGGCATCTATGCCTATTGTGCGCTGCGGGTCTATGGCTACGGCTGCCAATCTCTGGCTATGTGAAATGCTAATGTTCAGTGACCCTCTTTCGCTGGCAAGAATGGGAGCGCCATCAGAATTATGCGACAGCACACACTCGGGGGCAATCTGGGCCAATACCATCGCCACGGCAGTGCGTTCGCGCTGGCGCCGCTGCAAAGGCGCGCCGGCGGGTATCTTTGTCAACCCAATCAGGGTGCTTCCGATCTGTTCAATGCTCACCATCGCCTAAGGTCAACATTGAGTATCGCACATCGCGAGTGAGTATTTCAATCACCGGAGCCACAGAGTCGGCATCAGTGGCATTGTCGAGAAATGCAGTGCCAGAGATCATCCAGTCCTTATCCATGGCAAGAAACTTCACCGGAGTGTTCAAGGCTTGAGGGGCGAAGATTGTCCACACATTTATGCCATTCGGATTGAGGTATTCTTCTGTGGAAAGGTCAGTCGCATTGCCCAAGTCGAGACGCATGCGCTCCAGACGGTTCTCCACCAAGGCTGTGGCATCGCGCTCAGCCAAGGGTGTGAAAGTGTAATAAATGTAGGCTTTGTAGCGAGGGTATGCCACTGTGGCCCAGTAGCTGCCATCCTCTTTTTTTTCGGAGCTGAACTTGGCGCATGCATTTGCATAGAGCATCCGAGGCGTCTCATTATGCCACTGATATTGGGCCGGATATTGCTCCAGGCGGTAGTATCCGGGGCGCCGGGGCACCGCATCATCCTTAGGATGCCCACAGCTTACAATTAAGCTCATCACGCTTGCCACAAGCAGAAGTGCGCCAACCCTTGCCATAATCCTATTCTTCCTCGGGCTTGATATTTACCCTCACTGCCATGATGCGGTGCCCCGACACCTTAAGCACCAAGAAGCGGCAGCGGCCAAATTCCAAAGGCTCCTTCTCCTTGGGGAAATCGCCCTTGATTGCCAACAACATTCCAGCCACAGTCTCGGCCTCTTCCGCCACATCTTTATAGTCGTCCTCATCGAGGCCGGTGATGCGGAAAAAGTCGTTCAGCGGGGTGCGACCGTCAAAATTATATGTATCCGGAGCCAAGCGGGTATAGTACTTGTCCTCTTCATCATATTCGTCATTGATATCTCCCACTATTTCCTCAAGCACATCCTCCAAGGTCACTACGCCCTGGGTGCCACCGAATTCATCCACCACGATGGCTATGTGCTGCTTGCGCTTGCGGAAATCTTCCAGCAGATCATCGATTTGGCGCGACTCCGGCACATAGTATGGCTTGCGCAGCAGTGTGCGCCAGTCGAAATCGGCATTTTCCTGACTGATATGGGGCAGCAGATCGCGGCTGTAGAGGATGCCCTTGATGTTATCCATAGTCTCCTCATAGACTGGCATTCTCGAGAAACCCTTATCAATTACTATTTGCATTACCTCCGCGAAAGTGGCCTCCGTGTCTATGCCCACTATCTCCACTCGGGGTGTCATTACCTCGCTGGCTGTGGTGTCGCCGAACTTCAGAATGCCCTCAAGCATTTGCTTGTCATCATTGGCCGCCACATCGGTCACATCCAGGGCATCGCTTAGCTCGTCGGTGGTGATGCTCTCTTTCTTGGTGACCACCTTGTTGACAATGGTGGTGCTCTTCACGAGCATGCTGGAGATGGGATAGAAGAGCTTCATGAAAAATTTAATGCCACCCACGGCAAATCGCGCCCACCGCACAGGATAGTTTGTGGCGTAAAGCTTCGGCAAAATCTCGCCAAACAGCAAAATAAGGAAAGTGAGAATAACTGTCTGCAGGACGAAGCTTGCCCAGGCCGGCATGCTGGTGAACAGTGGGCCTAAGGCAAAATTAGTGAGCACTACGATGGAGACGTTGACTAAATTATTAGTCACCAATATCGTGGCAAGCAATCGCTCGGGCACACTAAGATACCGCTTGATGGCTATGGTGCGAGAATCGTCCTCGTCCATCTCGTCAAGCTGTCCAGGGGTCAATGAAAAATAGGCTATTTCGCTGCCAGAAATAAATCCAGAAAGCACAAGGGCCAACAGTGCCATGCACAAGGCTACTATTTGTGAGGCTCCGAATGAGAATGTCTGCAGGGCCAATATGTTGCACAATTGTTCGGCAGCCGGTAAGGGATCAGTATCCAAGATAATTTTAATTAGTTAGACATGGTTAGCGGCGCTTTGGCTCACTAACGGACTGCAAATATACACAATTTCCACAAACTGACAAAATCAAATTACCGAAAGCAGCAGCAAGAAAGCCTCAGTGGTGGCTCGGTCGATAATTCGAGCGCGGTTGCCGGGCAGGTGCAAGAGCTTGCTGACCGTGCACTCTCCGCAGCGAGCCGCTATCCACACTGTGCCCACTGGTTTCTCTGGCGTGCCGCCTCCCGGGCCAGCCACTCCGCTGGTGCTCACGGCGCAATCGGTGCCAAGCACGCGGCAAGCCCCCTGGGCCATCTGCCGCACCACTGGCTCACTTACGGCCCCATAGGCCTCCAGATCTGCTGAGCTTACTCCCAGCACCCTTTGCTTTACATCATTGCTATAGCTCACCACGCTGCCCATATACACATCGCTGGCTCCGGCAATCTCTGTAAGGCTATGGGCTATATTGCCGCCAGTGCAGCTCTCTGCCGTAGAAAGCGACAGCCCGCGCTCACGAAGCCGGCTCAGCACAATCTCGGCCGGGGTGGCATCCGTGTCATAAAAAAGTTTGTCACCAAGAGCTGCGCGCAAGTTTTGGCAGTGGGCCTCATACTGCGCCAGCCCGGCTTGGTCGCCCTTTTTATATGTGCCATCCAAGCGCAAGCGGATATAGCCCGGCACTGGAAGATAAGCAAGATGCACATTCGCCGGAAGGGCTGTCTCAAAAGTCTCCAGCCTCTGCGCCAAATCGGACTCTGTAATGCCGCTCACCAACACGGTGCGATGCACATAGTCCTTGTCGCTGTCAAAATGCTCGCAAATGCGCTGCACTACCTCGCGCTGCAGCATGCCTACGGTTTCAAAAGGCACTCCGGGCATAGAGATTAGCACCTTGCCTTGGCGCTCAAACCACATAATGGGAGCTGTGCCCAGGGCATTCTGAATCACTTTGCACCCATCTGGCACCCATGCCTGATCACGAGTGAGGGGGTTAAGCTTGAGCGATCGCTTGCGGAATACCTCTTCGATATTGGCGAGCACCGACTGATCATAGACCATCTTCATGCCGAACATCTCGGCAAGAGTCTTTTTAGTGATATCATCCTTGGTAGGGCCCAAGCCGCCAGTGGTGATTACAAGGTCGCTTTGGGCCAGGGCTCGGGCCACAGCCTGGCGTATAGCTTCGGCATTATCGTCAACAGTGATGATTTCCACCACTTCCCAGCCCTTAGGGCCTAAGGCGCGGGCTATCTCGCCCGAATTGGTGTCGGTAACCTGGCCAATGAGTATCTCGGCCCCTATGATTACAATAGTCAGTTTCATACATTCACGCGTGCGTACGGCACCGCATCGTAAGGACAAAAGTCCCGATCTAAATATTTAAAATATCCGGCCATCGCCACCATAGCAGCGTTGTCGGTAGTAAACATTCTGGGAGGAATAAAGGCCTGGATGCCTCGCTGGGCACAAAAATCAGCCACAGCCTGGCGCACGCCTGAGTTTGCGCTCACGCCGCCTCCGATGGCAAGCTGCTTGATGCCAGTCTGGTCCACTGCTTTGGCCAGCTTGTCAAGCAGTATCTCTATTATGGTGCGCTGGAGCGAGGCCGCCAAGTCGGCCTTGTTTTTCTCGATAAAGTCAGCATCCTCCTTTATAGCATCGCGCAGGGTGTAGAGGAAGCTTGTCTTTAATCCGCTGAAACTATAGTCCAGGCCGGGGATGTGAGGTTTGGCGAAGTGGAACCGCTTAGGGTCGCCCTCGGCTGCCAGCCGGTCAATATGCGGGCCTCCCGGATAAGGCAGCCCCATGACTTTGGCGCATTTGTCAAAAGCTTCGCCGGCAGCATCATCGATGGTGCGCCCCAAAATTTCCATATCGTTGTAATTACGCACCAAGATTATCTGAGAGTTGCCTCCCGATATCAGGAGACACATATATGGAAACTGAGGCACCTTATCATCCTCGCTCTGCTTTACAAAGTGGCTAAGGACATGGCCATGAAGATGGTTCACTTCGATAATGGGAATTCGCAGCCCCAAGCTCATGCCCTTGGCAAAGCTGGTGCCAACCAAGAGCGAGCCAATAAGGCCAGGACCTCGGGTGAAAGCAATGGCATCAAGATCATGCTTGCTGATTCCGGCGCGCTTGATGGCCGTGTCCACCACCGGCACTATGTTCTGCTGATGGGCGCGAGATGCCAACTCTGGCACCACACCGCCGTACTCTTCATGCACACTCTGCGAGGCAATTACATTGCTCAGCAGCAAACCATCGCGAATGATGGCTGCGCTGGTGTCATCGCACGATGATTCTATACCTAATATTGTCATTTTTAAGAGCCTGTTTAATTATTAGAAGCAATAACCTATGCCGGCAGAGATAGAAAAGGCCGAGTGCACGGATATGGCCACATATTTTGCCTCAAGCTTGAGCTTAAGGCTGGGTGATGTCTTGAATTGGAAACCGGCCCCGATATTGGCCCCCATCTTGGTAGTGCGGGTGGACACATCATCGGAGTCGACCATATTAACATTATGGAGAGTCCAAGAGGAAAAGGCCAAACCCACCAAGGGATAAATCTGAGTGTCGGGATTTCTCAAGCTTATGGGGAAATGGAGGTTGAAATTAGCGATGAATGCGTCCTCATTCTGGTTGCGAAACACACAGCCCAACTCTGGGGCAATCCTAAGCGCCTTGCTTAGCCGATATTGATAGAAGATGCCAGCGGTAGCCGATACATTGGTGCTTGTGTAACCAGCCTGTACGCCGAACACAGCCTCGCGATACTGCGCGTTAGCGGGCAGGGTCACAGCCCAAAGCATGGCTGCGGCCATAGCAAGCCGGATGTTACGGAAAATTGGCGACATATTCACTTTTGCTAATTACAATTGCAAAAGTACAAATTTTTTCTGATTCCTTCAACTATTTATTGAGGGTGTAGCCCGGGCATATATACTGCCCCTTGCCCTCAGTGGCTTTGCCATAAGCCACCGCATGCTGAGGACAGCACTGATAACACCGAGTGCACATAGTGCAATTATCGCCCCACAGCGGGTGGCCAGCGGCCATGCTGATATTCGACAGCGGACAGTTGCGACTGCACTTTCCGCAGCCTACGCATGCCTCAGTGTAGCGAAACCGCCGAGGACTGCTCATGAATTTCTGGAAAAGAGGATACAGTATAGCGGTTTTAGCCCAGGCATGCCTGCCCCGAACCACATCTACGGCCTCCCGGCCGCTATCTATGGCCTCGGCTATGGCCTCGGCTCGTGCCTGCGAGGCCTCCAGCTTGGCTTGAGCCAGCTCCGCCGGATCCACATCGAATCCCTTCATCATGGTGTAGGTATTGGGCATTTGCACTGAATAAGCCCCGGCATCGTGAAAGCCTCGCTCGCGCACCAACCTGCGCCACTGGCGATCAGCATAACCTATGTCATCGCCACAAGTAGCCACCATGTAATGGCTTACTGGACCGCGGAATTTAAATCGCACCTTTCCCAGCACTTTCACCAGCTGCTTGGGCAAGCCCCAAGAATGAATGGGGAAAACCCAGATCACGCGCCCATCCACCACATCGAATAGGGTGCGCTCAGGTTCGGCCATCTGTCCTGGTGCCAGGCGCACTATCTCGTCGCCAAGCAGGTCCTGCAATATGTCGGCTATGTGTCGGCTGTTGCCGGTGCCAGAAAAACAAAAAATCATAAGACAAAGTTACCTATTATAACAATTATTCGTACCTTTGTAACCGATATGACACCGAAAAAAATTAAAATTGTCGCTTATAATTACGATTTGCCAGACAATCGCATAGCCAAGCACCCCCTGGCCGAGCGTGAAAAATGCAAGCTGCTGAGGCTGGCTGAGGACGGCAAAATTTCAGAGCACATATTCGCAGATCTGCCCCAGTTGCTGCCCAAGCAATCCATGCTTGTGTACAATAACACGCGCGTAATCAACGCACGCCTCCATTTCCGGAAGCCATCGGGGGCCGCTATAGAGATTTTTTGCCTGGAACCCCACGCGCCTGCCGATTATGCCCAAAACTTCGCAGCTACGGCATCTTGCCAATGGCTATGCTTCGTAGGCAACTCCAAGCGCTGGAAAGATGGCTCTTTGGTGCTTGACGACCCTAACCTCGATTTCACCTTGAGAGCCACACGCCTGGACCGGGTGGATAACGCCTCTATCGTTCAGTTCGACTGGGCTCCACGCTCTCCTGGAGCTCCAGCTCCCACTTTCGCCACAGTCATCGAAGCCGCCGGCCAGATTCCAGTGCCCCCCTACCTCAACAGAGATACCGAAGAAAGCGACAGCCAAGACTATCAGACTATTTATTCCCATATCGATGGCTCTGTGGCTGCTCCCACTGCCGGGCTGCATTTCACCGACAAGGTGCTTGCGGACATTGACGCTATGGGCATTCCACGCCGAGAACTCACCCTGCATGTGGGGGCCGGCACTTTTCAGCCCGTAAAGGAAGATCAAGTGGGTGACCATTTGATGCACAGCGAGTTTATCGCTGTGCCATTGGCATTGATTGAAGAACTCGCTGCCACCCAGCGCGAGGTAGTGGCAGTGGGCACCACTACGGTGCGCACGTTGGAAAGCCTCTACCACATAGGTTGCCTGATGCATCAAGGAGATTGGTCCGGCGAAGTGCCGCAATGGTATCCCTATGACCCATGCCATCCGCACCTCCCAGTGGCTAAGGCATTGAAAATCGTGGCTGAATACCTGCGAGGCCACGGCCTTACTACCCTTTTGGCCTCTACCCGCATTATAATCGCCCCCGGGTATCAATATCAGCTGGTGCGCCATCTGATTACAAATTTCCACCAGCCACAATCCACGCTCCTGCTGCTGGTGAGCGCAATGATAGGCGAGAACTGGCGACAAGCCTACGATTATGCCTTGGGCCATGACTTCCGCTTCCTCAGCTATGGAGATGCTTGCCTATTCTCTGTCATGGATTTATCGGAATAAAAAATTTTGCTAAATACTTGATAAAGTAGTATTAAATCATTACCTTTGTGGCGGATTTCCGAAATCAAATAATCAATATATTTTAACTACAAAAACTACCAATCTACATGAAACCTTATGTCCTTGGCATTGACATTGGAGGCACCAATACCGTTTTCGGCATCGTTGATGCTCGCGGCAACGTCATTGCCAGCTCGTCGATTAAGACAGCAAAGCATCCCAAAATTGAAGACTACGTAGAAGAGCTCTATACTGAAATCATGCGCCTGATCGAAGCCAACGATGCAGTTGACAAAGTAGGCGGCATAGGCGTGGGCGCTCCCAATGCCAACTATTACACCGGCAAGATCATGCATGCTCCCAACCTGATTTGGGGTGGCGAGATTCCTCTGCAGAAAATGCTACAGGAGAAATTCAACCTGCCAGTTGCGATCACCAACGATGCAAATGCTGCCGCCATCGGCGAAATGACCTACGGAGCAGCCCGCGGCATGAAGGATTTCATCATGATTACCCTGGGCACGGGCGTAGGCTCTGGCATAGTAATCAACGGCCAGCTGGTATATGGCCACGACGGCTTTGCCGGCGAGCTGGGCCACATGATAGTGAAGCGCAACAATGGTCGCCTCTGCGGTTGCGGCCGCACAGGTTGCCTTGAGGCTTACTGCTCTGCCACTGGCGTGGCTCGCACTGCTCGCGAATTCTTGGAAATCCGCCAAGAGCCTTCTCTGCTTCGCAACCTTCCTATCGAGAGCATTACCTCTAAGGATGTGTACGACGCTGCAATCCAAGGCGATAAACTGGCCAAGGATGTGTTCGATTACACTGGCACCATTTTAGGCGAGGCCTTTGCCGACATGACCGTGTTCTCATCGCCTCAAGCCTTTATTCTCTTTGGCGGCTTGGCTAAGAGCGGCGATCTCCTGCTCAAGCCCCTCAAGGAAGCCATGGACAAGAATATGCTCAGCTGCTTCAAGGGCAAGCCAAAGGTGCTGCTCAGCGAGCTCAAAGAGGCCGATGCAGCCGTGCTCGGAGCCAGCGCTCTGGCTTGGGAGGCAAAAATGATGCCTGCCGAGCAAGAATGACATCTCTCGAATAACTAAGACAAGCTAAGGGGAATGGCGTGTGTCTGTGCCTCTTAGCTTGTCAATTATATATATAGGCCTGAACTTTTTAAGGTTTCTCTCCGTTATTTATTAAATTCAAGAAGACGTTTCAATGGATAGCATGCTCGACATACTCGCTGACCTGCCGCTCTTTCGTGGAGTGACGTACGAATGCATAGCCGAGACAGTGGGAAAGGCTAAATTCCATTTCCTGAAATATATGCCCGGCGAAACAATAGCCAAGGCTGGCGAAGCATGCTCCCACATCAAATGCATTATCAGTGGCAAAGCCAAAATTGTCATTACTAATCACGACGACCGCTTCCGCATCTCTCAGACATTGGTGGCACCGGATGTGATTTCTCCCGATTTCCTCTTTGGCTCATCTACCATTTACCCCGGTGATGTGGAATCGATTGACGAGGTCAGCATTGTGCAAATAACCAAGGCTGACTATATGAAGGTGCTCGCCAGCGACCACATTTTCATGTTCAATTTCCTGAACTATCTGTCGATGAACGCACAGAAGTGCATCGATGGCGTGCTGGCTATGACCAACGGCAGCATCGAGGAGCGCTTGGCCATGTGGGTGATCGCGCTCACCCAACCCTCGGCTCAGGATATAGTAATCACTTGTAAGAATAGGGATCTGTACGCTATGTTCGGAGTGCAGCGCAGCTCGTATATAGCGGCCCTGAACCATCTGCAGGAGATAGGCGCTATCAGATGGCGACCAGGCATCATTGAGGTGACTGAGCGCCGGGCCATGCTGGCTATTATGAGAAACGGGGTGGAATGACTCAGCGGCAAAACCGCTGAGCACGAGGCCGGCCGACGCAGAGATTATTGGTCGTCGAGGGGCGATTCTACCATGTCGGCAAAAGCCTCAGAGTCGGAGCGGCGCTGACTGGGGGTCTCGCCATCGTTGCGATTGATGATGAACTGATTATAATATGCCAGAAGCAAAGTGGTCAGAGGGAGAGCAATTATCAGTCCTATGAAGCCTAACAGCGAACCCCATACCGAGAGCGAAAGCAGGATGATAGCCGGGTTGAGCCCCATGGCTTTACCCATAATTTTAGGCGTAAGAAAGAGATCCTGAATACATTGCACTACTATGTACACTGCCATGCATGCCCACCATATAGGCCAAAATTCCACACCATCCTGCACCGAGTACACCAAGCAAAGCAAAGTAGTGGGCACTATGGATATTAGCTGCAAGTAAGGCACCATATTGAGCAAACCGATAAATAGCCCTAACACCACGCCTAAGGGCAGCCCCACTATAAGAAAGCCTATAGCAAAGAGAATGCCCACGCAGAGAGCCACCAGCGACTGGCCGCGAAAATAGTGGTTCATGCTGTCTTTTACATCATTGGCAATGGAGAATGTGACTTTGCGCATGCGCGGGGGCACCATGTGCTTAAAGCCACGAAGCAATTTCTCATAGTCGAGCATTATGAAAATTACATACAGTACTACTAAGAACCAATTGACAATGCCCAAGATGATGTCAAAGCCTCCCGAAATGAAGCGAGTGACGAAGTCAAAAAGCGAACGCCAATCCTGACTGGTCATCTGCTCATAGATCTTATTGAAATCCACATGCGCAGAGAGGAAATCGCGCACTGATTGCGGAAGAATAGGCACCTTGGAATTATCGGTGGCATATTGCCGAATAAGCTCTGCCACCTGCCCCATCTCCGTAAATACCGATGGCAAGAACAATACTGAGAGCACTGCTATCAGCATTATAACCTCAAACAACGTAAGCACTATGGGCAGGAAACGAGTCTTTACCCGCAGCATCCGGCGATTGCGCTGTACGAAAGGCTCTAATAGATAAGCTATAAGCCAAGCTACCAAAAATGGCAAGAGCACGCTCGACAAGCGCCGCAAAAGCCACACCAACCCACACACGAGCAACGCCGTAAGCACCAGCCTCACCACTCGGTCGAAAGTGAAAGGGCGCCTCTCTGAGGTTTTAGTCCGCGCGTCTGCAGCCATTTTTAGTTTTATTAATCGAAATAATTTCCAAAGTTACACATTATTTCTTAAATTTGCACCAAGAATTACGAATTTCTTGCTGGAAAATTCCAAAATAAACTAATCATATTAATGGCAACACAAACTTTAGAAATGGGAAAAAGTTCACAGAGCTCTGTCTCGGTGTTACTTAACGACAAAGCTTGGGTGCGCTGGACAGCCTTGATTCTTATAGCCTCGATGATGTTCTTCGCATACATGTTTGTCGATGTTATGTCACCTCTTATGTCGCTGGTTGAAAGCGAATTGCATTGGACGAGCGGTGATTTCGGCACATATGCTGCCTCTGAATACATTCTCAATGTCTGTGGATTCCTCATCATCGCCGGCATTATCCTGGACAAGATGGGCACGCGCTTTACCGGCACCCTGTCTGCTTCGCTGATGGTCATCGGCGCCACAATCAAAATGATAGGCGTGAGCGCTTGGTTCCAGGACACAGCCTTAGCTGCTTGGCTCAATTCGTGGTGGGTAGCTCTGCCCGCGAGCGCAAAATTGGCCTCGCTCGGCTTTATGGTCTTTGGCTGCGGCTGTGAGATGGCTGGCACTGTGGTATCGAAAGCAATCGCAAAGTGGTTCAAAGGCAAAGAAATGGCCTTGGCTATGGGCATCGAGATGGCTATCGCGCGCTTAGGCGTATTTGCCGTGATGTGGCTTTCTCCGATTTTGGCCAAGCAATTCGATATGACGGTATTCGGACCCATCGCGTTCTGCACCGTGCTTTTGCTCATTGGCCTTATCAACTTCATCGTGTTCTCAGTAATGGACAAGACCTTTGACAAGCAGCTCAAGGCTGAAGGCCAGTTGGCTGGTGAAGAAGGCAGTGATGAAGAATTCAAGATTTCTGACTTGGGAAAGATATTTGGAAGCAAGATGTTCTGGATTGTAGCCCTGCTCTGCGTGCTATACTATTCAGCAATCTTCCCATTCCAAAGATACGCGCCCAACTATTTGCAAGTAACACTTGGCGTAGATGCAGAAGTAGGAGCTCGTCTGTTCAGTTTCTTCCCGATCTTAGCCTTGGTGCTGACCCCATTCTTGGGGGCTTTCCTTGACAAGATGGGCAAGGGAGCCACCATGCTTTTCATGGGAGCTGTAATTATGGTATGCTGCCACCTGAGCTTCGCCTTCTTGCTGCCGGCCTTCCCCTCACAGGTTTTGGCCATTGCTCTGATTGCCATTTTGGGCGTAAGTTTCTCGCTTGTGCCTGCCGCTCTGTGGCCTTCAGTGCCTAAGATCATAGATGAAAAGGTGCTGGGCTCAGCCTATTGCCTTATCTTCTGGATTCAGAACATTGGCCTATGCTTCGTGCCAAAGCTCATTGGCAACGTGCTCCAAGCCACTGGCGGATACACAATCCCAATGATTATCTTCTCTTCATTTGGAGTGCTGGCTTTCATTTTTACTATCATGCTCAAGGCCGAGGACCGCAAGAAGCATTACGGGCTCGAGTTGCCCAATATCAAGCCCAACACAGAAGCTGAGGAGGCAGAAATCGAAGCCGCAGAATAATCCGCACCCACATAAATTTAAAATAATAAAAGTATTTAAAATAATAAAAGCTCCCGCCGGGAGCTTTTATTATTTTACTCGCAAGTGGTCGAACCCATTGCCATAGACCGATCGCACATTATTTGTGACTATGTACGCTCGCTCATCAATGCTCTTGATGATGTAATATATCTGCTGTGTGTCGTACTTGCGACACCACAGGATCATCATCTGGCGATCGCGCCCGGTCCAGTAGCCTCGTGCCTCCCACAGGGTAATGCCTCGGCCGGTATCGTGGGTGATGCGCTCGGCTATTTCGCTCCACTTATCGGAAAGGATGATGAACTGTATGGTCTGGCGCCCAGCGGCCATGTATTTGTCGGCCAGCACTGAGTAGATGAATATCGACATCCAACCATAGATGATGGTTTCAGTGCGCACTTGCACCCTCATCTCCATATCACCGTCGAATGGCAAGAAGAAGCTCAGGGCCACTATGGTCACATCCACAATCATCATCACGCGGCCCATGCTCAGAGTGGTTTTCTGCGCCATTATTGCCGCTACGATATCCGTGCCCCCGCAGGTGCCATGATGGCTGTAATACAAGCCGATGCCCAAGCCAAGCATCACCGAACCCATTAGCACACTCATCGGAGTGCTGGTGACCAATGGCGGGTGCGAGGTGAAATAACCTTCGCCCAGCCCAATAAGCACTGAGAGCACAGTAGCTCCATAGATAGTACGCAGCACGAAGCCCTTGCCCAGCACCTTGCCTCCCATAAGCAAGAGCAAGATGTTGACACCGTACATTGTCACCGCCACCGGTATCTTGCCAAAGCTGGCATAATACACCAATGTGCTGAAACCAGCCATGCCGCCAATCACAATGTGATGCGGGAGGATGAACACCGTGAAGCCCACGGCATAGATGAAAATGCCAAGCGTGATCACCGCCAGGGATCGCGCTTGGCCTTTTATGTCAATTACCATTAGATCGAGAGGCGGCGCAATGTCTCCATCAATTCGCGATTGATGGGCTTGTCGTTCTTAATTGCCTTGGTGAAAGGCACATACACTATCTCATCGTTCTTTACGCCGATCATAACATTGCGCTGGTCATCCATCAAGGCATCTATGGCGGCGGCTCCCATGCGAGAGGCCAAGATGCGGTCGTGAGCTGTAGGGCTGCCACCTCGCTGCAAGTGACCCAAGATTGACACACGCACATCATAACCGGGATACTCATTCTTCACGCGTTCGGCCAATCCCAAGGCCCCGCCGGTGATGGGGCTTTCGGCCACCAGCACGATTGAGGAGTTCTTGCTCTTGCGGAAACCATTCTTGATGAGGTCGGCAAGTTGGTCCACCTGAGTTGAAATCTCAGGAATGATGGCTGCCTCGGCTCCAGAAGCGATCGCTCCGTTAAGGGCCAAGAAGCCGGCATCTCTACCCATCACCTCAATAAAGAACAGGCGCTCATGGCTGGTAGCTGTGTCGCGAATCTTATCGACACATTCCATAATGGTATTCAGCGCAGTGTCATAGCCAATAGTGGTATCGGTGCCATAGA
Organism: uncultured Bacteroides sp.; assembly: GCA_964604175.1. GTDB lineage: Bacteria > Bacteroidota > Bacteroidia > Bacteroidales > Muribaculaceae > CAG-873. The sequence goes on from CAZRYC010000023.1 coordinate 23,262, forward strand.
GGTCATTATCAATAGTGCCAGGCAGTCCAATGATGGGGAAGTTGAACTCATTGCCGAATATGCGAGCGCCAGTGAGAGAACCATCGCCGCCGATAACCACCAGCGCATCGATTTCATGGCGCTTGATGTTGTCGTAAGCCAGCTGGCGACCCTCTGGAGTCGCAAACTCCTTGCAACGCGCGGTCTTCAGTATGGTACCGCCCTGCTGAATGATGTTCGACACATTCTGAGTGCGGAAATCCACGATTTCATCTGTTATCAAGCCACGGTATCCGCGATAGATACCTTTGACTTTAAGGCCTGAATAAATAGCCGAGCGAGTGACGGCACGGATTGCGGCATTCATGCCAGGGGCATCACCTCCCGAGGTGAGCACGCCCACAGTTTTGATTTCTGCCATTATGCGGTTGATTTATAGTTTTCTATTATTCTTTGGTCCCATAGGCCAAGTCTCCGGCATCGCCAAGCCCTGGCACTATATAGCTATGCGCATTGATATGATCATCTACGGCTCCGATCCAGATGGTGGTCTTGTCTTCGGGGAAAACACTGCGGATATAGTCCACCGCTTGCTGCGAGGCAATTACCGATGCCACATGTATCTTGTCTGGCTCACCCTTGGTAAGCAAGGCACGGTAGCTGAGCTCCATCGAAAGGCCTGTGGCCAGCATGGGATCGCAGATTATCAGTGTCTTGCCCTCTAAGCGAGGCGAGGCAAGATACTCTATGAGCACATCGAAGCGGTCTTTCTCCCGGTATTTGCGGTAGGCCGACACGAAGGCATTCTCAGCATGGTCGAAGAATTGCAAAAAGCCTTGGTGGAAAGGCAAACCGGCGCGGAATATGGTGGCCAGCACCAGCTGCTCCGCAATTACATGGCAGCGAGCAATGTCGAGGGGAGTCTGCACATCAACCTCTTCATAGCGCAAGCGCTTGCTTATTTCATAAGCCATAATCTCTCCGGCGCGCTGCAAATTATAGCGAAAGCGCAAAGGATCATCCTGCACCCCGGTTTGGCGCAGTTCTCGCATGATTTGGCTCATCAGCGAGGGAGTCTTGTCAAAATTAATTACTTCCACTTTTCACTAAGTCTAAGATGGTGGCGGGTATCTCTATATTATTGTTGAGGTGGGTGAAGCGCTCGGCACCTACGCCCACTGCGAACACAGGCACTGGATTGCCAGTATGGCTGGTGGCTACGAAAGCGAGCCCGGCATGATCGTTGAAAATTTTGAACACCTCCACGGCAAACTGGTTGAAGTTGGCGTACATGGTCTTCTGGTCTTCGCTATTGCGCAGCTGGAAGGTAGCCTCAAATTTATCCTTCAAAGCAGCCTCTTGAGCCTCGGTAAGCTTTATGGCCGACCAAAAACCGAAATTCTCGGTAAGGTATCGCTGCATATCTGGCCAGTCATAGCGGCGCTTGCTCTTAAGCATGCTGCGGCAATATTTTTCAAACGCCTCTTTCGATACTCGCTGATAGTCGATCAGCTCAAGGTGCGCATTATAGCCGGTGAATTTGCCGCCAATGGCCAAGCCTCCTGTGTCGTGGTCAGCCGTAACCACAATAAGGGTCTCATCGGGGTGCTCTTTGTAGAAGTCATAAGCCAATCCTAAAGCCTCGTTGAAGCGAAGCACATCCTTCACTGCCGCGCCTCCGTCATTGGCATGGAGCGCATGGTCGATATTGCCATCCTCTACCATCATAAAGAAAGCCTCGGGAGTGAGGCGCTCAAGCTGCCGGATGCACTGCTCGGTAAGATATACCAAGCTCATGGCATCGGCCACCGAGTCGATAGCATAGCCTATATTATTGGCATCACAGCCCTCCTCTCCCACAAGTATCACTCGGTCAGCGACAGTCTGCTCCATCTGCTGAGGACCCCGCACCAGTGTCACTTGGTTTTTTTCAAGTACCTCAAGCAAATCAGTAGGGGTGCCTTCGCGGTCTTTCAAGCCGCGCAAATCGCCACCGGCCATAAATTGGTAACCGCTATGGGCTGCTTGCACGCCAATCTCATAGTACATACCCCTATTTGGCACATGTGCGAAAAAAGCTCCCGGAGTGGCATCATCCGGAGCGCAGGTAGTGACCAAGCCCACGCCATAGCCATCAAGCTGGAGAGCCTTTGCCACAGAGTACACTGCCACAGTGTCCGGGTTCATGCCCAGCATGCTGTTCTTTGTCTTAAAGCCTGTGGAAAGCGCCGTGCCGGCGGCCGCTGAGTCAGTGACAGGGCTATTGGCGCTATAGGTAAGGCACATGCCCGACACCGGAAATTGCATCATGGTAATAGGCATGTCATTGCCCAATACCTGCCGATTATACATCTCGGCAGCCACAGCTGGCCCCATGCCCATGCCATCTCCAATGTAATAGAAAATATACTTGGGAGATGCAGCATGCAGGCTCAGAGCCGCGCTAACCAATAATATAAAAATAGCCTTTTTCATAATTTGAAACTTCAAAACACAAAAATACAAAAAAAATCTCATGCGTAACGAAAAAAATCGTATTTTTGCACTAAGAACTCTTTTTTACCAAGTAATATCACATTTTTAGACACTCATAATGAACATCGGAGAAATTTTTGAAGTCGATTATGTGGACGAGGGCATCGGTCTTCTGAAAGATGCCCGCAAACTTGATATTGACTCCAACACCTCCTGGTGCCAAGAAATAGCCGTTCTGGTGTTCGTCAGGCGAGGATACATGCGCTTGCGCCTCGATGGCGAGCCTTTTGTAGTCAACAGCCATCAGTTGCTGCTTTGCCGGCCCGGCCGCATTATGTCGGCTCTCTCTTTCAGTGATGATTTCCAAGGGCATGCCGTGTTCCTTACTATTCGCTTCAGCCAAAGCGTGATGGCAACTGCCGGAAATATTTGGAACTATGTGCTTAGCATCGACAAGTACCCTATATCAGATATGACGGACTCTCTAAAGCCTCTGCTGTTATCGTACTACAGACTGCTGCTTGACGAAGTGGCTCATAAGAACAATATGTTCTATAAAGATGTGGTATCCTCGCTGCTGAGATGCATGCTTTGCTCCATGATAAGCGATATGCGCCAGAATATGATTGCAAAGCCACGACGCATCTCTACGGATGAAAACCAGTCAACTCAAGGCTTGGCTCTTTTCACACGCTTCATGGACATACTCACTAACGAGCAATGCACAGAGCGACAACTCGGCTACTATGCAGACCGCCTTTGCGTCACTCCCAAATATCTTTCTATGGTATGCAAGCGGATGAGCGGCCGCACTGCCCATCAATGGATCAAAGAAACCATCAGCAATAGCATTTACAACTACCTTAAATTCAGCGACAAGTCGGTTAAGGAGATAAGCTATATCTTCCGCTTCCCAAATCTGGGGTTCTTCAGCCGCTATGTCAAAGAAAATCTTGGGAAACGCCCCACCGAATTTCGCAAAGAGAGGCCGATTTAGTTAAATTAAGTTAATTTTTTGAATTTTCTTGTCGGAAAATTATGTTGTATAACATAAAATGCCTAACTTTGCATCAGTTTTTCATGGTATTAGATTTAAGGTAGAAGATTATTCGTCGGGATGACGAATAATTTTTTTATTATATTATCCCAAGTTCCACCTGAGAGGCTATTCGCTCTATCATCGCGTCTTCATGATTTTTATCCGGATTGTAGCTTCCCTTGAGGCTCACTCCGAAGAGCTTGCCAAAGCCCTGCCAAAATGTGGCGCGCAGAGATCCCAAGAAAGCGCGTATTATTTCATAACTGCTCTGGTGTGTCTCCCGCTGGATTAGCTTTATCAGCACCTTAGCTTGGGTTTTGGAGAACTTCTTCAGCACGGGCTTGTACTGCTTGAATATCTCTTTCTCCATGCGACTCAGATAATCTTCTCGATCTTTCTGCGTGGGCAGCGTCTCTATGTATTCATAAGTTTCCACCAGGGTCTCCGCAATCAGCTTGGCATAGGGGAGGGTGATTTTGACATTGCGCGTCAGGCGGTCATATTCCTGCTTCTGCTTCTTGTTCTTGAACTTAAGAGGCGGATACACATAGATATCCTGAAGATAGAGCACACACATGCTATCTCCATTCTCATCTATCTTCCAGCGATATCCCTTATAGTAAGGTATGCGACCATCGCCCGCCTGCTGAGCCACTGCTCCACAGACTGTAAGCGCCATAAGCAATATGATTATTATTCGCCGCATTTCCTGTTAACCCGCAAAATTAATTCTTAGTCTATTCTAATATTGTTAATTATTGCTATTTTTTGTTATTTATTATTTAGTTTTACCCTTTTTGAAACCTTTTATACCTATTAATATTGTTTTTTGGTCAAAAAATGAGTAACTTTGCACCAACTTCACGAGATGGAGGGGGCCCGGCGGCTTCCTCCACTTTATTTAAATGTGATTTAATATTTTTCATATATGATAGACAAGGATTTGCTCAAAGAGACGGTGCTCGAAGCCATTAAAGGCACTGGCGTTTTTTTGGTGGACATTACTGTCAGCCCTGACAACGACATTGTGGTCGAGGTGGACTCGCAAGACGGCGTAGATCTGGATATGTGCGCTACCATTACCAAAAAAATTGAGGAAAAATTCGACCGCGACAAAGAGGATTACTCTCTGGAGGTGGGCTCGGCCGGCGTAACAGCCCCATTCAAAGTAGTAGCTCAATATCAAAAGAACTTAGGCAAGGAAGTGGAGGTGCTCACCAACGATGGCCGCAAGCTTCATGGAGTGCTTACAGCTGTGGATGGCGACACTGCATCGTTCACTATCGAGGTGCCCACCAAGGTAAAAGAGCCTGGTGCAAAGAGACCCACAGTGCAGCAAGTACCCGAACATCTGAAGATGGACCAAATTAAATACATCAAGCACCACTTCAAGTTCTAACTCAATCAGATTAATAATAAACCACTTAAACATATAATGGCAAAAAAAGAAAATACTCCGAACATGGTGGAGCAATTCACCGAGTTCATAGAAACAAAAAACATAGACAAAGCCACAGTGGTTGGCGTGCTCGAAGATTCGTTCCGCAAGGTGCTGATCGGAATGTTCGGCAATGACGCCAACTTCGATGTGATCCTCAACCCCGACAAGGGCGATGTGCAGATTTTCCAGAATCTGAAAGTGGTGCCCGATGGCCAGGTGCAAGACCCCAACCTGGAAATCTCGCTCAGCGATGCCCATGCTGCCGGAGACCCGGACGCAGAGGTAGACGAGGATTTTACTAAAGAGATAATTTTCGCCGACTTTGGCCGCCGAGCTATCCTGAACCTGCGCCAGACTCTCCAAAGCAAGCTTTTGGATATGCAGAAAGAAAATATCTATGCAAAGTTCAAGGACCGCGAAGGTGAACTGGTGTCTGGCGAAGTGTACCAGACCTGGAGCCGCGAGACCCTGCTGCTCGATGATGAGAAGAACGAGCTTCTCCTGCCCAAGTCAGAAGCCATTCCCGGAGATTTCTTCCGCAAGGGAGAGACTGTGCGAGCCGTGGTGGCAAGCGTTGACAATAAGAATAACAATCCCAAGATCACGGTGTCGCGTACGCATGAGAACTTCCTGCGACGCCTCTTCGAACTTGAAGTGCCTGAAATACACGACGGTCTAATCAATATTCGCGCCGTAGCCCGCATCCCTGGCGAGCGCGCCAAAGTGGCCGTGGAGAGCTACGATGACCGCATCGACCCCGTAGGAGCTTGCGTAGGCGTAAAGGGTAGCCGCATACATGGCATCGTGCGAGAGCTCCGCAACGAAAATATCGATGTAATCAATTACACTAATAATCCATCACTCTTCATTCAGCGCGCTCTTAGCCCCGCCAAGATTTCTTCTATTCGCCTTGACGAGGAAGAGAAAAAGGCCGAGGTTTTCCTGCGCCCGGAAGAGGTGTCTTTGGCAATCGGACGTAACGGCAGCAACATCAAGCTCGCATCTATGCTCACCGGCTATGTGATTGATGTGTACCGCGATGCCGACACCGCTTACGACGATGACATCTATCTGGATGACTTCAAGGATGAAATCGACGAATGGGTGATCGAGGCTCTCAAGAATATGGGCTGCATGACCGCAAAGACCGTGCTCAACACTAATCGCCAAGACCTTATCGAAAAGGCTGACCTCGAAGAGGAAACCGTTGACAACGTTCTTGCCATTCTCAAGGCTGAATTCGAAGAATAATTTAAATTAAAACCAAGATACCCGCTTATGGCGAAACAAAAAATCAGTAAAGTAGCAAAAGACCTCAACATTTCTATATCTACAGCTATCGAATTCCTACGCAAAAAGGACATCGAAGTAGAGGAGAATCCTAATGCCCGCATCGAGGAAGATGTGGTGGAGCTCCTTTCTGCCGAGTTCAGCAGCGACAAGGACTTGAAGAAACAATCCGACAATATCATTAACTCCGTACGCAAAAACCAATCACGACCCGCAAAGACCGAACCAAAGTCAGTTGAGGAAATTAAGCTGCCCTCTGAGACCGCCAATAAGCCCCGTATCCTTGGCAAGCTTGAATTTGACAAGTATGGCCGGCCCATCGTGAAGCAACCTGCCGGGGTCCAAAAGCCCGAAGTGAAGCCGGAGCCGGAGCCAGCCCCCGAAGTGAAGCCTGAGCCTGAAGCTACTCCTGAACCAAAACAGCAGGACGTGGAAGAGCCACAGACAGAGCCCAAGCCCGCACCCGAACCAGAGCCTCAACCGGAACCCAAACCAGCTGCACAGCCTGCCCCTTCAACAATAGAAGAAAAGGCTCCTGAGCAAGACGATTCAGATGAAGCTGAGCCTCAGGAGGAAAACCTGTTCCAAACTCCCCAAGTCAAGCCGGCCCTAAATCTCAACATCGTGGGCAAAATTGACCTTGACAGCATCAACGCTTCCACTCGCCCAAAAAAGAAAGGCAAAGAGGAACGCCGTAAAGAACGGAACGCCAACGCTGGGGCTCAACCAGCTGGAGGTCAAGGGAATGGCAATCGCAAGAAGCGCCGCCGCATCAGCGGCAAAGAGAAAGTGGACATCGAGAAAGCTGCTCAGCAGCAGACCACTAACGAACGCCGCAATTCTGGCAACAATGCTGGCTCAAACAATTCCAGCAACGGCAAGAACCGTGACAAAAAGGACAAGAACCGCAAGAACGACTCGCGCCGCCTAATCCATACCGAAGTTAACGAGGAGGATGTTTCAAAGCAAGTAAAAGAGACTCTGGCTCGCCTTACCGCCAAAGAGAAAGGCCTTAAGAAGGGCGCTAAATGGCGCAAAGAGAAGCGTGAAGCCAGTGTGGAGCGCCAGCGCGAAGCCGCTGAGCAAGAAGCTGCTGAAAGCAAAGTGCTGAAGCTCACCGAGTTTGTGACCGCCAACGACCTGGCCTCCATGATGGATGTGCCTATCAATCAGGTCATCGCAACTTGCATGAACATTGGAGTGATGGTTTCGATCAACCAGAGACTCGATGCCGAAACCATCAACATCGTGGCTGAAGAATTCGGGTTCCAGACTGAATATGTATCCAACGAAGTAGCCGAGGCTATCCACCAAGAAGAAGACAGCGAAGAGGATTTGGTGGCTCGCCCGCCAATCGTGACTGTCATGGGACATGTGGACCATGGCAAGACATCGCTTCTCGACTACATACGCCAAGCTAATGTTATCGCAGGTGAGGCTGGCGGCATCACCCAGCATATCGGAGCTTACAATGTCAAACTCGATGATGGACGCCGCATCACCTTCCTTGACACCCCGGGTCACGAGGCTTTCACTGCCATGCGTGCCCGCGGCGCAAAAGTTACTGACTTGGCTATCATCATCGTCGCAGCCGATGATAGCGTGATGCCTCAGACTGTGGAGGCTATCAATCACGCGGCTGCTGCCGGTGTGCCTATCGTTTTCGCTATCAATAAGATTGACAAGCCACACGCTAATCCCGAAAAGATCAAGGAGGAGCTGGCAGCTATGAACTATCTGGTAGAGGAATGGGGTGGAAAATACCAAAGCCAAGACATCTCTGCCAAGAAAGGCATCGGAGTGGACGAACTTATGGAAAAAGTGCTGCTCGAAGCCGAGCTCCTTGACCTCAAAGCCAACCCCAATCGCAATGCCACCGGCTCTATCATCGAGTCTTCGCTCGACAAAGGCCGTGGATATGTGGCCACAGTGCTGGTGCAGAATGGCACCCTCCATGTAGGCGACATCATCCTGGCTGGCAACAACTTCGGCAGGATAAAGGCTATGTTCAATGAGCGCAACCAGCGCATCACCGAGGCGGGCCCGGCTACTCCGGCTCTTATTCTTGGCCTCAACGGAGCGCCTCAGGCTGGAGATACATTCAATGTGCTCGACACCGAGCAAGAAGCGCGCGAAATAGCTAACAAGCGCGAGCAACTGCAGCGTGAACAGAACCTGCGCACAGGCCACATCCTCACTCTCGAAGATATTGGTCGCCGCCGCGCTATCGGCAACTTCCAAGAGCTCAACATCATCGTCAAGGGCGATGTAGATGGCTCTATAGAAGCCCTGAGCGACTCTCTGATCAAGCTATCTACTGAGGAAATTCAGGTGAATGTAATCCACAAGGCTGTAGGCGAGATATCTGAGAGCGATGTAGTGCTGGCAGCAGCTTCGGATGCCATCATTATCGGCTTCCAAGTGCGTCCATCTCTCGCTGCTCGAAAAAAGGCCGAGCAGGAGGGCGTGCAGATACGCCTATACTCTGTGATCTACAATGCCATTGAAGAGGTGAAGGATGCTATGAGTGGCATGCTTGCTCCGGAAATCAAAGAAGAAACACTGGGTACCGCAGAGGTTAAAGAGACCTACCATATTTCCAAGGTGGGCACAATTGCCGGCTGTATGGTGCTTGAGGGTCGCCTCCGCGCCAAGTGCAAGGTGCGCCTTATCCGCGACGGTATTGTTCGCTACACAGGAGTGCTGGGGTCGCTCAAGCGCTTCAAGGACGATGCCAAGGAGGTCATCGCCGGCCTCGACTGCGGCCTGTCGATCCAAGGCTTTAACGACCTTAAGGTGGGCGACATCATTGAGGGCTACGAAGAAAAAGAAGTAGAACGCTCGATTGAATAAACGACAAATTACAAATGACAAAATACAAACTAAGGGTTAACTTGTATTTTGTATTTTGCATTTTGTATTTTACATGACGATTTATGTAAATATCGGAAGCAATATGGGCGACCGCCGTGCTCTGATTGAGCGGGCGGTCGCCTTGATTGAGGACCATTGGGCTTCCTCTGCTGTGCGCCGTAGCCAGTACATAGAGAGTGAGCCTTGGGGCTACGACTCTCCCCGGCCTTTTCTTAATTTGGGCATTGCAATAGATACCACTGAGGAGGTGGACCCTTATGCCACTCTTAATGATCTCTTAACCATTGAGCGCAAAATAAGCCCAGCTCCGCATCGCAAGCCGGATGGCTCCTATGCCGACCGCATGATCGACATTGACCTCATCGCCATCGATCGCCTCAAGATAGTCTCGCCAAGGCTCATCTTGCCACATCCGCGAGCTCATTTGCGTCCTTTTGTCACTATCCCGCTTGCCCAACTTGGCTACACTTTTGGTGATGTGGCAGGAAATGAGTAAATTTGCAATCAGTTAACTATCCTGTTTATGAAACTGCTCGTACGCATATTGATAGCGATAGCCTTGGGCGTTGGAGCCGGATATATTTTCCCGGATTGGCTGGCTCGCATTTTTGCTACCTTCAACGGCCTATTCTCTCAGTACTTGGGCTTTATCGTGCCTCTGCTAATTCTGGGATTTGTGGCTGCAGCTATAGCTGACTTGGGAAGCCGAGCCGGCAAAATGCTTCTGTGGACTGTAGTTATCGCCTACACATTCACATACCTATCCGGTTTGGTAAGCTATGGTACCAGCGCCTGGCTGTTTCCAAAGCTTATAGAAAACGGCTCAGCCATCGAAGCAGCTGAGCGCTCAGCCGACTTGGCCCCCTACTTCACTGTCAAGGTGCCTCCGCTAATGGATGTAGTCACAGCCTTGGTGCTTGCATTTGTGCTGGGATTGGGAGCAGCCAAAATCGGATCCCCCACTATGCAGCGAGGCCTCGCTGCTTTCCGAGATGTGATTGCTTGGGCCATTTACAAATCCATCATCCCCTTGCTGCCACTTTACATTTTCGGCATTTTCTTGGGCATGACCATATCCGGGCAAGTGGGCACAATCCTTATTACATTTGCCAAGATTATTGTGATTATCTTTGTACTGTGCATATTAATCCTTATCTTTCAATATTGCATTGCTTCGCTCTTTGTCCGCAATAATCCATTCAAGGCCCTATGGACCATGCTGCCGGCCTACTTCACTGCCTTGGGCACAGCTTCTTCGGCGGCCACAATCCCAGTGACACTCAAGCGAACCATAATGCTGGGTGTGGACAAGGATGTGGCAGGCTTCACTGTGCCTCTGTGCGCCACCATCCACATGTCTGGCTCAACGGTAAAGATTGTTGCCTGCGCTCTGGCCCTGATGATAGTCCACGGTTATGACTATAGTCTGGCCACTTTCGCTCCATTCATAGCCATGTTGGCTATAAGCATAGTGGCCGGCCCCGGCATCCCGGGAGGCGCCATTATGGCGTCATTGGGGGTGCTTAGCTCAATGTTAGGCTTCACCGCTGAGGATAATGCACTGATGATTTCGCTCTACATCGCTATGGACAGCTTCGGCACCGCTTGCAACGTGACTGGTGATGGAGCCATTGCGCAAATCATCAACTTCATAGCCCACCCTCAACAGAAAACTTGAAAACTGAAAACTTTTTACTACCTTTGCAGTAGAATATTCTTATGCATTTGCAATGACTCGCAAGTATGACTTTTTGGTAATCGGCAGCGGCGTGGCTGGCATGAGCTTCGCCCTTAAGGTTGCCGACAAGGGCCGAGTGGCTCTTGTATGCAAAACCACTCTCGATGAAGCCAACACGGCGTTGGCTCAGGGAGGGGTGGCCTCCGTGACTAATATGGAGGTGGACAATTTCGAGAAACATATCGAAGATACCATGATTGCCGGCGACTACCTTAGTGATCCGGAGGCTGTGCGCAAGGTAGTTACTGAAGCCCCAAGCCAAATCAAACAACTAATCGAATGGGGAGTGGATTTTGACAAAAATGAAGATGGTAATTTTGACCTCCACAGAGAGGGTGGGCACAGCGAATTTCGCATCCTCCACCATGCCGACAACACAGGCTTTGAAATTCAAGACAGCTTAATAAAGGCTGTCCGCAAAAATCCAAACATCGACATCTACGAACACCACTTTGCTATCGAAATCATCACTCAGCACCACTTAGGCAAAATAGTGACACGTCGCACTCCCGACATCACTTGCTACGGAGCCTATGTGCTTAATCTTGAGTCGGGAGCAGTGGAAACTTTTCTATCACGCGTGACCGTGATGGCTACTGGCGGCGTAGGGGCTGTGTACCAGACCACTACCAACCCTTTGGTTGCCACTGGCGATGGCATAGCCATGGTATATCGCGCCAAGGGTACTGTGAAGGATATGGAGTTCATTCAGTTCCACCCCACTGCTTTTTACCATCCAGGCGATCGCCCAGCGTTCTTAATCACTGAGGCCATGCGTGGCTACGGAGCTGTGCTTCGCGACATAAATGGCAAAGAGTTCATGCATAAGTACGATCCGCGCCTATCTTTGGCCCCCCGCGACATTGTGGCCCGTGCTATTGACAGCGAGATGAAGCAAAGCGGCAGTGACCATGTGTATCTGGATGTCACTCATAAGGATCCCGAGGAAACGAAGCATCATTTCCCCAACATATACAAGAAATGCCTCTCCATGGGCATTGATATCACTAAGGATTATATTCCAGTGGCCCCAGCCGCCCATTATCTATGCGGAGGCATAAAAGTGGACACCAATGCTTGCTCAAGCATCCAGCATCTCTACGCTGTGGGCGAATGCTCGTGCACTGGCCTGCACGGTGGCAACCGATTGGCTTCCAACTCTCTTATTGAGGCCGTGGTATATGCTGATGCGGCTGCTAAGCATGCTCGCGAGGCTATTGATCACATCTCCCTGCGCGAGGATGTGCCCGAATGGAATGATGAGGGCACCAGCCACCCTGAAGAAATGGTGCTAATCACTCAGAGCTTAAGGGAGGTGAACCAGATTATGGGAGCCTATGTGGGCATAGTGCGCAGCAATCTGCGCCTTGATCGCGCTTGGAACCGCTTGGACATCCTGTATGAAGAGACAGAGAAGCTCTTCAAATGCAGCAAGGCCTCGCGCGAAATTTGCGAACTGCGCAACATCATCAATATCGGATATCTTATCATGCGCCAAGCCAAGGAGCGCAAGGAAAGCCGCGGACTGCACTACAGCCTCGATTATCCCCACAAATGAAATACAAAGAAAATACTAAATACAAGGTGCGAAATACAAAATAATGCTTATATCGCCCATACCTCGCATTTCGTACCTCGTATTTCATATTTAATAAAGTGAGAATAGATATAATCACAGTGCTCCCAGAGATGGTTGAGGGTCCCCTCAATTGCTCTATCCTGAAGCGAGCCCAAGACAAGGGGCTGGCTCAGATTGTGGTGCACAATCTGCGAGATTATACCCTCAATAAGCACCGAAAGGTGGATGATTATCCTTTTGGTGGTGAGGCCGGAATGGTGATGCAAATAGAGCCTGTCGATCGCTGCATATCTGCCCTTAAGAATGAGCGCAACTATGATGAGGTTATCTTCACGGCCCCCGACGGGGAGACTTTTAACCAAAAAATCGCCAACAGCCTTTCGCTCTTGGAGAACATCATCATCCTCTGCGGACATTACAAGGGCGTGGACTACCGGATCCGAGAGCATCTCATCACCCGAGAAATCTCAATCGGAGATTATGTGCTCACGGGTGGCGAAATTCCTGCTGTGGCCATTGCCGATGCAGTGGTGCGGCTGCTTCCAGGCGCTATAGGCGATGAACAGAGTGCCCTTAACGATTCTTTCCAAGATAATCTCTTAGAGCCTCCCATTTACACTCGCCCCGCTAATTACAAGGGATGGGAGGTGCCAGATATCTTGCTCAGCGGCCATCAAGCCAATATTGACAAGTGGAAGTACGAGCAAGCCTTAGCCCGAACTCAACTCTTGCGCCCTGACTTGCTAAAATGAAAAAGAAAACTATCTGGGAGCTCCAGCGAGTATCCATCTCTGAATATAAGCAGCTTCAGAAAGAGCCAATCGTGGTGGTTGTGGACAATGTGCGATCGCTCAACAACATTGGCTCTCTTTTCCGCACAGCCGATGGGTTGGGGCTCGAGGGCATAATCCTATGTGGCATCTCTGCCCCTCCGCCCTCTCCGGAAATTCACAAGACTGCCCTGGGAGCCGAAGATTCTGTGGATTGGAAGCACTATCCCTCCACAATTGAAGCTTTAAATGATCTCAAAGGGCAAGGTTACACTATTTGCTGCCTGGAACAAGTACAAGGCAGCACTTCGCTTCAGAATTTCCACCGGCAACCTGGCAAAAAATACGCCTTGGTAATCGGCAACGAAGTGGACGGAGTAGATCCTTCGGTAGTGAACGCCTGTGATATTTTCTTGGAGATACCTCAACGAGGCACCAAGCATTCGCTCAATGTAACAATATCTGCCGGCATTGCCCTGTGGCAAATGCTATATGGCTCTTAATATTCCACACATCCAAAATCCAAACCATGAGAAAAATCATTACAATTTTCACCCTGTCTTTAAGCCTTGCAGTGGCTTGGGCACAAAATGGAGGCATTGATGCCGATATGCTCGGTCGCCTCCAAAAGAGCTACGAGAACACTCGCGCTGACCGCGCTATCCGCAACGCTCTGCATCGCGCGCCTATTGACAGCCTGGCTATCAACAGCGATAACCAATATCCCGTAAGCATGGATTTCACATACCGGGTGCCCAGCTATGGCATTACCAACCAAAAGCAGACCGGTCGATGCTGGCTATTCACCGGCCTCAATGTGCTTCGCGCTCAGATGATGGCTCAGCACGATATCCCTAAGCTTACTTTAAGCCAAAATTATAATTTCTTCTACGACCAATTGGAGAAAAGCAATCTTTTCCTCCAAGGCATCATCGACACCGCCAACAAGCCAATGGACGACCGCTTTGTAGATTGGCTTTTCCAAAACCCCATCAATGACGGAGGTCAGTACACGGGCGTTGCCAATATCATTATGAAGTATGGGGTGGTGCCAAGCGAAGTGATGCATGAAACCGCAAATGGTGAAAACACTGCCAAGCTCCGCCAACTCCTCTCCACAAAGCTGCGCGAAGATGGCCTGCGCTTGCGAGAGCTGGCGGCCCAGAAAAAAAAGCCCGCTGAACTCCAGAAAGAGAAAGAGGCTATGCTTGGAGATATATACCGTATCCTGGTGCTTTCGCTGGGTGAGCCTCCAGTAGAGTTTGAATGGACACGACGTGACGGTAAGGGAAATGTCGTGGATACTCGCAAGTACACCCCTCAATCTTTCTATCAGGAATATGCTGGCAACGATCTCAAAGGCGACTACATCATGGTAATGAACGACCCCATGCGAGAATACTATAAGCTCTACAGCATTGATTTTGACCGCCATGCTTATGATGGAGACAACTGGACCTACATCAACCTGCCTATGGATGTGATAAAATCGATGGCCATAGAGAGCCTTAAGGACTCTACCATGATGTACTTTTCATGCGATGTAGCCAAGCAGCTCGACCGAAGCCGCGGCGTGATGGATCTCAACAATTTTGATTACAGCACCCTGCTTGGCGTAGATTTCAATATGAACAAGGCAGAGCGCATCAAGACCTATGCTTCAGGCTCTACTCATGCTATGACTTTGGTAGGAGTGGACCTCAATGCCGAGGGCAATCCCACTCGCTGGCTGATTGAAAATAGCTGGGGGCGTCGCGCTCTGGATGGCTATTTAGTGGCCACTGACCAGTGGATGGACGAGTATCTTTTCCGCTTGGCTGTCAACAAGAAATATGCTCCGGCCGATGTGCTCGATGTACTGCAACAAAAGCCCGTGATATTGCCGGCCTGGGATCCGATGTTCGCCCCAGAAGAATAAGAGCCTGATAAGATAATGCTAATATAAAAAGGCAGCCATCGCTCTGCGGTGGCTGCCTCTATTTTGTCAGATGAATGTGACTACATTTGGTCAAGAGCTTGCTGGATGTCGGCGATGAGATCGTCGGCATCTTCTATGCCGCAGCTCAAGCGTATAAGATCGGGAGCAATTCCGGCTTCCGCCAATTGCTCATCGCTGAGCTGGCGATGGGTGTGGCTGGCCGGATGCAGCACACAGCTGCGAGCATCAGCCACATGGGTAGCAATGCGGATAAGCTTGAGCGAGTCCATAAAGCGGATCGCACGCTCGCGATCTCCCTTGAGGCCGAATGCCAACACTCCGCAAGAGCCATTAGGCAAATATTTCTGAGCCAGCGAATAGCTGGGAGATGATGGCAGCCCGGGATAGTTGACCCATGCCACTCTCGGATCTTTCTCCAGGTATTCTGCCACTTGTTGAGCATTCTTGCAGTGCTGTGCCATGCGCAGATGAAGTGTCTCGAGCCCTAAATTGAGTATATAAGAGTTCATAGGGCCAGGCATGCTGCCCAAATCACGCATCAACTGGGCTACCAGCTTGGTGGTGTAAGCATTCTTGCCAAAGGCCTTGGTGTAGGTAAGGCCATGGTATGAGTCATCGGGAGTGGTGAGGCCAGGGAATTTGTCAGCATGCGCATCCCAGTCAAAATTACCGCTGTCCACAATGCAACCGCCCACTTGCGCGCCATGGCCATCCATGTATTTGGTGGTAGAGTGGGTCACAATATCGCAGCCCCAATCGAAAGGATTGCAGTTGACGGGGGTGGCAAAGGTATTATCCACTATCAATGGGAGCCCATGCTTATGAGCCAAGCGAGCAAAGCGCTCTATGTCGAATACCTTGCAGCCAGGGTTGGAGATAGTCTCTCCGAAGATGAGCTTTGTATTGGGGCGGATTTCTGCCTCTATCTCTTCATCTGTGGCATCGGGCGACACGAATGTGCACTCTATGCCGAGCTTCTTCATCGTGACTCCAAAGAGATTGAAAGTGCCTCCATAGATGTCGTTGCACGATATGAAATGGTCGCCTGCTCCGCAGATATTGAATACCGCATAGAAATTAGCAGCCTGACCGCTGGAGGTTAGCATGGCTCCCACTCCGCCCTCCAGAGCGCAAATCTTAGCGGCTACTTGGTCATTGGTCGGGTTCTGCAAACGAGTGTAGAAATAGCCCTCTTTTTTAAGATCAAAGAGCATAGCCATTTCTTCTGAATTGGCATAATTGAATGTGGTGCTCTGTATGATTGGCAACTGGCGAGGGCCTCCATTTTCAGGCTGCCAGCCGGCTTGCACACAAAGCGTGGCTTTCTTTAACTTCTTTTCCATTCTGTGCATTTTGTTTCTGGCACAAAATTAACAAAAATCTATCACCTATCCAAAAATATTTAGTCCTCCTACCCCCTATGATGCCTCCATTTCTTCGCTTCCTTTGAAATCCTAAGAATCTTAGGATTTGGTGGATTGGCGGATTTTTATTAATTTTACACTGGAAATCAGTATTTAATTGAATCACTTAATTCAAATACCCTAATGAAAAAGATTTATGCTTTTATGGCAGTGGCAGTTATGGCTATGGGCTCCCATGCCCAGCAGGCTATCTGGGGTGTGCCGCAGATTATCTCCCCGGAAGTCAATTCCGACAATACCGTGACTTTCCGCTTCATGGCTCCTAACGCTCAGGAGGTGAAAGTGACCGGCGACTTCCTGCCCACCGAGAAAATCCAGACTCCTTTTGGCGAGGTTGACGGTCCCGGGTCTGCCTCCCTGACAAAGAATGCTGATGGCTTATGGGAATATACCAGCGAGCCGCTTGCTCCGGAGCTCTACAGCTATTCCATTCTGGTGGACGGCCTCAAGGTCAATGATCCAAGCAATGTGTACCAGATTCGCGACACCGGCACTATTACCAATATCTTCATTGTAAAGGGTGGGTGTGGCGACACTTATTCAGTAAATGATGTGCCCCATGGCACAGTGCGCAAGATGTGGTATCACAGCCCCACTCTTGGCATGGACCGCCGCATGACTGTATATACTCCAGCCGGCTATGAAGATAGCCAAGAGGCCTATCCGGTGTTCTATCTGCTGCATGGCATGGGCGGGGATGAGAATGCTTGGACCGAGCTTGGCCGGGCAGCACAGATCCTGGATAACCTGATAGCTACTGGCCAGGCAGAGCCTATGATTGTGGTAATGACTAATGGCAATGCCGCTCTCCAGGCTGCCCCCGGCGAGAGCTCGCTCGGATTGGTGCCTCCCACCACCGCCCTGCCCAAGACTATGGACGGCAGCTTCGAGACACATTTCCCAGAGGTAGTCAATTTCATTGACAATCATTTCCGCACCCAGGCTGATAAAGAGCACCGCGCCATAGCGGGCTTGTCAATGGGTGGTTTCCATTCATTGCATATCTCGAAGCAGTATCCGGATATGTTCGACTATGTAGGCCTCTTTTCAGCCGCTATCCTTCCGCAACAGCAGGGCGAGCCCTCTCCGATTTACCAGAATATGGACGAGAAGCTGGCCGCTCAGTTTGCCCAAGCTCCTAAGCTCTATTGGATAGCCATAGGCGACAAAGATTTCCTTTACCAAGCAAATGCCGACTATAGGAAATTGCTTGACAGCAAGGGTTACCCCTACATCTACCGCGAAAGCCCCGATGGCCATATCTGGAAAAATTGGCGCATCTATCTCACGGAATTTGCCCCGATGCTGTTCAAAAACAATTAAGAGCCCCGCACTCTAAGATAGTGGCTGAGCCCAAATACCGGGCTCAGCCACTATTTTGTGAGGCTATGCGCATTACATAGATTAAGTTCTAATAGTAAATGCAACTTTTTGGACAAAAAATAAAGCCCCAGA
>CAZRYC010000024.1:0-40165 GCA_964604175.1 uncultured Bacteroides sp.
CGGCATTAAGCCGTGGGATATCCTCAGGCGTGCACTCCGTGCACTACTTAAGAAACTTGATTAATTGCAAACAGATCTCCGGATTTTGTTGGAAAAGTTAGAGGTTTTGGAGGCTTAGGCCTCGGTAGGAGATATCGAAGGCTTTCTCTTTCTCTTCCAAAAAATTCCATACTCAAAAAATATAAGAGGGCTGCGAGTATCGTCACGGCAGTGACCGTCACGGCGGTGATGATACTTTCCGATGCAAAATTACTCCAAATTTATGTAATTACAAAATGAACTCGTTTAAACTTTTCACCAATGGTACTTTTTGAGTCTTTTTGGCTGTTTTCTTCAGCCTCATCAGTCATAATAGAACCCCATTACTCCATCTTCGGCTTTGAAAACATCTCAAAAATCCTCTAAAAAGTCCTCATTGTCGAAAAGTTTAAACGAGTTCAATATTTTTCATAAATAAGGGATTCGGAGTTTCAGAGCCATGGGCTTGATTTTTGTCCAACAGGCTCTTGATACGTGCGGCAGGAGTGTGGGCTCTTTATGCTACGGGCAGGGAGTGGGAGGAGAAGATGAACTTGGCGTAGGTTAGCTGGTCGTCGGTGGGTGGGGCCATGGGTATGGAGTCGGGGTTGTAGGTGGTGCCCAAGCGCTCGTGCTTGCCCTTGCCCACATCGTGGTAGGGGAGCAGCTCCACTCTCAGAGGCTTCTTTGGCAGGGCCGCCAAGAAGCGGGCTGACCGCTCCAAATTGTCGTCATCATCATTAACACCCACTATCAGCGGTATGCGTATCCAGAAATCAGCCCCCTGCTCAGAGATGTGGCAAATGTTTTTTAGTATCAACTGGTTGGGCACGCCGGTGTATTTGCGGTGCTTATCGCTGTCCATCATTTTCAGATCCACCAGAAAGAGATCCACCCTTGGCATAATCTCGTCCACCACTTCGGTGGGCGCAAAAAGAGTGGTATCCAGGCAGCGATGCAGCCCGGCAGCGCCCATGGCATCCAGTATTTCAGCGGCATAGGTGTGATGCAACAGCGGTTCGCCTCCGCAGAGCGTGACTCCTCCATGGCTTTGGTCGATTACCTCGCGGTCTTTTTCCACCAAGGACACCAGCTCCTCTGCGGAGCGGTGCTGTCCGCACATCTCCATTGCGAGCGATGGGCACTCCTGAGCGCACAGCCCGCAAGTGACGCAAGCCTCCGGCTTGGCGGCAACAATGCCACGGTCCGGGGTAAGGACCAGCACGTCATTGGGGCAGATATCCACGCACGATTTGCAACCTATGCACTTCGAGCGCTTGTACATGCGCTGGCGCTCGGGGGATATGCCCTCCGGGTTATGGCACCAGACACAATGCAGAGGGCAACCCTTAATGAAAAGGGTTACCCTGATGCCTGGCCCATCGTTGAGCGCAAAGCGCTTGATGTCGAATATATAATCCACTATTAGAATTCGTCGTTCTCGGTGCGGGCAATGATCTCGTTCTGCAGCTGGGCTGTCATGTCATTGAAATAGTCGCTGTAACCGGCCACTCGCACCAGCAGGTCGCGGTAGTTCTCGGGGCACTCCTGAGCGTCGTGCAGAGTGGCAGTGTCCACGATGTTGAACTGGATGTGGTGGCCGCCCAGGCTGAAGTAAGTGCGAATTAGGGCCACCAGCTTCTCCAGGTCAGCCTCTCGCTTGAGCAGGCTGGGGATGAAGCGCACATTCAGCAGAGTGCCTCCGCTCTTGGTCTGGTCGAGCTTGCCCATAGATTTTACCACGGCAGTGGGGCCGTTGGTGTCGGCGCCATGGCTGGGCGAAGTGCCGTCGCTGATGGCGAAGTGTGCCAGGCGGCCATTGGCGCTGGCTCCGCACACCGAGCCGAAATAGTTGTGGCAAGTGGTGCTGAGCATATTCAGGCAGGTGCGGCCGCCGCGAGTGTTGGGCTTGCCGTCGATTGCCGCCACCAAATCGTCATATACTCTCACTGCAATGTCATCAGCATAATCATCATCGTTGCCGAAGAAAGGAGTGTGGTTGATGATGTACTGGCGCATCTTCTCATTGCCCTCGAAGTTGGTGGCCAAGGCTTTCAGCACCTCGTCCATGGTGTAGCGCTTGTCCTCGAACACATGCTTCTTGAAAGTGGAGAGGCAGTCGGCCATGGTGCCCAGGCCCGTGCACTGGATGTATGTGGTGTTGTAGCGCGCTCCGCCGCTATAGTAGTCGCGGCCCTTGGCGATGCAATCGTCGATGAAGAGCGAGAGGAAAGTGGCGGGGGCGTAGAGCGAGAACATGCGCTCTATGTAATTGTTGACCCTCATCTTCATATCCACAAAGTAGAGCATCTGCTTGTGGTATGCGGCGTAGAGCTCTTCAAAGTCCTTGAAATCGCGAGGGTCGCCAGTGTCCAGGCCTATCTTTTTGCCAGTCTCGGGGTCGATGCCGTTGTTGAGAGTAATCTCCAGTATCTTAGGCACATTCAGGTATCCGGTAAGCAGATAGGCCTCTTTTCCGAAAGCTCCCACCTCGATGCACCCTGAGCATCCTCCCTCGCGGGCATCGCGCAGGGTCTTGCCCTGGCGCATCAGCTCTTGCACATACACATCGGGGTTGAACACCGATGGATAACCGTGACCTTGGCGGATCACCTTTGCGCCGGCCAGTACAAACTTGTCGGGATTGACATGGCTCACATGTATCGAGAGACCCGGTTGGAGCTCGTGGAGCTCTTCCTGGATTTCGAGGATCATGTAGCTCAGGTCGTTGGTAGCATCTTTGCCGTCAGGGGTGAGGCCTCCGATGTTGATGTTGGTGAAATCGTTGTAAGTGCCGCTCTCTTTGAAAGTGATGCCAACCTTGGGCGGGGCCGGCTGGTTGTTGAATTTGATCCAGAGGCAGCACAGCAGCTCCTTGGCCTTTTCCGGGGTGAGAGAGCCATCGGCGAGGCCTTTCTTGTAGAAAGGATAGAGGTGCTGGTCGATATGGCCCGGGTTCATGGAGTCCCAGCCGTTGAGCTCGGTCACAGTGCCCAGGTGCACGAACCAGTACATCTGTATGGCTTCCCACATGTCGCGCGGAGCATGGGCGGGCACCCAGCGGCATACATCGGCGATTTTCAGCAGCTCGGCCTTGCGCTGGGGGTCTTGACACTCGGCAGCCATCTTCTCGGCCATCTCGGCATGGCGCTCGGCGAACACAATCGCAGCATCGCAGCTTATGTCCATGGCTGTGAGCTCTTGCTGGCGGTCGGTGGCTTCGGGGTCGTTGATGAAATCGAGCTTGGAAAGTTCGTCGGCGATGCGAGCCTTTACATCGAGCAAGCCTTGATGGTACATCTTGCCGTCCATGGCAGTGTGGCCGGCGGCTCGCTGCTCCATAAACTCAGTGAATACGCCAGCCAGATAGGCTTCGCGCCATTCCTGGCTCACATGGTTGAAGATGCGCTCGCGCTGAGTGCGGCCCTCCCAGTAGGGGATAACTTCTCGGGCATAGGTTTCGATGTCCTCCTCGCTGATGTGGTAGGGCTGGAGGTCGCGAGTGTTGAGCACATGCAGGTCTTCCACTGAGTGGCAGGTAAGCTCCGGGAAAGTGGGCACAGCCTTAGGCTTGGGTCCGCGCTCGCCCACTATCAGCTCATCCTGGCCGATATATATGGTTTTCTTTTTGCAAATCTCCAAGAAGTTGAGTGCGCGCAGCACACAGTTGGGGTATTTGCCATAGTTATCCTTGTAGAAAGCAGTCTCTATCAGGGCTCGCTCAATGGTGAGCGTAGTTGGGGTATCCACAGACTGCTGACGCAGGCGCTTGATGCGAGCGTTCATGCCTCCCTCATTCTCCGGGTGTGTCAGGTTGAAATTCATCTTGGTGTTGGGCTTGCGATAAGCCACCTTGCCTTCCTGTGCCATATTCAAAGAGTTTTGTGGTGCAAAATTAGCAAATTCCGCTGAAATGACGGGGGCATTTAGCTTATGAAAAATTGTACTATTGTGCAAGAATGCACAAAAATTGTGTTACTTGTCGAGATAGAAGTCGGCAGTGAGGGCGCGATATGCCGGGGAAGACAGCGAAAGAACTTCTGACAGGGTGGTGCCAGATGCTGGCGACCACTGAGTGAGGATAAGGGAGAAGGGCTTTTTGTCGCTTGTGCGTACATGGCAGATGCGGCGCAGGTTGAGGCGCGCCAAGGCGCCCTCAAAGATTAGGTCTTGCTCCATATCGGCGGGAGTGACCATGGCCAGGATGCCTACGGGGCTAAGGCGGTCGCTGGCCCAACGCAGGAGGTTCCCGGGGGAGAGGCCAGCGCCGTGCCGAGCCTGGGCGCGAGCGGGATGCGGGGAAATGAGCGAGCTGGAGAAGTAGGGAGGATTAGATATGATAAGGTCGAATTTCTGGGCTGGCTGCCAGCAGAGAGCGTCAGCATTGAGGATAGCGATGCGGCTGCTCCAGGGACTGCTATCAATATTGCGCTTGGCTTGGGCGCAGGCGTCGGCATCAATCTCCACGGCAGTGATTTTGGCATGGGGATTGCGCTGGGCACACATCAGAGCCAGCAATCCCGAGCCGGAGCCTATGTCGGCGATGGTTTTGGCCTGCTCCGTTTCCGCCCAGGCGCCTAACAGCACGCTGTCAGTACCCACCTTCATCCCGCAGCCGGAATCGTCGATATGGAATCTCTTAAAAGTAAAAGGCATTCCGTATAGATAAATTCTAATTCAACCAACAGGTTTAGATAGTGCAAATTTACAAGTATTTTTGTAAATAACAATAGAATTAAAGATTGGTCATGCCGATGGCCTAAGGGATATGTATCAGCTTTTCTGCTCATTCAGCATGAGAAAGAAAACAGAAATAACCACCATGGCAGCTGCCATGGTGGTTATTGGCAATCGGTGATTGCTATTTTTTGTATTGGTTGCGCCAGCGGGTTACATCTGAGGCATCCCATTCTGACCATGTAGTAATGCCCGACAGTTTCTCGAATGTCAATTCTCCATTAAGAATATATCGGCGGGTATCATTATTTTCGTCATCTTCGAACCAATAAGAAGAATACATTTTAAAATTATTATGATAATTTAGATCCAAGTCTTTGAACTCCATAGATATCGAGTTAGCATCTGCTGCGGTAACTTGAATATCGCCAGAGGATAATCCATTTAAAATATAGGTATCCCACCTACAATAGTATCCGTCAATGTCTGTTTCCATTCCGAACTGGAGGGCCATAGCGCCTACAGACTCTCCAGCCTTAAATCCATCCATGGGGCAATCCATGAAAAGATACAGCTTCTCCAACGAGCTGTCGTCGAATTTAGCCCTGAATACAGTCCGTGTAGTCTCCTCGAACACGCAGCATTGACCCGTGCCCGACACGGTGAAGGCGACTGCGTCGCCATCCGTTCTGCTCTGAGTGACCTCACCAAGGGTTTGTCCAAAGGATTTGATGATTACAGAATCCTGTGGTTCGTCATCATTGCTGCAACTGGCCAGAGCCAATGCCGCAATGCCGATGAGAAATGTGATTTTTTTCATACCTTCCAAGTTTAATTAGGTTAACTCACTGTCTTCGTTATTAGAAAAATGTTTTGGCACCTACCAGGCAGGCGCCCTGCAGGCCGTAACCGCCCTCGGCGAAGATGCCGGCATATTTGCAAAATCTCCACTCCACTCCCAAGGCGCTTACCTGATAGGCGAAGCCTGTAGTGCTTTTCGGTTGGAAATTCAATTCATCCTTTGCTCCAAAGACTTCTTTTTCCCCTTTGGTTACAAACTGTACACCAAGAGCGAGACGCGAGTATAGGTGTATGGCGTTCCACTTAAACCAAGAAATTCTCCCCGTAACCATCACTATATTGGAGGAGTTTTTTAACAGTCCCGATGCAGCAACTGGGTAACCTTTCCCATAATCTCTCTTGACACGGGTATGGGAATATGTCAATCCCAAAGAGAAAAATGATGAAATTCGATGAAGATACCCCACGGAGAAATTCCCTGACTTTCTGGCATTCTCTAAGGGCATTGTGGCTGTGGCTGGCTTATCAGTAGAACTTGAAATGGCCCAGTCGGAATACTCCGGCAAATCTTGATGAGGCATTGTCTTATCCGGGCCAAAACCATATCCAATGAATATTTCATTATTCTGAGCATGAGCACCAGTACTAACGGTGAGCATGATTGCTGCCACAACCCCAGTGATAAAAGAAAATAGTTTTTCCATTGTAATCTCTTATAGTTAAATCACGGCAAATTAACTGATTATTTCCGTAATTTCCAAATGATTTATCAGATTTCACCGATAAATCATTTGGAAACACAGAAACCTTGTTTATGAAAATGCTCTCAGCGGGAAAGCCTTGCACAGCACTGCCAGCTCTTGGGCGCTTAGATATCAGTTTTTCACTGGTACAAAATTACAATCAAAAAGTGAGATTTCAAAATAAAAAAGTTCTCATTTTGAAGATCTTAAATCTTAATATTCAATGATTTAAATATTTTGATTTCTCAACTTTGAAATTTCGATGGAATAATCCTATTAAAATTTGGAAATAATGGAAGTTTTCACTTAATTTGCAAAACAAATCAAATGGGCAACGAATTCTCTTTCACGGAGTCCACTGTAAAGATCCACAAAATGCAAACCGCAAAAACCAAATCCCTTATTTGTACATCATTCGTAATCTTTACCCTATGGTTTGCCTCGTGCCATCCGCAATCGGACTATGGGTCAACAATGGACAGGGCAGAATCATTTATGTTAGAGAAGCCCGATTCTGCTTGGGCGATATTGCTTGGCATAGATACACTCAATCTCCATGGAGAAAAAGAAAAATACAGATACGCGGTGCTTCGAGCAATGTCTAGGGACAAGAATTTTTTAGATATCGACAATTACGGTCAGTTGTCAAGCGCAGAAGAGTATTTCCGGGAAAAGGGTGACCAGCGGTACCAGATGCTTTCCGACTATTACTTAGGCTCGTTCTCTTTTTATCGAGAGGAAAACACACAAGCCGTGCTGCATCTGTTAAAGGCATCTTCCTTGGCCAAACTCCTCGAAGACTGGCTTTACCTTGGTCTTTCAGACCAGCTGGTGCAACTCATTTGTCAAAAGCTGTATGATTCTCCGAATGAGCTAAAATATGCGAAGAGTTCATACCATGCCTTTGAGATGTCAAAATCTTCGCCTCACATTTTGTACTCTTCTTACGCCCTTTGCGCATCTTTTCTCAACAATGGGATGGCTGATTCTTGCATCGCAAAATGCAAAGAAACTTTAAGCATGGCAGACCCAGCTAAGGATTCCACCCTGATGCATGACACTAATTCCATATTTGCCAAGGCGATGTGGAAAAAATCCGATTATGACGGGATCATAAAATTATATGAGGGTATGGAAGCGGATGGCGTAAAATTATCCCCAAAAGATTACCTTACTCTTGGAATAGCTTACCTTAAAACAGACAACACAAACAAAGCGCAAGAAGTATCTCAAGCCCTTAAGAACTTATCGGCCTCTTCCGCATGGCTCAATTACTCAATCGCAGAACACAATCATGATTATGCCTCTGCATTCTTCAACCTAAAAGAGGAATTCTACAAGCAAGATTCGATTTTCGATGCTGTCAAGATGCAGGAAACGTCAAAATCGATACAGGATTATTACCAGTACAAGGAATCCCACTATCAAGAAATAATTAAAAAGCGCGATGAAATAAGGAATTTGACGTTGGCGATTGCAATTATTGCCTTTTTGTTAGTCATCATGGTGCTTATAACGGTAAATTATAAGCAGGTACTCAAAGCTCGGGAAAAACAGTCCGAAATAGAATTACTGAACGAGTCGATAAGCCGCTTCAGCGATGCCGCTTGCCCGCGCAATATTAAGCTAAACGAAATCTTTGGAAGTAAACTCAAAGTAATAAACGACCTTTGCCTCACATATATGGAATGCGACATTAGCGCGCATAAGGATAAAAACAAAATTCAGGGACGGATTTACAATGAATTGGCAAAAATAATTGAGGATATCAAATCCAATGGGCCATTTTTACTCGAGTTGGAGCACAAAGCCAATGTCGGAGCATCAGGCCTCCTCGAAAATTTAAAGAAGGAGATGCCCGGACTCTCGCCATTAGATTATCGGTTGTTTCTTCTTACCATGTTAGGCTTCAATGTCCCTATTGTCGCTTTGTTCTTAGACATAGACAGAAAATCGGTGTATAATCGCCGGCATAGGCTGAAAAAAAGAATTGAGGGCAGCTGCATACCCAGAAAGGAAGAATACCTTGCCGTGCTAAATGGATAGCATCAATTCGAGCTGGCATAGGGAGATTTTAGGCCAGTGAGAAATCAACGCATGGCTTGCAGTTGAATATCAGCATCTTAAGAGTGGACTTTGAGAACTTAATTATTTGTTCTTTTCATCCATAATTCGTAATTTTGTCAGGTAATTTTATTGTTATGAAAGGTCTTTTTTTGATAATTATTTTATCTTTGGGTTGCATGGGTTTATTGGCCGACAACAACGAATCAGAAAACACTTCGACCACAATCATGCAAGAGGTGACTAATCCGTCCGCACGGTCCCGTCTGCCTTCAAAAAACTGGCTTGTATGTCGCATTACAGGCACAGAACTAAACATAGTGGGATATGACGATTACTATCCTATCCAAGTTTATGTCTATGACTCACAGGAAGAGCTAATCCAATCCGGTGTGATTACCGCACAGTATGATGTAATGGGATTAGCCAGCCGTTCAGAATCAGTTTTTGTAAAAGCGATTACTTCTGACGGTCGAACTTTCCAGTGCGGCCTCAATCACTAAGTGTCTCACATAAACTAATGGCCCAATTTCAATATTTACAATATTTCTCACTTTGTGAAACTTCAAATGATTTTTTTAATTAGAAAGGAAGGTGTTGCCAAACCAGAAACGAAAGATATTCTACTATTGTCGAACAATCAAGATTAAAATTATGAAAAATTTAGAATTATCATTTGAAGAAATTTCCGCTCTGGAATCCTTGGACATCTTAGGAGGTGCAGAGGGAGGCAGTGGTGCGCAATATGATTGCGTAAATACCGCAACTGGGTGTGGCTTAGGAAGCACACAATATCATTGTACTAATAGTGTAGCCAACTGCGAATGCCAAATTCCTATCACTCAAACTTGTTAACCCTCAGATGTAGGCTGTAATTTCAAAGTATTGCAGCCTGCATCTTAACCTTATATGATGAGAACAAGTAAGTATAATTATGTAATTTTTACAAGCCAGTATTCTTACTGGTATAATGGGCTTGAACATACATTTTTCCGCTTAGAAAGTTCTTTAGGCAAAAAGGTTGAGCAACTCTTGGATACCCCGGAGGCATTACGTGATATGACAAAAGTTTTTTATGAAAACTTGGTGCAGAAAGGTTTTCTAATCGAAGATGGCAAGGATGAGATTGAAGTCATCCGCAAGCGTAATGAGGCGATGGTCAATTCAAAAGATTATTTTCTTATTGTCTTACCTACACTTAACTGTAATTACCGCTGCCCATATTGCATCCAGGATCATATACCTTCCACAATGAGACCCGATGTGAAAGAAAAGGTGAAAAAACACATTGCTTATATGGTGAAGGACGAGAAAATTACATCTCTGAGGTTGGAATGGTTCGGAGGCGAACCGTTTATGTACCTGAACCAAACAGTAAATGAAATTGGGCTCTTCGCTATGAATACTTGTAAAGAGTATGGCATCCCCTTCTCTCATTCAGCTACTACAAATGGTTATTTTCTTGACGAAAAAGCGCTCCCTACTCTTAAAGAATTATCCTTAAATACCTTCCAAATAACCTTTGATGGTCCCAGAAGCATTCACAACAAAGTGAAATTTCAGAAAGGTTGCGCCTCGACGTTTGACCGTGTACTTCAAAACATAGAGGGAATACTTTCTTATATTCCAGAAGCTAAGATTATCCTCAGAATAAATTATGTTTCAGAAACTCTGGATCCAAAGATTGTGTCAGAATTTAATGAAATTATCTCTGAGAACAACAGATCTCGGGTGACCATAATGCCCAAAAAGGTGTGGCAAGCAATCCCTGACAAGCATAATTTTGAAAAATACATAACTCTGCTTGATTTATTTGAAGCAGCCGGATACAATACTCAGCGCGTGCCATTCGTTTATAATTTCGTTCCCTGTTATGTTAATCAAAAATATTACAATTGCATTAACTTCAGTGGAGATGTAGTAAAATGTACGGCGTGCGATGTACTTTATTCCCCAGATGTTCATGGTACTATTGCCCCATCTGGTGCTATCGAATGGACTGATGGATACGACCAACAATATCTGAAAAAAGGATTTGAGAATCCCAAATGCATAGAGTGCAAACATCTGCCTATTTGTATGGGCCTATGCCCTCGCGACACAAAAGATGGCAAATCTTTCTGCAAATTTGAAACATCTGACTTTGATATTAACCAAACAATAATAGACATTATAGATTATGCGTACCGTCGTAAAGAAGAAAAACATGGATAAGGCAACAAAACAAACAAGCATCAAGGCCTCGAGGTTTCTTTTGATGACGGTCGCTGTGGCGGGAGCACAATTCATCGGATTTGCCAATCCGATTTCCCTTCCAACCGACACTATACCCACTGAGACTGAAGACGAGGGCATTCAACTCAAAGAAATAGTGGTTAGCGCAAAGAATGTAACAAGAGTAGATGATCATTTGCTGGTGCTACCCACAAAAAATCAAAAAGCGCATGCTTTTAATGCTTTCGAGGCTCTCGATAATGTAATGATACCCGGATTGCAAGTGTCAGGAGAGTCCATTTCATACATGGGCAAAGGCACTGTGCTGTATCTCAACGGCATGAAATGCTCTCCAGAAGACATCACCAGGCTCCGCCCCCAAGACATAGAGAAAATTGAAATCCATGATTTCCCCACAGGCATCTATGCTGGAGATGGCTGCGCAATCAACTTTGTAATGAAGAAGCGCGATCGAGGCGGCTATGTGCTCGCTAATGCTCAAGCCAAGGCTGGAGTGACAGATGATGCTCTGGACATTGCCGCCAGTTATAGTCATGGCAATTCTACAATAAGAGTCTTTGGCGGTGGCGACATCAAAAATATTGGTCACAGTCACACATCTCTTGCTCAGCAATATCGATTGAGCGATATGACTGTGGATAGAGACCTTTTCACCACTTCGCGCCAAAAGTCCAACTCCCAGTATGCCCAATTGCGGTGGGATTATTCTACAAAAAAGCGCTCTATGATCACTAAAGCCTCTCTGGTGACAAGCAGGCAGCCTTCGCTCGACCAGACAGGCCAAGCTCTAAGCCGCGCCAGCGATGCCTCTGACTTTGACATCTCGCAGTACCAGAGCCGCGCCACAAAGCAGAATGTAGTTCCTTCCCTGGATTTCAGCGGAATATTCCACATTGGAGAGAATCATACCCTGCTCACCAACGCAGAATTCAAATATGCCCGCAATCATTCCGAATGGATGTATCAGGAAAACGGCTTATCCTCAGAAAGCAAGCAGAAAGAAGATTCTTATGAAGGCAGAGTCGGAGCTTCATATATCACCTCATTCGGACAGTGGAGCTTCGTGGGCTCAATCTCTAATTACTATTCATTGTGGGATACAAAATCCCTGCTGGACTTTCCCTCGACACAACGAATCTGGCAAGACCAGCTCATTGCCAGAGCCACCATTACAAAAGCCTTTTCAAGCGGTTATCGATTGAACCTTTCGGGAGGAGCCAGCATGCTTTTCAACAAGGTGGCCCAGGACAAGGTTTACAAAAACATCTCACCTCGATGGTCCATCAGTTTGGAAAAGAATTTCAACGGCACAATGGCAAGCCTTGGGTGCGTAATGAACAGCTACTCCTACAGCGCTTCCACCCTGGGCACCACTATTGTGGAGGAAAACCCCTGGCTGCTGAAAACTGGCAATCCGCATCTTAAAAACTCCACCAACATCATACCCTCTATCTCTTTGTATAAGGTAGTGGACAAGATTACCATGGTTCTTGTGGGAAATTACAACCATACTTTTCGCTATGCTGTGGATTCTTACTCTCTGTATGGCGACCGCCTGATGAAATCATTCGCCATGGCAGACTTTGATGAAATTTCTGCCAATCTTTCTGTGGGCTGGCGACCTAATCAGAAGTACAACCTTGCTGCCAACCTTACTTACAACAATGTCTATGCAAATCCATTGAAAGGAAGAAAGTGCTCATCATTGTACGGGAGC
The DNA here is from genome assembly GCA_964604175.1 of uncultured Bacteroides sp. Lineage (GTDB taxonomy): Bacteria > Bacteroidota > Bacteroidia > Bacteroidales > Muribaculaceae > CAG-873. Next base: position 12,256 of record CAZRYC010000024.1, read on the forward strand.
ATGAGCGCCCGGGCCTTTTGGGGCAAGTTTTCGGTGAATGTGTATGCTTCCACTTGGCAGAAGACTGTGGTCAAGGACAATCTCTCCATCGTGAAGCTGGAGCCAGTTTACTCCATGTCGCTATCTTATGCACATAAAGATTTGAAGATACGAGCATTAGCAAAGTGCCCTTTCACCAAGTGCAAGACACGCACATCTGTGGAGCTGCCACTCTATTCCAGCTACGCCACAGATGTCATGCGCGATGCCAGCCGTATAGTGACCTTCACCATTCAGTACTCATTCGATTACGGCTCAAAGAAAGTTGACAAAATCAATCTCGACATCGACAGAGACCCCAACTCATCAATCCTGAAATAGTCAACCATTAATGGCTCGATTCCCGTTCGTAAAGCAGAAAGATGCTATGCAGTGCGGCGTGGCTGCATTGGCTATGATCTGCCGCCATTATGGCATGCGAATAGGCCTTGCGAGCTTGGAGGAGAGATGCCAGCCTACGCGCCATGGAGTATCGCTAAAAGCCATAGTGGACGCAGCAGCTTCCTTGGGATTTGAGCACAAAGCAGCAAAGCTGACGATAGAAGATTTGGCTCAAATTCCCCTGCCTTGCATCTTGCATTGGAATCAGAACCATTTTGTGGTGCTATACAGATGCTCCAAAGGCAAAAAGTTCTGTATTGCAGATCCTGGAAAAGGCAAGAAACAAGTGTCGCTTCAGAATCTACGCTCTCATTGGATTTCCTCCACATCGGAAAGCGAAGAAAAGGGAATTGCTTTGATGCTGGTGCCCGGCGAGGGTTTCAAGCAGCTTAAGGAGGAAGCGCGGCCCGGATCAGTGAAGCTCCTATGGGGTTATGTGCGCCAATACCGCTCGCTCTTCTCTCTTATCTGCTTAACCCTATTGGCAGCTTGCCTGCTGCAGCTTGTGATGCCTTTCCTGACCCAATGGATTGTGGATATTGGCATCAAGCACCAGGACATTGGGCTGATATGGCTTATCCTGCTCGGCGAGCTTATGATAGTGGCCGGGCGCACAGCTACTGATTTCATCCGCCGTTGGCTGCTGATGCACATCTCCATGCGCATTAACATCTCCTTGGTCTCGGACTTTTTCATAAAGCTGCTGCGCTTGCCTATGACATTCTTTGAGACAAAACTGCTTGGCGATTTGCTCCAGAGAATTGGCGACCATTCCAGAGTGCAGTCTTTCCTTACCGGGCAGTTGCTCAATGCGATGTTCACGCTCTTCTCTTTTGTGGTGTTCGGGGTGGTACTGTTCATTTACGACAAATTGATTTTCTCAGTCTTTCTAATCGGGAGCTTAGTGTATGGCGGGTGGATTGCCACTTTCCTGCGGAAAAGGAAAATTCTTGACTATGAGCTATTCGAGCAACAGGCGATCAATCAGAACCGCACCTATGAGTTTCTCACCTCCATGCAGGAGATAAAGCTTCAGGACTGCGAGAGGAGGCGCCGGTGGGAATGGGAGGATACCCAGGCCGATCTCTACTGCGTGCAAATGAAATCCCTGCGGCTGCAGCAAACCCAAGAAGCCGGAAGCATTTTCATCAATGAGATTAAGAACATTTTGATTACCGTACTGGCAGCCACTGCCGTAATCAATGGCCAAATCACTCTGGGCGCCATGCTGGCGATCCAGTACATTGTGGGGCAGCTTAATTCTCCAGTGGAGCAGATTATGCAACTGGCATATTCGCTTCAGGATGTAAAGATTTCCTTAGAGCGTATCAATGATGTGCACAATGCGCAGAATGAGGATACTCCGGCAAAGAGTCTCCGAGAGTTCCCAAGCGATAAATCGATTGCATTCGAGAGTGTGGATTTCAAATATGACAAGCATGCTCTTAAAAATACGGTGGAGGGAATATCTTTCTCCATTCCTGCTGGAAAGGTTACAGCTATCGTTGGGCCAAGCGGCAGCGGAAAGACCACCCTGGTAAAGCTGATGCTGGGCTATTATCCTGTGGACAATGGCAAAATTTCAATCGCAGGGCGCGATATTGCGCGCTACAACCTGAAGTGGTGGCGATATCACTGCGGAGTGGTGATGCAAGAGGGAGTGATATTTTCTGAATCAATCGCGCGCAACATCGCAGTGGATGACAATGAAATCGACACTGAGAGGATGGAGCAGGCAGCACGCATCGCATGCATTCACGAGTATGTGATGTCGTTGCCTCTTAGATACCAGACCAAAATCGGCCATGACGGCTCCAATATCAGCCACGGCCAGAAGCAGCGCATACTGATTGCTCGCGCTGTGTACAAAAATCCCGATTTTATTTTCCTGGACGAGGCCACCAATTCGCTTGATGCCAGAAATGAGAGAGCGATTGTGGAGAACTTGGCGCAGTTCTACAAGGGGCGTACAGTAGTGATAGTGGCTCATAGGCTTTCTACCGTAAAGAATGCTGACCAGATAGTAGTAATCGAGGGTGGCAGAGTGGCAGAGATTGGCACTCATGCGGACCTGGTGCAAGCCCAAGGCGCTTATTTCAAATTAGTAAAAAACCAGCTTGAGCTCGGTACTTAAACATCATGAGCACAATGACATCTTACAATAATCGCAAGTCTGATCAAGAGTCAGCTGGCCTCCGCTCTGAGAAAGTGCGCAGCATCTTGGGATCCAAGCCAAAGGCTCTGGTGAGATGGGCCTATGCCGTGCCACTGTTAATCCTGCTGCTTTTAGCGCTTGTGGTCTGTCTGGTCCCTTATCCCTATGGCCAAGGCGAGACTATCCTACAGCATATACTCTAAATCAAGTTTCTTAAATTATTAAACACATTCTCAATCTGATAGGCGATGGAAGCGGGTTAGACGCTCGTTAATTATGCGCAGATAGCTGCGACGCATCTTCTCGTCAAGAAATGATCTTGAGATTAGATCTTTTGCCAGAGTGGGAATTGAAAGGAACTCTTCAATTAGAGTTTCAAGGCGCTTAGTTCTGATTCCAATAGTTTTACCAAATACTTCAAAATCAGACCTGCATGGATGACCGCTGCGCTCGTAGATCTCGCTTTTCCAACCTGAGCGCAGCAAACCTCCATTTAAGCCTAAATCAATTGTTAAACAAATCGATAATGCAGCCACGAGTCTAACTACAGCAGATATGCCTACAGGCATATACCTCTACCATCTCACCGCAAATGGCCAAGTGCAAACCAAGGGTCGCTTGGTTGTGAAATGAGAGTTTGAGGCAAAAAGTACATAAAGCGGCGGAATCTCCCAAAAAATCCGAGATTCCGCCGTTTTATGTACTTTTTATGCCTCGAATAAGTCGTTTAAAGTGATTACCCAATTGATAATGTCGGAGTTTTGATTGGGCTCCAGCCCAAACGGCGTGACTAAGACGGGCACTGCTGATTTGCTGGGAGGCAGAGTCTCGGATAATCGTGACATCTTGTTGCTTAAAGATGCTCTATCCTCATTGGTAATCCTATAATTGTCAGTTGAATACTTCATCTCGCAGACATTCACTATGCCATCAGGACGGTCTATTATCAAATCGATTTGCGCACCGGGCCGATCTGCAGCCCCCTTGACGTGCCATGAATGTATATTAGTGGCCATGCCCGATATGCCAAGAGCTTTCTTGATTTGCCGAGCGTGCAGCAAGCACACTCTTTCAAAAGCCAGGCCTTTCCAGGCATTATATTTTGGCGTATTCAATGTTTTGAGCCAATAATCATCATCCAGATTGCGCTGAGATTTTAGGAACTGATGATAGAATAGGGTAAAGTTGTCAACTAATTGGTATAAGGCGTCCTTGCTTTGTTTGTTGAGATGACAATATTTGCGGATGAATCCGCAATGCTCCAAATCCTCTAATGCCTCACTGGTTTTGCCATTGTCGGGCAAGCGTGTTAATTCGATTATCTTCTCTCTTGACAATCCCTGCCGACTTGAGGCTAGGGCTTCGATTATTGCAATATGCTTGTCTGGGTTTTCAAAAATAGAGGCATACAATTCGGCGTACTCATATCGAAATTCGCCATTTTCATTGCAAAACAGGGCGTCGATGTTTTGGGCAACGCTTAAATTTGGCTCTAATTTCGACCAATAATAGGGAACACCGCCCATTATCATGTAGCCTTCGGTGATTTGGCTCCTAACCCAAGGCAATTTCATTTCCTTGGCCAATAACTCGCATTCATGCAGAGAGAATGGTGCAAGATGTATTTTGAAATCAACGCGGTTATATAATCCGCCATGATTCTTAAAGATCTTATTTATAATCCAGGATGAAGCGCTGCCGCATACGACAAGCAGGATGTCGCGACGAGCAGTGGCCCATCCATTCCAAAAATTCTCTAAGGCGGCCACGAAATGTGAGCGCGGGGCATCCATCCATGGCAGCTCGTCAAGAAATACTATCTTTCGGCTGTCGGGTGAGGCCTCTAATAATTGTGTTAGCAGGTCGAATGCTTCGAACCATGTATGAGGCTTAGGGCATTTATCCAGGCCTTGCTTTTTCAGTGCGTTTGCAAACAGTGAAAGTTGTGTTTTGGTAGTGACTTTCCGGGCTCCTGTGTAGGTAAAAGTGAATTGGTAATTGAATGTTTCTCGCACAAGAAAAGTTTTACCCACTCTGCGACGCCCATAAATCGCCACAAATTGGGAGTGGTCAGAGCCATATGCTCTCATCAATTTTTCCTTTTCTTTTTCTCTGCCAATCATTTTGCTGAGGTTTTAAGAGGGGTTGTCAGAGCTGTAAATTGTTAGATATGGCCTTTGCCTCCGCAAAATTAATAATAAATTTTGACAAATCCGAGCAAAAAAGTACATAAAGCGGCGGAATCTCCCAAAAAATCCGAGATTCCGCCGCTTTATGTACTTTTTATGCCTCAATACAATCTCATTTCACAACCAGTCTGCCCTTTGCATGGGGCTCCCTCAGCTGCTATCTGGTAGATGTACAGGCCGGTGGAAAGGTCAGTAGGTTGTCGGTTCTTTTTAGGTTTATCCTTTTCGGAATCACCTTAAAAAATGATGATTCCGAAAAGGATAAAGTATGTTTTGTGAAATAAAATTTTAATTTTTGCTTAGAGTTTGGGCGATCCAGCGGAAGAGGTCGTCGAGGTTGTAATCGCCACTGTGGGGCCGATTCCACGGGAGGAAGAAATCCACAGAATATCCGAGGTTTTGCAATTTTGTGGCCAAATTGATAGGCACTAAGAAAGATGTGTCGCGATCTTTTGCACCATGGCGAATGTACCAATTTGGTGCTATGTCAGAATTATGAGCACCGATAAAATCCATTGGATTATACATCATCACTCGCTCCAGCATCTCATCTGTGAGTGTGGCTGTATCATTTTTTAACCGATGTTGAAGACTAAAATTAGTGAAATTTGCTGGCTCGCCTTCGATGTTTCCAAAAGCTTCATTCTCTGGGGAGGGATTGGGAATGATTACACCCATTTGGTCAAAGGCTGGAGGTGTCTTTAGGTGAGTCTGAGAGGCTACATAACTGAGATATTTCTCCAAGTCAATCCCTGTGACAAAATCCGACTGGTTATTCATCGGGGGTCGCATGGCACCGCCAGGACCGAATGAAGGAGCTTGTCGTCCTGAAGGTCCATCTCTGCGAGGCACCATGCCAAATGGATGAGCAGAGAGAACTTGAATCCCTATGCTATCAGGGATTTCGCACCCCTCTTCAAGGGCACGATGAGCTGACTCCATCAAAAATTCTGAGATATAATCCTTGTAGTTTTCGGCGTCAATAGGTTTGCCATCTTTTATGCTCATGAGCTCCAAGGAATTAATGTATTCGGGACAGAGATTCGATAACTCATTGGATATTTCTATCTGAGTCGCGTCAAGATGCCTCACACCAGTGTTGGTGCAACCATAAAGCCACTCATATTCCATATCAGCATGGTTAAGGTCGGTGATGGGACAATAACAGATAGCAGCAAACACATCGTCACGCTCGTCGGCAGCTCCCATTTCTTTTAATAAAGGTTCGTACACTTTGGCGTTGCCAGTGGCACCGAGCAGTGAGGACATCGCACCTCCGGCACTGGTGCCATCGGTGAAAATCAATTCGGTATCCCCATCGAGGATATCTTTATTGTGTCGGAGATATCTGACAGCTGCTTTCAAGTCTAGTAGGGTATTTGGAGCCTTGCCTGTATATATAGTCTTGCCATCTTTTTCGATAGTAGAATTTCTGCCACGACTTCCAGGAATGCAAACCACATATCCTTCTTGCAAGGCGCGACCTGTGGCATCAGTGGCCGAAGGTCCTTGTGCCTTAGCAGCCATATACCCTCCAACATATGTACGAAGCAGGATTGGGATTTTCCCCTCAGCTTTAGTCATAGGTACATAGAGATTCAAGGTTTGGTAAACCGAATCCTCTACATTCTCTACATAATAAATACCTTCGTAGGCTTTGAAAGCAACGGAGTTGTTATCAGGCATCACGAGTGAATCAATCCGATAGTTTTCTGGATTTAATCGCAAGCAATCGGCATGACAAATCATTGTGGCAGTCATAGCCAGTAACAATAAATAAAAATTTTTCATGATAAGTAATTATCTTAACGCCACAAAATTAAGAAAAAATTCCAATTACACAAAATATCTTAATCCTATTCACTATATTGGAGGTTCTTAAGGATTGTATTGTTCGGCAATAATTGGAGCGGATGGCGATAAAATCCAATAAAGACATATTAGGGGGGTGTTGCCCAAAAGATTATTGTTTTTTAGATGAATGTCTTTTGAGTAACGTTCGATTTGATGACATGCTTGTTTTATAAGTTCAGAATTGTTTTTCCCATTAGCATGGGCATATTTAAGCTCTATCAAATAGCTGTACCGAGCTGCGGTACGGCTATTGATTTTGGGAACCAAAAGGATATCACTAAATCCCCCTCCTACCTCTAATTCTGGCCATACGTCAAAAAATGGGTTAAGACACAAAAGCCCTCGTATAAAACCCTGAACATCAGGCTCTCCATGAATCGAATTGCGTAGGCTCGTATAGTCATGATAAATATTGTCAATTACCTCGCTTAATGGTTGCCATTTTCCATCAAGAGCTGCTTCTTTTATAGCATTGTCGAGCCGCTTTTGGGTTCCATTTAGTTTAAGGCCTTGACCCTCTACAACTTTTAACATGTATTTTAGGTATAGTTCACCCATATTGCGGTTAGGGACAATCAATTTTGAGAATCCATTTTCATCCCATCCACCAAATGTAAGAGTGCCAAAATAAAAAAGCATACTCTTGAAATTCTTCTCTTTCCCTACATCGGAGGCATAAAAGAGCTTCTCAACTGTCCCAGTGGTAAATCCTTTCGAGCAAATTTCTTCGATGATAGAGATTCTTTCGTTCCTATTCTCTATGTCCTCCGACATTACCAGATAATCCAATTTAGTAGTGTCAGTGCAGGCTGCCTCATCCAACATCTCTTTTGGTGGCTGGTCGCGCATAATCACGGGACGCATATAATAGAGCACCATGTCGGTGTTGTAAATCGTGGATTCTATTCCATAGCTATCCTCGGAAAAGCAGAAATTGTCATACCAAGGCTTCATTTCATTAATTATAACGTCAGTCTCACGTTGAATGCAACCTTCTGAACGATAATATTCTATCATCTCGCGCAATTCTGTTTCTGTAACCCCAATGGCTTGATTGAATTGAGGCTCTAATCCTACTACATCGGCTATTGAAAACCCTGAGGTAAGATCATCATAAGATACAGGTGTTACACCCGTCATGAAAATTCGTGGGAAGGTACCCTTAAATATTTTAAAGAAATCCCGATAAAAACCCTCTCCATGTGTTATGGCTCGATGCGCCTCTACGCCTCGTGCTGCCAGGACATTATTAGTAAAGTTGTCATATTCATCCACAAAAATATACACATCCAGGCCTTTTCTCTTACTTATGTTATACAGATTAAGAAAAGCATCCTTTTCCGAAGGGCTCTTTAAAATCCTTTCTTGTTCTTGTAAAGTATAAAATCTCTCATACCGATCTAAAAAATCACGTAATTGAGAAAAACAATATGTAGTGAAATCTTTCTCCAAATCATCTATATTGCATCTTAAATGTGAAAAGTCGAGCTTTATGACCAAGAATTTTGATGCTAAGGGGGTAGGATTCTTTCCTATGGCAAGATTTCTAAATATTTGGGAAAATTTATCCTTATTATTTATGTCATAATAAGTTATGAGCATATTGGTGAACATGCTCTTTCCCATTCTTCGAGGTCTTACCAATAATACAAAAGCATTTTGCTCCTCTACAGTGCGAATATAGGCTGACTTATCGAAGATATAATAATCCTCTTGAACCAAAGTCAAGAAGTCAGTCAATCCATAAGGTAATCTTTTCATTTTTAATCCTTAATTTATACAGTTGCAAAGATAATAAAAATTTCTCATTTTGTTGAGTTAAGAAAAAACTTGTAATACCACCCTAACATGCCTTTATTGGATTTTATCGCCATCAGCTCCTCTTATTGCCGAACAATACAATCCTTAAGAACCTATAACATCTACTACTTTTGACTGTAAATGTAGTACATACCTCCCAAATTTCCCATAAGAGTACAAAATATCATACTTGGTTTAAGTATTGAATGGGGGAAAAGCCTGTATGAGCTTTGAAGTATTTGGCAAAGAAGCTCGGATTTGCAAAGCCTAAAATATCAGAAATCTGTGCTATAGTATAGCGATTGGTTTTTATCATAGCCTTTGCCTCAAGAATTACCATATGAGATATGATTTGGGAAGGCAGATATCCTGATGCCTTTTTTATTACTTCGGAAAGATATTTTGGAGTGATGCAGAGTTTGTCAGCAAAGAATGCTACACTTCTTTCGATATGATAATTCTTTCGAACTAAATCAATGAATTTATAGTACAACTCTTTTGAACGACCTATATTTTCAAATTTGGAATGATTTACATCAAGAAGAAAACTGAAAAACACTTGTAAATAGCCACACAACCCCATCTTAAGATGTGATTGTGGCTGATGCTTAAGGAATGCCTTTAAATTCGCGTAAAGTCTTAAAATTTCATCAAAGGTATCTTGATTTAAAGATATGAGAGGATCAACATAAATATGGTGCATGAATTTTTGGAAATCAGGATATGAGGCTACTGGCTCAAGATAATTACCTATAATTGAAATTGAGGCCCATACGCCTTCAGCTGTGCCACCGACTATCTCTACAATTTTTCCGGGAAGAAGAATTATTATTTCATTAGGGTTTACAGTAATTTTTTCACAATCCACATTATAATAAAGCTGCCCTGTTTTACACAGGGTAATAGTCATGCCGACCATCTTGATAGGACAATTTATAATTCCCAAATTTTGAGATCCATCCTTGAAATTGTCAATCATTATAAATTCGTCACCTAATCGATCAGCGGAGATTTGATTTATTAAATTTAAAATTCCCTCGGGATGTCGTATTAAGTCCATAATTTCTGATTTAGAACACAAAAATAGATGAATTTATTGAAATTTCCAAAAATATACCGAAATTTAGAACATCATAACAGAAATAAAGGCCTTATTCAGAACCCAAAATCATAGTAACTTTGCAACAGAAACCAAAACAAATGATATATGAAAACGAAACTCTTAATTTTAACAGCCATGGTAGTTATGCCTATCATAATTCATGCAAACCTACCGATGCAGGTCAGAGGAATTGTATATGATGTAGGGCTGCAATACTCTCCATCTTCTCTTTCGGTTGAAGACTTTCGACCAGGAGTGGTCGCTTACGACATGAAAATAATTGCCGACTCTTTGCATTGTAATGCAGTTAGAATAGAAGGTCAGGATATCGATCGCTTGGTGCATGCTGCCGAAACCGCAAGCATTAATGGCCTTAAAGTGTTCTTTAACCCTTGGTTAATGGAAGGCTCGGCCAATGATGTAGTTTCTTATATGGGTAAAGCTGCTAAAGCTGCCGAGGCATTACGATTGAAAGGAATTGATGTTACATTTGTGACTGGTTGTGAATTCACCATTTTTAATCCCGGAATTTTTGAAGGTAAGAATGTGAATGAACGTGTAGAAACACTTACAAAACTCGCCCAATTGGACAGTATAGCACTTGAGGAAAAGATTGAAGAAGTTTCTTTAAAGCTTAATGGTATTTTGCAACGAATAGTTGACAAAGTAAGAAAACATTTCAAGGGTCCTGTTACTTACTCATCTGGTTCGTGGGAACCTGTTGATTGGTCAATATTTGATATTATAGGCATTGATTATTATCGAGATCAACAAAGTGACCAAGAATACCTTAATGGTCTTGAAAGATATTTAGCCATTGGCAAACCAGTCTATGTGATGGAGGTCGGGTGTTGTGCTTATGAAGGCGCGGCAGAATTAGGTGCTGGGGGGTATAGGATATGTACAGGTGTAGATAAGAAAGGCAATGGAATTTATGCAGATGGCAAAATGCCAATTCGCAACGAAAAGGTTCAAGCTGATTATGCCGAGCAACAAATACGATTGTTGTACGAATCTGGAATTGAGGGCATGTTCATATTTGAGTTTTCTTTTCCAATTGCCCCATTCAGAGAAAAGGGTCATGATGCAGACATGACCGCTTATCCGATAGTCAAAAGTTATCCATCAGAAGATTTACGATCTAAGTTGCTCCCACCTTGGGAACCAAAAGAAGCCTTCCACCGCATTAGTCAAGTTTATAAAGAATTAGAATAATAGATTGGTTGATTATCCTTTTCGGAATCGGCATTTTTTTAGGCCGATTCCGAAAAGGATAACATGATTCTAAAGTTGTAGTGGAGTGACCTCGGTGAATCAAACTGAATAATGAATTCAAGTTTCGCAAGCCTTAAGTGCCTGGAAGGCATGTCTGTTGATAACCCTCGGCTTTATGCCGTGGGATATCCTCAGGCGTGCACTCCGTGCACTACTTAAGAAACTTGATTAACCATATTAATAAACATCATGTTAGCTGTTTGTACATCAAAGAGGTATTTCCCACGGTATAAAGCCGTGGGGCATCCGCAGACGTGCATTTAGTTGGCTGTATTTTCAACAATGGAGTTGGCAGGGCTTGTCATTTGGCGAGGATGAACTCCTCCATGTTGTCGGGAGTGATGACTTTGTATTGGGCTCCGGGATAGGCTTTGGCAAAGGTGGGCGGGACTGATGCCCTGGCTTTAGGATTGAATTTGAATTCGTAAGCCTTTCTCTTGGCCTTGGTCAGTTACCAATTCAGGGATAGTCATTGAATCCACAAAATAGCCCGAATTTGTGGAATTGAATCCACAAAATAGCCCGAATTTGTGGAATTGAATCCACAAAATAGCCCGAATTTGTGGAATTGAATCCATAAAATAGCCCGAATTTGTGGAATTGAATCCACAAAATAGCCCGAATTTGTGGAAGTGAATCCACAAAATAGCCCGAATTTGTGGAAGTGGATGGGGCGAGGAGAAAGTAAAGGCACCGGCCTCAGAGTAGGAGGTCGGTGCCTTTCGGGGGTGTTTTGAAGCTATGTATTGCTTATTTGAGCTTGAATTTACAGGTGGTGCGGATGTCGGCGGCTGAGGCTGCTGCCGAGGCAGTGAATTGCCCTGGCTCGGCTACCCATTCGTGCTTATCCGGATTGAAGTAGCTAAGGGCGGCTCTGTCGATGGTGATGGTAACATCCTTAGTCTCGCCAGGCTCCAAGGCAACCTTGGCGAAGCCCTTGAGCTCCTTGACTGGGCGATCCACGCTGCACTTGTCATCGGTGATGTAGAGCTCCACCACCTCGCTGCCGGCCACATTGCCAGTGTTGGTTACCGGGATGGTGAAGGTCACTGTATCATCAGCGGAGATTTCGTCCTTGTCAGCCGACATCTTGCCATAAGCGAATGTAGTGTAGCTCAGACCATGACCGAAGGGGAAGAGAGGCTTGATCTTCTTCTTGTCGCTCCAGCGATAGCCCACATATATGCCCTCGAGATATTCCTGATCCACAATTTGGCTGCCGTCATTGCGTGCCACGCCGGGATAAGACAGTTCGCCAAAGCTATGGGCAGCCACATCGCTGAGCTTAGCCGGGAAGGTCATGGGCAACTTGCCGCTGGGGCAAACAGTGCCGTAAATGATATCGGCTATAGAGTGTCCGCTCTCGCTGCCAAGATACCAAGCCTGAAGGATGGCTGGCACTTGCTTGACCCAAGGCATAGCCACTGGATTTCCGGAAATATTTACCACAATCAGATTGGGATTTGCTGCAGCCAAGGCAGTAATAACATTGTCCTGATCATAGGGCAGCTCCAGACCGGCGCGATCGCTATCCTCACAGTCCTGATGAGCAGCCTTGTTAAGGCCTCCAACAAAGATCACATAGTCGGCATCGGCAGCTTGCTCCACAGCTTCGGCAATCAGCTCGTCAGCTGAGCGGTCATCAGCCAGGTCCTGGCCGGAGGTCACGCCATTGTATTCGCCAGTGGGGTCACCCACATAGCCGCGAGCATATACCACTTGGCAGCCCTCGGGAGCTGCTTCGGTGATGCCCTGAAGCGGTGAAATCTCGCGCTGCACTTTGAGCGAAGAGGAGCCTCCGCCCACCGTCATCATCTTTACAGCATTTTCGCCTACCACCAAGATTTTCTTAGGCGAACCAGTGATGGGAAGCAGATTGCCATTGTTCTGCAGCAGTACTATTCCTTCGTCGCCAATCGTGCGAGCTGCAGCGTAATGCTCCGGGGAGAGCATAGAGCCCCAGGGACGGTTAGGATCCATGCACGTGCGCATCATCAGGCGCAGCACGCGGCGAGCCTTGTCGTCAAGCTCCTTAGTGCCTACCTTGCCGTCCTTGATGGCTTGCAGATATGGCTGGGCCAGATAATAATTGTCGTAGGCGTTGCTGGCGCCATTGCTCAGACCATTGGTCCAGGAGCCGAACTCCATGTCGAGGCCGTTGGTGATGCTCTCCATGGTGTCGTGAGTGCCACCCCAGTCGCTAACCAAGGCTCCGTCGAAGCCCCATTCGCCCTTGAGAATATCATTGAGGGTGTATTGGTTGTGGCAGTTGTGCTGATTCTTGTAAAGATTGTATGCTCCCATTACGGTCCAAGCCCCGCCATCCACGGCGGCCTTGAATGCTGGCAGATAAATCTCGTAAAGAGTGCGATCGTCCACAATGACATTGGTGGTGTGGCGGTTGAGCTCCTGATTGTTTAGGCAATAGTGTTTTACGCAAGCAGCCACGCCGTTGCTCTGAAGCCCTTGAATGTATGGCACGCACATCACAGAGGCCAAGTAGGGGTCTTCGCCCATGTACTCGAAATTGCGGCCATTGAGAGGGGTGCGCAGGATGTTGACACCTGGGCCCAGCAGCACATGCTTGTTGCGGTAGCGGGCTTCTTCGCCCACATTCTTGCCATAGAGGTAAGCCACATCCGGGTTCCACGAGGCAGCGAGGGCTGTAAGGGCCGGGAAGGCTACGCAGGAGTCGTTGGTCCAGCCGGCCTGATCCCATTCGTCCCAGAATACTTCTGGGCGAATGCCGTGAGGGCCGTCGTCGGTCCAAATTTCCGGAATACCCAGACGCTTCACACCAGGAGAACCGAATTTAGATTGAGCATGGATTATGGCGACTTTTTCCTCAGTAGTCATGCGGCTGAGGGCATCTTCCACTCGCTCATCGATGGGCTTGCTTTGGTCCAGGTACACCGGAATATCTTGGGCAATGGCGACATTGGCCGCAATGGCCAGGGCCGCTAATATGATAAAATGTCGATTCATAATTTAGGGGTGAGAGTAGGTTAAGCAGGGGACAGCAGCCCCCCGCTATTGAATCTTACTTCTTTGTGAATGTAATCTTGGGGTTGTCCTTGCCGCCCGTAAGGTCGAGGGTGATGGTAGCGAAATCGCCAGTTTGCAAGTCGTTGCCGTCAGCCCAGTGGAAGTTTCCATCACTTGTGGCTTGGGTCAGATAGTCAGCGGTGTTGCCTACAAACTCGCAATTGTTCGAGTTGTATTCATCGCCCCAGCTCTTGTTGCCAAAAATCTTCATATCCAGATAGTCCTGGCGGATCTTTGCGCCAGCGAAAGTGTCGTTTTCAGCGCTTACATATCCTGACCACTGGAATACATTCTCAGAAATCTCAGCCATGCAGCAGAGTTTGTTGTCATCGAAGCTCCAGCCATTCTGGTTGCTCTGGCTTGGGAAGCCTACGCCCCAGCCTAAGATGTACATGGCATGGCAATCATCATAGCTGTCGCCTCCGTCGGCGCTAACTCGGGTTACATTCACATATTCGCCAGTAGTGCTCATCATGATCTTGTAGTAGCCAGTGACAGGGTTGAAAGTGATTGTGCCATCGGCAGCCTTTGTGAAGTAGTCGCAGTTGTATTCAAAGTCCTCGGCATCCACTGCGCCGGAAATCTCTATTTCCTGGCCTTGAGAGAGCTGAGTGGTGAGGGTGTAGGAGATGTTATCGCTGGTCTCGAACTTCGCATCGTTGAGGTACATCTTCTTCTCGGTGAAGGTCTCTTCGGGGGCTTCGCCATCAGCGTAGACACTGAGCACAGCCGCGTTGAAGCCGCCTGTAAGATCCACTACGAAGCGGTAGATAGTGTTCTCCTGCAGAGATGCGCCATCGAGCAGATAGAGGTTGCCACTGTCATGATCACTGTCGCCATTAAATCCGCCAGCTCTTACCAAGTCGCTGTTGATAGCAGCGTAGTTGGATCCGCCAAGCTCGATGCCCCAGCCCATTTGGCCGAAGAACTTGAAGTTGATGCTCGAAGTGCCAAGCTGCTTGCCAGCCACGCCGGTGATTTGATATACACGGTCGCTGATTTGGCTCATGCAGAGAGCATTCTCAGTGGTCCAGCCCACTTCGCTGTTGAGGTTGGGCTTGCCTATGCCGGCACCGATTACCCAAAGGGCACCCGAGCCGTCGGTCTCGCTCAGGGTCTGAGCTGCGCCTGCTGCATCGAGCTGATATACGCGGAAGTAGTTCTTGCTTTGGTCAGCGATGATGCGGTAGTAGCCAGTGATTGGCACGAAGGTAAATGTGCCATCGCCATTGTCAGTGAAGAAGTCGGGATCAATCCACCACTCTTCGATGTTGGGGAATCCTTCCGGTGTGATGGTCTGGCCCTGGGTGAGGTTGATGTCGAGCTGAGCTGTAGAGTCATCTACGGTTTGGAACTCATTGCCGTCGAAAGAGAGCACTACGAAAGGCGAGCCAGCGAATGTGTAAGTGTTGAACTCAATGGTGTATTTGCCAGCCTTGCTGTTGGAGAAAGGAATGCTGCTCTCGCCACCAAGAGCGATGGCTCCGCTGGCATATCCCCAAGTCATTTCATTGCCATTGTCGCCTACAGAGGGGGCTTTGATGTAGCCCTTCATCTTCTGGGGGAGCTTCTGTGTGAAAGCATATACATATTGGCTCTGGCGCTCCATGCGGTATTCTTCGCCAGCATTGTCATCGTTGTCGCTTACGAAAGTCAGGTAAGGATAGTCAGCGTGGCTAATGGCTACGCTGTACTCCATTTCGGTCTTGGTGAAGTTGATGTTCTGCAGATACAGCTTCAGGGTAGCGTTGCCGTCGGGCACGTTAGCGAAGTAAGGCACATACAGGCAGCACTCATAGTCCTGACCGCTAACCTTAGTGCGCACCACTTGAGAGCTGACGCACTCGTCGCCAAAGAAGAGGTCGGCGTGTATTGTGCTCAGGGCCACTTCTGGGTCGCTGGCATTGATGGTGAAGCGGAGGCTGTCGCCGAAATATGCGGTGCCGATGCTGGTCTTGACATCCATCTTGGGATTGCCGACAGCTGGATCGTCGTCGCTGCAAGCGGCCATGGTAAAGGCAGCTGCTGCAAATAGGATATATTTAGAAAATTTCATTGCTTAGAGTATTATTGATTTAGGATTTACCACTGCAGTGATGCTGCGCTCTTGGCGGGCATTACATAGGTGAAATGGTGGGTGCCGTCATCGACTGTGAACTGCACTGCGCTGCCGTTGCTGTTGTTGGCCACAAGAGCGTAGGAGCCATCAGTATTCTTGAAGGCAGAGTAGGTGAGGCCGGAGGTTGTGAAGCCAGTGGTGCCGATACGCACGGCGTCGGGCTTCACTACGCTCGACATGTGAGCTATTATGTAATAGTGGCTATTGCGTGTGATGGTGGTGTAGCTGCGATTGATGTCCACGGCTCCGTAGCATGTCTGGCAGCCGCCGGGGCGGTTGGGGCCGAGATCTTCATCGAGCATCAGGTTCCACACAATCACGCCTTTGCACCAGCCATTGACGGTGCCTAAGGCTACCTCTGTCATATCTTCTGGAAGACGAGTGCTCAGGTCGCGGCCATTGTTCCAAGTGCCGATCGAGGTCTCGGTGAACACTAAGTCCATGCCAGGGGCCACATTGTGCACGGCTGTAAGCTCGTCCTTGGAGCCTCCATAGTTGTGATAGGCTGCGCCAGCCATGTATTGCTGGGCTTCCTGATCATTCCAGATTTGCACTGGATAGCGGTTTTGGCTTGACACTCCATCGTAGTTGTAGTTGTGGTCAAAGGCATATACCTTGGTATTGATGCCGGCGGCAGCGAAGGCCGGGCCAAGCACCTTGATGAAGTCGCGCTCTTCCTGCCAAGTCATGTACATCGAGGCTGAGTTGCCGCGATTGAGAGGTTCGTTCTGCGGGGTCACTGAGTAGATGTCGATGCCATTCTGCTTGTAGGCCTGAATCCAGTTTACGAAATACTGGGCGTAGTCTTCGTAGTACTTGGGGTTGAGCTGACCGCTTGTCCAAGAATTGTAGGGATTGAGGTCGTCAAGATTGTCTACTTTCATCCAGCGGGGAGCAGTCCAGGGAGTGCCCATGATTTTGAGCTTGGGATTGATAGCGAGGATTTCTTTGAGGATAGGGATTATGTACTCTTGATCCTCATTGGGAAGTGCGAAATTCTCGATGCCCTCGGTGTCGCAGCAAGTGAACTCGCTGAGGGAGAAGTCGCTGCAGCCGATAGCTATGCGCACATAGCTGAAGCCGTAACCGCTGGTGGGGTCGAATGTAAGCTCCAGGAAAGCCTTGCGGGCTGATGGCTCCATCTGCATCAGGTTGTAGCAAGTGCTGCCAGTGATGGCGGCTCCGAAGCCGTCCATGGTCTGGTACTGCTCGCTGGGGAGAAGCTTGATGGTAGATGGCGACATATTGTCGGTGGTGCTGAACGAGAGGGTACTCTCAGCCAGATCCTTAGAGCGGGTGACTGTGGTCTCGATCACGCGCACATCGTTGGTCTCAGTGGGTGTGGTGGGCGTGGTAGGGGTGGTAGGGGTGGTTGGCTCGCTGTTGGTAGCGTTATCATCACCGCCGCAGCTGCACATGCCCATTGCCAGCATTATTGCGGAAAAGCAAAATCCAGTTTTGATATAGGAGGTTAACATAGCTTCAAAAAGATTGGGAGATTAATAACCGGGGTTTTGTACAAGATTATCGTTCTGGTCGATAGCGCCCTGCGGGATGGCCAAGCGATAGCTGTTCTCATTGAAGAGATTTTTCTGAGCCTTACGGCCGCTGTCCTTAGCGTAAACAGCATTCATCACAGCTTCCACCTTGTCGAGGCGTACCAGGTCGAACCAGCGCTGGCACTCGAAGCAGAGCTCCATGCGGCGCTCATCGAGGTATGCGTTGAGCAGGCTCTCCTTGTTGCTGCGCACGTTGGTTGTCAGCTTGCCCAGGCCAGCGCGGGCGCGCACTTGGTCTATGATGTCAGCAGCAGCAGAGAGCTGATCTGTCATTATGTAAGCCTCGGCCTTGAGCAGCAGTATGTCGGCATAGCGCATCTTGATGATGTTGCTCAGGTTGCTGCGGCACTTGTACATGAAAGCGTAGTTGTCCATGGGATAGTAGTTGCTCCAGGTGCAGTCGCGCCAAACTACTGACTGAGGATAGCGTACATTGTCGCCTTCGGAGGTAAAGAGGTTGATAAGGTCGCGGCTTGGGGTCACCCACTTAGCCCAAGAGAAAGAGTTGTCCCAGTCGAGCTCATCGCGGCCGAACATCCAAGTCACCCAGCTGCCGCTGCCGGATGCATAGTGAGCTTCGTAGATTGTCTCCTTGGTGTTCTGCGCCTTGCAGTTGGTGGCAGCGTCATTCAGAGCGAAGAGGTCGGAGAAATCGTCAACGAGGCCGTAACCCTTGCTGGCGAGCTGGTCGGCGTAGCTGATCACCTTAGAGTAGTCGCGCAGAGGCTTCTCGGCATACACTTTTGCGAGCATAGCCATGGCCACTTCCTTGGTGAGCTGGCTCTTGTCGCCGGCATTGTCGGGAGCGTATTGCAGCGCAAATTCCAGATCTTCGACAATTGCTTCGTAAGCCTCGAGCTCTGTGCTCTGCTTGGGGAAGTAAGCAAAATAGCTCTCTTCGATATTGTCGGCAGTGATGTCGCCAGCCACGGTGGTGATAACAGGAATGTCGCCCCAGTAGCGCACCATGTCGAACCAGTTCATGGCTCTCATCAGGCGAGCTTGAGCCTGATATTTCTTCACATCGCTGTCGGAAATGCCAGGAGTATTCTCCACTTCGCAAATCAGTACGTTGCAAGTGGCCACGCGGCTCAGGAAACCGTTCCAGTCGCGCTCAAGCACAGAGTTGGAACCTTCGATTGAGTTGTCCTCGTAAGGCACTACCTCGGCGCCAGTGGTGCCGGCATAGGCATTGTCGCTATGGCACTCGGCGATGAGCTCGAGATCGAGATACCAGTTCTCCTGGTTGTCGTGCCACATGTTGATGATATTGCTGGTGAGATAGGTCTCCACATCGCTAACGCTTTCAAAGCGGGAAGATGTGTCATCGTCATCGCTTGGGGCGATGGTTGCATCGGAATATTGCGCGATGGGTTCGTAGTCGAGCGAGCATGCTGAGAATCCGGCAACCAGTGTGCCCATAAGGGCATATTTGAGAATATTTGAAGTTTTCATTTTATTAGTTGTCATTAGAATTCAACATTTACACCGATAATGAAATTTTTGTTCTGAGGATAGGTGCCATAGTCGATGCCCTGTACAGTGCCGCTGTCGCCGTATTGGTTGACCTCAGGGTCATAGCCCTTGTAGCTTGTCCAGGTGAGCAGGTTGGTGGCGGTGAAGTAGGGCTGTATCTTGCTGATGCCAGCGCGCTTCATCCAGTTGCCCTTGATGTCGTAGCTTAAAGTCACGCTCTTGAGGCGCAGGTAGCTGCCATCCTCTACAAAGTATGTTGAAGTCTTCATGTCGAAGCCAGCCTTAGGCACATCGGTGATTTGACCGGGGATTCTCCAGCGGTCGAGAACGCGAGTGCTCTGGTTAGCGCCGTTGTACATGCCCTCAGTCTCCATGCGGCCAATGTTGAGAATGTCGTTGCCATAGGAGCCTTGAATGAAGATGTTGAGGTTGAAGCCTTTCCAGCTCAGGTCGTTGGTCATACCGAAAGTGAAGTCGGGGTTGGGGTCGCCGATATAGGTGCGGTCAGAGGAGGAGATGCGGCCATCGCCATTGACATCGCGGTACATCAGCTCGCCAGTCTCGGGATCCACGCCATCGCTGATATAGCCGTAGAAGCGTCCCAGAGGACCGCCGGGCTCGTTGCGCACGGGCGATTCGTTCACATAGTCATTGGTAGAGCCGGCGTAGTACACTTGCTGGAGAGCGAGCTTGTCGAGCTTGTTCTTGTTGAACGACATATTGTACGATGTTGACCAGGAGAATGCGCCCTCAAACTGATGGCTTGTGATGGCGAATTCAATACCCTTGTTGCTCATTTCGCCTTCGTTGCGCTGGATTGAGCTTGCAGCAGCAGCGCCGCTGGGCAGCGACACCCACATCAGCATGTCGGTGGTCTTCTTGTAGTAAGCATCCAAGTTGAGGGTCAGGCGACCATTGAGTACTGAGAAGTCAACACCAACATTGGTCTGAGTGGTGCGCTCCCACTTGAGGTCCTTGGTGCGGAGGTTCTCTTGGTAGAGGCTTGGCACTGCGTGAGCGTAGTCGAAGGTGTCGCCTTCGCTGGCAGTCTTGTACCATTCGATGTAGCTGAAGCCGTAGCGCTGCAGATAAGCATAGTCGCCTACGCCGCCTTGGTTGCCAGTCTGGCCCCAGCCAGCGCGGATCTTAAGGTCGGTGATCCAGTTTACATCCTTGAGGAAGCTCTCTTGGCTTGCGCGCCAAGCAGCAGAAACAGATGGGAAGGTGGCCCAGCGATGGTCGGGGTGAAGCTTGGAGCTGCCGTCCATACGCACATTGGCGCTGATCAGGTAGCGGCTGTCGTAATTGTAGCTAACACGACCGAAGAACGACATGATGCCCCATTCGCTTGCTGAGGTGCCAGCACCTCCCAGGCCAATCTTATTGGCTGCGTTGAGGGTTTGCACTTGGTCGTCGCGATAGTAACTGCCGTTGATCCAGCTGTTGCGATAGTCGCTGTCGGTCCAGGAGGAACCTGCCATTACATCGAGGGTCTGTACATTGAATTTGAGATTGTAGTTGAGCACATTATCCCAGGTAAGCACTGTATTCTGGTTGCGGCTGTCGCTGCCAGTGCCGCCTTGCTCACGGCCGTAGGTGGTGTGCACGGGATCGAGGAAAGAAGTGTAGATATAATTGCGGCGGTCCATGGTGAACTTGCTCTGCAGGTTCAGGCCCGGAATGATGTGGAAGAGTAGCTCGCCGCTGGCAATCAAGCGGTTTTCCTTGCTGCGATTGTATTGGTTGCGCGCCAAGTTGTCGGCAGGGTTGGTGAGGCCGCTAACGCCATAGAAGTTGTTGTAGTAGTGCTCGGGCTCATCGGGATCCCATACGGGAGCGTAAGTGGGAGTTTGGATGATTGAGGTGATCACGCCGCCGCGTGTGCCGCCATTGCCGCTGATGATGCCGCCCTTGCTGGTGTAGTCGCTATAACTGATGTTGGCCTTGATGTCAAGCCAAGGACGTACTGTGCCATTCACGTTGGCGCGGAAATTGTAGCGCTCGTAGCTGCTGCCCTTGATAGTACCATCTTCCTGGGTGTAGCCGCCAGAGAGGTAATAGTTGAAAGCTTGGGCTGATTGTGACACTGATACCTGATAGTTCTGAGTGTGACCGGTGTGGAACACTTCGTCGAACCAGTCGGTCTGGTCGGTCAGTTCGTCAGGCACGGTGATCATGCCGATTTCCTCCATGAGCTCGCGATATTGCTCGGTGTTGAGGGGCTTGATCTTGTTGGGAGTATAGGAGATGCCGTAGTATGCGCTGAGAGAGATGTTGGCATTTTGGCTTTCGCCTTTCTTTGTGGTGATGAGCACTACGCCATTGGCGCCGCGGCTACCGTAGATAGCAGCCGAAGAGGCATCCTTGAGAATCTGCATGCTCTCGATGTCGCTTGCCGAGAGGAAGCTGATGTTGTCCACAGGCACACCGTCCACTACATAGAGAGGAGCGTTGTCGCCATTCATAGATGTGGTACCGCGCACGCGGATTTGCGGGCTTGCGCCAGGGGAGCCGTTAGGGCTCATGACGCTTACGCCGGCTGCCTTGCCCTGGATACCTTGGGCAGCGCTGACGATGGGGCGATTGGCGAGCTCTTTGTCGCTTACCGAGCTCACGGCTGTGGTGACATCGCCGCGCTTAACTGAGCCGTAACCGATAACCACTACCTCATCGAGGAGGGCGTTGTCTTCGGGTAGCACGATTTTCATGCCCTCTTTAGCCTTGAACTCAGAGGTCTTGTAGCCTACAGAGCTTACCACCAGAGTGGCATCGGCCTTATCGACATAGATGCGGAATTTGCCATCAATGTCGGTGTTGACACCGCCTTGGTGGCCCTTAACGATAACTGATGCGCCAATTATAGGCTCACCAGTAGCATCTACCACTGTACCGCTGATGGCGGTCTGTGCCCATGAATACACAGAGCCGCAGAGCATCAGCGTCAGGGTGAAGATAGCTTGCAGGAAGAGTTTCTTACAGTTCTTCATTGGTGTGAAAAATGATTGGTTTGAAAATGATTTAGAATTTCCTTTTATTAATGTAGGTCGCAGGTGGCATTGTGGCCTTTCTGAGACGTTGCAAAATTACCTCATATTCCACACCCCCACAAGGGGTAGTAAACCCCATGAGTAAATTAACAAAAAATCCAAAGATTTGACAATCAAATCTTTGGATAAAATGTTAAACTGATTTTAGTAAGTTTTCCAGTGGTCTCAATTACACTGAAATTCCGCTGAAACCCATAAAGGCCATGGCCAGCAAGCCGGCAACAATCAGGGCTATAGGCACGCCTCGCATGGGCCGGGGCACATCCACCAGCTCAAGATGCTCTCGGATACCGGCCATTAAAATCAGGGCTAAGGTAAAGCCTAATGCCGTGGCTACGGCATACACCAGGCTTTGGCCCAGCGGCATAGCTTTCTGCGCTACGATAATGGCCACGCCAAGCACAGCGCAGTTGGTGGTGATAAGTGGTAGAAACACCCCCAAGGCGGCATAGAGCGATGGAGAAATCTTTTTCATGATGATTTCGAGCATTTGCACCAGGATGGCTATGATCAGGATGAACGCTATGGTCTGGAGATACCCTAAATTCAAAGGCTCCAGCAAATACCATTGCACAAGCCAAGTGGCAAGCGTGGCAATGGCCATCACAAAGGTTACTGCCAAACCCATGCCCACTGCCGAGTCAAGCTTCTTGCTTACTCCGATAAAGGGGCAGATGCCCAAGAACTGGGCAAACACGATATTATTGACAAATATCGCAGTGATTATGATTGATAGGTATATTAACATGGCTATTAGCTTCGGATTTTATTGAAAGTGGCGATAAGGAAGCCCAGGACTATGAAAGCCCCCGGTGCAAGAATGAAGAGCAATGAGCCGTACTCTTCGGGATAGATGCGCTCTCCAAAGACTGTGCCGGCTCCCAAAATCTCTCGTATGCATCCTAATATCGTAAGGGCTATGGCAAAGCCCAGGCCGATGCCCAAGCCATCGCATAGCGAAGCTCCTACGGAATTTTTTGATGCAAACATCTCAGCGCGGCCCAGAAGAATGCAATTTACCACGATAAGCGGGATGAAGATACCCAAAGCATCATTGAGGCTCGGAAGCCAGGCTTGCATCACCATTTGAAGAATGGTAACAAACGAAGCAATCACGATGATGTATGCGGGAATGCGCACTTGGCTTGGCACCAGGCTCTTGATTGCTGCAATGCTGGTGTTGCTGCACATCAGCACAAACATTGTGGCGAGCCCCATCGACAGGCCTGTGATTGCGCTGCTGGTGGTGCCCAGAGTAGGACACATGCCCAGCACCAGCACAAAGGTGGGGTTCTGCCTCCACAGCCCATTGAATATTATCTCTAAATATTTCATTGTCTATCTTTCATTATCAAATTTTCCAAATCCCAAAACCGAAAACTGAAAACTGAAAACCGAAAACCGAAAACTGAAAACTTACTCCGCATACTCTTCGTAAGCCTTGCGGGCTCTGTTTACGGCCCCCAAAAATGCTCGGCTGGTGATGGTGGCGCCTGTAATGGCATCGATCTGACCACCGTCTTTGCTTACCTTAAGTTCTGCTTTGGTGCCTATTATGGTGCGTTGGTTTTTCTGTGAGGCCCCAGTGTGGCCTTTGTCGGCGGCCACTATTTCGGAGCGAAACCATTCGTCGGCTTTAGAACCTAAGCCCGGAGTCTCAGAGCTTTGCAGCACTTTGAAGCCAGAGATGGCACCTTTTCGGTCGAAGCCGACCATTACCGTGATTTCACCCGAGAACCCATCCATGGTCCAGGTCTCTACGGCAGCCCCGGCAGGCTGACCGTTGTCAAAGGCTGCATACAGGAGCACGGGGCGAGTGTCGCCCTCTACGGTTATCTCCACAGGGTCCTTGGTCATGCCGTTGGCCATCTTGGGAAGCACTGATTCCAGGGCCTCGGTTTTGGCTCGCTCTTGGGCCAGGGCTATGGGATCGGCTGTGACATCATGCACCCAACCCAGCAGGGCACCCATGCCCGCAGCTATAACTGTGAGCGAGGTCAACATTGTGATCATGTTAGATTTCATGCTGCAGCCCTCCCTTCTTTAAAATGTCCGAACACGCGGCGTCGGCAATAGCGGTTGATCAGAGGCACGAAGGCGTTCATCACCAGGATGGCGAATGATACGCCCTCGGGGTAGGCACCCCAGCGGCGTATGCACACAGTGATTATGCCAATGCCTATTCCGAAGATGAGCATGCCTTTGTGGGTCATCGGCGAGGTCACATAGTCGGTGGCCATGAAGATGGCTCCCAGCAGCAAGCCTCCGGCTAAGACATCCAAGCCCGCTTGTACTCCGATGCAAAGGTCAAAGACTATTACAGTAGCGATTACTGACACTGGGATGTGCCATGATATTACTCTCACTATAAGCAAATATATAAAACCGATGATTAAGGCTATGGAAGCCACCTCGCCCAGCGAACCGGCGCGATTGCCAATGAACAGATCGAAATATTGGTAACTGGAATCTGGCACATGCCCTTGGGCTAAGGCACTCAGCAGAGTGGGACCGGAAGAACCGTCGGTTATGAAGTCTTGGGTGGGCTTTGTCCAGTGAGTCATTGCTACTGGAAAAGATATTAGCAAGAACACGCGCCCCACCAGAGCCGGGTTGAAGATGTTGCATCCTAAGCCGCCAAATGCCATTTTGCCCACGCCTATGGCAATTACGCAGCCTAAGGCTACAGCCCACAGCGGAATGCTGGCTGGCAGGTTCAATGCCAAAAGCAGGCCAGTCAGCAAAGCTGCTACCAAGGAAGTGCGGCAAGTGCGACCAAGCAAAAACCTGCCCACGAGCCATTCAAATACAAAACAGCAAGCCATCGACATCAGCACAACGCTGATGGCCGGCAAGCCGAAAAAAAAGAAAGCGCAGAGAGTGGTAGGAGCTAAGGCAATCATCACATGCCACATGCACATCTCGCTGGTGCGTTCTCGGTGTATATGCGGAGAGTTATGTTCGATGTATTCCATTTTGTTCTGTTATGTGTTATTTTGCGCGCTTGGCCAGGCGTATATAGTCCACTAATGGGCGGGCGCTTGGGCAGCTATAGCTGCAACTGCCGCATTCGATGCAGTCCATTACATTATGTTCTCGAGCTTCTTCGTATCTTCCCAGTCGCCCCAGAGTGGAAATCAGGTAGGGTTCCAAATTCATGGGGCATACCTCTACGCAGGCTGCGCAGCGCACGCATGGCTCAGGCTCGAAAGGCAAGGGAGGGGTGACGATTGAGATGCCAGAGAGGCCTTTTACAATGGGTGCGTCGAGTGTGACCACGCTTTGGCCCATCATTGGACCGCCAGCAACCACATCGGCCACCTCTAAGTCTCCGAAGCCGTCCATGGGCAGGGCGGAGATATTCATGCCAATGGGGGCTAAAAAATTACCGTCGCCATCGATAGTGAGCACTCTCTCGATCAATGGCTGGTGCAGCGCTACAGCTTGGTACACAGCGTAAGCTGTGCCCACATTATTAACGATGCACCCCACCGAGATTGGCAACTGTCCGCTGGGAATCTCGCGCTTTAACAGGGCATATATGAGCTGCTTTTCACAGCCTTGGGGGTATCGAGCCTTAAGCAATTCCACAGTGATTGAGGCTTTGAACTGGCAGGCTTGCGTGAGGGCTTCAAAGGCCTCCATCTTGTTGTTCTCAATTCCTATTATCGCATTTTTTGCCCCGCAGGAAGCCATCATAATCTCTACACCCTCAACAATTTGCTTAGGATAGGCGCGCATCAGAGCGTCATCGCAGGTGAGGCGTGGCTCGCATTCGCAGCCGTCGATAATGAGATATTCTGGCTTTTTGGGAGCGTTGAGCTTAATTGCTGTGGGGAAGGTGGCTCCTCCGAGGCCCACCACTCCAGCATTGCCTATGGCCTCGAGGAGCTTCTCACGAGGTATAAGTTTCCAGTCATATTTCTTGGCAGGAGCAGCAATCAGCTCCATATCTCGCTGATGATCTTCGTCAGAGGCTGAGATGTGCACGGCATTAATCTGGCGTCCCTGAGCGATTGTCACGGGGCCAATGGCTGTGACAGTGCCGGAAATTGAGGCGTGCACAGAGGCAGAAATCTTGCCTCCCGGCTCTGCTAAGAGTTGTCCGCGCTCCACATGATCGCCCTTAGACACTACAGGCACTGCCGGCGCGCCAATGTGCATTTGCAGCGGTATGGCTACTGTGCGGGGGAGCTCGGCGCGGATAATCTGGTCAGCCGGGGCAGTTTTGAGTTGTGGGGGATGGATGCCCCCTATTTTAAAAGTTTTAGCCAATTTGGTTTTCGGTTTTCAGTTTTCAGTTTTCAGTTTTCAGTTTTCAGAGTTCGGTTGAAATTTTCGAGAGCTTTCGAAAAACATCGAGCATTCTCGAAGCTTAGAAACTTGCAACTTGTCAGTTTAAAAGTTAGAGTGTATGGCGTGGGTGGGGCATACGGGGATGCATTTTCCACAGGTGGTGCACTTTGCAGGGTCGATGCTGGCAAGATTGTTGGTTACTGCAATTGCTTCCTCCGGGCAATTCTTCACGCACAGTCCGCAGCCGATGCATGCCACAGTGCACTGTTTGCGGGCGATGGCGCCTTTCTGGCAGTTGCTGCAAGCCACCCACACTCTGCGCTTTTGCTTGCCCACGGGGCGCATCTCAATAATGTGGCGCGGACATGCTTTGGCGCACTGTGTACACCCGGTGCATTTGTCGGGATCCACAACCGGGAGTGCCTCACCTGGGGGAATGCTTATGGCTTCGAAGCGACACGCTGTGACGCAATCGCCACATCCCAGACAACTGCTCAGACAAGCGTAGTCGCCTGCGCTCCAGTTCATAATTGCGCAGTTGCGCGGTCCCTGGTATTTTGCATCCAGTGCAGTCTTGGTGTCAGGAGTGCCGGCACAGCGCATCACAGCTACCACGGGCTCGGCGCATACAGCAGTGAGGCCCAGCAGGTCGGCAATCTTTTGCATGCCTTCGGCTCCAGCCCCAGGGCAGAAAAGGCCGGTAAGGTCGCCGCGCTGCACGCAATTGGTCGCAAAATCTCGGCATCCTTTGCACCCGCACCCTCCGCAGTTGGCACCGGGCAGGAGGGCTTCCACTTGGTCAATGCGAGGATCCTCATCGACCCGGAAGCGCTTAGCCACCTGGTTGAGGGTAATCGCGCCCACAGCGCCAATGCTGCCCAGCAGGGCTATTGAAGATATAATGCTCATTTATTTAAGGTATCATCGCCACAAATCACGATATCCGTGCTTTTGGGCTTTATTATATATAATATAAGGTAATATATGGCCACAGCACCAATGGATGCGATAGCCATAATCGTTTCAGAGAGGCCAGCGATCGAGCAGGCAAGAGCCACACTCAGAAGCACAGCCACAGGCGCCACCAGGAAAATTGTCTCAGCTTTTCGGCGGCTTCGCTCGCTGATGGTTATTTTCACCTCCTTGCCAATAAGGTCGGCAGAGGGGTGGGCCCAAGGCAGCGTCTGCGTCTGAGGCTTTTTGCACGCAGATGCCAGGGCGCAGCCGCCGCAGCTGGCTTTGTCCACATTTAATCTGACGGTAACTGAGTGCTCGCCCACCGCCACGATAGTGCCCGTATGTACCATTTGGCTCATCTCTTGCAAAGATAGGTAAATTTCCTAATATTTTGAGAAAAAAGCGCACAAATTCGGTGAAAATCCTCGAAAAGGCGCTACCAAATGTTAAAAATTCGGTTTTACAACAAATTTCTTTCAAAAATGTTTGGTGGGTTCGGGAAAAAGTCGTAACTTTGCACTCGCAATTCGGAACCAACCTCTCATTCAAAGGCCGAATGGCACCCAAGAGGACTTTGAAAGCATTACAATAGACAAATTTGAGAACAGTACAAGAG
>CAZRYC010000025.1:0-38179 GCA_964604175.1 uncultured Bacteroides sp.
ATCGCTCTGCACGCTTACACACCGCTTCTACACGCTGTCAAAGCCAGTCAGCCCCTGATTTCAATGAATCTCTATTCATTTTTGGGATTGCAAATTTAGAGAAAAAACCGTAATTTATTTATCTAATTAACAATTTTTAGCTCAATTTCTTTCGTTGAGGCTTGCTTTCTAAGTGATTGGCAAAAAAGGCGGCTCTCCTGCAGGAAAGCCGCCTTTATCTAACTCAGTAGATTCTTAATCTTACTTTGCCTGAGAATATAGGCTGGGAAGAGTATGGGTTACTGAGGAGTAGCTGCCGTAGCTGCTGTAGTTCTCATCGTACTGGATGGTCTTGAGCACAATGTTATTCACAATTGACACGGAGCCATCATCGCCGAACTCTATGCTCCA
Organism: uncultured Bacteroides sp.; assembly: GCA_964604175.1. Classification (GTDB taxonomy): domain Bacteria; phylum Bacteroidota; class Bacteroidia; order Bacteroidales; family Muribaculaceae; genus CAG-873. The sequence continues at coordinate 391 of CAZRYC010000025.1, forward strand.
TAGGAATCCGTTGATGCTGCTGCTGAAGTCGGGCTCATCGGTCACGTTGAACGAATTGTATGTGCCAGTCTGATAATAGTAGCGGCCGTAGCAGTCCATGATGCTGTAACCATCGCCCTCGTCCGTGATGGTGAATTCGCATTCAGTGGCATCCTCCAGATTAGCATTGGTTTCATCATATTCTACGGTGGTGCCGTTGAGATAGCCATAAGTCTTTGATGTGGAGAGTGCTGTGGCAGCAATGCCCTCGGTGACGATAAGATATTTCTCCCCAGAGACAATCGAGCTGGCCTTGGTGTGAGTGAACACAGCCAAGCCGGGAGCCACTGTCCAAGAACCATTCTCCTTGGTGAACTTAGTAGTCTTGGTCACCACTCCATTGTCAAGAGTCCAAGCTGTGCCATCGTAGCTGTACTCACTGGCAGATACTGCGCCCTTGCTTGAGGTGAAATACAGCACATACTTCGAGTCATTCTTCTGAGCATACGGGAATGTTGTTTTCAGATAAGAAGGCAGATACTTGTTGGCATCAGCGTTGGTCATATAGCTTCCGCTCTCGCCCATAGCAGTGTAGTCGGCCGGTTGCACCACAGCCACAGAGCTATCGGTGCTCCAAGCCGAGCCATCCCACTTGTAAAGGGCATATACAGTCTGGGTGGGCACATCCACCACTGCAGCCCTGGACTTAGCTGCCAGCGATGCAGGCATGCCATAGAGAGTAGGCAGCTCGCCCGATTGGGTTGAATAACTTCCGAAGTTGCCGTAGTTAGTGTCGTACTGTATCCACTTCTCAACTTCAGTGTTGAAGATGATGTCGCCATCTGTGCCCAAAGCTATATTCCACAGGCATCCATCGCAAGGCTCATCACTTACATTGAAATTATTGTAGGTGCCTTTCTGATAATAGTAGCGGCCATAGCAGTCAACCAGATAATAGGCCTCACCCGACCAAATCAGATTCCACACACAATCTTCTGGCACATCATCGGGCAGCCCATTGGCAGTGAAGTCGATGTCGGTGGCTCCGATGTATCCGTAGCTCTTTGTCTCGGCCAGAGCTGTGGCGGCATAGTCGCCATAAAGAATCAGATATCGGCTACCAGCTCCGAGAGCGCCCTCTTCGGGCTCTTCCTCTGTCTCAAAGAAAGGCTCCTGATCGCTTACATTATATGTTACCACCACATACTCGCTCACCGCAGGATCCAAATCCGCATTGGCAAGCGCCTTTGGAATATTCTTTGAAGCGCTCACTGAGGGGGCAAAGGCTTTGATGTAATCTTCATCGTCGCCCCAAGCTTCCTGATAGTCTTCGGTGGAGATAGTATAGGCTTGCGCACCAGCCAGAAGAGCGAGCTCATCACTCAGCCCCTCGAAATATTCGTAGGTTACCTTAACCGAAGATCCATTATCAAGAAGGAAATACTGGAACTGCGAGCTACCCAAGAAAGCCGGTATATAAGCCTGGGGAGTGATTACGTCAGTGAAATAGCAGTTCTTCTTCAGAGCAGCCAAGGCATCAGCATTGGCTCCGGCCAGGGTCACGTTGGCGCTTAGGCCAGCAATAGTGCTGTAATCGGTTTTGGTGAGGGTGTAGCTGATGTTTTGCACATCAGTAATAGCTGGATCGCCCTCGAAGCCATCGAGATGGTCGTTCCAGGAATTGTCATCGCAAGCGGTAAGAGCCAGCGCGACACCCGCAAATATGTAAATTGACTTTTTCATTGTCATAGCGGTGTAATAGATTAGAATGAGAGCTTAAGGCGTACAGTATAAGTGCGGCCGAATGAATAGAACACACGGTATGCATCCTGCCAAGTGGCGTCATGAGTAAGAGATGACGATGTGTAGGCATCAATCACATAATTGTAATTGAAGAGATTGTTGACATTGCCATAGATAGTAGCGTTCACACCGCCGATCTTGAAGCGATAGCTGCAGTTGAGGTCGAGTTGCTGGCCCCAAGGTATGCGCCAAGGCTCAGCCACATTGATAGTGCCGCCAGCGGAGGGAGTGGACACTGTATAGTCGCTATAGTTATGGGAGTTGCATGTCCAGTCAGCCCCTATTCTCCAGCCCTTGAACGGACGGAATGTAGCCCCGATGGCTCCAGTCCATTGAGCGGAGCCGCCGACATGTATGCCTTTCTGGTTGAGGACGCCTTTCAAGTGGTCTTCAGCCTGTATGCCTGAGGCGATAGCGCCAGTCACTACGCTTGCCAAGGGCTGGCCACCCTCATCGTAGAAGTAGCCGGTAGCATCGCTGTCCCATACCCAGTCGCCTATTGAAAGCATGCCATTGAGCGAGAACCATGTCACAGGCTCAAATGCCGCGTTTACCTCTACGCCCATGTGGCGGGCATCTACGCCTTGCATATTAAATGTATAGCGCTGGCCAGCCTTCTCGCCGCTGGTAAATTCGCCAGTACGAGTGGTGGTCTTGTCGAGCCACTTGGTATAATAGAGATCCACTGTGGCGCTGAAAATCGGCGAGCGCCAAGCATAACCAAGCTCAAACGAGTAAGTCTTCTCGTTTACAGCATTGGGGTTGGTTGCATTGCTGGTGGTGGAGTTCAGGAAAGCGCCGCCAGAGAAGAAAGGCGCACGGGTGATGTAACCAGTGTTGAAATAAACATTCTGATGACGGTCAATATTGTAGTTCACACCGCCCTTGATTGAGCCAGCCCAGAAGTTCACGGTCTCCGACTTTTCGTGGGCCTTGTCATAGTAGTAGAAGTCGCGGCGCCAGTAAGCAGTGTTGTTCACCGTACCGGTGATGATGGCGGTAAGGCGCTTGTCAAGGCCTGTGTACTCGCCTTGGAGGTAAATTCCCTCTTGCATGGTGTAGCCGTTGTAGTTTCGGTAGATTACATCTCCCACGCTTAGCTTCTGGTATTTCCAGCTGGGATCAGCAGCTATGGCATTGTTCTCTGCCTTAACATTGGCGCGATAATCATCAATCCAGTACTCGCCATCCATCATATTCTCGATGGTCATCTTGTGATGGCCTACATAGTAGCGCACATCAAGCCCGCCAGTCACTGTGAGTTTATTGTCAAGCAGGTTGTTCTTGTAGTTGCTCACCAATCCCACCCACTCGTGAGAGTTGGTATTGTCACCAATAATCATCTTGGCACCATTGGTGCTGGTTGCGTTCATCTCCTGAATGGCAGCGAAATCGAATGTGCCATCGGCATTGCGGAAAGTCATGCTCAGAGCGCCATTGTTGGCTCCGTACCACGAGCTTGTGCTGTATCCATCGCGACCCTGGCCGCTGTAGCCACCGCCCGAAGCAAGCGAGGTGTAAAGCGATGTGGTCAGCGAAGAGTGGTAGTTGATCTGCCAGATATGGGTAAGAGAGATCTGGGGTTTGTGATAGTGGTTGTAGTACTGGCTCACTCGCTGTCCGTTCTTATCGAAGCCGTAACTGGGATTGTAGCGGTATGGGCTCTCGCCATTCATGTAGTTGCGGGCATATTCCTGATATCCCTCGATTGTGAGGCCGTCGTAGGAGCTGCGCTGATAGTGCCATTGAGGGCTGCCGGTAGCGGTGAACGACAGCTGATGAGCATCATTGATGCGCTTCGACACATTCAGGAAGTAAGTATAAGCATTGTAATTAGTGCCCTGGATGTATCCGTCAGCGAACTTGCGACTAAGCAAGGCAGTAACAGCCCAGCCATTCTTCATCACACCGGTCGAGAGGCTCACACCGTATTGGTTCATGCCATCATTGCCCATGCCGTACCACAGGGTGCCACCCTGCTCGGCATCCAAGCTCTTAGTGACAATAGAGATTGTGCCACCCACTGATGGAGCAGAGAGGATGCTTGCGCCCAGGCCTCGCTGGGTTTGGATGCTACTGGTGACATCGCTTAGGCCCGACCAGTTGCTCCAATACACGCCGCCCCACTCCATATCGTTCACGGGGATACCGTTGACCAGAGTGGCGGTGTTGGCGGCTTTGAAGCCGCGCATATTGATCTTAGCGTCGCCATAGCCGCCGCCATCCTTGGTGGCCCATACGCCAGGGGTGGTTTTCAGCACCTCTGGGAACTCCTGGCCGCCGAGCTTGGTCTCGATCATAGCAGCATCTACGTTAGAGATTGCCACTGGAGTCTTGCGCGTGCGGGCTATTGACTGAGTTACGATCACATCCTGCAGCATATTCTGCTCAGGCTCCATAGTTACAGTACCCATGGCAGACTTTACGGGCACCAGCATGGGCTGATACCCAACAAAGTTCATCGACAGATTTTTGGTGCCATCCGGCACGACGATCTTGAACTTACCGTCGATGTCGGTTTGCACACCTGTGGTCTGTCCTTCGGCGATGACCACGACGCCGATCATCGGCTCGCCGTTCTCATCGACCACGATGCCATTGCAATTGACATCGGCATAAGCGTATGCCGCAGTCATTGCCATAACAAGGGCAGAAGCGAAGAATTTTTTCATGTTTAGGTTGGTTTTGGTTAACTATGATTAGGTTTGTTGTTTGTTTTCAACTAATAACTATAAACTATAAACTATAAACTAAGACTACCTCTTCCTCACCTGTAGCGAGGGTTGCGACTCATTGTTAAGGCGATCCACTGCCGTGACCACATAGTATCCAGGCTGGTTCAACTCCACGGCGGGCTCCACCGTTATGGCTACAATGTTACTGGAATCATCTGTATTCACTTGGCCCTCGGCGGGGCAGCGGTACACCACATATTTAGTAATGTCTGTGCTTTTGCCTTGAATAGCAGGCGCACTCCAAGTGAGTTGATTGCCTTTCAGGCGTACCTTCTTCACCTTGTCAGGCTGGCCGCTGCCCAGATTTGGAAAAGCTGGCACCAGAGCAGGAGTGCTTTGGTGAGTAGCTTTCAGAGCTGCAGAGGCTCCACTTGAATCCTTGGTCAACGAATATCCTGGCCACCAACAGTTGCCTTGTATCTCGCTGCGAGCTCGGGTCATAGCCATTTTACGGTTGAGCTGGTTTGGCTCCGTCGAGGGCGCTATGTCGGGCTTGCTCATTGTGCGCTCAACATCCTGGCCTATATACAGCTGGCATTTGGGATCCACCGCATCAGCCCACCAGTCCACAAGAGTAATGTACGAAGCCTTCGCGTGCTCCAGCTCCCAATAAAGTTGCGGGATAAGATAGTCAATCCAGCCTTTTTCCGCCCACAGTAGCACATCGGCGTAGAGGTCGTCATAGTTCTGGAGGCCCCCGGTATCACTGCCCCGAGAGTCGCTGGATTTGTTGCGCCAAATGCCAAACGGACTTATGCCGAAGCGCACCCAAGGTCGTTTGCTTTCTCGTATCTTATCGTGGAGCAGCTCTATCAGCAGATCCACATTTTGGCGCCGCCAATCGGCCTTGGTCATCCCCTTGCCATATTGTTTGTATGATTTATCGTCAGGAAAATCCTTTCCGTTAGCCGGATAAGGATAGAAATAATCATCCATGTGTATGGCATCCACTTCAAAATTATTCACAATATCCAGCACCACCTTGGCTATGAACTCGCGGTTCTCAGGCAATCCGGGGTCGAAATATATTTTGCCATCGCCGAGATATTTCACGAATCTCTTTGGTTCCTTGTAATATAAGTGCCCTTGGGGAAGCTTCTCATCTTTCTTAGTGGTTACTCGATATGGATTTAACCAAGCGTGCAGCTCCATGCCGCGCTTATGGCACTCCTCAACCATAAATTGCAGCGGATCCCAGTACGGGCTTGGGGCTTTGCCATCAGCTGTGAGGAATTTGCTCCAGAGTTCAAAATGGCTGGCATAGAGGGCGTCGGCGGCCGGGCGCACTTGGAATAGCACAGCATTCACACCAGCGGCTTGAAGCTTGTCAAGCTGGTCAATGAGGTACGCCTTGTTCTGCGCTGTACTCTGGCTTGCATACTGCGACTGGTTAATCACATGCATCCAAGCCCCTCGAAACTCTCTCTTTGGATTAGAGGCCAAGACCAAAGCGGGAAGCAATGCTAAAGCCAACAGTGCTAAATAGAATCTTTTCATTTAGGCAAGAAGGGTTCGATTTCTTGACAAAGTTACGATTAATTAAGATAATTACAAAATAATTTCGTAACTTTGCAGTGTAAAAAAGAGAAATTTTACCACTAAACTCTCAAAATACACTATCAACTCATGAGAAAAAACATTGTAGCAGGCAACTGGAAGATGAACACCACAGTGCCTGAGGGCGTAGCTTTAGCCAAGGAAGTGAACGAGGCATTGGCTCAGTACTCAGCCAAGTGCGATGTAATCATCTGCGTGCCTTTCACCCATCTGGTGCCCGTATGCGGCGTTATCGACCAGAAGAAGCTGGGCCTGGGCGCTGAGAACTGCGCTGACCACAAGAGCGGAGCCTACACTGGCGAAGTGTCAGCCCCCATGGTGCAAAGCACAGGCGCCACATATGTAATTCTGGGCCACTCAGAGCGTCGCCAGTACTATGGCGAGACAAGCGAAACTCTTCGCGAGAAAGTTGCTCTGGCTCTGGAGAACAATCTCACCCCTATCTTCTGCATCGGCGAGGTGCTCGAAGAGCGTGAAAAAGGCATCCAAGAAGATGTAGTGCGCAAGCAAATCGTTGACGCTCTCTTCCAGCTCGATGCTGAGCAGTTCGGCAAAATCATCCTGGCTTATGAGCCCGTATGGGCTATCGGCACTGGCAAGACAGCCACTGCTGACCAGGCCGAAGAAATGCACGCATTTATCCGCCAGACCATCGCCGACCGCTACGGTGCCAAGATAGCCGAGAATTGCTCAATCCTCTACGGAGGCAGTTGCAAGCCCAGCAATGCGGCTGAGCTCTTTGCAAAGCCCGATGTCGACGGAGGCCTCATCGGCGGCGCCAGCCTCAAGTGCGCTGACTTCATGGGTATCGTTAAGGCATTCGGATAATGCGCTACCCCGCACTGACCTTACTTTTCACTCTCCTGGCAGGGATTTGCTCGGCGCAATCCCCTGCCAGGATTGAATTTTCAGCTGACTCTGCAGCTGCTACCACTATAGTAGATGCCATCAACAATGCCGATGGCACCATATACATCTATCAGCAGAGCCTGCTCGATGCTCTGGTGACACCGGTGGCCGGGAACTCTGATGGATTTTCAGTCTCTGGCTCAGCCGCTAAGTCAAGCAACGTAGGATACCGCATACAGGTGTTCAGCGACAACAATATGCGCACTGCTAAGGCCAACGCCGAATATCGCAAACGCATGATCGAGCAGCAGCGCCCGGAGTGGCGCACATATATCTCATATGAGGCTCCCTACTGGCGAGTTAAGGTTGGTGATTTTCGCTCTCAGACCGAAGCTGACGCTGCCATGCGCGAACTCAAGAGCGCATTCCCATCCTACGCCGATGACATGCGCCTCGTAAGAGAAAAAGTAAACTTCTCACAGCCTTAAATGGATAAGGAAGAAACCATCAACCAGATAGCGGCGCACATCGAGGCGATTGTGCGCCTGCTTGGAGAAGACCCTAAGCGCGAGGGCCTGCTCAAGACTCCTGTTCGCAGTGCCAAAGCCCTCTATTATCTTACCCAAGGTTACCGCCAAGATCCGCAAGCCATTCTGCGCCAAGCAATTTTCGAATATGCCGGCTCTAAGATGATTGTGGTCAAGGACATCGAGTTCTATTCCATGTGCGAGCACCACATCCTGCCTTTCTTCGGAAAGGTGTCGATTGGTTATCTTCCTAAAGGCGAGATGATAGGCCTCAGCAAGTTGGCGCGCTTGGTGGATGTGTACGCGCAGCGCCTTCAGGTGCAAGAGCGCATGACTCGAGAAATAATGGAGGCTTTGACCGCCGGACTTAAGACCGAGGGAGTGATAGTGATGTGCACTGCCGGCCACCTGTGCATGAAGATGCGCGGTGTGGAGAAGCAGGATGCCAACACCACCACAGTTGACTACAACGGCCTTTTCGCCTCAGATCCGGCCCTCCGCGAAGAATTCTTCCGCTATGTGCGTTATTGAAAACTTGACAACTTCAAAACTTTTTCGTACCTTTGCACTCCAAATACTGGCCTGGTAGCTCAGCTGGATAGAGCAACAGCCTTCTAAGCTGTGGGTCCCGGGTTCGAATCCCGGCCGGGTCACAAGTAAAACGTTGATAATCAATAGATTATCAACGTTTTTAATTTCACATAATCCAATTGGATTGTGTTGAATACCTTTTCATATATCTAATCAATCCATTGTTTTTTCCACACTTTCATCCTTCCAAGAGTCGTTAAGCAACGCTCTGACCATTGAGCCTTCTTTCCAGAGATAGAATTTCGTGCCACAGTCCACATGTCCCCACGAGCTGCCGGCATATGGTCTGCCGCGCCAAAAGTTCGTGTGCTTCCATGCCGATGCTGCAGTCTCGTAGTTGCAATATGGCACCACCTCGTCGCGTGTGCTGTGGAAGGTGTAGATGCCGTGCTGAGGAGTCCAGTCGGCGACAAGGTTGTTGAGTTCCAATGCCTTGATCAATGCCGCATAAGGCTTAGCTTCCTCGTCGGACATTGATGCGCCGCGAAGATATTGGTATAGCCCTGTCGAACACATCTTCTCCATGGTGCAGACACCCGAGGGGTTAGTCAGGCAATTGCCGTTCTTCTTGCTGTAGGCAAGGATTCGGTCGTTAATCTCGTCGGTAGTATAGTTCTTCGATGCAATGTCATCGAGCGCGCCCGATGCGATAAGTCCTTCACTCAGATAGTCTGCCGCAGTGTATTTGCCTCGGATGTAAGGGTTTGAATCAACCATTCCCTTGATGATGAGAGGCAAGACGCAAGGCATTTTCACCACGCCGTCGCTGACATACTGCCGCATGTGGCGCACAGGGTCGTAGGGCCCGTCGCCGCACACCGAGCCTTTGAAGTTGAGTTCTTCGGCGAGGTTGTTTTCCTCGATGTATCGATGCACCGCCATAGCCACGGAGCCACCTTGCGAATATCCGAGAGCGACAGTTGGTTTGCCCGTCATCTTGTGGTACTTCTTCTCGTAGATTGCAAGTCCAGCATATACGCCGTCGATCACCTGGCGTGCGGTTAGCTCTTGATAGAGGTAAGGGTGCGCGCGACTTTTGGTTGCGCCATAGCCCTCGTAGTCTGGCATGATGACCAGCGACTGAGTGGAAGAGGTCGAAGCATGCATCGACAACATACCCACGTCGGTCGAATATGACGCGAATTTCGACGGACGTTCTTTGTCCGATGTGATAGTGACGTGGCAGCCGATAATTATGTTCTCTGGTTCAGGGTATGAATAAGAGAACCAGCCCGACATTGGATATGAAATCAAGCCCGAAAGGGTTATCTCCGAGCCTTCGCAATCCACCGACTTATAAGTGTAGGTCTGCCAATCGTAGCCGAACATTGAGCTGCCGTTCGCGCCCAGCCTATCAGAAGCTTCTTCGAGACTATCTCTTTGAGCTTCAATCCACTGCTGCCACAAGTCAGAGTCTTCGCTGTTACCTCCGCACATCTCTTGCTCAATGCTGTTGAGTTGTTCTTGCAGGTTGACCGAGCCATTCGCCGTGACGTTATAGACTATCGCTTCCCCTTTGAAGGGTGTGCCGAAGTCTGGAATCACCACTTCGGCCTCATCTGGTTGTGGTGTGTCAATCACTTGCTCGTCGTCATCGTCGCTACAGGCGGTGAATGCAAGCATCGTCGCTGCTGCGATGAGCATTGTCTTATATAATGTAGGTCTCATATTGTTGTTGGGTTAAGTTTATATGAGTACATTACTGCAACGAGTTGATGAAGTCGCCGATGTTGTATTGCGACGACAACTGGAGAGCGACAGTCCGACTATCCACGCAGCCGCGAGCCTTATGAATCTGTTCGTCTTACTCATTATTTATATTATAGGTCCGTTTAAGGTTTAGTTTGCCGTCTTGGTGATTACAGTCATATATGTGTAGTTGCGCCAAACATAATTAGATGTATATTCTTCGAAGTCGCCATCCTCAAGATCGACTGTATTCACACAGAAATCATAACCATCCGATTTTAGAATGCCATCGGCTCCTACACCGTATTTATACTGTGCATAAGTTGTCATGCCATCAGATACCCAAACTTCCTCGTCCGACAACTCCAAACCCTTGTCCGCCATCCACGAGTTGAACTTCTTGTAGGATCCGAAGTCACCTTCGACAATCTTTTTATAAATTGTTTGCATCGTAGCCTTCGTAGGCAGTTCCTCCCTAAGCCTCTTAATATAGGCTTTGTTTGCGTCAGTTGTCGGGTCGAAACTACTTTTTAACAACTCGACACATCTTGTGTGGCAGCATACGAAATAGGCGGTCTCACCATTCGAGGCATCGTTGAGGCAATAGTATGTCTTATCTTTATAAGCGTCGAGTAACTGATCACACTCCCAAAACATAGCAGAATCCTTCTTGAACGTAGCGAAAGGAGCAGTCAGCGTGTCGCCTTTCTTATACGAAGTGCCAGCGTTGCCAGGCCAAGCCGAAGAAAGGTAGAAGTTGATAACGTCTATATATTCAACCTTTGCGCCGTCAGCGAACACTACAGATGCGACGAGTCCGTCCGTTCCGTCTTCCTTCTGCAAGATGATTGTGCCTTCGGAGTTTCCGTCTGCATCGGTCATCTCATAAGACCAGCCAGAGGCTGTTTCTTTCAGTTTGTCATCGTCGTAGAACCAAGTTTTGAAAATCTCGACCGCCTCTTCGTAGCTCTTCACGCCGACACTGAGGACATACGGCGAGATGTATGCATTGAGCACGGTGCCAATCTTATAGTCGCAGCTTCCGTCGCTATTGGTCGAAAGCAAGCGGCCGGTGAAGTACTCGAGGTCATCGACTTCATAATCTTCGTCGTCGTACAAATCATCCTGTGGGGTGAATGCACAAGTGACGGTTGTGCCGTTGAGAGTCAGTGTGTAACGGCCCATCGCTTTGGAAATTCCATTCCATTGCTTTTCGACAACCGACTCCGCATTGTCGACGGTTACGCCAGTCTGCGAGTCCGAGTAGTTATATGAACCAGCTGCAACTGCAGTTGCAGTCTTGCCAACGTAAGCCGTGATGCTTTGGCTGACCTCCACGCTGAGGTTTGCGCTCGTCAGGACATCGTCTTCTCCGTCCGAGGCGTAGTCAACAACTGCTACCTCCACCGTAGTTGGGAATTCAGTTGCGGTCAGTTGCAACGTCGTGCCGTTCGCGTCAATCTTCTTCTTACCGCTGTTGCCGTCGAAGCCGTTGTACACGATGTACACATCCGAGTTCTTCATGTATGCGTCGCTCAGCTTTACAGTCAGTTCGTACTTCGCAGTGACCGAGTTGTCTTTCACGACATCGTCGTCATCGTCGCTGCAAGCCGTGAACGCCAGCATTGCCGCCGACACGAACATATATTTAAATAATGTATGAGTCATATTAGTTTACTTATTACCTTTTACTTATTACCTATTACTTATCTTCCTGCGCTTCTGCCCATGAACGCCATACTGTCTTTTTGATTACTTGCATATAGGTGTAGTTGCGCCAAGCCTGTGCCCACTTGTATGTTTCGTAACTGCCATCCTCCAGATCAACTGTACCGCCGTATATCGTATAGTGTTCTGGATCTGGCAATAAAGCATCAGCTACCCAGACCTCCTCGTCTGGAAGCTGCATGCCTTTCTCTTTCATCCACTCGTTGAACTTCTTGTAAGAGCCGAAATCGCCTTTGACAATATCGTTATAGATTGTCTGCATCGTGGCTTTGCTTGGCAGGTTCATATGGTAGTAAACACTAAGATCGTAGTTATATGCGCACATCAAATTGCAACAACGATTATGAAGGCAGACGAAGTAAGCAGTCTCTCCGACGCGAGTGTCGTTAAGGCAAATGTAAGTCTTATCGACTAAGTCCTTGCTCAAGTCAACCTTGTCTCCCTCCCATCCGATACCAACTGTGTGTTTCTCGAACTGTGGGAAAAGGTTGGTGAGCGTCTCGCCCTTCTTGTAATACACCTTATCATCGTTACCAGGCCAAGCCGAATAGAGGATGAAGCGTATTTCGTCGGTATAAGGAACAGTTGCGCCGTCGGAGAAGGTGACAGTTGCAACCACACCGTCCGCGCCGCTTTCCTTTGTCAATGTGATTGTGCCTTGCGACTTTCCGTTCTCATCGAGCGGTTTGAAAGTCACGCCGTTAGCTGTTGTGGTGAGCTGCGATTCGTCAATCACCCAGCTCTTGAACTTCTTGACAGCTGCATCGTAATCGTCAACGCAGATGCTGAGCACGGTAGGTGCCAAGCTGCTAAGCTCGGCTCCAACGAAGCGCTCATACGTGCCGTCGCCGTTGTCTGTGACGAGACAATCGCAGAAGAGCTCCAACGCATCGAAAGACGATGTGAGAGGATAAAGATCAGCAGTCGAGGTGAATGTGCTGTTGATGGCTGTGCCGCTCTGTGTCAGCTCGTACTTGCCCATCAAGTTGGTGATTTGCGAGAGTTGCGTCTCAATCACGGTCGCCGCGTTGTCTTCCTTCACGCCGCTCGCAGAGTTCGAGTATTCGTGTGTTCCGCCCGAAACGATAGTCTCGGTCTTGCCCTGCACGGCGAGAATTTTTTGGGATATGGACACGCCGAGGTCGAGGCTTGTCTTGTTGCTATCGCTTGTGTCGAGGTAAGTCTGCACGAGCTGGATTTCCATCGAAGCAGGGAAAGTCTTTGCCGACATCTCGATGGTCGCGCCATCCTTGCCGATAGCCACTTCCTTGTAGCTGCCGCTGAAATCCGTGTAGCAGATTGTGAAGTCAGACATCGTCAGATAGTCGTCGCTCACCTTGAGCGTCAGCTCATACTTGGCTGTGAGAGAATCGTCTTTGATTTCATCGTTGTCATCATCGTCGCAAGCGGTGAATCCGATCATCACCGCAGCCGCCATGAACATGGTCTTGAATAATGTTGGTTTCATATATGTGATTTGTTTAGTTAATTTCGGCCCATTTGGAGTGTGGACAAGCCACGTTCAACTCAAAAAAATCTTACAAATTTAGGAATAATAGACCAAATAGTCGAATTTTAATGGTAAGCAAAAGGTAAACAATTGTTGCAAAACATAAAAATTTAACACTTCGAGGCGTTTTTGTTTACCATTTGTTTACTTGTTTCCAAGGCTTGAAATTGAAAAAATCAGTGATTTGGTACCATGAAACAGAAGACGAATATTCTTTTGGCAGTGATATTTGAGATAACTCCTCAAGTTTAGCAAGCCTTAAGTGCCTGGAAGGCACATCTGGGAATAACCCACGGCTTTATGCCGTGGGACAACCTCAGGCGTGCACTCCGTGCACTACTTAAGAAACTTTTTATAGTATAATTATTTTTTTGGGAAATTGAAAAATTTTGGGCAAAAAGTGTGAGAGTAAAAAATTTTTATTTAAATTTGCATATAAATGACAACTATGGCGACAACTGATGAAAAGCACCACCCTTGGTGGCTGCGTGTATGGCGCTTCTACGCCGATGGCTTCCGGTCAATGACTGTGGGCCGGAAGCTTTGGGTGCTGATTCTCATCAAGCTCTTCATCATCTTCGTCATATTGAAGATTTTCTTCTTTCCAAATTATCTGGGCACCCACTATGACAATGATGCCGACCGGGCACGCGCGGTAAGGGAAAATCTGATATCACACTGAAATAAATACAAAATATAAAATACGAAATACAAAATACGAAATACAGGAAAGAACTATAAATAATACCTATAAAATCAGATCATGAACGATTTACTGAGCGTAGTAGACTGGTCGAGAGCGCAATTCGCCTTGACAGCCATGTACCACTGGCTCTTTGTGCCGCTCACAATAGGCTTGTCGCTGATTGTAGCCATTATGGAGACAATCTATGTAAAGACGGGCCAAGAGCGCTGGAAGGGCATCACAAAGTTTTGGATGACACTGTTTGGCATCAATTTCGCCTGCGGCGTGGCCACGGGCATCATCCTGGAATTTGAGTTCGGCACCAACTGGAGCAACTACAGCTGGTTCGTGGGCGATATCTTCGGTGCGCCCTTAGCCATCGAGGGCCTGCTGGCATTCTTTATGGAGGCCACCTTCGTGGCTGTGATGTTCTTCGGATGGAAGAAAGTGAGCAAAGGCTTCCACCTGGCTTCCACTTGGCTGGTGGCCTTGGGCGTGTCCCTATCCGCCCTCTGGATTCTAATAGCAAACGCCTGGATGCAGAATCCCGTAGGCATGCAATTCGATCCGGCCCAGATGCGCAATGTTATGGACAATTTCTGGGAAGTAGCATTCAACTCCGTGGCCATGAACAAATTCTTCCATGCGGTAACCAGCGGATGGGTGCTCGCCGCCGTCTTCGTAATCGGCGTAAGCAGCTGGCTTCTCTTCCGCAAGAGCAATGTGGATGCTGCCAAGAGCTCCATGCGTCTGGCCTCCTGGGTAGGCATGGTGGGAATTTTACTGGTGATGTGGACCGGAGATGGTTCGGCAGTGGAAGTATCGCGCGTACAGCCTATGAAACTTGCGGCTATGGAGGGCCTTTATCGTGGCGAATGCGGCCAAGGACTGGTCGGAGTAGCTTTGCTCAACCCCAACAAGCAGGTTGGCGATAGCCAAGATCCCATGATTTTCTCTCTCGAGATCCCCTATGGCCTATCCATCCTCGCCAATCATGACCCTAACTCATTCGTGCCCGGCATTGAGGATCTTATCGAGGGCTACGAGGTGACAGAGCCCAACGGCACAGTAAAGAAGGAAATCTCTATAGCCGACAAGATCGAAATCGGCAAGAAAGCTCAGGATGCCTTGAAGAAATACGGTGAGGCACGCGAAGCAGGCGACCAGAAAGGCATGGATGCTGCTGCGGAAGAAATCCGCGCCAACTACCAATATTTCGGCTACGGCTATCTCCAAAGCCCAGAGGACGCTGTGCCCAATGTAGGCATGACTTTCTACAGCTTCCGAGTAATGGTAATCTGTGGAGGTTATCTCTTCCTGCTATTCTTAGCGCTGCTCTTCGTGAGCTACAAGCGCACTGCCGTGATGGAAAAAGCTTGGCTCCATTGGGCTGGCATCATCTCCATTCCTATCGTCTGGATATGCTCACAAGCTGGATGGATAGTGGCCGAGGTGGGGCGCCAACCTTGGGTAATTCAGGATGTGATGCCTCGCGGCGTGGCCATCAGCGACATCAGCTCTGGCAGCGTGCTCACCACTTTCATTGTATTTGCTGTAATCTTCACCTTGCTGCTTGTGGCCGAAATCAGCATTATGCTGCGCTTTATCAGCCAATCAGAAAAGAAAAACATAGAACAACCACAAAACGCATAACAGTATGGAACTCTATCATCTTCAAGCCTATTGGTGGCTATTGATATCAGTCTTAGGCGCAGTGCTGGTGTTCCTGCTATTCGTGCAGGGCGGCCAGTCGATGCTGTGCACCGTCCACAAGGATTACAAAGACCTGCTGGTCAACTCTCTTGGTCGCAAGTGGGAATTTACCTTCACCACACTGGTAGTGTTCGGCGGAGCTTTCTTTGCATCCTTCCCCCTGTTTTATTCTACCAGCTTCGGAGGAGCCTACTGGCTCTGGATGCTGATCTTAGTAAGCTTTGTGGTGCAAGCCTTCAGCTACGAGTTCCGACGCAAGCGCGGCAACATCTACGGCACCAGCACCTATGATGGCTTGCTGCTCTTCAACGGCCTGTTCGGCTGCGTGATGTTAGGCGTGGCCGTGGGAATGTTCTTCTTCGGTGGCGAGTTCACCATCACAAAAGCCAACATTCTCACCCCTGGCAATCCGGTGATTTCACAATGGGCTCCCACTCATGGGCTGGAAGCTATGATTGGACCGGGTCTTGTGCTGGGCGCCACTGTTTTCTTCTTGGCTCGCACCCTTGCATGCATGTACTTTATCAATAATATCGAAGCTGGCCATGGCTTTGCCAAATCGATGAGAATAAAGACTCTGGTCAACGGTGTCATCTTCGCCTTGTTTTTCATATCCTTTGCGATTATGCTTTTCTTGCACAGCGGCTATCAGATGCAGCCCGACGACACCTTTGTGGAAGTGCCCTATCTCTACTGGCACAACCTGTGGGATATGTGGTGGACAGCGATTATGCTGCTTGTAGGCGTGGTGCTTGTGCTGGGAGCCATAGTCTTAACTGCTTTCAAGGAAGACTACAAATGCGGCATCTGGGCAGCCGGCTTCGGCACAGCCTTGGTAGTAATGGTGCTCTTCTTCTTGGCCGGGTACAATGGCACTGCCTACCTGCCATCAAACATGGACCCCAACAGCAGCCTCTGCATCAGCAACAGCTCCAGCTCTGAGTTCACCCTCACGGTGATGAGCTGGGTATCAATCTTAGTGCCATTTGTGCTGGCATATATCTGGTACGTATGGCGCAAAATGAACAATAAGCCTCTCACCGAGCAAGAGCTCGAGACCGACAGCCACGTATATTAAATACAAAATACGAAATACTAAATACAAAATACGAAATACGAAATACAAGTGACAAATATCAGATATTTGTCACTTGTAACTTGTAATTTATATTTATGCAGTATCGGACATTGGCCGGGCAAAGCGAGGGTCGCTACACAGAGAAAATGAGCCGCTTCTTGTCATTTGCCTATCCGGTGGACACCCAAGAGGAGGCCAAAACCAAAATAGCGGAGAAGCAACGCGAATACCATGATGCCAGGCATGTGTGCTGGGCATACATGATAGGCGCAGAGTGCTCACAATATCTGAGCAGTGACAATGGAGAGCCATCCGGCACTGCGGGCAAGCCCATATTGGGCCAAATTAATTCCTTCGAGCTTACAAATGTTGTAATCATCGTGGTGCGCTACTTCGGCGGCATCAAGTTGGGCACCCCCGGGCTTATCAGCGCATACCGCGAAGCTGCTCGCTTGGCTATCGAAGCTGGCCAAATAATAGAACAGCATGAAAAGACACTGGTAAAGTTTGTCTTCCCCTACCTTTCCATGAATGCAGTGATGAAAGTGGCTAAGCTGCCAATGTGCCAAATTCAAAATCAGACATTTGACAACCTATGTCAAATGACAATAGAGGTAAACCTGGATGATAGGCCTCAGCTGCTCACACGCTTAAGTTCGATTGAGGGAGTGGACATAAAAGAATAAAATAAAAAAGCTAAATAACAGTCCGACATTGACAAAATGTCGGACTTTTTTTGTAAATTTGCAAGAATAATACGCTTTTTCAACTCAAACTCAAAACCGAAAACCGAAAACAATATATGAAATTTACACTTCCGAGCAAATCATTCTACAATGTGGCTTCTGGCGTAAGCAAAGTGATTAACTCCAAGAATGCCCTTTCCGTACTCAACAATTTCCATATGGAAATTGCCGACAATAATCTTACCATCACAGGGTCTGATGTAGAGAACGCTCTCATTGGCACACTGCCTCTAACCGAATGCGAGGGAGAAGGCAATTTCTGCCTGGACGCTCGCCGCTTGGTGGACTTGCTTAAGGAGCTCCCCGACCAACCTATAAAGTTCGACGTCAATGACGAGACTATGGAGGTGCATATCGAGTGCGACAATGGCAAGTTTGATCTGGTAGCCACTCCTGGCGACCAATATCCCCAGTACAAGGAAGAAGAGGATGCCGGCGAGCCTGTCACATTCTCCATGTGCGCCGAGCATCTGCTCAAGGGCATTGACAACACGATATTCGCCGTAGGCGATGATGAATTCCATCCCCAAATGATGGGCATTCTGCTTGACATTCTGCCCGATAGCATAACTTTCGTGGCCACAGACACTCGCAAACTGGTGCGCTACATCGATAGCAACATTCAGGCTGGCATCACAGCTAAGCGCATATTGCCTTTCAAGCCCGCTCAGATTATTAAAAGCGTGTTCGATCCCGCTGATGATCTGGAGCTGACCTTAACCACAAAGAGCGCCACGATCAAAAGCTCTGTATATGTGTTCAATTGCCGCTTTATAAAGGGAAATTTCCCACCCTACGACCGTGTGATCCCTCAGAATAATTCCTATGAGATGCGCATCGACCGCGTACGCTTCCTCAATGCTGTGCGCCGAGTTGGGGTGTTTGTTGACTCTGGTTTCGCCATGGAAAAGCTCAAAATAACCAATGACCGCATCTACATAAAGGCCGATGACCCCAGCATGCAGACTCGCGGTGTTGAAAGCTTGGATTGCCAGTACGCTGGCTCAGAGCTTGTCATTGGTTTCTGCGCCACTTTCTTAATAGAGACATGCAATGCACTCTCTACTGAAGAAATTGTGATTAAGCTCAGCGATCCCAGCCGTCCGGGCGTGTTCTGCCCTTCAGAAAACGAAGCCAACACAGACCTGCTGATGTTGTTGATGCCCATGAATGTATCTGAATTCTGACACTTCGATGAAACTTTCTCTGAAGAAACCCATAATATTTTTTGATCTGGAAACCACTGGTCTGAGCCTCACACAAGACCGCATTGTGGAAATTTCCGTACTGAAGGTGATGCCTAATGGCGAAGAAATTCGTAAGACACGCCGCGTAAATCCAGAAATGCACATTTCTGAGGAAGCCACTGCCACGCACCATATCACAGATGAGGATGTAAAGGACGAGCCTACCTTCCGGCAGCTTGCCAAATCGCTGGCACAAATGTTCACAGGCTGTGACATTGCGGGCTTCAACAGCAATCGCTTCGACATCCCCATGCTGGACCAAGAATTTCAGCGCGCCGATGTTGATTTCGATTTCTCCAAAGCGAGATTTGTGGATGTCCAGACCATCTTCCATAAGAAAGAGCCTCGCAATCTGATAGCCGCCTACAAATTTTATTGCGGCAAAGACCTCACACAAGCCCATAGCGCTAATGCTGACACAGAAGCCACCTACGAGGTGCTTATGGCTCAGCTCGACATGTACGAGGATCTGCCAAATGAAATCGACAAGCTTTCAGAGTTCTCAAGCCAGCACAAAAATGTGGATTTCATGGGGCGCCTGATTTATGATGATCAGAATCGCGAAGTCATCAATTTCGGTAAGCATAAAGGCAAAGTAGCCGAGGAGGTGCTGCGCATGGAGCCCAGTTTCTATGACTGGGTTATGAAAGGCGATTTCACTAAGAATACTAAAGACTGCTTCACTAAAATCAAGCTGCGCTTAAAGAAATAGCTGTCAATCATGACGGGCAAGCATATAATAATAGGAGTGACCGGCGGAATAGCCGCATATAAGACTGCTTCGCTGATTCGCCTCTTAATAAAGGCCGGAGCTGAGGTGCAAGTGGTGATGACTCCAAATGCCAAAGAGTTTATTACCCCGCTTACTCTGTCCACTCTCAGCGGCAAGCCTGTGATAAGCGAGTTCTTCACTCGCAACACAGGCCAGTGGAACAGCCATGTAGATCTCGGATTATGGGCTGATGCCTTGGTGATAGCCCCAGCCACTGCCAGCACCATAGGAAAAATGGCTAACGGCATAGCCGATAATATGTTGGTAACCACTTATCTATCCGCTAAATGCCCAGTATTTGTAGCCCCGGCTATGGATTTGGACATGATGGCTCACCCCAGCACACAATCCAATCTGGATAAGCTCAGAGCCTACGGTTGCCACATTATCGAACCCGCCTCTGGCGAACTGGCCAGCCACTTAATCGGCAAGGGCCGCATGGAAGAGCCCGAAAACATTTTTGCTTGTCTGCAAGCCTATTTCCGCCAAAAGCAAGAAATGGCGGGAAAGCATGTGCTGATTACTGCCGGCCCTACCCATGAGAAGATTGACCCTGTGAGATTCATTGGCAATTATTCTTCTGGAAAGATGGGTTATGCCATAGCTAACGAAGCCGCTCAGAGAGGGGCGAAGGTCACAATAGTTAGCGGGCCTGTGTCTATTAAGACTTCACATCCCAACATTGAAGTAATTCCTGTGGAATCTGCTCGCGAGATGCTGGCTGCTTGCGTAAAGATTTTTCCTAAAGCAGACATTTCAATCCTGTGTGCTGCCGTGGCTGACTACGCTCCGGAACATTACGCTCCAGAAAAGATAAAGCGTGAAAACGGCGAAGCCCCTACCCTGCGCTTGGTCAAGAATCCAGACATTGCTGCCACACTGGGCTCAGAGAAAAAGCCGCATCAGATATTAGCTGGCTTTGCTTTGGAGACTGACCATGAATTGGAGAACGCCGCTGACAAGATTCGGCGAAAAAATCTGGACTTTATCGTGCTCAACTCTCTTCGTGACTCTGCTTGCTTCCAGACTGACGAAAATAAGATTACTATCATAGATAGCGACACCTCTGCGCACCCATACCCTCTCAAATCTAAGACAGAGGTCGCTACCGATATTATCGACTACATTATGCACAAGCAAAATGGTACTAAGGCGTAAGTTTTTGCTTGTCTGCCTGTTGGCAGTATTCAACCTCGCGGCTCAAGAACTCAACTGCCGCGTGGAGGTAAACTCTTCGCAGGTCTCGGGCACCAGCACGGTGTTCGAGACCCTACAAGAGGCCATATCGGAGTATATGAATACCACCACATTCTCTCCAGCTCAGTTTGCCACTGGTGAACGAATCGATTGTCAAATACTGATCACTGTTAAGAGCTATGAAGACAACACCATCAAGGGCGACCTTCAAGTGCAAAGCACACGCCCAGTGTACAATAGCTCCTATACCACAACAGTGCTCAATTTCAAAGACTCTAAAATAGATTTTGAATATCAGGAGGGCGAACCTCTGGTATATTCTATCAACACCATGGAAAGCCAACTGACAGCTATCCTGAATTTCTATGCCTATCTCATCTTAGCGCTTGATTTCGATACATTCTCCCCTCAAGGAGGCGACCAATTCTGGGAACGAGTAAAGATGATTGTGCAGCAAGGACAATCATCGGGCCAAGTAGGCTGGAAAGCTTTTGAGGATACTAAAAACCGCTCCGCCGTAGCAGCAGTCTACACCGATGCTTCAACTCAAGCGGTGCGCGAAATGTTATATAAATACCATCGCTTGGGCTTAGACCAGATGGCCCTCTCGCCGGACAAGGGACGCTCTGAAATTCATAGCTCCCTACAATACATTGATGCCCTCCATAAAGCACAGCCGATGTCAGTGGGTCTGTCACTTTTCAAAGACGCTAAGTTCGACGAATTAGTCAACATTTACTCCCAAGCTCCTGAGCAAGAGCGCAAAGATGCCTACGAGCTATTGCAGCCTATCTTCCCGGCTGAAGGCACTCGCTTGGAGCTAATTAAGAAAGGCAAAGAAAAGTAGGCTTTAATATGATAGATAAGCTACATATAAGCAACTATGCGCTGATTGCGAATATTGATATCGATTTTCGCGAGGGTCTAAACATCATCACGGGTGAGACCGGGGCCGGAAAGTCAATTATCTTAGGCGCGCTCTCTCTGCTGCTTGGAGGCCGTGCGGAGATGAAAGCCATCAGAGATCCAGAGAAAAAATCTGTAATCGAGGCGGTATTCACAACCGCTGGATTTGAGATTCTTAAGCCTATTTTCTCTGTTAACGACATAGACTGGGATGAGAAAGAGTGCATTCTGCGCCGTGAGCTAATGCCTAATGGTCGCTCACGAGCATTTATCAACGATACCCCAGTAAATCTTCAAGTGCTCAGAGATGTGGCTATCCACTTAGTGGATATTCATTCTCAACATCAAAATTTGCTACTCGCCGATCCGGAATACCAACTCTCAATTCTGGATTGCTTGGCCGACAATAAAGACTTGCTTGCCAAATACCATGAGGCATATCTCGCTTATCGCAGCGCCCTAAAGCGCTACACTGAAACACGGGATATGATCCAGCGCAACCAAGCAGAAGCTGAATTTATAAGTTTTCAGCTCCAAGAGCTCCAAGAAATGAAGCTCCTGCCTGGCGAGCAGGAGGACCTGGAGCGCGACCGCGATGTGCTCAGCAATATGTCTCAAATCAAGGAATCGCTATCTGATGCCCTCAGTGCGTTATCCCAAAGCGAACACAATGTGCTTGCCGGATTAGATGCGGCAAGCAATAGCCTCCAACGCCTGAGCGATGTGCTTGATGATGCCGACTCTTTGACCGAGCGCCTGGAAAGCGCGCGCTTAGAAATCAAGGATATTGCTGAAAGTCTGGCTAACTACGACGATGACATGAATGCTGACCCGGCTGCTCTGGATGAAATAGAGCAGCGGCTTAGCCGCCTATATTCCCTTGAAACCAAGCATCATGTAGATACCAGCGACCAATTGATTGAACTGAGAGACAAACTGGCGCAACAACTTGAAGCTATCAACAACGCTGATGAGTCGCTATCTCAGCTCCAGACAGAAGCTAAGAACGCCAAAAGAAATGCTTCCCTTCTGGCTAAGCAACTCAGCGACCGCAGATTGGCTATTTCGGTTGTATTCGCCGACGAACTTAGAGACCGCGCTCTGCCACTGGGGATGAAAAACCTGCGATGCGAAATCAACATTGTCCAAGGCAAGCTCTCGCCTACTGGCTGGGATACGGTGGATTTCAGATTTGCGTTCAACAAGAATCAGCCTCTGATGTCAGTGGGTAGCACCGCATCCGGTGGTGAAATATCCCGCCTTATATTATCTATTAAATTGGTAATAGCAGAAAAGATGCAGCTGCCTACCATTATTTTCGATGAGGTGGATACCGGAGTCTCTGGTGATGTGGCTGTGCGCATGGGCGCTTTGATGGCACAAATCTCCCGCACCGCGCAAGTGATAGCCATCACTCATCTGCCACAAGTGGCTGCTCAAGGCCATACCCACTATAAAGTGTACAAGGAGGATGATGAAACCTCAACCAATACTCATATTCGAGAACTCTCGCAGGAGGAGCGCATTTCAGAGCTGGCTCTAATGCTTTCAGGCAATTCGAGCGATCCAGCAGCCATTTTGACCGCAAAGTCCCTGCTTTGCCATCAACTATAACCGATAAATGTTAAATATCCATGGACTCCAGTGATTATATTTACGGATTGAGAGCAGTGATTGAAGCTGTAGAAGCCGATAAAGATATTGACAAGATCTTAGTACGCAAGGATTTGCAAAGCGACCTTGTAAATGATTTGCTAAAAATGGCCCGCGAGAGGCATTTACTGGTGCAGCGAGTACCCATAGAAAAAATCAACCGCATTACCCAGAAAAACCACCAAGGCGTAGTGGCACTTTTAGCGGCCGTAACCTATACTCGAGTGGGCGAATTGGTGCCTCTGTTATATGAAGAGGGAGTACTGCCATTCGTAATAGTGCTCGATGGAATCACTGATGTGCGCAACTTTGGAGCTATAGCCCGCACAGCCGAATGCGTGGGCGCTAATGCACTAATAATTCCCGAACGAGGAAGCGCAAGCGCCGGAGGCGATGCCATGAAGACATCGGCTGGGGCTCTGAATTACATCCAAGTTTGCCGCGAGCGCAATCTTGTCTCAGCTGTAAAATATCTCAAAGACAATGGATATCAGATAGTGGGGGTTACAGAAAAAGCTAATTTCAATTACACTCAAGCCGACTATACTATTCCTGTGGCACTGGTTATGGGAGCTGAAGATGTGGGAATCTCAGCAGAAATTCTCAAGCTCTGCGATACTCGCGTGTCAATCCCTATGTTTGGAAAAATAGGCAGCTTGAACGTATCTGTAGCAGCCGGGGTTGCTATGTACGAAGTGGTACGCCAACGCCTCAACTCTGACTTAGAAGTGATTTGAGGGCTTCGGCGCAGCGGATGCCATCAATGGCCGCTGACACTATCCCTCCGGCATAACCGGCGCCCTCGCCAGCGGGGTAAAGGCCAGAGATATCCACATGCTGCAAAGTCTCTGGATTACGCACTATCCGCACTGGTGCCGATGTGCGTGTCTCATCTCCTACCACCAAGGCTTCATTAGTAAGAAACCCACGGTACTTTTTTCCAAAATCTCGGAAGCCTTGCTGCAATCGCTTGGCTATGACCGATGGAAGCATGCGATCTATGCGCGCAGGATGCACACCGGCGGTGTAGCTGCTGCGAGGCAGGTCAGCACTGTCCTTTCCCTCTACGAAATCCAGCATACGCTGCGCCGGAGCATTCTGCGAGCCATCTCCCTCAGCAAAGAAATTTTTCTCTATGGTGCGCTGCAAGGCCATCATCTTCAGCGGAGACTCTCCTGGCAAATCCTCCGGAAGAATCTCCACCACCATGCCAGAATTGGCCCACTGTGTGCCTCGGTTGGCTGGAGACATGCCATTGACAACCATCAAGCCCGGCTGGCTTGTAGCCGGAATGATGTACCCACCCGGACACATGCAAAAACTATATACTGCCCTATCTTCTACTCTGGTCAGCAGCGAATACTCGGCTGCGGGCAGCCATTTGCCCCTGCCATTGGGCGAATGGTAAAATATTTGGTCAATCAGGTGCTGAGGATGCTCCAACCTTACGCCTATGGCGAGCCCTTTCGGTTCTATCTTCACTCCATCGTCATGGAGCCGTTGGTACACATCAGTGGCGGAATGGCCAGTGGCCAAGATCACCGGGCCAGCGTATTCATTGCCGTCAGCTGTAATCACCCCAGTCACTGCATTCTTTTTGTCATTATATATGAGCTCTGTGACACGCGCTCCAAACCGCACCTCTCCTCCACAATCGATAATGGTGTTGCGAATAGCCTTTATGACCTCTGGCAATTTATCACTGCCGATATGGGGATGCGCATCCACTAAGATTTCGCGTGGAGCGCCATGCTGATGGAGGATATTAAGCACCTGATCCACATTGCCTCGCTTCTTGCTGCGAGTGTACAGCTTGCCATCGCTGTAGGCTCCCGCTCCACCCTCGCCGAAGCAATAATTGCTATCGGGATCCACGACCCCCTCGCGACTGATGCGCACCATATCTGCGCGGCGGCTATCCACATCTTTGCCTCGCTCCAGCACTATAGGCTTAATGCCTAATTGTATAAGGCGCAAGGCAGCAAAAAGCCCTGCCGGGCCAGCCCCCACCACAATAGCCTGGGGAGCCTCTTGTGGGAGAGCCCGGAATATTTCGGGCTTTGCTATATCACAGCTCGAATCAATCTCATCCAAATGCACATTAACTGTGAGATTTATCATAATCTGGCGCTGGCGCGCATCAATCGAGCGCTTAGCTATATCTATCTGCTTAATGCGATTGACATCAACATCCAGGGCCGTAGAAACGGCTATTTTCAGGCGCAAATCATCGCCAGCGACTTCAGGCTTGAGGCGTAATTGAGCGGTTTCGACCATAGTTAAGAGTAGTTTTATTTTGCAAAATTACTGCATATCTTTAAATTATTCCACTAAAAAACAGTAATTTTGCATTCAAATTTTGAAACCGACCGAAATGAGAGAATGTAAAGCTGCCCTTTTTGACTTGGATGGAGTAATCATCGATACAGAGCCCATATACTCGGGATTTTGGGATAAGGCTGGGAAAATGTATGATGTGCCCTACCCTGATCTGGCTGACAGAGTAAAGGGCACCACACTCCCAAAAATCTTGGACACTTATTTCCCAAAAGACAAGCATCCCCAGATTAATCAGCAATTGCTTGAATTTGAGGAAAAAATGCGATATGAATTGTTTCCTGGAGCCATAGAATTTCTAAGAAAGTTGCGTGACAAGGGGATTCCATGCGCTATAGTCACAAGCAGTGGCGAACCAAAAATGACCCACTTAGGAGAACAACAGCCTGAGCTATATTCCCTGATGCAAGCCATTATCACCGATGCTGATGTCACTCACTCTAAGCCTCATCCAGAGCCCTACCTGATTGCTGCTGAACGATTAGGCGTGAATCCAAAAGAATGTTGGATTTTCGAGGATAGCTTCAATGGACTAAAATCAGCGCGAAGCGCCGGAGGCTTTGTGGTAGGATTAGCCACTACAAATTCAGCGGAGGCTATCGCTCCGTACGCCGACATTGTGGTACCCTCTCTGGATGCCATAAACCTCAACGACTGATTGTCCATCAATATTGAATATCCTGTCACCCTGCCAACCTTTGGGCTGGCAGGGTGTTATTATTTTATGAGTCAAGAGCAACTGATTTTAGAGCCACTAATCGATGCCCCTGTTGGCAACGGATACCGTCCGGATTTCTCTATGCCTGACCGCGCAGCCGAGGATTTACAGTTACAAGCCTGGGCTAAAGACCTATTATGCAAGGCCGATTCTGAGGGTTATGCGTTGGTGCCTTATGTGGAGATGCTCAAGAGCATGGGCAAGATCGTAGGTTACGATTATGTGTTTCTGAAAGAAGACCCTTGGCGAGTGCGCGACACTCTCTTTCGCGCCGGCTTGGGCGCAGCTCCCGACTCTATGATAGAGAAATTTTCGCTCAAGGGCCGCGACAATGTGGTGCTCTATCAAGCCAATCAAGAGGTGCCAACTATTAGAACACGACAATATAAAAAAGCTCTGATTCTGGTGAAGTTCGCCACTCTGATGCTTCCCGACTTAGACGCTTCGGAGCTTGCGCACACGGGATTACTAATTGATGAATGGATAAAGACGCCAAGATATCGCAAGCACCTGCGCGGAGTGCTGCGATGGTATAATCAGCGGCGCCGGCTCTTAGATGCTCGCACCAAGCGAGTATTCAGCACTATTATGGAAAGTAATGATTGCAAATTATTGTCTCAGCAACTGCTTGCTCTGGCAGCTATGCGAGGCGCTAATCTGAGTGCTAAATCTATTTTCCAGCTTGATCGCATGCTGGTGCTATGCGGCCATGGTGAGGGCGATGTGCATAGTCTTCTCCACCGGATCCAGTGCGGAGGAATGGCTCTTCAAGAGCATTATGGAGGCACAGAAGCTTTGGCCCAGACATGGGATTCTACCAATCTTTCGATTGTAGAACGAGAGACGGCTGCTGTCCAATCCTTGCTCTCTTCGGTATTTGAGCAGGACATAGAAGAGGAGGGCCAAGCGGTATCGACTTCCAAGGAGCCCAGCGATAATGACCTCACCACCCTGATGCGCCAAATTCTCTCTCGAGAAGAATGGCCTCTATCAGAGCTTGATAAAATTTGCGCCACATCGGGAAAAAGCGCTGCCGTAGTATTAGAAGAAATAAATGACAAGGCCATTGAGATCGTAGGCGATACTGCCATAGATATTGATGGTGACAAAGCTTATGTGACTACCGCCTATTCAAATCAGCTATTTTCTCCATAATTTTGTTATTATTAATAAAATATAAATTATGGAGAACAAAATTATAAAACCGAGGGATAGAGAAGCAATTTTGCGCTCGCTGCGCAGCGGAGTGGTGCCTAACGTAGGCTTGCAATTCATACAAGTGGGGCGCCAACCGGAGGTGCAATCTTTCTTAAACGACATAAATACTGTAGCCCAGGGTGGAGCCTCGCTGCGCTTTGTAATCGGTGAATACGGCAGCGGCAAGACTTTTTTCCTCTCCTTGGTGCGCACCCTCGCTCTTGAGAAAGGCTTGGTGACTATGCACGCAGACCTTTCCCCTGAAAAGCGGCTCCATGGCAACAGCGGACAAGCCCGCCGCTTACTGAGCGAACTTATTGCCTCGCTCGCCACTCGCACTAAGCGTGATGGCCATGCGCTGGCTACAGTGCTGGATCGCCTTATAGCTCACGCTGAAACAAATGACAAAACGGTAGCCTCTCTGCTGAGTCCCCTCTCAGAGTTGCCACTGGGTCATGCTTTCTCTAAAGTAGTACTAAAATATTGCGAGCCAGGTGCCTCTACCGAGCAACGCCAATGCGCCATGAAATGGCTTCAGGCTGAATATGCCACAAAGACAGATGCTTGGCATGACCTCCAGGTACGAGAGTTGCTCGGTGATGCTGAGTTCTTTCCAGCTCTGCGGCTTTATGCAGCTTTGGTGCGGGCTGCTGGATTTAACGGACTGTACGTCTGCCTCGACGAACTGGTAAATCTCTATAAAATCACCAATGCCACATCGCGGCGAGCCAACTACGAAGATCTTCTCTCAATTCTCAACAACACTCTCCAAGGTAATATTCAAGGCTTAGGCATAGTGCTTAGCGGCACGCCTGAGTTTCTTACCGACACGCGCCGGGGACTCTACAGCTACGAGGCCTTGCGGAGCCGTCTGGCCGAAAATTCCTTAGCGCAACAACAGGGGCTTAAGGACTACAACAGCACTGTGCTGCGCTTAGCTAATCTCACTAAAGAAGAGATGTATGTGCTTCTCAAGAACATTCGTCGCGTCTTTGCCAGTGGCGATCCGCAAATCGAGGCGCGGGTGCCTGATCAAGCCATTACGGCATTTCTACAGCACTGCTATGAAAAAATCGGGGAGAGCTATTTCCGTACTCCCCGCAACACCATCAAGGGTTTCATAGACTTGGTATCACTGATGCAGCAGTATCCCGACCGCACCTGGCAATCCCTGATCCCTATAATTTCTGTGGATATTGACCAGGAGCCATCGTCTCTATTCACGTTTCATAGCTTGTAAGTAAGCATTAGCGAGGTGGAAGTGGTGGTAGAGCGCATATGATCATAATCGCGGTAATGGGTGGATCGATTATACATTGTGAACATCGCAGTGAGGTAAAGGCGATCACGCAGCTTGAGGCTTGCGCGCACTTTGGCCTCTGCAAAATACGCTGTTGATTTGTCGCCTTGGACATTGATGGTACGATAATCTACAGTCTTGAGGTTAGTATGACGCGCGTACGTCTTCCATGTGAACAATCGATAGTAATCATACTCGGCAGAGAACGAAAATTTATCTTTTTTCACCACCAAATTCAGACCGGCTTTTCCGGAGAAGCCACTGGCAAGATTGTAATTGCGCTGATCTACCTGATAATGGTCGCTAAGGACTGCGCCTAAAATTACCGCATTGGTATGGGCAAATGCATCCACAATTACATACTTCCGTTCAATATCGCGCAGCAACACCCCCACCCCCACACTGGCTGGGGTGCCGAACTTGTATGGCACCTTGTTGGTAACATCGGAGATAGTGTCGCTATCGTAATAGTCAAAATGCTGGTACATGCCAATGCTCATGTACGTGTCTCTGTCTTGTAGAAGCTCACGTGCTAAAAGGCGCCCCTTGATGTTGATCTGCCCAAGCACGGGCTGTCGTTTTTGGAAATTCAGATTGATAGAAAAATTGAAATAATCATAGGGCTTGGTGCTGCTCGCTTCGAAGCGATCTCCATACTCTACATTTACCCAGAGAGTGCCGCCTAATCCCTCATCAAACACATGATCCCGGAATTCGAGCCAGCGCATACCAGCGGATAGTTCAATAGCTACATTAGGCGTACCGAAGAGGCGCCCTGTGGTGGCGCGGCGCTTCCACATGTCACCTGTCAGCAGGCGCGTCAGGCCCCGCATCGGCGAAATTAGGAATGCTGCTGCTTCTCTTCCGGCACGCTCCCAACCAGTGGCGTTGTCTTTAATGACAATGTCGCTGGCTCGGAACATCACCTCTCCGATGGCCATCCCTCCAATGGGGGTTGCTATGATGTCATTAGTACTGGGGTATTCACATTCCATGCACATCTCCCACATGGCGCTCCCGCCTATGGCAAATAGACCGCTCTGCCAATAATTATATCCATTGCTCCGGGCAGCATTGAAATATAGGTTGCCATGATAAGGATGGAGGAACATGTTATCGCCCATATTGTCATTGTCCCACTTGAACCCATGTTTGAAATTGTCACGAATAGAGCGCAACGAGATGTAAGCATAATCGCCATGAGTGACATAGCGGTCGAAAGCCCATAACCCCAAGTTCAGGCCCACCACTTCGCCAGCTGCCCGAAAGAAATGCTTTTTACCATAGTAGTAAGTATCAACTGTATCAGGCGCCACTTCGGGTGTCACCTTAAAGCGTATGGGAGCTTGGCCCAGCACTGTGATGGCAACCATGGCTGCAAATATCGTAAGGAAAAATCGCATCTCGAGTAAGCGTCATAAAAAACCTACTTTTCTAACACACTCCCACCCACTTTAGTTCTGAAATGCCTCTCCTCTGCGTTTTTAATACGGCGATGAAATTTTTATTTGTATTTATCAAAAATTATTCCTAACTTTGCACTCACAAACATAGAGCATCCCTTGGCTTCTATGCCAAATATGCGCCCCGCTTCACCAAGGTCCTATAGCTCAGTTGGTTAGAGCACCTGACTCATAATCAGGGAGTCCCAGGTTCAAGCCCTGGTGGGACCACTTAATATTGGCAGGGAGTCCCAGGTTCAAGCCCTGGTTGGACCACTTAATTAAATGATTACAAGGCAGCTATCCGCATGATAGCTGCCTTTGTCGTAGTTTGGGGCACCTGACTCACCGTGCCCATCATTGGCAGGGAGTCCCAGGTTCAAGCCCTGGTGGGACCACCTAATTAAATGATTACAAGGCAGCTATCCGCATGATAGCTGCCTTTATTGTTGGTTGTGGCACCTGACTCACCGTGCCCATCATTGGCAGGGAGTCCCAGGTTCAAGCCCTGGTGGGACCACCTAATTAAATGATTACAAGGCAGCTATCCGCATGATAGCTGCCTTTATTGTTGGTTGGGGCACTCTTGTGGGTAGCGTCTATCTGATGGCTGCTTGGCCCAGATAGACGGCCAGGAGGCCAAGGGTGACGCTTGAAGCAATATAAAGAACAGAGAGGAAAAGGTCACCACCTCGGATAAGAGCGAGGCTTTCATTCATAAATGTGGAGAAAGTAGTAAAGCCTCCGCAGAGCCCTACGGTAAGCAAAAGCCGTATCTCCGGGGACATTATTTCGTGCTTCTCAAACAAGCCATATAGCAGCCCTATCAATAGGCAACCAACCAGATTGACGGTCATCGTGCCCCACGGGAAAGCCCCAGGCCATTGATGCTGTACTGCTTTGGCAAGCAGATACCGAGCCACCGAGCCAAAGGCGCCACCAAGCGCTATATAAAGCAATGCCTTCATCCCTACTACACTGTGATTATTATATCAGCGACAAAGGTTGCTGGTCCAATGAGATACACAGAGGAAGCCCCGGCAGATGTGGGTATAAATTCCACTGCCAAATCATCTCGCTTGGCGCGTATCGGAATATGCACAGGCTGACCCGCCGCTAATCTCTCAGCAGAGGCCTTTAGATGATAATTTGCTATGGCTGCCGCACAGATGCCGGTGCCACACGCGAAGGTCTCAGCCTCTACACCTTTTTCAAAAGTGCGCACATGCAAAGTGTCGCCATGCCACTGCGTGAAATTCACATTCACCCCAATTGGCCCGAACTGTGGCAGCCACCTCAGCTCCCTACCCTTTGCATCCACATCCACCGTGGTCAAATCTTCGCCAGCCACTGGCACCACCAGATGGCGAGTGCCTGTATCCAAAAACACTCCATTAACCTCAGGATGCGGCACAATCTCCTTGACATCTATCATGCCCAGACGAACTATAGACTCTTGACTATTGCGTGCCACTATTTCAGCTTCATGCACCCCGTCAGCTGCCAGAAATCGAAGATTCCTAATGCCCAGACTGTCAGCAAATGCTGCTATGCAGCGGCCTCCATTGCCGCACATCATGCCGGTGCTACCATCACTATTGTAGTACACCATATCGAAGCCGCAGTCGGGCGCCGAAGGCGTTTGCAGGAGCATGAGCCCATCGGCACCCACTCCATAACGGCGATCGCACAGCTGTGCCACCTCAGCTGCCTTAAGTTCAATAGAGCGGTCGCGATTGTCCGCTATAAGGAAATCATTGCCAGCTCCTTGGTATTTCTTAAAGTTCACGATTGCGAGATCTTAGAAGTTAATTCCTCTTTGATTAGGCGAGCAAGCAGTGGAATGCCAGCAGTGATTTTTTCCGGAGTCATGAATGAGAAATTGAGGCGCATAGTGTTGAGACCTCCCCCGCCAGTATGGAAAAAAGAACCGGCCACATAAGCCACTCCGGCATCCAGAGAACGGTCATAGAACTTCACTGCATCAAAGCCCTCAGGCAGTGTGAGGAAGAGAAAGAGGCCGCCCTGCGGATGCGTCCAGCTTACACCCTCGGGCATATACTGCTCCAATAACCGAAGCATCAAATCGCGCTTGCCCTTGTACAAAGATATGCTTTTCTTCAAATTTTCATCGAGCCTGCCGCTGCTAAGAAATTCCGCAGCTACAAATTGGTCAAAGACAGGCGGACAAAGGTCTAGGCTCTGCTTGCACACAAACACCTTATCGAGCACATCGGCGGGTGCGAACATCCAACCTAAGCGGAAGCCAGGAGCCATGATCTTTGAGAAAGAGCCCAAATGGATAGTGACATCGGGGGCCAAGCTATAAATGGTGGGAATATCTTCGCCTTCATATCTTAGCTCACGATAAGGGGCATCCTCCAAAATCAAAAAATCATGCTTACGAGCCAATTGCACCAAAGCCTGACGCTGCTCCAAACTCAGAGTTTCTCCTGACGGATTTTGGAAATCAGCGATGGCATAAACAAATTTTATTCTCTTTCCCTGAGCCTTGAGCGCAGTCACCTGGCTATCCCAAAGAGCAGCATCTCCACTCAATGCCACCACATCTGCCCGATAGCTGCAGAATGACTGCAATGCCCCTAAGTAGCTGGGGTTGAAAGTAAGAATCACATCTCCCGGATCCACGAGCACTCGCGTCACTACATCGATGCCCTGCTGGCTTGAAGTAGTGATCTGCACGCTCTCAATTGGCACCCCATAGCGATTGCTTACAGCCTGGCGCAGCTCCGTCACACCCTGGGTGGCTCCATACTGAAAGGCTTGCCCTCCCTTTTCACGGATTACTTTATCCATAATCTTAGAAAATTCATCCAAGGGGAAAGTGTCAGCCGAGGGATACCCACCAGCAAAGGAGTAAATCTTATTTAGATCTACCCGCTTGAAAATTTCTCGCACAGGGCTGCGGAAGAAATTCTCTGTATCTTTGGAGAAACGAGTTGTCAAGTTAGGAATTGTCAAGTTTTCTATTATTAACGGAGGAGAGATTCAAGAGTGGTCGATGCCGAGGTCTTAGCATCGCGATATTTCATAATCACTGGGCAATAAACATGCACGCCGGATGCTGCGCCTGGCCCTTTGGTAATGGGACGGCTGCCAGCCACCACCACAGCTCCAGCCGGCACCTCCAGACAGCCATTAGCATTGTGCTCAATGAAATTGCCCGTAGTGGCATCAAAGAGAGGAGTGGAAGCGTTCAGAATGACGCCGCTTCCGAGCACAGCGCGCTCACGCAGGATAGTGCCCTCGTAGATGCCACAATTGCCACCAATGAACACATCATCCTCCACAATCACAGGCAGAGCGCCTACCGGCTCCAGCACACCGCCGATCTGAGAAGCCGCGCTCAGATGCACTCGCTTACCTATCTGTGCGCATGATCCCACAAGAGCATGAGAGTCCACCATGGTGCCCTCATCCACATAAGCGCCCACGTTGATGTAAGCCGGAGGCATTACCACTACACTCGGTGCCAGATAAGCTCCCCGGCGCACAGTAGTGCCTCCAGGCACTATGCGCACTCCATCAGCCACGCTGAACTGGCGCGCCGGATAAGTGTCCTTATCCACAAAGGAGAACACTCCCGAAGGCATATCCACCAGCTTCCCTTGACGGAAGCCATCCAAAATCACCTCCTTCACACCAGCATTCACATGCCAGGCTCCATCGATTTTCTCTGCCACTCGCAGAGTGCCAGCCTCCAGGGCTGACATCGCTTCGATAAATGTCATTTCAGCAAGCCAAGATTATGTATTACACGAAGCATCTTATCGTAAGTGGAAGGCTCGCAAGAGGTCAGTGGCAATCGCATCTCATTCTTACACATGCCCAGAATCGACATCGCAGCCTTCACCGGTATGGGATTGCTCTCCACAAAGCAGGCCTCAAAGAGAGGCACCATCTGCCGGAACTCATGGCTGGCAGCCCTGAAATCGCCCTCGGCAGCCTTATGTACCATCTCAGTCATCTTGCCTGGCACCACATTGCTGGCCACGCTGATTACTCCCTTGCCACCCTCGAGCATAATCTCCAGAGTTTGGTCATCATTGCCGCTAAGCACGCAAAAGCCTTCTGGGGCTTTATTAAGGATAGCACGGATTTGCTCCATATTTCCACTGGCTTCTTTTACTGCTATGATGTTCTTATTCTCCTGAGCCAGACGCAAGGTAGTAGCAGCCGTCATATTTGTGCCGGTGCGGCCAGGCACATTATAGAGAATAATGGGCTTGTCCACCTGCTTTGCTATGGCTGAGAAATACTCGTAGAGGCCACGCTGAGTAGGCTTATTATAATATGGGGTTACAATCAAGAAAGCATCAGCTTCCTTAAGGAGCTCAACATTGCCGAGGGTACCAATAAGTGAATTTGTGCCCACACCAGCTACCAGAGGCTTGCCCTGCGCATTTTCGCGAGTGAGCCTTAGGAGCTTAACCTTTTCCTCAGAGGTGAGGCAAGGGGTCTCGGCTGATGTGCCCAGCGGAACCAGAAAGTCTATTCCCTGCTCCACTTGTCGCTGCACCATGCGCACATAGGCATCATAGTCAACTTGGCCATCATTGAAAGGTGTTACGAGTGCTGTACCGCACCCTTGAATAATATCTGTCATAAAATTAGGTCTTTAAAATTGAATACGCCCTGGATCGAATCTGCCTTTACGGCTGCGAACACGGCTCCTTGGGCAAAACCTTTGCGTGAGAAAGCTTCATGCTTGAGCACGATGCGGTCGCAGTCGCCCTCGAAGCCCACTATGTGGATGCCGGGAATCTCTCCACATCGCACGCTTTGCACATCCACATGAGTGCCCATATTATGATCCACTATTTCTGCCAGGGTCTTAGCTGTGCCACTGGGGGCATCAAGCTTGTGGGTGTGGTGCATCTCAATCATATAAGGGCTATAGCCGCCGGTCTCAGCCATCAGCTTTGACAGCTTGTCAACTGTAGCGAAAAATAGATTTACGCCAATGGAATAGTTTGAGGAATACACCAGAGTGGTGCCAGCCTTCTTAAAATAGCCAACCACCTCATCTCGGATATCGTCCCAACCTGTGGTGCCTATTACCGCAGCCTTGAAGTTATCTGCCAAGAATTTGTAATTCTTACGGAAAGATTCGGGAAAGGTAAAGTCTATAACTACACATTCCTTGGCGAGCTTAGGATCGAAGCTGCATATATCTTCGCTTGCTCCTGCGCACTCGATGCCTTGCTGGCGGAGCACCTCCTCCACCATATGGCCCATCTTTCCATATCCTGATATTACCGCTTTCATCGAGAGTGGGCTATTAAGCGAACAGTATGTTATGGAACTCTTGAAGCACTTCATCGAGGCCGGCCCGATCCACTACGAAGCTTATGTTGACACATGAGGCTCCCTGCGAAATCATGTATGTGTTGGTCTGATTAAGCGTTGTCATAGCCCAGCGTACCAGACTGCGCTGATTTACAATATTTTTGCCAATGATGGATATTTGTGATTTATCATTCTCCACCTCAACCTTGGCGAACTCGGAGAGCTGCTCCACCACAGGCTTAAGGTCCTGGTTGGCATCCAGAGTGAGCGAGATATTGGCCTCCGATGTGGAGATCAAGTCCACTGATACCTTGTTCTCAGCAAAGATTTGGAATACCTTGCTTAAGAAGCCCGACACATCAATCATTTTGGTAGAGAATATGTTCATAAGCAGAATATTCTCCTTGAATGATATGGATTTCACTCCATCTTCAATCTTATCGCTTTGAAGAATAGTGGTGCCCGCGGCAGTGGGATTGAGCGAATTGAGCACGTACACCGGGATGTTTTTCATCACAGCGGGTTCTATAGTAAGGGGATGGAGCACCTTAGCGCCGAAATGAGCCATTTCGGCTGCCTCCTCAAATGAAATCTTATCAATGCTCTTAGTGTATGCCACTCTCCGGGGATCTGCAGTCTTTACGCCATCCACATCGGTCCATATCTCAATGGCTTTGGCATCCATTGCCATGCCTATGAGCGATGCTGTGTAGTCGCTTCCGCCTCGGCCAAGCACAGCGGCATCGCCATTCTCCTTGGCTGCCACAAATCCTTGGGTAATTACAGCCTGCTTCCCTTGGTAAGCATCATTGATAATGGCGGGAGCCAACTTCTCAATTTCAGCGAAGATGGGTTCTCCCTTCATATTGTCGCCCTTTACAATTATCATCATGCGAGCATCAATCCAGGAGGTGTCGATGCCCTTAGCATTCATTGCATACCAGATAATGGTAGAAGACAATATCTCACCAGTGCCGATTATAGTGGCCTCGCTGCGGCTGGTGAGCTCTTTTACTGTGCAAATAGCGCTGATAAAACTTGTGAGATTTCCACAGATGCTTTGCACTGATCCCACAGCTTGTTTGCAGAGCTCAGGGTCGCTGAGAAGATTTTTGGCCAGCTGAACATGGCGCTGCTCCAACTGCTCCAAAAGATCTTTGGCACAAACGCCTTTGCGGGCTTGAGCGGAGATTTTGTAAAGCAAGTCAGTTACCTTTGAGAGAGCCGATACCACCACTACAGGCTGCTGCTCGAGCTTGCCCTTAATGATGGAAATGACTCTTTCGATAGCCTCGCTATCGGCGACAGAGGTGCCGCCAAACTTCATAATAATCATTTCTCTCTATAATAGTTTCTTTATTTGTTCGAATATCTTTATATAATTCTCCACCGCTTTGCGCAAATCGCTAAGCCGGATGAATTCTTTATCAGTGTGCGCTACCAAGATAGTTCCAGGACCAATAAGCAGCTTATGGGCACAATTGGTAAGCTGAGGCGCATCGCTGCCGAAAGCCACAGTAGTGGTGTCAAAGCCCGGCAGCTCGGTATATCTCATAGGAGTGTCTCCACCATGATTTTCCACATGTACTTTGTCGCTATTAAATCCCATCATAGTGTCCACTACCATCTGATCACTTGCGGCAGTAGTGCGAAAATATATGCGGCACGAAAGGCGCGGACTTAGGATATTCTGGGGATTGTCGCTGATCAGCTTACCAATGTTGTATGTGGTCTCTCCCATCTCAGGATCCACCGGAAACTGTATGTCACGAAGCTTGTTTGCCATATCCACAAAGGTCTCTATGGCGCTTTCGCCATACTGAGGATAACCCGAATGGAACGGCTTGCCCGTGATTTCTACTTCAAACGATTTAGTGCCTTTGCTTGCTACCACCAGTTTATTGTCGGTAGGCTCGCCTACCACTACATACTCAGCCCCAGGCAGTTGGTGAAAAGCCTTGGCTCCAAAGCTGCCGGTCTCTTCGCCATAGAGCAGAAGCAAGCCGAAGCCCGACTCTCCCCTTTCGGCAAGCTCTAAGCAAGCGGTGAGCATACTGAAAATCTGTCCCTTGGCATCGCAGGATCCGCGGCCGCGAATCACTACATCGCCATCCGGCAGATTTTCCACTGTAGGCGGAATATAGGGCGGGACAGTATCCAGATGAGTACAGAACAGTACTTGCGGCTGCCCCCAGCTCAGCAACAGATTGTAGGGATCTCCCGGGGCTGCAGGTTCAGGCACACGGCTGATCACCGCTCCGCAATCAGCAAGCCAAGCCTCAAGCTTCTTAGCCAGCAGAGCCTCGGAGCCAGATGTGGATTCAACAGAAAGGATGTCGATGAACCAACCTAAATTCATTACCTAAGCTATGTACCTTACAATTTGTCTGATTTTCAGACTGCAAAGTTACAAATTATTTGCGCTCTTACCAAATTTTCTACAAAAATTGCATTCGAAAAAAATCTGCATTAAGTTCTAATAGTAAATGCAACTTTTTGGACAAAAAATAAAGCCCCAGA
>CAZRYC010000026.1:0-38041 GCA_964604175.1 uncultured Bacteroides sp.
TGCTCCACGGATTGCAGCTTTTCGATTAACATTTCTTATTAAACAGGCTCTTATGTTGATGGAGATCAACATGTAGTCCCTTAACATTGTTTCATACACCAAAAGACTATGGCTAAAGTAAAAGGCGCTGTCACTATCGACACCAATCGCTGTAAAGGCTGTGACCTCTGCGTAGTCGCTTGTCCCACCGACACCCTGCTGCTACAACCCAAGGAGGTTAACGATCGTGGCTATCATTTTGCCTTTATGTACCATCCCGACAATTGCATCGGTTGCGCCGCGTGCGCTTTGGTTTGCCCCGATGCTTGTATCGAAGTATATAAAGTAGTGAATCAGTAAGAGACTCTCCCTCACTTAATTCAGGTAAAGAAAGACATGGACGAAGAAGTAAGATTAATGAAAGGCAACGAAGCTATCGCACACGCTGCCATTCGATACGGTTTTGATGGCTACTTCGGCTACCCAATAACACCCCAAAGCGAAATTCTCGAAACTCTGGAGGCTGAGATGCCTTGGGAAACCACCGGAATGGTGGTGCTCCAAGCTGAGAGCGAAGTGGCTGCCATCAATATGATTTATGGCGGTGCCGCAAGCGGCAAAGCAGTGATGACTTCATCCTCAAGCCCGGGCGTGAGCCTCAAGCAAGAGGGTATCAGCTACATTGCCGCATCGGAGCTGCCCGCTGTGATTGTGAATGTGATGCGCGGAGGCCCCGGATTGGGTACCATACAGCCCTCACAAGCTGACTATTTCCAAGCCACTAAGGGCGGTGGCCACGGCGACTATCATCTTATTGTTTTGGCCCCGGCTTCTGTGCAAGAAATGGCCGACAGCGTTGGCCTCGCAAAGGAATTAGGCTTCAAATACCGCAACCCGGTGATGATCCTGGCCGACGGCATTGTGGGCCAAATGATGGAGAAAGTTGTGCTCCCGCCTTTCCAGCCGCGACGCACCGAAGAAGAGGTGCGCGCCCAATGCCCTTGGGCCACCACCGGAAAAGGCAATCGAAAAGAGCGCAACATTTGCACATCCCTGGAGCTTTCGCCTCAGAAGATGGAGGCAAATAACCTCCGCTTCCAAGCCACATATCGCAAGATCCAAGAGAATGAGGTGAGATTCTCTGAATTCATGTGCGATGACGCAGAGTATATCATTGTGGCATTTGGCTCGATTGCCCGCATTTGCCATAAGGCAATCGAAGAGCTTCGAGCTCGCGGCGTAAAAATAGGCCTTTTGCGACCAATCACTCTCTGGCCATTCCCCTCAAAAGAGATTGAGGCTCTAAGCAAAAAAGTCAAGGGCATCCTCTGCGTGGAGATCAACGCCGGCCAGATGATTGAGGATGTGAAGCTCGCCGTGGAGGGGCGCGTGCCGGTGTACCACTTCGGCCGCTTAGGAGGCATAGTGCCCAACCCCTCAGAGGTGGAGGAAGCGGTGCTGCAGCACTTCCCTGAGGCCGAAAAGAAATAAGTTGTACGCCTTAAAACCTTACCGCAATGTCAACACAAGATATTATAAAAGAAGAGAACAAGGTGTACGCGCGGCCGCGCTTGCTCACCGACAACATTACCCACTACTGCCCGGGCTGCGCTCATGGAGTAGTGCACAAACTACTGGCTGAAGTAATCGACGAGCTGGGCATCGAGGACAAGACCATAGCTATCGCTCCCGTGGGCTGCGCTGTCTTCGCTTACAACTACATCGATGTGGACTGGGTGGAAGCTGCCCATGGACGCGCCCCGGCAATTGCCACCGCGATCAGCCGCCTGAATCCTGACAAAGTAGTGTTCACATACCAAGGCGATGGCGATTTGGCTGCCATCGGCACTGCTGAGACAATCCACGCCGCTAACCGTGGCGAGAACATTGTGATAGTTTTCATCAACAATGCGATCTATGGAATGACTGGCGGTCAAATGGCCCCAACCACTCTGATTGGTCAAAAGACTTCCACATCCCCCTATGGCCGGCGCGCCGACTTAAATGGCTTCCCTATTAAGATTACAGACATATTGGCTCAGCTCGATGGCACATGCTATGTGACCCGACAAGCCGTATACAACCCCGCCATGGTCCGCAAAACCAAAGCGGCCCTCATCAAGGCATTTAAGAACGCTATGGACAAGAAAGGCACCTCAATAGTGGAGGTGGTCAGCAACTGCCCCTCTGGCTGGAAGATGACCCCGGAGCAATCCAACGAATGGCTCAAAGAGCACATGACAGCTAAATACCCTCTGGGCGATATAAAGGATACCACAGTGGTTAAATGACATGTTTCAAGTGACAAATTACAAATGAAAGAAGAAATTATCATAGCTGGATTTGGCGGACAAGGCGTGCTTTCTATGGGAAAAATCCTCGCTTATGCCGCTCTTATGGAAAATATGGAGGTCACTTGGATGCCATCATACGGCCCTGAGCAGCGAGGCGGCACCGCCAATGTCACTGTAATCCTCAGCGATCAACCAATATCGAGCCCTGTGCTCGACACCTACGACACTGCCGTAATCCTCAACCAGCAGAGCCTCGATAAATTTGAAAGCAAAATCAAGCCCGGAGGCACTCTGATCTACGACCCCAGCGGCATACATCACCAGCCCTCTCGCACCGACATCACAATCATCCCGGTGGATGCTTTAGATGCCACTCTGGAGTTAGGCAACAGCAAAGCATACAACATGGTGCTGCTTGGAGCCCTGCTAAAAGCTCGCAACCTCCTCTCTACTGATGCTGTAATCCGCGGCCTGAAGAAGACTCTCCCGGAGCGACACCACCATCTGCTGCCCATCAACGAGAAAGCCATCGAAAAGGGGCGCACCTTAGTCTGAGACTTCTGGGAATCGCCCTCGGGGAAAGGCATCGATATAGCTCCCGGGGGTGGCATTGATAATCTCTAAGCCATGGCGCCGCGCATATCTCGCAATGCGGTGATATGCCTCGAAGGCTACATAGAAACTGTGCACCACCTGGTGCAGCGGTATCCCCTGGTATTCGCTATTGGTGCGCTGCTGATCTTGAGTGTCCTCCTTGTAGAAATGAGGTTGCACAGTCACCACGCAATTGTTATCATCCACCCATATCGATTGCATCCACGAGTGGTCGGCTCCGCACAGGGTGATACGGCTATACCCCATTTGCACTGCCGCCATAATGGCGGCGATCAACACATTCCTGGGTCTGGGCATTCCCCAGGCCTTTTTATATGCCAAATTTTCAAGCCACTGCCAGCCTTCTACCCCCACAGGATTGATGGTCCGGATTTTCACCCTGTCCCCGGCTAATGCCTCAGCCTGCTTAGTCTTAGCGCATGGCACAATAAGGGTCAGCCCCCAATCGGATCGCGACAGATTTTCCCATAGCTTGGCCACCCGCTCCTGATCAAGCTTCTCAAAAAAATACGGATCCACCAAGATGTAATATTTAGGACGCAATTGCCAGAAATCCGGAGCATTCGCGGCAAAATTCACAGCCATGGTGGTGACTGAGGCAAGTTCTACCAGATGCTCATCTATGGTAGCTCTAAGCGATGGGCCATTGGCTAAGATCACAATAGAGCCCCGCGCCCTCTCAGCCTTTACGCTGGCACAGCGCGAAAGCAAAGCCATCTTCGCCAAGCTCTTTAGCGAAGATCCGATTTTGCCGAAACCATTTTGGCACATTTTAGTGACCTTTTGTGTAATTTTGGCCATTTCAAATCTGATTTGACACAAAATTAGAGATTTTTTCGGGATTAATGACTATTTTTAGGATAAAATTTAATAATTTTGTAGGTGATTTCCGTATTAGGCAATGACTGAGCCCGAACTTATACAAATAGATGTAGAGCAGACAATAGCCAGCAAGCTGGGCGATCGCACTCACTTGGTGCCTCGATTTGTCACCAACTGGGTGCGACGCACTATCTGTGAAGATGAGCTCAATCGCCTGCTACGAAAGTTCTATCCTAAGCGCGGCGCGGAGTTCTGCGAAGCTGCCCTGCAAGAGCTGGATGTGAAAATCACTGTGGAGAATGAGCAAAATCTTCCGCCTATGGATGAGCGCCGCGTGATTTTCGTGTGCAATCATCCCTTAGGGGGCCTCGATGGCATTGCCCTTATTGACTTGCTCACTCGAAAATACGGCGAGGGCGTGCGTTTCGTGGTCAACGATGTGCTTATGGCTATCGATCCCATCAAGGAGGTGTTCCTGCCCATAAACAAGCATGGAAAGCAGAGCCGCGAGGCAATTCAGCTTATCAACGACACCATGCTGGGGCCTAACCCCGTGGTTATTTTTCCGGCCGGTCTGGTGAGCCGAAAGGGGCGAAAAGGCGTGATTATGGACTTGGAGTGGCACAAGATGTTTGTGGCCAAGGCTTTGCAATATCACCGCGATATCGTGCCTCTTTTCTTCTCTGGCCACAACTCTCAATTTTTCTACAATTTTGCCCAATGGCGAAAGCGCTTGGGCCTAAAACTTAATATCGAGATGGTGTACCTGCCGCGCGAGGTACTGATGGCCCGCGGCAAGTCGTTTGTAATAAAAGTGGGCCAGCGCGTGAGCTGGACTGACCTGCGCCGAGCCGATCAGGCCGTTATCGCTGCTATGGTGCGCGAGATGGCTTATGCCCTCGACCAGCCTAAAGTGCCCGCTGATTCTAAGTAATTTATTATCGACCAGCAATGAATAAAAAAATCATTGACGCAGTAGATGTTGACCTGATCCAATCAGAACTCACCCCTGAGCGCTTCCTGCGCAAGAGCAACAAGGGTGGAAATGAGATATATGTTTTCGATCCCCATCAGGCCCCTAATCTGATGAGAGAGGTGGGGCGCCTGCGCGAGATTGCTTTCCGTCTGGCAGGTGGTGGCACTGGCAAGGACTGCGACATCGATGAATTCGACCTGATGACCCCGGCTTGTCAGCAGTTGATCGTTTGGGATCCCAACAACAAGCTTATCTTAGGCGGTTATCGCTATATCCTTGGCGAAGACGTAGTGGTTGAGGATGGGAAGCCTCGCATCGCCACAAGCCACATGTTCAACTTCTCTCCTAAATTCCTCCAAGAGTATCTCCCCTCGACCATGGAGCTGGGCCGCTCGTTCGTTATCCCCGACTTTCAGTCTTCTCGTCCGGGTGCGCGCGCCGTATTCACTCTCGATAATCTTTGGGATGGTTTGGGAGCCCTCACTGTGGTGCACCCTCAGATTAAGCATCTATTCGGAAAGGTGACTATGTATCCCAACTATGGCGAAGAATGCCGTAACATGATTCTCTATTTCTTGCACAAATACTTCCCGGATCCAGAAAAGCTTGTGTCTCCCATCAAGCCTCTCGATACAAATATCGACGAGGCTGCTATGGAGAAGCTTTTCGTAGGAGGAAGCTTCGCCAATGATTATAAAATTCTTAATACCGAGGTGCGAGCCCGAGGACAGAACATTCCTCCGCTGGTGAATGCCTATATGATGCTTTCTCCTACAATGAAGATGTTCGGCACTGCCATCAATGACGAATTCGGCGATGTTGAGGAAAGCGGAATTTTCTTTGCCATCGATGACATCTTCGAAGAAAAGAAAAAGCGCCACATTGCCACTTTTTCAATTTAGTAGTTATTTTGATTGTGGTTGTGAAAAAAAGTTGTAACTTTGCGATTACCAAGAATTATCATCTTCTTCAAACATTCATACCATGTTAGAAAAAACTAACGTAAAAACACTCGACAAGGTGGTTGTGCGTTTCTCTGGAGACTCCGGTGACGGTATGCAGCTCGCTGGCAATATCTTCACCAATGTTTCTGCCGGAGTAGGCAACCAAGTGTCGACTTTCCCCGACTATCCAGCCGAAATTCGCGCCCCGCAGGGTTCGCTCAGCGGCGTGTCGGGCTTCCAAGTGAGCGTAGGCTCCAACGTGCACACCCCCGGTGACCAATGCGACGTGCTGGTAGCCATGAACCCTGCAGCCCTTAAGCAGCATCACAAATTCCTCAAGCGCGATGGCGTAATACTGCTCGACATTGACTCTTGCAAAGAGGCCGACCTCAAGAAGGCCCTCTATGAGACCCTGGATCCTGTGAAGGAGCTCGGAATTACAGCCCAAGTGGTTGAAGTGCCCATCACTTCTATGACTAAGGCTGCCCTCGAAGACTCGGGCATGGACAACCGCTCCATCCTTAAGTGCCGCAACATCTTCGCCCTGGGCCTGGTGTGCTGGCTTTTCGACCGCCCTGTGGAGGCGGCCGCTCACATGCTAAAAAACAAATTCGCTAAGAAGCCGGCTGTGTTCGAAGCTAACGCTAAGGTGCTCCAAGCTGGATACAACTATGGCGAAAACATCCACGCTTCTGTTTCCACTTACAGAATCGAGACCGAAGATCCTCGCCCCGGCATCTACACTGATATCAATGGCAACACCGCTACCGCTTGGGGCCTGATTATGGCCTCCGAGAAGAGCGGTCGCCCTCTATTCTTGGGTTCTTACCCCATCACCCCGGCCACCGACATCCTACACGAGCTTGCCAAGAGAAAAGATCTTGGGGTGAAGGCTTGCCAGATGGAGGACGAAATCGCCGGCGTATGCTCTGCTATCGGAGCTTCGTTCGCAGGCGATTTGGCTGTGACTTCCACTTCCGGCCCCGGCTTGGCTCTTAAGAGCGAGGGAA
Organism: uncultured Bacteroides sp.; assembly: GCA_964604175.1. Lineage (GTDB taxonomy): Bacteria > Bacteroidota > Bacteroidia > Bacteroidales > Muribaculaceae > CAG-873. The sequence goes on from CAZRYC010000026.1 coordinate 6,641, forward strand.
TTGGCCTGGCCGTAATCGCTGAACTGCCTTTGGTTGTTATCGATGTGCAGCGAGGCGGTCCATCCACCGGCCTGCCCACTAAGACTGAGCAAACCGATCTTTTGCAAGCCCTTTATGGCCGCAACGGCGAAAGCCCCGTGGTAGTGGTGGCTGCCGCTTCGCCCACTGACTGCTTCACCATGGCTTTCGAGGCCAGCCGCATCGCTATCGAGCACATGACTCCCGTGATCCTGCTCACCGACGCTTTCATCGGCAATGGTTCTTCAGCTTGGCGAATTCCCGAAGCAAGCGAATTCCCGGAAATCAAGGTTAAGTATGTGCCCGAGGCTCTGCGCGAGAGCTGGAAACCATACATCCGCGACGACAAGGACTATGCCCGCTACTGGGCTATCCCCGGCACTCCCGGCCTGATGCACCGCCTGGGCGGATTGGAGAAAGATGCCAAGACAAGCGCAATCAGCACCGATCCCGTAAACCACGAAAAGATGGTATATACCCGCCGTGAAAAGGTGGCTCGCATTGCCAACGACATCCCTGATGTGGAAGTGCTTTGCAACAAGGATGCCGACACCCTGCTTATCGGCTGGGGTGGCACCTATGGCCATCTGTACACTGCTGCCGAGGAGCTCTGCAAAGCTGGCAAACCCGTGGCTTTCGCTCATTTCCGCTACATCAACCCGCTTCCTAAGAATGCTCTGGATGTAATCCGCAGCTACAAGCGTGTAATCGTGGCCGAGCTTAACACCGGCATGTTCGCCGACTATCTCCAGGCTAAGCTGCCTGGCGTGGATATCCGCCGCATAAATAAGATTCAGGGCCAGCCCTTCCTCGTCAAGGAGGTTGTAGATGGCGTAATCAACTTAATGGAGGAGAAATAATGGAAGAGAACACATACACCCCCGCCAATTTTAAGAGTGATCAGAGCGTGCGCTGGTGCCCCGGTTGCGGCGACCACGCTATCCTAAACTCTTTGCACAAGGCCATGGCTACCCTGGGCGTGCCTCCCCACATGACTGCCGTAATCTCCGGCATCGGTTGTAGCTCGCGCCTGCCATATTATATGGCCACTTATGGCTTCCACACCATTCATGGCCGCGCCGCTGCTATCGCTACTGGCTTCAAGGTGGCCAACCCCCAGATGACTGTATGGCAAATCTCTGGCGACGGCGATGGCCTGGCCATCGGTGGCAACCACTTTATCCATGCTGTGCGCCGCAACATTGATATCAATATGTTGCTCTTCAATAATAAAATCTACGGCCTTACCAAGGGGCAGTATTCACCCACCAGCGACCGTGGTTTTGTGTCAAAGTCATCGCCTTACGGCACTACCGAGGATCCTTTCATCCCGGCTGAGCTCGTGTTCGGTGCTCGCGGTCAGTTCTTTGCCCGCAGCATCGATGTGGAGTTGCTCACCACTCAGGAAGTGATGCTCGCTGCCGCTCGACACAAGGGCGCTTCGGTGGTGGAGATCCTGCAAAATTGCGTGATTTTCAACAATGGCATCCACAATCCCATTACAGACAAAGAGGTGCGCGCCGAAAAGACCATTCATCTGGTATCCGGCGAGAAGATGCTCTTCGGCAAGAACAAGGAGTACGGCATCGTGCAAGACGGCTTCGGTCTGAAAGCAGTAAAGGTCGGCGAGGATGGCTACACCATTGACGACGTACTGGTTCATGACGCTCACACCAAGAGCAACTTCCTCCACCAGCAACTCGCCATGATGGACGGCACCGACCTGCCTGTGGCAGTGGGCGTAATCCGAGATGTGGAAATGCCTACTTACAACGACTCCGTAGATGAGCAGGTTGCTACAGTACGCGCCAAGAAAGGCTTCTCTTGCCTGCGCGATATGATCCTGGCTGGCGAAACCTGGGAAGTGAAATGAGTATGAATAAGTCATATATCTCCGGATTATTGATTGCGCTGGGCTTGTTGGCCTTGGGCCTGTGCCTGCGCAGCGGCCTCGCCAAGGTGGCTGACCGTGACCGAGTAGTCACCGTGCGCGGATTGGCTGAGAAAGAGGTGCAAGCCAACAAGGTCACTTGGCCAATCGTGTACCAAGCGCTTGGCAATGACCTGGCTTCAATTTACAACAATATTGAGGCCTCCAATGCAACTATCACTGCCTTTCTCAACAGCCGTGGCATCACCGCCGAGGAAATCTCTATCAATGCTCCCACTGTGGATGACCGCCAGGCTAATGCCTATGCGAGCAACATCTCGCAGTACCGCTATGCATCCACTCAGGTCATCACCGTGACCTCCAACAAGGTGGACCAGGTGCGAAAAATCATCAACGAGCAGGGCCAGCTGATGAAGCAAGGTATCGCCATTCAAGTGGACAACTATCAGTACGCCACCATTTACGAGTACACCGGCCTGAACGATATCAAGCCCGATATGATAGCTGAAGCCACCCACAATGCGCGCGAGGCCGCTCAGAAGTTTGCTGATGACTCTGGCAGCAAGATTGGCAAAATACAATCTGCCCAGCAAGGCCAGTTCTCAATCTCCGACCGCGACCCCTATACTCCATACATCAAGAATGTACGCGTGGTGACCTCCCTGACATACAGCCTCGAAGACTAATCCGCCCCTCGGGCTCTAAAATAACGGCAGTTAACTTGTGTTAACTGCCGTTATTTGTAGCCCCGTGGGGAATCGAACCCCAATCTAAGGTTTAGGAAACCTCTATTCTATCCGTTGAACTACAAGGCCTTTTCTTTGGGCAGTCAGCTCTGTGGCGACTGCCCTGCTATTTACAGCACAAAGTTAGCCATTTTTTTTGATATTACAAAACCCATGAATTTTAAATCGGATCCCGAGAAGGGGGGTGAACTTTTTTCGCTGGCCCAGTGTTGTAATTGGAAGTATTAATCAACAATGCTGTATAGCAAAACACAATTACGATAACCATGGACAAGAAAAGCATCAAGGGCACCCAGACTGAGCACAATCTGCTTGCCTCATTCGCTGGCGAAAGCCAAGCGCGCAGCCGCTACACATTATTCGCACAGAAAGCCGTAGAAGAGGGCTACGAACAGATCGCTGCCGTATTCTTGGAGACTGCCGAGCAAGAGCTCAGCCACGCCAAGCAGTTCTTCTCTCAACTCGAGGGCGGCACAGTCACAATCAATGCGGGCTATCCAGCTGGCGTGATAGGCACCACCCTCGAAAACCTGGCCGCTGCCGCCGCTGGCGAGCGCGAAGAATGGAGCGACCTCTACGAGAGCTTCGCCAAGACAGCTCAGGAGGAAGGCTTCCCACAGATTGCCAACCTCTTCAAGCTTGTGGCCAGTGTAGAAGTGCAGCACGAACAGCGCTACATTAAGCTGATGGAGCGGCTACAGAACGGCATGGAATTCTCCAGCCCAGAGCCCATAGAATGGCAATGCCGCAAATGCGGATATGTGGTAAAGAGCAAGACCGCTCCCAAGCGCTGCCCGGTATGCGGCATGGATCAGGGCTGGTTCCAGCGCAAGCAAGATAACTACTAAGGTCGGAGTTCCCAGTTTAGTAAAATAAAATATAGGCAGCATAGCCACTCTATGCTGCCTATGTTTTATGGTGGGCCTCCAGGGCCGCCCCCTGGACCTCCAGGACCGCCCGGGCCGCCCCCGGGTCCGCCTGGACCGCTTGGGCCTCCTCCTCCGCCTTCTATTGGGCCTCCTACTGTGACCTCGGGACCGCCGGGGCCGAATGTTGCCGACCACCACGAAGCGCAGCTGCTTACGCTTGCAAGCAGCACCAAGCTTATTGTCCATGCCAACAATTGGCTTAGCGTTAGATGCTTCCTTTTAGAGTGCCTCCTTGTGTTCATAGTATAAATTTTGCTTTATTATAAGACAAAGTACTATCCTGAAAAGTTTACCCAGCAGCGGGATTTGGGATATAAGAAAAATCATCCTCTAAAAAAATCTGTTAAAAAACAGATTTTTGTAACATATTATATCTTATTTCGTATCAACACTTTACAAAAGGTTTAATCAAAAAACCTCAAAAATATTTAATTTTTTTTTGTCAGTATCGAAAAAAGCAGTAAATTTGCATCGTTTTTGAAGCAAATAAATTTTTGTTTTACTATTTAATCAATAAACGAAATGAAAAAGTTAGTTTATCTCGTAGCTGTTGCTTTCGTAGCTTCTATGGCTGCTTGCAGCAACTCTAACAAGGCCGCTGAAGAGGCTGCTGTTGAAGAGGCTCCCGTTGTTGAGGAAGTTGTTGAGGAAGTTGCTGTTGACAGCGTAGCTCCCGATTCAGTTGCTGTTGAAGCCGCTGCTGCTGAGGCTGCTGAGGCTCCCGCTGCTGAATAATTCAGCCCAACACTCTGAAGCTCCAATAAAGCTCCATACAAAAGCATCGCCCCACAGGCGATGCTTTTTATTTATCCATTTTGATCCTTATGCCTTTTTCCGCAATCTTTCCCGGCCTAATGGCAAAGGCTCATCGGGAATGCGGCCTATTTCGAACTCGGACGGTAAATTACAGTGGCCGGCGCGTGGTCCTCAAAGATTTTCTCTGCCGTAGAGGTTATATCCTCCAAGGTTAGGCTGCGGTATCGCGGCACATTCTCATTGATATCCTCACCGTAATAAACTGCCTGCGCTAAATTCTGTGCTCGAGTTATCAGCGACATATTGTCAAAGGTGAATGTGCTTTCGTATCGATTTTTGGTGCGCTCAAGTTCATACTCCGACACATTGCCCTCCTGGGCCAACTGACGCGCCTGACCTATCATCATCTCCTGCGCCTGTTCGATGCTTGCATCATCGTCACGGGTAATCATGCCGCAAAGCAGCACAAAACCGGAGTGTACCGACCCGGTAATCATTGCATCAGCCTGGGTGAAGAGATCCGAGCCCATCACCAAGCGCTGGAAATAGCGCGAGCTTTGCCCGGCTGCCAAGATGTCGGTAATGGCATCTGCGGCGTAATAGCCTTGTGTGCCATATTCATCCATGCGGTACCCTATGGCGATCATCGTCTGGGGCACATTCTCCACCAACACCTCGCACTGCGGAATCGTGGGCCACGGATCATCGGTGAGTTTGCGTGCCTCTACATGCCGGTTAGGTATGCTGCCGTACCATTTCTCTGCAAGCTCTTTGGTGCGCTCTAAGGTGATGTTGCCCACAACGGCGAGGATGGCATTGTTGGGCGCATAATGGCTGTAGAACCACTTGCGCACATCCTCCATCGTAACTTTCTCCACATGTCCCGGCTCCAAACCTATCACCGGCCACCGATAGGGATGCTCCTTATATAATAAGGGACGCAAATGATGCATCAAGGTACCGTAAGGCCGATTGAGACATACCTCCTTGAACTCTTCCACCACTACATGCCTCTGCACATCCAAACCTTTCTGGCTGAAGGCCAGCTGCAACATGCGGTCGCTTTCAAGATAAAAAGCTGTCTCGGCATTCTGCGCGGGCACCACATCATAGAAAATCGTGAAGTCGCTGCCAGTGGCTGCATTGTTATGGCCGCCGGCAAGCTCCATCTGACGGTCAAAGGAAGGAACATTGACCGATCCGCTGAACATCAGATGCTCAAAAAGATGTGCTATCCCGGTCAGCTCCGAGTTTTCATCGCGCGCTCCAGTATCATAAAGAGTATTGAGCACGACCATGGCGCTCTCCGGGTCGTAGCTGTGCACGACCCGAAGACCATTGTTTAGATTAAAGGTAGTATAAGGAATCATTATTCTATGACCCTCATAGAGAGGATGCGTACATCCTCAAGAGGTCGGTCGTTGCGGTCACGAGCTACTTTTTCTATTTTTTCGATTGTGTCCATGCCGGAGATTACCTCCCCGAACACTGTATAGGCACCGTCAAGATGCGGTGCTCCGCCTACTGTGGTGTAGGTTTTGATCATATCCTCGGTATAGAGACCCTTGCCCTCAGCAATCATCTTCTTGCTCTGAGCTATCAGGGAGTCCTGAAGGCGCATAAGCCCAGCACGGTCATTGGATGTATAGAGCTTCTGAATTTCCCTCATATGGTTCTTAGCCATCTGATCCATCAGCAAACGCAACTGGAGATTCTCTATCTGTGTGCTATCAAACACCTGGCCGGTAACCACATAGAACTGAGAGCCGCTCGATTTCCGATCCGGATTGATCTCATCGCCGGTGCGTGCCGCTGCCAAGGCCCCACGCTTGTGAAAATGCTTGGGGAATACTATTTCGGCATCTATCTCATATCCGGGATCGCCCTCGCCAAGCATTTTGCCGGCAGGCGCTTTCTTGGAGTCGGGGTCGCCGGCTTGCACCATGAAATTCTCAATCACGCGGTGGAAGAGCAGACTATCATAGAAATTCTCGCTGACAAGCTTCAGAAAGTTGTCGCGGTGCTTTGGTGTATCGCCGTAAAGCAGGAGGGTGAAGTTGCCAAGCGTGGTCTTTACCTCTACCTTGGCTGTCTTGTTTTCTGTCATTTCTTCTTGTGGGTTTTGGTCGGTTTCTGACTGTGCCTCAGCTTTTGAGCCGCCGCATGATGTGGCAGTCATGCCAACGGCTACCAGTGCGCAAGCTAATAGTTTCTTTATCATCGGGGTAGGAATTGTTAGATTGGTTGGGTGGGGAAAAGGCGCTTGTAGATGCGGCGGAAATTATTATCGGTAGCCATCAGCTCATCAGCATGCTCCTCATAATCCGGGCCATAGATGCCCTGCAAGATGTCGCTCAGATACCGATGCTCGCGGTCGCGGTCGATGCAAGCGGTTACAAGTGTCTGTATCTGGGTGGCGAAGCGCTCCGGATCGATGGCATGGAGATAGCGAGCCGCGCTGGCTAAGAATTGTCCGGAGAGGTCAACTCGAGCCATATTCTCAATCACCTCATCTATATCGGTGAGCTCGGTCTCAATGTTATTGGCTATATACTCGTAAGATTTAAGTCCGTCGGTATCGGCCGCCAGTTCTTTTCTTTCTGTTTCTGTCATATTAATTATATTAAAATTCCTATGCCGTAAACATAGGCTTAGATTTACAAAATTAGTAATTATTTCCCAACCAAAGTAATTTCTTCATTATTTTTTGCATATTCATCTCTTCAAGTTGCCAAGAGGGGATGTTGCCAAGTCCTAAAGTTGTACGATTCGAGAATTTTCGAGAGCTTTCCAGAAGTCTCGAAAATCTGCTACCAAGGGTACAGAAAATAATAGACCATTCTTCCAAATTGTTGGTCATAATGTCGTATCGCCGTTCCAAATGCTACCTTTATTTGTTAATTTTGCAATGGAACTTGTGAGTTAAACCATAGTCGAGGGCTTTTTGTTAATATTACAAACACACCTTCAACTTAGAGATTATGGACAGAGATGAAGAACCTTTATATTTTTACATCGATCCTATTGTGGAGTATTAGCCTCACCGGCCACGCGCTTCCCTTAAATACTCCCGACGCGGAAGAGGCGGCAAAAGCTGATGCCAGCGAGCAGGGCCCCGAATTCAAGCCCATTATGCCTACGGTGCCACGGCCCAAGCCGATTCAGCCAGAGCCGATGCCGCGCCACCAAATTCAAGCACAAGATTATGCCTTAGCCTCCGAAATAGAATTAGTAGATATCGAGCTTGCCCTCCCCGACTTCGCCGAAATTGACACTACCCAAGCTGCATATTCTCGCGCTCACCTTCACAAGCCTGCGCCCTTGTGCATCTATTCCCTTCCCTACTCTACTACCCTCAATGTGCCAGACTGGAAACGCCTGTGGACCAACACAGCTGTGCTCGGTGGAGCGTATGTGGCAGCCATGGGCGTGCTCGAATGTTTGCCCGAGGGATCTACCAACTGGAACAAGAAAGAAATCCAAAGCGTTCCTTTTTATAAGAGATGGTGGCGCCATGTGGTGAAAGAGGGCCCGGAATGGGATGGTGACAGCTGGATATTCAATTACATACTCCACCCTTATGCGGGGGCTGTCTATTTCATGGCCGCTCGCAGCAACGGCTTTAATTTCTACCGCTCCCTGCTTTACTCAGCCTGCGTGAGCACTATTGGCTGGGAGTTCGGCGTTGAGGGCATAATGGAGAGGCCGTCGCTCCAGGATTTGTTCATAACCCCTATCGTAGGCTCGCTCATGGGAGAGGGTTTTTACCGCATCAAGCGCCATATCGTAAGCCATGGTTATGAACTATTCGGTTCGCCTGTGCTGGGCAACATAGTGGTTTACCTGATCGACCCAGTCAACGAGGTCATAGGTCTTTTCAATGGCAACCCGGCTCGCCGCTACGCCTCCTCCCTGCAGCCTAACATCACTTTGCAACCCTCAATAACCGCAAACCACTTCGGCTTCTCGCTGCTGGCTTCTTTCTAAGTGGTCAAGTGGGGAAATTGTCTTCCTGACAACTCGAAAACTCCCCGACTCGAAAACTTATTTTTGTATTTTAGGAGAATTTTCGTAACTTTGCGTGATATAATCATAACCCTCTGACTGAAATAATGCGAGTAAAAATACATCATGAAGGGACTAACATTCTGATACTCGGAGCATTAGCCATCGCGATTATCAATGTGCCCTTATGGTTGTGGGTGCGCCCACTGGCCATTGCCATAGCATGCACTGCCGTATGCGCTGTGCTGTATCTGCTCGTGGTGAATTTTTTCCGCTCTCCTAAGCGCCGATTTCCCGGCAACCCAAAGAATGTAGTGGTTTCCAGCGCCGACGGCAAAGTAGTGGCTCTGGAAAAAGTTTATGAGCCAGAGTATCTCAAGCGCGACTGCATACAGGTGTCCGTTTTCATGACCGTGCTCAATGTGCACGCCAACTGGTTCCCAGTGGACGGCGAAGTGATATATGTAAAGCATCACCCAGGTCGCTTCTTGGCTGCCTATCTGCCAAAGTCGAGCACTGAAAATGAGCGCAGCACAGTGGTCATACGCACCCCCGAGGGCCAAGAGGTGCTAATGCGCCAGATTGCCGGGGCCATGGCTCGCCGCATCGTGACCTATGCTCACCCAGGTGTGGAGGCCTCAATCGAAGACCACATGGGCTTTATCAAATTCGGATCGCGCATCGACCTATTTCTCCCCCTCAACACCGAGATTTTCGTCAAAATCGGAGACATTACTACCGGAGGCATCACCGAAATCGGCAGATTGCACCCTGAGAAAAACGATAACAACACCTCCAAATGAATCAAATACGCTCCAACACGCCTAACCTAATCACATGCCTCAACCTCATCTCCGGTTGCTTGGCAGTGATTATGGCTTTTAACCTCGATGCCGAAATCTATGGCTTGGAAGGGCGCCAATGGTTCTATATCTGTGTGGGAGCCGCTGCTCTCTTCGATTTCTGCGACGGTTTCTCTGCCCGAATGCTTAAAGCCTACTCGCCCATGGGCAAGGAGCTCGACTCTCTGAGCGACTTGGTCAGCTTCGGCGTAGCCCCCGGCATGCTCATGCTCAATACAATTATCGAGCACTCAAGCTCCACGCTTGGCCTCTGGGGCGCTGGCGTGGCCCTTTTCATCCCGGTGTGCGGCGCAATCCGTCTGGCCAAATTCAATGTGGACGAGAGCCAGACCACTTCTTTCTTAGGCCTCCCCATCCCTGCCAACGCCCTTTTCTGGATAGGCGCAAGCGATTGGATTGCTCGCCACGGATATCCCAGCTATTGGATACTGGCTGCAATCATAGTGCTCGTGTCCCTGGCCATGATTTGCAACATCCGAATGTTCTCCCTAAAATTCAAGACATACACCTTTATCGACAATATCAAGCGCTATGCCATTCTGCTTGCCGCCGTGGCCTTTATCACTTTCTACGGCATCGAGGGCCTGGCATGGACCATTATCCTTTACATCTTAATCTCAGTCTTTACTCGCGAAAAGGAATAAAAGCTGACTACTGATACATATGAGCGCAGTACTTCTATTTATACTATGCGTATGGCTGGCATACTACTTGGCTAAGTGGTTCTTCCGCTTTGCCCTGCCTCGCCTGCTGTTGTGGGGCGTAAACCGCCACATGCGCAACAAATACTCACAAGTCTTCGGCCAACAGCAACAACAAAGCCGCCAACGCTCCCAGCAAAGGCGCCCAAAGGCTCGGAAGAAAGGCAAGATCATCCCCGATGATGTGGGCGAATATGTGGAATATGAAGACATCCCCACATACAATGAGCCCAATGCACAATCTGAAACCGGCACAACTAAATTCAAAGAAGAGGCTCAGGTCTCCGATGCCGAATGGGAAGAAATAAAATAAAGGTTTTTCTATTGTAGGTGTGAAAACTTTTCATTAATTTTGTGCACTTATTACAATATAACCTGATATCTAATGAACCAGATGAAAGAGACTTGCCTCCATGGGCGCCATGTGGCGCTGGGCGCCCTTATGAGCCCGTTTGGAGGCTTCGACATGCCTATTCAATACAAAGGCATCGTGGAGGAACACAACGCTGTGCGCAACGAAGTGGGCGTATTCGACGTGTCACACATGGGAGAAGTCCTTGTCACCGGCAACGAGGCTGAAAAATTCATCAACCACATCTTCACCAATGACCTCACTGGCGCCCCGGATAACAAAATTTACTACGGCATGATGCTTCACCCAGAGGGCGGTGTAATCGACGACCTGCTGGTGTACAAGCGCAATGGCAAGGAGTACTTCATTGTACCCAATGCTGCCAACATCGAAAAAGATGTGGCATGGATACGCGAGCAAGCAAAGAGCTTCGATGTGCATGTAAGCCACCTAAGCCACCTATATGGCGAGCTGGCCATTCAAGGTCCCAAATCTGAAGCCACTCTGCGCGATGTGCTTGGCATCGAGGCAAGCGACCTGGATTTCTATACTTTTAAGGATGTCGTGGTCGATGGAGAGGATGTGATCGTAAGCCGCACCGGATACACCGGAGAAGACGGCTTCGAGGTGTATGCCTCGCATTGTCTTACACAGAAATTCTGGGACAAACTGATGGCTGCCGGCGTGCAACCCTGCGGTCTCGGCTGTCGCGACACCCTGCGCTTCGAAGCCGGCCTTCCTCTCTACGGCGATGAGCTCACTGATGAGATTACTCCCATAGAAGCTGGCCTCGGAATCTTTGTAAAGCTCGACAAGCCTGAATTTATTGGAAAAGAGCCCTGCGCAAAGCAGAAAGCAGAGGGTCCCGCAAGAAAGCTGGTGGGCCTCGAGCTTGAGGGTCAAGCAATACCTCGACACGGTTACGAGGTGCTTAACGCCGATGATCAGGTAATCGGCGAAATTACCACTGGCTACCATTCTATCACTCTTGACAAGAACCTGGCTTTCGCCCTGGTGCAAGCCCCCTATAGCAAGCTTGGCACTGAGCTTAAGGTGCGTGTGCGCCGCAAGACATTCCCTGCCATGGTGGTTAAAAAGCGCTTCTACTCACCAAATTACAAGAAGTGAGTTGCCAAACTATATCCCAATCAAAAAAACTATTAAAATTAAGTATATGATTAAGTATCTTCCCAGCCATGAATATGCCCGCGTAGAGGGCAATGTGGCCTATATCGGCATCTCTCCCTTTGCTGCCGCTCAGCTCGGCAATGTTGTATATGTGGACATGCCTGAAGTTGACGATGATATCACCGCCGGAGAAGACTTTGGCGCTATTGAAAGCGTGAAGGCTGCCAGCGACCTCTTTGCTCCCGTGAGCGGCTCTGTTATCGAGGTAAACGAGGAACTGATTGACAATCCCAAGCTCGTCAACGAGGATCCACTCAAGCACTGGATTATCAAGGTGGAAATGAGCGACCCCAGCGAGCTCGACGCCCTCCTCGACCAAGAAGCCTACGACAAGCTCTGCGAAGCAGGACATTGAGAGAGGTCAAGTTGAAAGTTTTCAAGTTGTAAAGTTTATGAGATATTTACCTCATACACAGGAGGATATCAAGCAAATGCTGGCCACTTGCAAGGCAAAGGCCCTCGATGACCTGTACTGCGATGTGCCGGCTCAGCTTAAGCTCAAGCATCCATACGCTCTCCCAGAGGAGATGAGCGAAAAGGAGGTGCGTGATTTCTTCGCTGCCATGCGTCAGAAATGCTCACCCTTGGTGTGCTTCGGAGGAGCCGGGTTCTACGACCATTACGCCCCTGCCGTAATCAACGCGCTTATCAACCGCAGCGAGTTCCTCACAGCTTACACCCCATATCAGCCGGAGATTTCCCAAGGCACGCTGCAGTACATCTTTGAGTATCAGTCGATGATGACCGAGCTTACTGGCCTTGATGTGAGCAATGCCTCAATGTACGATGGAGCCACTGCCACAGCGGAAGCAATGATGATGTGCGTGGCTGCTGCCCGCAAAAAGCGCAGAGTATTGATTTCCGAGACTGTGAATCCCATTGTGGCCGACGTATGCCGCACCTATGCCCGCTACCATAAAATTACCCTGGAAGTGATTCCCGCTAAAGACGGTGTGACCTCCCGGGCCGAATTTGAGCTGATGATGGGAGCCGGCGATGTGGCTGGCGTGATTGTGGCAGCTCCTAACTTCTACGGCATAGTGGAGGACTACGAAGGCTGGGCCGACATCTGCCACGCTTCCAAAGCCCTGTTGGTAATGAACTGCCCCGCTTCCGCTCTGGCTGCTATCCGCACACCAGGCGAATGGGGCGCCGACATTGCCGTAGGTGATGCTCAGAGCCTGGGCATGCCTCTTTGCTACGGTGGTCCCTACTTAGGATATATGTGCGCCACTAAGGCCCTAATCCGCAAGATGCCGGGTCGAATCGTGGGCGCTACCACCGATGACAAAGGCAACCGAGTATTCGTACTCACCCTCCAAGCGCGCGAACAGCACATACGTCGCGAAAAGGCTACAAGCAACATCTGCTCCAACCAAGGCTTGATGGCTCTATATGTGGCTATCTACTGCTCGCTGATGGGCCCTGAAGGGCTCAAGCGGGTGAACGAACTGAGCTGCGCCAATGCGCACGACTTGGCTCAGAAGCTCGAAGCCACTGGAAAAATGCACCTCTTGTATCCTGAAAAGCCGTATCTCAACGAGTTCCTGATGAAGCTGCCTAACCTCGATGCTCAGGCCGTGGTGGATAAGGCCCTCGATGCTGGCATTTTCGCTGGCGTTAAGCTCGCCGATGACCTGCTGCTTATTGCTGCCACTGAGATGCAGTCTGCTGCTGACATAGACCGCTATGTTGAAATCGTAAAATCACTCTGAAGCCATGAATAGAGATTTTTATAGCAAGCTCATATTTGAGCACTCGCGCCCAAGGCGCCAAGGCTTCAGCCTGCCTAAGCTTACAGCTAAAGATACCCTCGACAAAGCCCTCCCGGCTCTCCTGCGACGCCAAAAAGCCCTGGAGCTCCCCGAGGTGGACGAGCCCACTGTGGTGCGCCATTACACCAACTCAAGCAACAACAATTTCGGTGTGGACACAGGCTTCTACCCCCTGGGCTCTTGCACCATGAAATACAATCCTAAAATCAATGATGAGATTGCTGCTGACCCAGTGATCAGCCGCTTGCATCCATTGCAACCAGTAAGCACCACCCAAGGCGCTCTGGAGATATATTTCACGCTTCAACGCGCTCTGAGCGAAATTGGCGGAATGGCTGAGTTCACCCTCAATCCTTTTGCCGGGGCTCACGGAGAGCTCACCGGCCTTATGGTCATCCACGCCTATCACGACAGCCGCAGCGACTGGGCGCGCACAAAAGTGCTGGTGCCGGACTCAGCCCATGGCACCAATCCGGCCTCAGCTGCCGTTTGCGGATATGAGATTGTGGAGGTGAAGAGCCTGCCGGATGGCACCATCGATGTGGAAGATCTCAAGACAAAGCTAAGCCCAGAGATTGCGGCTATGATGATGACCAATCCCAACACTGTGGGCATGTTCGAAAAACACATCCCCGAGATTGCCAAGCTGGTGCACGAAGCCGGTGGCCTTATGTACTACGATGGTGCCAACCTCAACCCCATGCTTGGTGTGTGCCGGCCTGGCGACATGGGCTTCGATGTGATGCATATCAATCTGCACAAGACTTTCTCTACTCCCCATGGCGGCGGCGGTCCCGGCTCCGGGCCTATCGGCGTACGCGCTGGCTTAGAGCAGTTCTTGCCAAACCCACATGTGGTTAAGTCTGACGATGGGAAATATGAGGTAAAATACCTCGACTCAGCCTTGGGACGCATTTCTTCCTGGCTTGGCAACTTCGCAGTAGAGATGCGCGCTCTGGCTTACATTATGAGCCTCGGCTGCGAAGGTCTGATGAAAGTAGGCCCCCTCTCCACGCTCAACGCCAACTATATCATGCAGCAACTCCGTGACCTCTACCTGCTGCCAATCGAGGGACCGTGCAAGCACGAGTTCGTATTCGACGGCCTGGCCGACAAGAGCACAGGCGTGACCACGCTCAATGTGGCCAAGCGTCTGCTGGATTTCGGATTCCATGCGCCCACTATCTATTTCCCGCTGCTCTTCCACGAGTCGCTGATGATAGAGCCTACCGAGACCGAGACACGCGAAACCCTTGACCGATTCGTGGCTGTGATGCGTCAGATTGCCAAGGAGGCTGCCGAGCAGCCAGACCTGGTAAAGAGCGCACCCCACAATACCCCCATCTCCCACCCCGACGACACCGAGGCTGCGCTACACCCAATCGTCACTTGGCGCGCACTGAACTCCGAAAACTGAAAACTGAAAACTTGAAAACTGATCTTATAATAATAGGCGGAGGGCCCGGCGGCTATGAGATAGCCGCCGAGGCTGCTCGCGCTGGCCGCAATGTCATCCTTTTTGAAAAAGGCGACCTGGGTGGCACTTGCCTTAACCGTGGCTGCATTCCCACTAAGTGCCTACTCGCAAGTGCCAACACTGCTCTTACCGTAAAAGACGCTGCTAAGATGGGTGTGTCGATCGACGGCTTCTCGCTCCACTACGATCTGGCCACAGCTCGTATGCGGCAGGTGGTGGACCAACTGCGCAGCGGCATCGACATGCTGCTTAAGGATGTGACTGTAATCAAGGCCGAAGCCTCGCTGGCAGCTCACCGAGTATGGCCAAGCGATCAGGGAGATGAGCATGTGCCGGCTCCCGAAGCTTGCGACATACACGAAAATCCCGATGGCGAAAAGACGGAGCTGCCATGCGTCACAGCCGACGGCAAAGAATATGTGGCCGACCAGATTATAATTGCCACTGGTTCGCAGCCGGCTTCGCTGCCCATCGAGGGAGCGCAGCTTGCGATAACCAGTGATGAGTTCTTAGCCTTGGATGCCCTGCCTCAGAGCGTGGCTATAATCGGCGGCGGCGTGATTGGCATGGAATTTGCCTCTATCTTAGCCGCCTTTGATGTGCCGGTGACTGTGGTGGAATACTGCAAAGAGATCCTGCCTTCTTTCGACCGCGAGGTAGCCAAGCGCCTGCGTACCACCTTGGGGCGCCGGGGCGTGAAATGCATCGTAGGAGCTGGCGTAAAGCGCTTGGAAGCAGAGGGAAAAGCCACTGCCTTATACTACGATGGCAAGAAGGGCGAAGAGAAAATCGTGGTGGATACCGTGATTATGGCCGTGGGGCGCCGACCAGTGGTACCGGAGGGCTGCGCTGAAGCTGGCGTAAATCTCACGCCAAAGGGATTTATCGAAGTGGATCCTCTGATGCGCACCAGCGCCCCGGGAGTGTACGCCGTTGGCGATGTCAATGGCCGATGCATGCTGGCTCACGCAGCCGCAGCCCAAGCGCGAATAGCCATGGGCGATGATGTGGATATTGACTATATCCCTTCGGCTGTATTCACCATTCCTGAGTGCGCTATGGTTGGCCTCACTGAGGAGCAGTGCCAATCCGAGGGCATCGACTACCATGTAGGCAAAAGCATGTTCGCCGCTAACGGCAAGGCTCTGGCAATGGGCGAGGGCGAAGGCTTTGTGAAAGTGCTTTACAGTCCCGCTACTCGCCTGCTATTAGGCGTGCATATCATCGGACCGCATGCGGCCGACATCGTGGCTGAGGCCACAGCTTGCATGGCTGAAGGCACTACAGCCGACGATATCGCTACCGCCATTGTCCATGGCCATCCCACTCTCTCCGAGGCCTTTGCTGCGGCCTGTGCCTCTAAGTGATGATGACTAAAAATCTTCTTTTAAGCTTTGCGGCCTGGGGACTCTTGTCCCTGGGCCCATTGTCTTTATATGGACAAAAGCCTGTTGTAGAACCTGGCGTTTCGGCCACCTTAGCCCGTCAGCGCAAAGCTGCTATTGAGGATGTCCAATATAATCTAAAATATAAGTCTGCAGATGGTCTGACCCATAATCCGATAGGTTCTAATCTTATTAATCTTGATTATAAAGGCGGTTGCGAGCCCTTCCTGCTGCTTGATTTCGCCGGTGATTCGGTCTTAAGCATCATTGTCAATGAAAAGCCTTGCCCAATTGATTTTCAATCGGAGCATATTATTATTCCTTCCGACCTCCTTCTGACTGGCCATAATGTAATCTCCATCGACTTTATTCCCTCAACCAAGGCTCTTAACGTCAATAAGGACTTTCTATACTCTCTATTCGTGCCAGCCAATGCTCGCACTGCTTTCCCATGCTTTGACCAGCCTGACCTGCGGGCAAAATTCAGCCTTCAATTAGAGCTGCCTAGAGGTTATAAACAAATTGCTTCGAATCAAGGCGTGTCTCTTCCTACTTATCTCTTTTCTTGGGTTGCTGGAGACTTTCACGAAGAGCATTGCGGCGACATCGCCGTGCTTCACCGGCAATCAGACTCCCTGAAAGTGGCGCAAATTCCTGAGATATGTTCTATAGCCAGCCAAGCCACCAATTGGCTTGAAGATTATACCGACATTTCGTACCCCTTTGAGCGCTATGGCATGGCAATTCTGCCGGGATACCAATTCGGCGGCATGGAACACCCTGGGGCTATTCAATTTAGGGCTGAGACAATGTTTCTGGAACCTAATCCTACGCCAGAGGAGGTGCTTGCTCGCTACGAGTTGATAGCCCATGAGACAGCCCACATGTGGTTTGGCGATTTGGTCACTATGAGATGGTTCGATGATGTATGGACCAAGGAGGTCTTTGCCAACTTCATGGCATCGAAGATGGCAGAAAAGGCTTTCCCGGGAATTGACCATAACCTAAATTTCATACGCTCTCACCACACTTTTGCCCAGGCCACCGACCGCACCGATGGCACTCATCCAATAGCCCAAGCACTGGAAAATCTTAACCAAGCGGGCCTTCTTTACGGCAACATCATCTATCACAAGGCTCCAATTATGATGCGCATGCTTGAGCGCAGAATGGGTCAGGAAAAGCTGCGCGAAGGTCTGCGCGCCTACCTGAAGAAATTCGCTTGGAGCAACTCATCTTGGGATGAACTGGTGGAGATACTTGACAGCGTAGCTCCTGAGGCAGACGCTAAAGGCTTCAGCCAAGCATGGGTGAAAGAGCCGGGAATGCCTATTGTTTTCACTTCTGTAGAAGATGGGAAGATAGTAGTGCGACAAGAGGACCCCTCTGGCCAGGGCATTCTGTGGCCTCAAAGCTTTACGATAGCTATTGCAGGGGATAGTATCTTAGAGTTGCCCATTGACTTAACTGGGGAATACGCAGAAATCTCATTGCCCTGCGATGTTAAGGCTATACTGCCAAATAGTCAAGGCGACGGCTATGGCTATTTCTCTATCAAAGGGCATCCTAACTATCTGAAATATTGGACTGAGCTTTGTCCCGCTGGTCGATATGGAGCCATACTAAATATGACTGAGGCTTGGATCCGTGGCGACCTTAAGCCGGATGAATTTGCCCATACCTTACTCACCCACTTGCCAGCGGAGCAAAATCCTCTGATAGCCTCAGCCTGCGCAGATGCTCTGGGCGCCTTAGCCGGCCAAGGCGAGCTTGACGAAGGCGCCCTATGGAGGGCATTGGCTCTGGATGTGGCTCCCTCGGTGAAGCAGAGGTTGTTGCGACATCTTTACAGCCAGGCTGTGGGCCAAGAATCCGCCCTGCGCCTCTATAACATCTGGAGAGACCAGACCGAACCGCTGCTGAGCCAACGCGATTATATGGCCATGGCTTACCGCCTGGCAATCTTGTCTCCGGAGAAAGCCTCTGAGATACTTAGCACAGAGCGCGAAAGGCTCAGCTACAGTGAGGATTTGGTACGCGAGTTTGATTTTGTAAGCCGAGCTTGCAATCCGGATGAAGAAGCTCAAGAGGAATTGTTCTTAAGCTTGCTCTGCGCGGAGAATCGCCGTCCTGAGCCATGGACAGCCAAGATGCTGAGCCTGCTGTGCGACCCGAGCCGCGAACCCCACTGCTGCGCATATCTGCTTCCCGCTTTGGATGCCCTGCCCGATATTCAAGCCACTGGCGACATCTTCTTCCCCTCGCAGTGGCTCAAGGCCCTGCTTTCCAGCCTCCGCAGCCCGGAAGCCCGCTCCATAGTCGCCGACTATTGCGCTCACCTCCCCCAGCCCTACACGCCTCTCACCTTAAAGCTCCTCGAAGCCTCCTACCTCCTGCGCCGCCAATAGTCCCACCCAGCATCGAACAGCCCTCTTAATCAGGCTTTGTCAGCCCTATATCATACAGGAATTCTGGCGCCAAATCGGTTCCATTCACCCAGATTCGGCGGTTTCATTCACCCAGATTCGGCAATTCCATTCACCCAGATTCGGCGGTTTCATTCACCCAGATTCGGGAATTCAACCATATTACTCCCTCTGGGTTCTTTATCAAAGAGAAAGAGTATCTTGCTGTTTACCTCAGAAAGCGGATGTATTCTTGGGAAAAGTTGGGGGTGAAGAGGGCGCCAGAGAGGTTGGAAGCGATTTCATCTGAGCTCCAGAAGCGGCCGCCATCGAGCTCCGACGAGGGACAGATGGGACCATCGTACACTGTGCGGTACACATGCACCAATTCGCGCTCCCGCGCGCTCTCAAACACATACCGCGCCACAAACGCCGGCTCAAACTCAGTGATGCCAAGTTCCTCTCGCACCTCGCGCCGCAGGGCATCGGCAATCTCCTCCCCATAGTCCACATGGCCCCCCACGGCAGTGTCCCACCGCCCTGGCTGTATGTCCTTCCACTCCGGGCGCTTTTGCAAATAGAGCTCGCCCCGGCTGTTGTACACATGCAGATGCACCACCGGGTGCAGCAGCTTGCTTCCGCTATGGCACTCTCCGCGAGTGGCGCTGCCTATCACTGTGCCATCTTCCCGCACTATCGGAAACTTTTCTTCACTATTGTCCTTATTCATGTCGAAATCCCAAATCTGTGTAATAAAAAATGGCTCGGGAAAATCCTGAGCCACTCTTTATGTCAATGTTACTTCTGTGCTTACATGTCCCACACCAAATACATGGCGCCCCAGGTGAAACCGGCGCCAAAAGCGGTAAGGATGATCTTGTCGCCTTTCTTGAGCTTGCCCTTCATCTCATCGAGACAGAGAGGTATGCTGGCGGCTGAAGTGTTGCCATAATGCTGGATGTTTACGAGCACCTTATCCATAGGCACTCCGGCGCGCTCGGCCACGGCCTCGATGATGCGGAGATTGGCCTGATGAGGCACCAGATAATCAATAGTGTCCACAGTGAGGCCATTGCGCTTCATCACATCCAGTGATGAAGTGAGCATATCCGTCACAGCGTGCTTGTACACTGAGCGGCCCTCTTGGTACACATAGTGCTCAGCTGCATCAATAGTCTCGTGGCTTGCGGGCTTGGCGCTTCCGCCAGCTTTCATCACCAAGTGAGGCAGACCGGTACCATCGATATGGAATATGCCATCTATCACGCCTACGCTTGTATCCTCAGTAGGCTCTACTAACACGCAAGCTGCGCCGTCGCCAAAGAGCGGACAGGTAGCGCGATCGTTGTAGTTGACCATCGATGACATCATCTCCGCAGCCACCACGATCACCTTCTTGTAAATGCCGGAGGTGATATAAGCGCGAGCATCCTGCAGGGCCACGATGAAGCCAGCGCATGCTGCCTGGATATCATATGCGTAGCAGTTGGGGAGTTCGCACTGGTGAGCGATGATCGATGCTGTAGATGGGAAGCGATAATCGGGATTTGATGTAGCGCAGATAAGCAAGTCGATTTCCGCAGGGTTCACGCCAGTCTCAGCTATGAGCTTGTTGACAGCCTTTACGCCCATGACAGAAGAGCCGCCACCCTCTTTGAGAATGCGGCGCTCCTTAATGCCAACGCGCGAGGTAATCCACTCGTCGTTGGTATCAACCATCTTCGACAGCATGTCGTTGTCGAGAATGGAGTCAGGAACGTACGAGGCTATACCTGATATTCGAGCATTCAGCATGTTTACAGAGCTTCTTCCTTAACAATTGCCTGACGTCCACGGTAGTAACCGCATTCGCCGCATACTGTGTGGTAGATATGCCATGCACCGCAGTTGGGGCAGAGAGCAATTGTAGGCATCATAGCCTTGTCGTGCGTACGACGCTTGGCTGTGCGAGTCTTAGATTGTTTTCGTTTAGGATGTGCCATGATTGTTATAATGTTATTGTTGTTTGTTACTTTTTAGGAGGTCAATGCTTTCCTTGAGGCTATTCGTCAGTGGGCTGTTCGGGCTCCATCGAGTCCATCTCCTCAATAAGCTCGCTCTCGAGCTCGGCATCCTCATCATTGTCGCGTGTGCGATGCTTTCGCAGCAGAGCCGTCATCTGACGGTTGCATTTGCCCAGCGGGTGCACATGCTTCATCGGTATTGCGAGAGCCACTGTGTCATAAATCATATACGCTACATTGAGATTGCTGTCGCTGTTGGGGATTACCAGCAGCTCATCGCTATCGCTGTTGTAGTCGCTCCCGTACTCTACCAGGATTCGGTAACTGGTGTCGATGGGCAGATCTAAGTCATCGAGGCATCGGTCGCAAAGGGTGGTCACTGTGCCTTGCATTGCGAACTGCAAGTCATAGCGGCCATGCACCAGGGTGATTTTCAGCTTCACTGCCACGTCAGCCTTGCGAATGTCGGCATTCTCCATGTTGGCAAAAAACTCACCATCAAGGCGATAATCAAATTCGTGCGTCCCCTCGCCCAGGCTTTTGAGCGGCACGTTGTAAGCTGTAAACTTTCCCATAGCCAATAATTTTTGAAAAATCACGCAAAGGTACGTAATTTTTCCGAAATCACCAAAATTACTTTTGGTATGCCTTAACGAGACAGGCCTAAGCCCGCTCCCGCTTATTGCATTCCGCTGGTGGCTACCTCGCGATTGATCTTGCTTACCAAGCCTTGGAGCACCTTGCCCGGGCCGATTTCGATGAACTCGGTGGCCCCGTCGGCTATCATGTTGCGCACTGTCTGTGTCCAGCGCACAGGAGCGGTGAGCTGTGCTATCAGGTTTGCCTTGATCTCGGCCGGGTCCGTATGAGGCTTTGCATCTACATTCTGATATACCGGGCATACGGGCTTGTGGAAGTCGGTGCGCTCGATTGCCTCTGCGAGCTCCGCGCGGGCTGGCTCCATGCACGGGCTGTGGAAGGCTCCGCTCACATTGAGCTTCAGTGCGCGCTTTGCGCCGGCTGCCTTAGCCTTATCGCATGCTGCGTCAATGGCCTCAATCTCGCCTGAGATTACAAGCTGGCCGGGACAGTTGTAGTTGGCGCAAACCACTACTCCGTCAACACTGTTGCAAATCTCTTCTACCTGCTCGTCGGTCAGGGCTATGATGGCCGCCATGGTGCTGGGCTTGAGCTCGCAAGCCTTTTGCATTGCCTGTGCGCGGGCTGATACCAGACGAAGACCGTCCTCGAAGCTGAGGGCCCCGGCTGTCACCAGAGCGCTGAACTCGCCCAGAGAGTGGCCCGCGGTCATATCGGGCTTGAACTCTTCTCCCAGTGTCTTAGCCAAGATTACAGAATGCAGGAAGATGGCCGGCTGGGTCACGCGTGTCTGCTTCAGCTCCTCATCGGTGCCGGCAAACATTATATCAGTAATGCGGAAACCTAAGATTTCGTTGGCTTTTTCAAACATGGCGTGTGCCTCTGCGTTGTTGTCGTAGAGATCCTTGCCCATTCCAACAAATTGCGCCCCCTGGCCGGGGAATACATAAGCTTTCATTCTTATAAAATCTTAAATGTCTATAAATCGGAGTGCAAAGTTACGAATTTTCCAGAAATTTTTTGTAACTTTACGCTGTTTTTGTAATCTTAGGGGCCGATAACCGCCCCTCGATAACATTTTTTAATACTAAAGTCAATCATTTATACGCTTATACGCAATGTACACATTCATTTTAGCATTTCTTGGACTTCGTGGCCCGCAGCTCATTTTCATCGCCGTGATTGTGCTGCTGCTCTTCGGAGCCGGCCGCATTCCACAAATCATGCGCAATTTGGGCAAGGGGGTGCATGCCTTTAAGCAAGGCATCGAAGATGCGAAGGAAGAGATTAACAAGGAGGTGACACCATCATCAGCCTCCCATGAGGCTCAGGCCAAAACCACCGTCAACGAGAAAGAGTAAATGGCGATGGCTCTGGCGGAAATGAGCGTGTGGGGGCATCTGGATGCTCTGAGAGGCGTGCTGCTGCGCATTGCCGTTGCCATTGTGGCCGCGGCCATTGCCTTCTTTATTGCCATGCCCTGGATTTTCGAGCATGTGATCACAGCCCCATGCACCGAAGATTTTCCGCTATACCATGCCCTGAGCTTCATCAAGGGCGATGGCACCTGGGTGCCCGACATGGCAAGCTCCGGCTTCCATGTGGAGCTAATCAACATCCAGCTCGCCTCCCAGCTCATGGTGCACATGTCAGCCTCAATCTGGTGCGCTTTCATAGTATGTTTCCCTTTTGTGCTGTGGCAGCTTTGGACTTTTGTGGCCCCAGGCCTCTACGAGCACGAGCGCCGAGGCGCCGGAAAGGCTTTCTTGATGGGCAACCTGATGTTCTACCTGGGAATGGCCGTGGGATATTTCATCGTATTCCCTCTGGCCCTGCGCTTTTTGGCCGACTATCAGCTCAGCACCAAGATAGCCAACACCGTTTCGCTCAACAGCTACATGGATACCTTCTTCATGCTGGTGCTGATGATGGGCCTCGTATTCGAGCTACCTTTGGTGGCTTGGCTCTTGGGCAAAATGGGCCTGCTTCAGCGAGGCTTCTTCGCCAAATACCGCAAGTATGCGGTGTGCGCAATCCTGATACTGGCCGGAATTATCACTCCAACAAGCGACCTCATAACCCTTTTCCTGGTGTTTTTGCCTGTATATCTGCTTTGGGAAGGCAGCGCCTTATTGGTGCCCAAAAATCATAACCATTCAGAACCGCTAACCACCAACCACTAACCATGATGACCATGAAAAATTATCTATACCTAATTATAATATTGCTTGCCAGCTGCGGACAGCCACACAACCTCGAAGTGGATCGCTCCGATTATCCCGTAAAGGGAATCGACCTTTCTTCGCACAATGGCACCATAGATTTCGGGAAGGTGGTCAATGACTCTGTGGAGTTCGTGTACATGAAAGCTACGGAGGGCACTGAATTTAAGGATCCAATGTTCGACCGCTACATCAGAGGCGCTTCTGAGCAGGGCCTCCTGGTTGGCGCCTACCACTTTTTCCGATTTGACTCCCCGGGCCATCTACAAGCTTACAACTTCTTAGATGTTGTGCACGAATACGATTTGGATCTGCCTCTGGCTATCGATGTGGAGGAATGGACCAACGAAGACATACCCCTGAATGTGGTGCTCGACCAGCTCAACAGCATGATTTCAGTGCTCCAAAGCACTGGATACCCAGTGATAATATACACCAACAAGCAAGGCTTCAACAAATACATCGGAAGCAACTTCCCCGATGTGCCTCTGTGGATCAGCGACCTGGCTGCTCCTCCTGAGCAAAAATGGACATTCTGGCAGCACTCACACATGGGCAAAGTCAACGGCATCAGCGGCTGGGTGGACATCAACACCTACAACGGCAACCGCACCAGCCTCGACTACTGGCTGCGCTACACCCAGAACCTGTAACTGCCAGCAAGCACAATAATAACGGCACGGCTCCGTTAGTTATTGATATGAAATCACTAATCTTAACTGCTGTCTCTCTGCTGTGCGCCGCCGGGGCCTATGCCCTGAGCGCAGATCACTACGCCGCATCCTCCAGGCTCAGCTCCGGCGACTGGGTGAAGATTAGTGTCTCTGAGACCGGCATGCACCGCATCACCAATTCTCAGCTGCGCCAATGGGGATTCTCTAACCCCGCCAATGTGCGAGTGTATGGCTATGGCGGTGCCCGCATACCCGATGTGCTTTCCCAAGACAACTACATCGACGACCTGCCTGCCGTGCAAGCCGCTATGGATGATCAGGGGATAGTATTCTATGGCGTGGGGCCCGAGAACTGGGCTGCCAGCAGTGGAGGCGTAAGGGTAAGCAACCCTAATATTTACAGCTCATTGGGATATTATTTCCTGTGTGAGACATCGGAAGCATTGCCCGACATTCCGGCGCAAGGCCTCCCGCAAGCTTCAGCTATCTCTGACTCCACCTATCTCCATTGCCAACAGCATGAATACGACCGCACTTCCCCAGGCGAGGCCGGATATCTGCTTGTGGGCGAAAGTTTTACCTCGCAATCTACCAGAAAATTCACATTCTCCCTGCCACCGGGCGAGGCCATGCTTGAGTGCGGCATCGTGTACGCCTCCTCTTTTGACTCATCTGTAAAATTTACAGTCAACGGGCAAGTACTTGAGGAAAATAGCACTGACAAACTCTCGGCCGTGGCCACTTCCACCTATCTTCATGCTGCACTAAATCAATCAGTACACTCTTTCACAAGCCCTGGAGGCGATGTGGAGATAAGCATCAGTGTGGCTTCGGCCTCTTCAATGTCGGATTGCTGGCTTGATTATCTGGCTGTGAATGTCACTGCCCCGCTTGAGCTGCCCTCTGACGGCTGGCTCGTCTTCTCTGCCAAATCTGGGGCTACACTTGACACTGGCTCGCAATCAGACGTGCATGTGTGGGATGTGACTAATCCTCAACAAATTTCCCAGCTCAACACCAGCTCTTCCGCAAGCTCCCTGGCCTGGACCAGCGACTATGCCGGCGAGCGGCAGTATGCGGCATGGTCATCATCAGCTAAGATGCTCACCCCCTCTTTGGTAGGCTCTGTTGCCAATCAAGATATCCACGCCATGGATGTGCCTGAAATGGTGATTTTCTCCCCGGCCGTTTTTTCCTCCCAAGCTCAGAGCATTGCCTCGCTTCACAGCCAAGCCTCCGATCCCATTCATGCCATTGTGCTTGACGTGGACCAGGTATATAACGAATTCGCCAGCGGAGTGCCCGATGTGAGTGCCCTACGCAAATGCTTAAAAATGTTTTACGACCGCGCGGCTCTTTCTGACTCCTCTGCGCAGCTGCGATATGCACTGCTGCTGGGCCGTGCCACCTATGACAACCGCCATCTTACATCGCAATTCGACAATTCCACTCCCTATACCATTCCGTGCTGGCTCGGTGGCGAGCGCCGCACTCAGCTCAACGACAACACTGCCTACGGCACAGATGATTTCATAGCCATCCTCGGCGATGGCTCCGGCTCTAACCTGGGCCTCGACGATCTCTGCGTTGGCGTGGGCCGAATTCCCGCAACCTCAGCCGACATGGCTAAGCTCTGTGTGGAAAAGCTTGAGAGCTATATGCTCAAAAGCAAAAGCGGCACTTGGAAAAACCACTTCCTTTTCTTGGCCGATGACGGCAACGAGGGCGTGCATGTGATCCAAACCGAAAGCATGATCAATGCCTTGACTGCAAACTCCCAATCACAAGCCTTTGTGAGCAAGGTGTATGTGGATGCTTATCCTCTGGTTGGTGGCATCTGCGAGGGCGGCAGATCAGATATGTACCGAATGCTTGACGAGGGTGTGATGTGGTGGAACTTCTGCGGCCACGCCAACAACCACTCCTGGACCGGCGAAAACATGCTCACCTACAACGACATCAACAATCTCTACCTCAAGAAAGTGCCGGTGCTGCTTGCTGCCACTTGCGATTTCTTGCGATGGGACAGCTACACCCTCAGCGGCGGCGAAATCATGTATCTGGAGCAGAACGGAGGCACCATAGCCACAATCAGCGCCACTCGGCCTGTGTATATTACTCACAATGGTTATTTCACCAGCGCCATGGGCCGCGCAATCACCAAGCGCGATGATGATGGAAAGCTCCCCAGATTAGGCGACATTTACCGTATGGCGAAGAACAATATTCTCAACAGCAGCGGCTCCCACACAAGCAACTCCAACCGCCTGAGATATGCGCTGATGGGCGATCCTGCCTTGACCCTCCAGATGCCCTCCAACATTGTATCGCTCGACAGCATCGGAGGCCAGCCTCTCAACCCCGATGACCAGATCACACTAAAAGCCCTCGAGCGCACCACCATTGCCGGCAGCGTGACCGACCCCCTGGGACAGATTCTTGAAGATTTCAATGGCTCCGTGGAAGTGGTGATTTACGATGCCGAGAATAGCAAGAGCACCTATGGCACTCGCGATGAAAATGTTGTCATCAACTTCGATGTCCACGGCGACAAGCTTTTTGCTGGCAACGGCATGGTGACAAATGGCCGGTTCTCTATGCCAGTGTCAATGCCTGGCGAGGTAGCTGACAATTTCCGCCCCGCAAGCATCAATATGTATGCTGCCTCTGAGAGCGCAGAAGCTGTAGGCCTGAGCAATGACTTTTTCGTTTACGGCATTGACGAGACTGTGCCGGGCGACACCATCCCGCCCGCCATCAATGCCATATACCTTAACCACAGCTCTTTCAATTCTGGAGACCGGGTGAACTCTTCGCCTATGCTCATAGCTGAGATTAGCGATGATGTGGCCATAAATCTCTCATCGGCCGGCATTGGTCATGAAATGACCATATTTCTCGATGGCTCTACCACCTATAGCGATGTCTCGCTATACTACACCCCGGCATCCGACGGCACCTCCGGAGGCACTATCGCATACCCCCTTAGCGAGCTCTCAAACGGGACTCACACCCTCACCCTCAGAGTATGGGACACAAATGCCAACTCCGCCTCAAAGACCATAGAATTCTATGTCATCGACGGCTTAGCCCCCACCATATACCAGTGCTACACTAATCAAAACCCCGTAAGCGACCAAGCTCAGTTCTATCTCTCTCATGACCGTCCCGATGCCGAAATCACTGTGACTGTGGCTGTGTACAGCCTCATGGGGCGCCCGGTATGGGAAAGCACAGTAAAGGGCAGAGCTGATATGTTTGTATCTATGCCCGTCACTTGGAATCTCTGCGACACAGGCGGCCGCCGCGTGCCCCGAGGCATTTATGTGTACCAAGCAACCATTTCTGAGACTGGAGGCGAAAGCTATAGCACCGCCAGCAGCAAGTTAGCGGTCACCGGCCTATGAAAACTATTGAATACATAGATAGCCTTGCCTCCTGCATCGTGTATCCCGACTCTGCTTTGGGCCGTGATGCAATGCCCCTGTTCTTGCCTCCGGGCCTTTGGTCGGCTCAGCTCGCCATTGCTTACCGTATTGGCCGCCTGGGCAAAAACGTAAAAGCAAAGTTCGCCCCACGCTATGTCGATGGCATTTCTTCGGCTATTATCTTGAAAGCCGCAAATCCCCTTGAGGCCCCGGCCGTAAACATTATGGACAATGCTGTGGTGCCGGGCCGCTTCTTAAGCCCGGATTGGGAGCTGCCTTTCACTCTTTCTTTTGAATACAGCGACGGGGCTGAAATCTGCCAAGCCTCTTTCTCCACAGAAGATCTGAAATCCCAGATTGCCCAAGCTGTGGAGGAGGTGACCCAGATAGCCACTGTAAAGACTGGCGATATTTTTTTGCTCCGGCATCAGCTTCCTCTTATTGCCCTCCAGCCTGACACCAAAATTCTCTCCCACGTCAATGGCCACTGCGTGCTGGCTCTCAAAATAAAGTGACACACAATAAACACCCCTTTTATTAGTTAATAAGGTGTACCATTTTTCTTGTGATGAAATACTTGCTTAAATATATTCTCGTCATGGCCTGCGCTGCCTCTTTTTTGGCTACCCAGGCGCAGAAAAGCGAATTCAATCCGGTTGAGACTGGCGTGACTTCTCTCAGCATAGCCCCGGATGCCCGAGGTGCTTCAATGGGCGACTTAGGCGCCGCCACCGACCCCGACTGCAATTCTCAGTACTGGAACCCTTCAAAATATGCCTTCGCATACAGCAGCGGCGGTGTATCGCTGAGCTATACCCCTTGGCTGCGCAAAATCGTCAACGACATTTTCTTGGCCAATGTAAGTGGTTACTGGAAGATAGGCCATGACGACAATCAGGCTGTGAGCGCCTCTCTCAGATATTTTAGCTTGGGTGAAGTGGTGAGCGGCACCGGAAATCAAGTGGATGAAACCCTCAATCCTTATGAGATGTCTATTGATGTGGGTTACAGCCGCAAACTTTCTGAAAAATACTCCATGGGCGTAGTCCTGCGATATATCTATTCCGCTCTCGGCTTCAGCGACAGCTACGCTGGCGACCAGCAGAACGGTGCATCCGCATTCTCGGCCGACATTAGCGGCTATTTCACCACATACCCTATCATCGGACGCAATGAGTGCCAGTTCTCTTGGGGTTGGAACATCAGCAACATCGGTACAAAAGTCTCGTTCAACGACGGCGAAGACCCCGCCTTCCTTCCCACAAATCTGAAGTTGGGCGCTATGTTCAAGTTCCCATTGGCTGACTATCACAACTTAGCCATAGGCCTTGACCTCAATAAGCTGCTTGTGCCTACCCGCCCGCGCGAAGCAGATTACGACATGGGCACCGCCGAGGGCCAGATCGAATATGAAAAGGCCCTCCAAGATTGGAAAGACATGTCGCCCATCACCGGCATCTTCAAATCTTTCTCTGATGCGCCCGGAGGTTTCAAAGAAGAAATTCGCGAAATCAACTTTTCTATCGGGGCCGAATACGATTATAACAATCAATTCTTCCTGCGCGCCGGATACTATTACGAAAACGAATTCAAGGGCAATCGAAAATACTTTGCCATGGGTGCCGGCTTCGGCCTCAATGTCCTGCGCTTGGATGCAAGCTACATGCTGGCCACTGCCCAGTCGTCGCCTCTGGACCAGACCCTGCGCTTCACACTTACCTTCGATATGGATGGCATCAAGGGGCTCCTGGGTCGCAAATAATTTTTTCACAATAGCATTATGTACAGGATAGGACAAGGCTTTGATGTGCACCAGTTGGTGCCGGGGCGCCGCTGCATAATCTGCGGTGTGGATATTCCTTATGAAAAAGGGCTGCTCGGCCATAGCGATGCCGATGTGGCATTGCACGCGCTCTCCGATGCTCTGCTTGGTGCCTTGGCATTGGGAGATATTGGAAAACATTTCCCCGACACCGATCCGCAGTGGGAGGGAGCTGACAGCCGAGTCTTGCTGCGCGCTGTGGCTGAGATTGTCGAGGGCCAGGGATGGCATCCGGTCAATGTGGATGTGACCATCATGGCGCAAGCCCCCAAAATGCTCCCTCACATAATGCAAATGCGCCAGAACATCGCTTCTGACTTGGGCATAGGAATACATGACGCCAGCGTGAAAGCCACCACCACTGAGCGCTTAGGTTTCACCGGCCGAGGCGAAGGCATCGCCGCTATGGCTGTGGTTTTACTGCAAAAAATCGAGGAATAGGGGCTATTGGTCGGTACTATGCCCCGAATTTGACCTATTTTTCCTATATTTGCATCAAAATTTTTGGTTTATGAAAAAATATATGCTTTTCATTGCCTCAGCTGTTATGCTGATGGCCCCAATTAGTATGTCAGGGCAATCCATCCTGAAATCGCTCCTCTCTAAGTCTGACTCTACTTCCACCTCATCTTCTGAGTCTTCTTCAAGCTCATCTTCTATCTTGGGTTCTATCCTGTCAAAGGCATCATCGGCGTCTTCATCTTCCTCTGACGATTCTTCCAGCTCCCAATCTGTGATTGGCAGCCTGCTCTCTGACTTGATCGGGAACTCTACCACTGTCACAGTGGAGAAGCTTGCTGGCACTTGGAATTACAGCTCGCCAGAGTGCAGATTCACAAGCGAAAACGCTCTGGCTAAGGCCGGCGGCTCTGTGGCGGCCAGCACCGTGGAGGAAAAGCTTACCTCTATATACTCTGCCATCAATATAAAAAGCTCCAACACCAGCTTTACATTCAACGAGGATGGCACTTGCGTGATGGTGCTCGGCGGTCGCTCTATCAACGGCACCTACACTCTTGATAGCGACACTCGCGCTCTTTCTATGAAGAGCAATACTGGCATCATCAAGCTCAATGCCGAGGTCTATTACAGCTACACCACCCTCTCTCTCCTTTTCGATGCCAACAAGCTGATGACTATCGTGAAGATGATCAGCTCGTTCACTGGCAAAGGTTCTTCCACAATGTCAACCGTCAGCTCCATCCTTGACAACTACGATGGCATGATGATCGGCATGAACCTCACCAAATAGACCCCTGATTTAGTGAACACTGAAAACTGAAAACTGAAAACTGAAAACTGAAAACTGAAAACCGAAAACTGAAAACTGAAAACTGAAAACTGAAAACTGAAAACCACTAACCACTAACCACTAACCCCCCAACAGCCCTCGCCGCCGGAGCCGAGAATGCGACACAATAATACGCAAATCTGGTGCCGGCCAAGCCTCGCAAGGATGCAGCACGAGCACTGCTTACAAGTGTCCAAGAACTGAAATCCTGTGTCCCCCACAGATAAAGCTGCGGCTTTGAGGTCCCCAACTGACCGCTAATCTTTATTTCTCTCAGCCCATCCTCTATTTCAAAGGGCTGAGTAACCGCCAAGGCGCAATCATGGCTTGCTGCCATGCCCCAGGTCTGCGACACCATGCTATATATCGCTGCCTCCTGCTGATCGTACACCCATAGCTGCTGCTCTTGGCGATCATACTCAAGCATCAGGCCCGGTCTTTTGACTGGCGATGCACTGGATAGGCCATCAATCCCTGCATTTGTGAGCACTGCTGAAAAATAGGGCACTTCCAAGCCTTCGAGCACGCCTCCGCTTATGGCATCGCTTATGCGCACCACCTTAGATCCTGATAGCAAATTCACACTGTAGCCCGTGGCATAAGCCACGCTGCTGTCCAGAGCCTCGATGGCTGCCCCCGACTGAGCTACATCATTGCTTATCAGCTGGGCCGCGCCATAGGCCGTCCCACTCCATGGCACTGCCCAAATGCCATCGCTGCAGAATACATACAGAGGGTACTGTCCGAACTGACCAGCCGACATGGCCCGCAGTGCCGCTACTACCTTTATCCCAGAGCCCGTCCCCACTGTTAACTCTGTAAATGTTCAATTGGGGGTAGACGATTTTTTGCCCCCTCTGGATGAGGGGG
>CAZRYC010000027.1:0-37835 GCA_964604175.1 uncultured Bacteroides sp.
TGCTCCACGGATTGCAGCTTTTCGATTAACATTTCTTATTAAACAGGCTCTTAATTTTTATTGTATTCACAGAAAAAAGCAGTAATTTTGCACATTATGGCAGATATCAACAATAAAAGAAAGTTCTCTTGGCCTGATTTCGCTAAAAAGCACCCAATTCTGGCCAATTTGATTTATATTTGCATTGCTGGGGCCGTGTTGCTTGGCATTGGTTTCTTTTTCTTGAATCGGTGGACACACCATGGAGAAATCGCGCAAGTACCTAATGTATCTCACCTTGACTACTCCACTGCCATATCAACTCTCGAATCTCAAGGTTTTCTGCCAGAAGTATCCGATTCGGTATATGATGAGCGGCTCAAGCCAGGCACCGTAATCTCCACTTGGCCCCGATCCGGCGCAATCGTAAAACCTGGGCGCGAAGTTTACCTTACCATTGCTTCCTTCGAGCCTCGCAAGGTGATTGTCAACATGCCTCTGATTAATGTGTCGAGCCGACAAGCAATGAAATATCTTGAAAGCTTAGGCATTAAAAATGTACGCATCATCCATGTACCATCACCCTACCCCGATCTTGTATTAGGGGCAAAATACAAGGGTAAAGAAATCACATTAAATACCAAGCTTCCTGTGACAGCAGAGGTCACCCTTGAGGTAGGCATTGTGCCTACTGTGACTATGGAAGATGTGGGCGAGGATTTCGAGCCCAGCTCATCAGATATAATAAAAGACAGTTGGAACGACAGCGAAAGCACACCTCAATCATCCGTCTATGATTGATTCCGAAGATAGCTTGCTTGAGATTTGCGATGAGCTTCCTCCTGAGCCTTCCATTATCACTGCCGACGGCGTGGAGATGTACGAGCATTTTCACTTTGTGGCCGATAAGGGACAGGAACTGCTTCGTGTTGACAAGTTCTTAGCCGCACGCATATCAAAAAGCAGCCGCAACCGCATACAGAACGCTGCTGAGGCTGGCTGCATCTTAGTCAATGGCAAGCCCGTAAAGAGCAACTACCGGGTAAAGCCCTTGGATGTGGTGCAAGTGGTAATGGATAGGCCAAGATATGAATTTGAAATCTTGGCCGAAGATATACCGCTTGACATAGTTTATGAAGACGATACCGTGCTGGTGGTTAACAAGCCGGCCGGCTTGGTAGTGCATCCTGGACATGGCAATTACACAGGCACCCTGGTCAATGCCCTGGCCTGGCATTTCAAGGACAATCCCGACTATGATGTCACTGACCCACGCTTAGGGCTGGTGCACCGCATTGACAAAGATACCTCTGGATTATTGGTTATTGCTAAAACTCCAGATGCCAAGACTGACTTGGGCAAGCAATTCTTCAACAAAACTACCAAGCGCGAATATGTGGCTGTGGTATGGGGTGTGCCAGAGCCCAACAGCGGCACTATCGTGGGAAACATTGCCCGCTCACCGAAGGATCGCCTTCAAATGGCAGTATTTGACCCTATGTCAGGCATCGGGAAGAACGCTGTCACCCATTATGAGGTGATTGAGAACTTAGGTTATGTGTCAGTGGTGAAATGCGTACTCGAGACTGGTCGCACCCACCAGATACGAGTGCACATGCGACATATCGGCCACCCGCTCTTCAACGATGCTCGCTACGGCGGAGATCAGATTTTGCGAGGACAAAAAACGGCTCGCTATGCCCAATTCATTAAGAACTGCTTTGACATCTGCCCGCGCCAAGCTCTGCATGCTCGCACTCTGGGTTTTCGCCATCCCGCCACGGGTCAAGAAATGTTTTTCGAGGCTCCTATACCCACCGACATTGTAAATGTAATAGATAAATTCCGCAATATATGAAATCAATCTTACCCCTTGCAATGACTGCTATGACAGTTCTGGTTGCATGCTCTTCCAACGAAGCTGATGACCAAGGAAAAATTATCGACAAAACCGATTACAAAAGCGAGACCGGCATCTTTGATATCGATGCTCTCGAAGCTTTGGGCCGAGTAGGCGGCATACAAGTGTCGCCTGACGGCACAAAAGTTCTTTTCGGAATATCCTATGAGAGTATCGAAGAGAACCGTAGCAATCGCGATCTCTATGTAAAGCCCATTGATGGTGGCGACAGCGTACGCCTAACACGCACTCCCAAGAGTGAGAGCGGCGAAGTATGGATCGACAACGGCGAGCGAATTGCCTTTATGTATCCTGACGAAAACGGAAAGCCACAAGTGTGGGCAATGAAAGCTGATGGCTCAGAGCGCACTCAGCTTACTGAGGTTGAAAATGGCGTAGGCGGCTTTCTTTTCTCCCCCGACCAGACAAAGATTGCCATCATTGGCAGTGTGAAGACTGAGCGCACAGCCAAGGACATATATCCAGATCTGCCAAAAGCTAATGTGCGAGTAATCGACGATCTGATGTACAAGCACTGGGATGAATGGGTCACTGAAATTCCTCACCCCTTTGTGGGCGACTTCGATGGTGCAAAGGTTTCTAATCTTGTGGATGTGATGATTGACGAACCATACGAATCGCCAATGAAGCCCTTCCCGGATATTGATTCGTTTGCCTGGACTCCCGACAGCAAGGGCCTTGTTTACGTATCGCGCAAGAAAACAGGCTTGGAATACGCCATCTCTACCAATAGTGATCTGTACCTCTATGACCTCGAGGCTAAGTCCACAACCAATCTCACAGAGGGCATGATGGGTTATGACACCTGCCCAGCTTTCTCGCCAGACGGCACTCGGCTCGCCTGGCTAAGCATGGAGCGCGACGGCTACGAGGCGGATCGCAACCGCCTCTTTATAATGGATTGGGCCACAAAAGAGAAACAAGACATTACCGCTGATTGGGACTACACCATCGATGCTTTCACATGGGCCAAAGATAGCAAGTGCCTAATGTTTGTGGCTCCATACCATGGCTTCGTCCCGGTGTTCTCAATCGATGCTGCCTCCCATGCAATCGCCAAGGTTGCTGACAACATGGATTACTCGTCTCTGGCTGAGGCAACCCCAGGCAAGTGGTTGGCTATTGCTCACACCTTTACCCATGCCAATGAAATTTATGCTATCGAGAATGGGAATGTCGCTCGGTTCACTAATGTCAATGACGAGATTTGGAGCCAAATGAGTCTTCCCAAGGCTGAGCAGCATATGGTCAAGTGCACCAATGGAGAAGAAATGCTGGTATGGATTTTGTTGCCCCCGAATTTCGACCCAGAGAAGCAATATCCCGCCATCCTGTATTGCCAAGGAGGCCCGCAAAGCGCCCTCACCCAGTATTTCAGTTATCGCTGGAATTTATGCTTGATGGCAAGTCACGGATATGTAATCGTGGCTCCTAACCGTCATGGACTGCCTGGATTTGGCACAGCTTGGAACGAACAAATATCCAAAGACTATCCAGGCCAGAATATGCAGGACTATCTATCAGCTACGGATTATGCCAAGTCCCTTCCTTATGTCAACCCTGACAAGGTTGGCGCAACGGGCGCAAGCTACGGCGGCTTTTCAGTTTACTGGCTTGCTGGCAACCATAATCACCGCTTTGCCGCCCTGCTTGCTCACGCTGGCATCTTCAATACGGAAGCCCAATACTTGGAGACCGAGGAGATGTGGTTTGCCAATTGGGATATGGGCGGAGCTTTCTGGGAGAAGGACAATGCTGCTGCTCAGCGCACACACAATATGTCACCCCACCGCTTTGTTGACAAATGGGACACCCCTATTATGATCAGCCATGGCGAATTTGACTATCGCATTTTGTCCTCTCAGGGCGAGATGGCATTCAATGCTGCTAAGTTGCGCGGTATTCCAGCCGAAATGATCATCTTCCCTGATGAGAACCACTGGATACTGAAGCCTCAAAATTCAGTAGCATTCCATCGCCTTTTCTTCCGCTGGTTCGACCGCTGGCTTATGGACCAAGAATAATAAATTTCTACATAAACAAAGCGGAGCGCCATTGAATAGCGCTCCGCTTTGTTCTTCTTATTATTTTTGACACACTATCTTGGTGGTATTTACTATGTAACAGCCATGAGCTGGAAGTTGCACCTCATCACTGCCCTCTATCAAGAGTCTACCCTGGAGATCATACACAGCAATAAAGCCCTCGCAGTAAACCATACCAGAAGAAGCGTCCAAGCGTACGCCAGCCTTGCTATCGTTGATAATGTCTCCAATGCCAGCCTCTCCGAGAACCGCATTGATGTTAATGCTCGCCGATGAAGCAATTGCCAATTGCATGGAGGCACCATCGTAATATTGCTCATCTTCAGCACCCACTTTTACATTCCATCCTTTTACTCCATGTGGAGCGGAAAGGCGAATAGTACGACCTACATAATCTTTGCCTTCAAAGCGCTTGCCGTATAGCGGCACTCCGGCATAGCTTATTTGCAAATCCTCTATATCAGCATCGCTTAGCGATTGATTTACCTTTACAGAGACTATTTGACCCAAGCCAAACTCCTTCTTCACGGTATTCGCCACATACCCATGGCGATTTTTAATCCAAGCGTTCATCTCTCCCCAGCGGTCGTAAAGCGTGTTCCACCACACGCAGTGCCACTTATCATCGCTGCGCTTCTGCTCACCCTGATTTTCCTCTATTATCTCGTCTAAGAGCTCTATGCCTGTGTCCGCATTCAGGAAATCGCCGGTGTGAGCCACCCAGCGATCCACAAACAATTGTTTGTACTCATTATTAAGCATCAATCGGCGATAAAGACGAGTAGCATCGTAATTGGTATTGGCATTCAATATGTCAAAGAAACTCTTATAGTATTTGTGTTCATCAGAATCCCAAATTCCCAAGCCGAAATCAAAATCCTTGAGTATCCAGCGCCACTTTCCACCTTCGGCCCTTGGGCGCCACATTACTATATTATTATGAGGAAAATCATCATTGATTACCCATGCGGCCAAAATCATCATATCGGTGAACTCTTCCACATCCATCCACTCTCTCCACTCATCCATGCTATGGCCTCCTTGCTGACCATAGAACTCAGCGAAGGAGTTGTAATTGTCCCAAGTCCCTTCTTTTAGTTCATACCAGTTCTCAAACATGTCTATGTCCTCCAAGCCGTCATAATTGGCATAGACATTATCCTCATTGCTGCGCTCGCGCAGAGCAAGCATAGCATGATATGAGCCATTGAGATACACGATTACAGGTGAATAGCCTTGCCAGTCCATATCCACAAAGCGCCCCATCATGCGCTGGCACAGGGCATCGCGGAAATAGCCCCAGCCGAAATCGTTGCCGCCATGGCGAAGCACTATGCTCTTATTATCGTGAATGCCAGGCTTATCGGTAGGCCAGAACTCATAATCAAACCTCTTGGTGCCAAATCGCTTGTTGGCATAAATGGCCACCGACTTCAAATCGCTGCTTTGGCGAGTGTAGCCACCTTGCACACGCATCTCGCATAACTGATTGAGGGCTGCTTCATCCTCCCCCACTGGAAAATATTCAAGATTAAGCGGACGGCGCCAATTGTGGTTATAATTGGGATTGCTCTCACCGCCTTTGCCCACTACAAATATTCCTATGCTATTATCATAAAGATATTTCTGGTCAATGGTCAATGACACCACAGGTATTTTCTGTTCCCTGCCCAGAAATATGTAAGAATGCACAGTAGATGGGATAGACAAGCAACCATCAGCAAAAACCTTTGCCCTTATAGATGTTGAATTTCTAATGGTTATGGGTGTTTCATATAGAGTGCCATTAATCTGTGTGGGTTCTGACCCATCTGTGGTAAATCTTATCGTTGCGCCATCAGGGGCATCCTCGGGAAGAGACAAGGTTAAATCAAAAGGTGTTGAAGAATTCCACACCCCACCGCTCTGACTAAATCCCGGCTCCCCAAGCACCACATCTGAGATTTCTCCCGTATTAGCAGTCCCCGGAGTGGGGGTAAGCTGGTAGCCCCAAGTGGAGGCTCCATCGGTCTTGCGTCCGTAGGCAATGTTAGGAGCCGGTTGCTTTTTGATTTTGTCTATGCCATCTACAAGATTGCCGCTGGCATCAAATAGATAAAGCGCGCCCTTGCCGGAATCGATACGAAATGAAGCATGCAATCCATCTCCCTCCTTGTCACAATATATAAGCAAGTAACCGCCAGCTGGCACATTAGCAGATGGCAATGTGTAACCTTCGCTTCCATCTTCATTGAGCGATAGGTTATATCCATTTATATTCACTGAGGAAGACCCGGGATTGTAAAGCTCAAGCCAAGAATCCGGAAAATCATTCAAGTCATCCATTATGCAATCAATATTTGACTGCATCAATTCATTTATAACCACTTGGCTTTTGCCAGCCAATGCGAACAAGGAAATAGCTATTGCAAGAAAGAGTAAACGTATTTTCATATGCAAAATAAAGGGATGTGAGGAAAAGTTATAATAAAGTTCCACAAAGATAGGCAATTCCATCCATTTTTACAAATTTAGGACAATTAATTTAAAATAAAGCACTAACTTTGCACCGTAAACTGATTTTGACTCAATTCTCAGTTAAGAGTCTGTTTAATAAGTAAGCTATGCATTTTGTACCAGTACGTACATATTGGCCAAAAAAATTTTCTCTCATGGTGCTCTCTTTGTTGGCATTATTGGCCCATGGGCAGGATTTAAATATCACAGCCGACATACTGGCAAATGCTTCTACCGGGGATTTCGCTCCTTCACTAATAGGAAGCCTCAACCATGGAAAGTCCTATGAAAAGAATTCTGCTCTTTTTGATTTGTCACTGATACAGACAGTGGATACTGCCCAACGCTTTAGTGCCGGCGTGGGAGTAGAATTTCTCACGGGATATTCCCACAAAGCCAAATATGACCTTTACTCCCACTCCGGGCATAACGAAGTTGACGCAATCGTCCCCGTCTTCACACAGCGCAAGGCTGGGCCAAGCGGCATATGGCTCCAGCAGCTATTCGCTGACTTTAAGTACCGAAGCCTCTTTCTCACCCTCGGGCTTAAGGAGCATACCTCTGCCCTGCTCTGTCAAGAGCTTAGCAGCGGCGACTTGGTAGAAAGCGGCAACTCTCGCCCTATTCCTGAAATCCGTATTGGCTTCATAGATTTTCAGCCCATTCCTATGACAAAGAAGTGGGTATGGATTCAAGGCGAGCTATCCTTAAGCAAGATGACAGACAATGGCTGGCTCAAGCACCAGTACAATTATTATAATTACCATATCACACTCGGCGAAAGGTACACTTACCAGAGATGCTATTTCCGCACTAATCCCTCTCAACCGTTTTCTGTGACTTTCGGCATGCAGTCAGCTGGCATTTTTGGGGGCACCACTTATTATTACTCAAAGGGAGAACTCACTAAAATCGACAAGCACAAGTCTGGCTTAAAGACTATG
Organism: uncultured Bacteroides sp.; assembly: GCA_964604175.1. GTDB lineage: Bacteria > Bacteroidota > Bacteroidia > Bacteroidales > Muribaculaceae > CAG-873. The sequence continues at coordinate 7,386 of CAZRYC010000027.1, forward strand.
TTCAAAATGCTAATACCTACGGGTGAAAATGGTGAGGATTTCTACGAAGGTTCATCGCTGGGCAGCTGGGATTTCTTCTTTCGCTACCGGCTGCGCAATGGAGCCACCGTGCGTGCTTATCTTCAAAAGTTATGGGAAGATGGAAGCGGCATTGGATTTCGCAACAAATGGGATGGAATCTGGGGGCTCGAATTTCGTCAGTCAGGCAATCATTTGATTTCTGCTGTTGTGGCAGAATATATAGATTTTCGAGACCAAAGCGGCCCCATACATTGGGATCCCGCTGATTCTCCTGGCACCACAGTAACCTCCCAGACTACAGGCCGTGACAATTATTACAATAACACCTATTATAATTCCTATGCCAACTACGGAATGTCAATTGGAACCCCGTTCCTGATATCACCGGTTTATAATCGCGATGGCTATCCTGCATTTGCATGCAACCGCGTCAATGGTTGCCATTTGGGGATAATGGGAAATCTTACACAAAGTTTGAATTACCGTGTGCTTTTTACACACGAGCGAGGATTAGGCACTTATAACAATCCATACTATCACCCACGCTACAACACAGGAGCCCTGGCCGAACTGTCATGGCAGTCAGCCTTTCTCCATACTCGCGCACAAATAGCATTCGATGCTGGCAAGCTTCGAGGCAACAACTTCGGATTCCTCCTCGCTCTTGGCTTCTGTATCTGAGAGCCTGTTTAATAAGAAATGGCGAACATACAAAAGCAGCACTGATTCACATCAGCGCTGCTCTTCCCTTAGTGTATGTTCTATACTAAGCACTCAATTTTATATAATTTTTACCCATTATTCAAGACAAACAGCAGATAGCAGCAGGGATTGCTTGCTTTATCTTAATGAGGTGTTTGAAATCACCTTCAATCACGATGCAAAGTTAAGAGGGTTTTGTCGTTTCTCCAAACGATTTTCTATAAAATAGACAAATTTATAGACCAAATAGGTCAGTAAGCTCCAAGATTTCCAGAATAGATTTCATTTAGGAAACTATTTTGGGGTTCGCGTACATTCAGAGATGGCCATGCTGCGCCTATGGCGGGAGAGCCTTCTTGCAAGCGATAATCAAAATAATAATCGTTGCGTACAGTGAAATATAGCGGATCCTCACCCCAAAGACTATCGTGGAAATTTTCGTCATCAAAGCCATTCTCGCTGCGGAATAGACAACGACGGAAATACACATCGTAGCCGGTAAAATCGCCAGGACTTACATCTGGACTAAGACCATATATGATACTATTGACAAACTCAGCTTCTGGCAATCCATACGCCTGGGCATACTCTCCCTCAATGGGTATAAAAACAGCAGCCAGAGATGGAGCCACATAAAGATAATAATTGGCAATCGTGCATTGCTCAATGAGATATTTGCCACCGAGCAAACACAGGACATTGGAAGCTGCCTCAGCAAATTCGCAACTATAAGCCTCGATCCACGCAGCATAGGATGTCAATACACAATCGCCAGAATTGCGTAGCCTACAGGTCTGCAATATCAATTGAGGCTGCGATGCATCATCGTTACCAGCCACTTCTACGCCCCAACTGCTATTGCTCACCTCTGTGTATGCCCAGCTATTTGCAAAAGAGGTGGACATGATAGCAATCCCGCCCCACTGTCTCGACATAATATCGTAAGAAACTCCAGGAAGCAGTTCTCCAGTGCGATCTCCAGTTATAACTACATGGCTCTCAGCCGTGCCCTCTGAAAGCAAGGTGCCACGCACAATAATTGAAGCGCCATCATGCATAAGTAGGCGAGCGCCTGCCTCCAACGTCAATGTGGCATCTTCTGTTACTACCAAAGAGTCGGTGATCTGATAAGGTTTCCCGGCCACAAATCGTGCATCTTCGGTAATTACTTCACCTTTAAGCCTTACAATATCCTGCCCTTGAGCTGTTAGCACTACACTTGAGGTGCGCCCATTCACCACAAAATCCAAGCTGGCCTCAATCACGGCGGGCAGCGCAGAATTATTCTCAGGGAGATTAGCCTCTACTAATACATAGATCGAATCATTCGCCCTTATCTCCACATCGCTGAATGAGCTCCCGCTCATGCCATCCACATTCACGCGGAAATAGCCTGCGCCTCCTCCTGAGAGGCTTATGGTAGAGACATTCAGTCCCTTATCGTGGGGATTTCGCACAGTCATTCGTGATGTTGTAGTAAGCTCTGCGGTATAGACTAAGCCTAAATCAAGAGTGTCTGAAGAAAATACCGGCTGGTCGCTTGGCGATGTAGTAAAGCCATCCTCTATACATGATGCCAGAAGAGAAATCAAAGTGAAAAATATGCAAAGAGAGAATTTTGTCAGTTTCATGTCTATTTAACGTTTTTCCAACTCCTTTATTGCATAATTTTCGTACCTTTGCGCATTGATATAAAATACCTGCTTAAATGAAGAATTTAATACTTATCCTTTCTATATTGATGTCATTGGGAGTCGGAGCCAAAGAATTTGTGCGTCCCGCCTCGCTAAAGCCTGGCGACAGGATTGCCATAGTGACACCGTCCTCAGCTATTGACAGTATGCCTGTGGTAAATGCTATGGAGTTGCTCTATGACCATGGCTACGAACCAGTGCCATCCCCTCATGTCTTTGGCCATGCCTTCGGCACTTATGCCGCCAACGACACGATAAGAGCCACAGAACTAATGGAGGCTTTTTCGGATACCACGATTAATGCTATCATGTGTAGCCGTGGCGGCTATGGCATGGTGCGCTTGCTACCTATGCTCGACCCACAAGTAATCGCCAACAACCCCAAATGGCTCATTGGATATAGCGACATCAGCGATCTTCATGCCTTGATGTATCATGCCGGCGTATCATCAATACACGGTCCTATGTGCGGCCACTTAGGCGACGAAGATGCTGACTCGCTTTCCACCGCATACCTGCTTGAAATGCTTGCCCAGCCCGAAGAATGGGCATACGAATTGCCAGCCCATCCCTATAATAATCTTGGACGCTCTTATGGCAATTTAATAGGTGGCAACCTTATTACGATTAATGGACTCTCTGAGACAGATTACGACATCCTCAACCGACCAGCCGAGGAGAACTGCATTCTCTACATTGAGGAGGTTGGAGAGAAGATTCACGCTGTGGAGCGCATGCTTATGCGGCTGCACCAGAGCGGAGCCTTGGCGAAATACAAGGGACTCATAATCGGTGAATTTACCGAGTACAAACCCACAAAGGATTTTGAGACTATGGAGGATATGATTCACTATTGGCTGGAGCAATGGGGATATTACGAACTCGACGATTACCCTATTATCTTTGAGATGCCCTCCGGCCATGGCGATATCAACTATCCGCTTATTCTGAATGCGCCTGTCACTCTCACTGTCACGCCAGAGTCGGCAACGATTGCCTGGTAATTCTCAGTTCATAATTGGATTCAGAAAAGAGAATATTTCCAGATACACACCCTCGCGCACTGGCTCTGATGAGAGTATCAAATCATGCAAGCCCCCAGCGGCAATGTATTCGGTAACATTTGGCCCGAGCGCCTTGCCATATCGTGAGATATCTTCGACATTGAGCACGGCATCCCCTTGTTGGAAATCAGGCGTCCACTCTTCTCCATACACTGATTTATCACTATGCATGAGCAGGATTGGGACCTGTATCTGCGGATCAGCCTTTTGCACTTGGCTATGGCCTTTGTCAATTGCTGCGAGCCAGGAAGTGGAGACCTTTTCGGGATAGATGGTTTTCCAATCAGTGTTATATTCCCATTCGCCATGATAATCCTTAAGCAGGCTCTCCGCATAAGCGGAGCTATCGCCATTGCTTATCCTTACATTGCGCAGCGCTGGAGCCACCGCTCTAACTATGGGTATAAGCACATCCTTTTGAGTAGAGCTTAGGTTCCACTCTAAGAAAGGGCTGTTGAGCACAAAGGCGCGAATAGCAGTGTCCGGGTCTTCTTCCATATACATTGAAGTAATCAGTCCGCCAGTGCTGTGTGCCATCAACACTATATCATCTATGCCATCACTGCGCATTACTTGCAATGATGAATCAATATCAGCAAAATATTCATGGAGATCACGCGCTTCAAATTTTGTCTGACCCTCCATTAGCGAGCGTCCGTATTTGCGCAAATCCACAGCATAAAAGTTGTAGCAAGAATCCACAAACCGGTCTCCCATCTCCTTTTGAAAAAAATAGTCATTATAGCCATGCACATACAGCACTCCCCGATTTCCAGCGCAAGGGGCTTGTTTGCGAATAATAGTACAGCGCACAGGGCCGCTATAGTCGCTGCCCTGATCCACATACCTCATTTCATATCCATCCCCTAAGACATCCTCCTGCCACTCTGTAGAATATTCTATAGGCTCCTGCGCATTGTCGCTCTTGCACTGCGCCAGCGCAACAGCCACCAACCACAAAATCCAAAAATATTTTTGCCTCATATTTTATCTTTTTGATAAATAACGCTCTACAAGGCCTTTTTAGTTTAATTAAAAATCAGAGGAATGAAATTTCGCAGGCAGCGGCGCCAAGTGAGCCATTCGTGCGCAGTGCCGGGAGAGAGATAGAAAGTGGCTGGAATGCCTTGAGCATTAAGCGCATCGCAGAGGCTTTTGCCAGCGAAATTTTCTTCGCTGCCCAACCCTATAAATACAGTCTTCACTTGACTATTGAAACGATCAGCATCAGCGAATACTCCATCGTATATCTCAGTTATGCGAGATGTATCCAGGAATAAAGCCCCAGAGAAAGAGCCAATATGGCCGAAAAGATCTGGCCGAGGCAGTGCTGTCTGCCAAGTCTCATGACCGCCCCATGAAAGGCCAGCCATGGCTCGGTTGCAAGGGTCTGTCAAGGTGCGGAATGTGCTGTCAATATATGGGATAAGCTCATTGGTCATTATTGGTGTAAATGAAGCTCCGAACTGTTCCCTGCTTTCTCCCGGCACAGTACCGTGGATATATCCGCAGTTGCCATAATCCATCACTACAATCATAGGCTTACACTGCCCAGACGCAATGGCATTATCCAAGATATTAGCTACCATGCCTTGCTGATGCCAACCGCGCTCATCTTCACCCATGCCGTGCTGTAAATAAAGCACGGGATAGCGGGCTTCATAGTTGGTCTCATACTCTGCCGGAGTATAAACATAGCAGCGGCGTGGTCCTTGCTCTATACCAGAATGATACACGCACTCGCGCACCTGCCCGTGAGGAACATTCATATTGTATGAATAATATGCGGCCTCCTCCACGCTTTCGGGTATTTCGATACCGCCGGCCATGCGACCGCACCCATAATATGTATTCACTGCGGGATCTGTGGCCTGCATGCCATCCACTATCACAAAATAGTAATGGAAACCCACTACAAGAGGATCGGTTGTGATGCGCCAACTGCCATCAAACGCCTTTGTCATCGGATACTTTCGTCCGCAAATATCTATCACCACTTCCTTGGCCTGTGGAGCATTGATCTTAAAAGTAGCTCTACCCTGAGAATCCACCTTAGGCCATTGGCTCCCAGGTACAGCATTTTTGCTGGTAGTGCCCAAATCTGCCGTGGAATGCACTTCATCGGCTGGATCAATCTTGATACCCAACAGCGGAGCCGTCACATAGGCATACCGGCGCCCCAGCTCGCGATAGCCCTCAGCATCAAAATGCAAATAGTCCGGGCCATTAGTGCATCCTGCGCTGCTTACCACATGCGCTGTAGGGATAGTTTCAGGCAATCTGTCTATCATGTCATTAGCCCCGGCACAGATACCGCCACGATCTGCATTCACTACCTCGCCTGCTATCAGTGGCACATTTTTAGCTTTCAAATTTAGATCCTTGAGCAGGCTCTGATAAATGGTGTTCACCTTGCTTGCCCATTCGGGATCTCCGCTGTTGCTACAGCCTTGATGAAGGAGTATGCCTTTAATCACCCCATCTTTTTGTGCAAGCTTGGCTGTCTCCACCAGTCGTTGATAGGGGTTATTGTCATACGCTTGAAGCATGCCGCGCATCCAATCTGGAGCCACATTGCGCACATAGCCCTCGATACTGTCAGGCATAAAGCCCTCGATGCGTATGCCGCCTATGGCCACATGCACCAAGCCAATTTTCACGTTCTTTGGTGCATGGCGCAATAGCTCGCGACCAAAATAATCCGCTGGGGTAAGGCCTGTGCCGGGGCGACAAAGCGGAGGCTTAGCACTTGTCCACTCTCCCCTCTTGCGATCCATATCCGGAAAGTCAACCGCTGGCATTAACAGCAGGCGAGAATCTATGCTATCCAAATCCTGCGCTTCCGGGCGTGCAGCGCCCTCCATATTTGACTGACCGAAACATAGGAAAATCCAGAAATTGGGGTCGCTCTTGCCTTGTGCGGCCAATGCTCCCAATAAGGCAATTGCCATAAAGGTACTACGCAAATTCATAATCGATTTTTATGTGAGTTTTATTCCACAAAATTACAAAGTATTTAATCTTAAATCCCATTTCTTTGTAACACGTGCCTTTTGTTATGTTACTTCATTAAAAATATCTTCAATTTTTCATTTATCACTTTTTATCATTGCACTACCAACCATTTGCTGAAAACAACCATGAGAATCAAAACATTCATTCTGGCTATGATGCCTACATTATTGTGGGCGCAGACTACACGCGAAGAAATCTATGCCGATCTTGACAAGGCCGGAGGCGTATATCTGGCATATCCTGTGACCGAAAGCCATAACACCCCTGCTCCCAAGGGCTATGAGCCATTCTATGCCAGCCATTTCGCACGTCATGGCTCAAGGTATCTTATTTCTGACAACGACTATAAATGGCTCGTAGATTTGCTCAGTAAAGCACAAGAAGCCAATGCTCTGACAACACTTGGCATAGACGTAAAGCAGCGTCTTGACACAGTGTGGGAAGAAGCCCGCGGACGCGGAGGAGAGTTGACTCCACTGGGCCAGCGCCAGCACCACGACATTGCCCAACGCATGTACCAAGCCTATCCGCAAATATTCACCGACGCAGCTGAAATCTCAGCTTCTTCCACGGTAGTGATGCGTTGCGCCCACTCCATGTTTGCCTTTATGGAAGGACTCAAGGAACTTGATCCCACACTCCAAATCAGCCGTGAATCAGGCACTCGCAATATGGATTTCCTTAATTATCACAGTCCGGAATCTGGCAAATACACTACACATGAAGCGGATTACTATCAAGATTACAAAAAGTTTGAAGCAGAGAAGACCCAGCCTGACCGCTTGATAGCCTCAATCTTTAGCGACAGCCTTTTTGTGCGACGCCATGTCGATCCTAAAGGCTTCATGCAAGGCATGTACTGGCTGGCGGTAGATATGCAGAATATGGAGACTCCCATCTCTTTTTACGATATCTTTACACCTGACGAACTCTTCGACCTGTGGGAAATATACAACTTCAGCTTCTACGCCACAAATTCCAGCTATCCTCTGGCAGATGGCCAGCATGTGGATAATGCAAAGAACTTGCTGCGCAATATTGTGGAAACAGCCGACCAATACATTGCAGAGGGCAAACATGGAGCAACCCTCCGCTTTGCCCACGATGGTAATATCATACCCCTCACAGCCCTCATGCAATTTCCAAATTGCGCCGCTTATGAAACCAATCCTTATGAACTGAGCAAGATTTACAGCAACTTTAAAATTTCCCCTATGGCATCAAATGTGCAAGCCATTTTCTTCAAAAACAAAAATGGAGATGTGATAGTGAAATTTATGCTCAATGAGGAAGAAGTGCCAATCCCGGCTACCACCGATATGTACCCCTTCTATCGCTGGGAGGATGCCCGAGCCACCTTGCAACAAATTCTCGACACCCCCTGCCGTGAGCTAATCCCTTGATTAAAAGCCACAGGGCTGACAAGTAGAAAAATTTTCGATAGTTTTCGAGAATTGTCGAATACAAAAACTGAAAATCCTTGTTATTAACGTATGAGAATACTTATAGCACCGGATAAATTCAAAGGCACCCTTACCGCCAGGCAAGCTGCCACAATAATGTCAAAAGCCTTATGCAAACACTTTTGCATTCAAGCCCCTATGGCTGATGGCGGAGAAGGTACAGCATCCGCCCTGTGTCACGGTCCTGGTTGGGAGCAGCGTGACTGCTACTATGTGGATCGCCGCAGCCGCACTGCCGTCATCGACAGCAGCGCTCTGATAGGCATTACCGCAGCTACCAAAAGAGATATCTTGCGAGCCTCATCTGCGCCTCTTGGAATCAAAGTGAGAGAAATTATCAAATATGGCTGCCAAAAGGTAATCATCGGCATTGGAGGCACGGGTATCTGTGACGGCGGCGTAGGATTTCTCGAAGGCTTAGGATTGGACAAGTACCACACCTATCGAAATCATATAATTGGCCTTAGCGATGTAGAGGTGCCTCTGCTACCGCCTGCTGATGTGCCCGACGAAAAGGTACTTGACTATCCCTCAGCCCTGATGTTTGCACCCCAAAAAGGCGCTACTATCCTCGATTTGCCAGTGCTACGACACCGCTTAGAAGAGGCTCAACGCCATTTTGGCATGGGGCGCCATAGCGCATGCGATGGCGCAGGCGGCGGATTGGGCTTCGCCATAGCCACTGCCATAGATGCGCCTTGGCATATGGGAGCGGAATATGTCCTGAACCATTACGACATTGATTGGCATGCCATCGATCTTGTTATTACTGGCGAAGGTCGCTGGGACAACCAGACATCTCAAGGCAAAGTGGTGGATACAGTAGCCCGCTATGCCACCGAGCGCAAGATACCATGCATAGCAATCTGCGGTTGCATTGATAAAAGCTCTATTTCATCTGACCTACCCTACACTCTTATTTCCACCGAAAATTTTTATCCTGATCTTCCTTTGGATTCCGATACTGCAGAAATGCGATTAAGAGCGGCTACGGAGGAGGCTATAAAGAAATTAGGAATATAAAAGAGGCTTGGCAATCGCCAAGCCTCTTTTATATTTATATCCTATACACATTATTCAGCGTTGAGGATTTCAAGCATCTTGATAGCAGAATCGGGAATACGAGTGCCCGGGCCAAAGATGGCTGCTACGCCTGCCTTGTATAGGAAATCGTAGTCCTGTGCTGGGATTACGCCGCCGGCAGTAACCATGATATCCTCGCGGCCCAGCTTCTTAAGCTCGGCGATTACCTGAGGTATCAGAGTCTTATGGCCGGCTGCCAGAGAGGATACGCCTAAGATATGCACATCATTTTCCACAGCCATGCGAGCTGCCTCGGCTGGTGTCTGGAAAAGAGGACCCATATCCACATCAAAGCCGCAATCGGCATAGCCGGTAGCTACAACCTTTGCGCCACGATCGTGGCCATCCTGGCCCATCTTAGCAATCATGATACGCGGCTGACGGCCCTCGCGCTTAGCAAAGGCTGCGCACATCTCTTGTGCCTTCTTAAAGTCGGCATCTTCTTGGGTTTCTTTTGAGTACACGCCTGAAATTGTTCTGATTACTGCTTTATAACGTCCTACTACCTCTTCGCATGCGTCAGAGATTTCACCCAGAGTGGCACGCACGCCAGCAGCCTTGACTGCTAAATCGAGAAGATTGCCCTTCTTGGTGCGTACGCACTCAGTGATAGCTGCCAAGGCTTCTTTTACCTTAGCTTCATCGCGGTGTGCCTTCACATCTTCAAGGCGAGCAATTTGCTCCTTGCGCACCTCGGTGTTGTCGATTTCGAGAATATCAATAGGATCCTCATGATCGAGGCGATACTTGTTGATACCCACGATTGTCTGGCGCCCGCTATCGATACGAGCCTGGGTGCGAGCTGCGGCCTCCTCGATACGCATCTTAGGCAGACCAGTCTCAATAGCCTTGGCCATGCCGCCAAGCTTCTCGATTTCTTGGATATGCTCCCAAGCGCGATGCGCTATTTCGTTGGTAAGAGCCTCTACATAATAGCTGCCTCCCCAAGGATCAATAGCCTTGGTGACCTGTGTCTCCTCTTGGATATAAATCTGAGTGTTTCGAGCGATGCGAGCTGAGAAATCAGTAGGCAGAGCGATTGCCTCGTCAAGAGCATTGGTGTGAAGGCTTTGGGTGTGGCCCAGAGCTGCGCCCATGGCCTCGATGCAGGTGCGGCCTACATTGTTGAAGGGGTCTTGCTCTGTCAGCGACCAACCAGATGTCTGCGAGTGAGTACGCAATGCAAGTGACTTGGGATTCTTTGCTCCGAACGACTTAACAATCTTAGCCCATAGCATACGAGCCGCACGCATCTTGGCAACCTCCATGAAATAATTCATGCCGATAGCCCAGAAGAAGGACAAGCGAGGAGCGAAAGAGTCGATATCCATGCCAGCATTCACACCTGCGCGAAGGTACTCAAGACCATCTGCCAAGGTGTAAGCCAACTCTATATCGCAGGTAGCTCCAGCCTCTTGCATGTGATAGCCAGAGATTGAGATAGAGTTGAACTTAGGCATGTTCTGAGAGGTGTACTCAAAGATATCTGCTATAATTCGCATTGAGAACTCTGGAGGATAGATGTAGGTGTTGCGCACCATGAACTCTTTCAGAATGTCATTTTGAATGGTGCCGGCCATTTCCTCAAGCTTAGCTCCTTGCTCCAAGCCCGCATTGATATAGAAGGCAAGCACTGGAAGCACAGCTCCGTTCATGGTCATTGACACTGACATCTTATTCAAAGGAATGCCTTCGAAGAGCACCTTCATATCCTCAATGGTGCAAATTGATACGCCTGCCTTGCCCACATCGCCTACTACGCGCTCGTGATCGGCATCGTAGCCTCGGTGCGTAGCCAAGTCAAAGGCCACGGAGAGGCCTTTTTGGCCAGATGCCAAATTGCGACGATAGAATGCATTTGACTCCGCAGCTGTGGAGAAGCCAGCGTACTGGCGGATAGTCCAAGGACGCAAAGGATACATGGCACTGTACGGGCCACGCAGGAATGGAGGGATTCCTGACATATAGTTCAGGTGCTCCAGACCTTCGAGATCGGCCTTGGTATATACAGGTTTTACCGGGATGAGCTCAGGAGTGATCCAATTCTCGCCTCCCTCTGCCGGCTTGTGCTGTGCCCCAAAGGCATCAGCCACGATATTGATGTTTTTGAAATCTGGTTTCATTTTGGCTGAGAATTATTTAAGAAGACGAGCATTAAAATCCTTAAGAGTATCAAGCACATTGCAGCGCACATGCACAAAATCCTTGATGCCAGCAGCCTTGAGATCTTCCATGCATGCTGGGGCTCCGGCTACCACAAATTCTGCGCGGCCATCAAGATACTTGAAAGCCGCAGGTGCCAGCTCTGCGTACTCATCATCGCTTGAGCAGAGCACTACTACATCTGCCCCCTTGGCCAATGCGGCATCTACGCCCTCTTCCACAGTCTTGAAACCAAGATTATCAATAATCTCATATCCGGCGCAGCCGAAGAAGTTGGATGAGAATTGAGCGCGAGCCAGGCGCATAGCCAAGTTGCCGATTGTGAGCATAAACACTTTCGGACGCTTAGCAGCTGCCTCGGTAGCCAAGCGCAGAGCCTCGAAATCCGTAGCAGCGCGCTTCTTAACCAGCGGAGTCACTGTCGGGGCTTCTTCACCTTCTTTAGCACATCCGCAGCCGCACTTGCATGCGTCTTTCTCAATCTTGCCAGCCGCCGTTTCATTGATGTTGGGATATTGGTTGGTGCCCAAGAGTATCTCCTTGCGACGAGCCACGTCAGTATGGCGCTTCTCACAGCTTGCATTCACTGCTTCTTGCACCTTGCCTTCGTTGACTAACTTGAAGAAACCTCCTTCATCTTCTACTGCCAAGAAAAGTTTCCAAGCTTGCTCCGCAATTGCCACGGTAAGCTCCTCTACATAATAGCTGCCACCTGCGGGGTCAACCACCTTGTCGAGATGGCTCTCCTCCTTAAGCAAAAGCTGCTGATTGCGCGCGATGCGCTCGCTGAATTCATCGGGCTTTTTGTAGGGGGTGTCGAATGGCACAGAAGTAATGGAATCCACTCCTGCTACCGCTGCTGAGAATGCCTCGGTCTGACTACGCAGCAAATTCACATAGGCATCATATATTGTCTGGTTGAATTTCGATGTAGCAGCGTGCACCATCATCTTGCAGCTTGACTGGTCAGCTGGCTTGTATTGCTCCACAATCTGAGCCCAAAGCATGCGCGCAGCGCGGAACTTGGCAATCTCCATAAAGAAATTAGTGGAGATGCCCATGTTGAACTTAATGCGCTTAGCCACATCATCTGCGCTAAAGCCGGCATCAGTAAGGGCAGTCATCCATTGAGCGCCCCAAGCCAAGGCATATCCAAGTTCCTGATAGATGTAGGCCCCGCTGTTGCACAGAACCACCGAATTTACTGCCAAGCAACGAAGTCCAGGCACGGGAGCTACAACCTCCATCAACTCCTTTGCTGTATCGATAGCCCATTCCGGCATTGGACGGCCATGCTTGAACGCTGGTTTGCATGGATTGTAATTGATAGAGCCACGGAACTTCTCTTCCATGCCTTTTTCCTTGATGTAGGCTACCAAATTTTTTGCAAGCTCTACGCTCTTGCGAGGGCAGCACTTGAAATTCACCTCCACACAGCACAGATGGATGCCATCAAGCAGGCTCTTTAGAGCCTCCATCGATGGATCTTCAATCTTGAAGCCCAAAGAGGTAACGCCCTTATTGAGAATGTCAAGAGCTGTGGCATTAGCGGCCTTGGGATCATCACCCACCTTGATTTCCTGGCGAGTGAGCCAATCGTTGTCAACGCGTGTGCCGCGTACATAGGGATATTCACCAGGGAGGGAATTGGTAGTTTTGAAATCGGCTATGTCGGCGGCACGGTACACCGGCTGCACATTAAAGCCTTCGTTGGTTCGCCATACGAGCTTTTTGTCAAAGTCGGCCCCCTTAAGGTCAGCCTCCACTTTAGCTCGCCATTCCTCGTAGGTAGTCTCGGGGAACATGTCGAACAGCTTTTCTTTCTTTTCTGACATATAATTTAAAGTTAACAATAAATGTATATCGATTGAATTGTTTATCGATGGGTTTGCTATGGATTTAAGGCGATAGCAAGGTTGTGATTTATGTCAGCAAAGTTACGTCATAATTGGGATTTTTCCAAAAAAATCAACAATTTTTCATTTTTTCTCATTTTCGATGCACACACATTGAAAATTTTTATTATTTTTGCCAAAGAAATTTTTACCATTCTATTACATTAATAATTCCATTTTTCACTTTATTCTATTTTTCCAATTTATTCATTTTAATCACTTTTTGTCACTATGCCTTACTCTGATATCAATGCCATGCGCAAACAGGGGAACTTGCAGCAAGCTCTTGTCATGGCTGAAGCCGAATATGCCCACACCCCGGGGCGAATGGAGGCAATAGCCCTATTCTGGTGCCTCAATGAAGATTTGAAAAACACCGAAGGAGAAGAAGCTCAAGCTATTGTAACTCGCATGCACGATTTATGGCAAAAGCATGCCCCAGAAAATGAAGTGCTGGGGAAAACTGTTGGATTCGCTCAGCAATCGCTGACGCCTGAGGCTCAAGCCGAGCGCCGTGGCTGGAAACTTTACAAAGCCGTAAAGTCAACCGAGAATATTGATGAGAAGAAAAAGTTAATGTTCCAATACCTGAAGCTCGACAATCCTCGTCCTTCTCTGCTACACTCTTTATTCCTTCGCGAAGCTCTGAAGATTGAGAAGCAGCTTCCCGAAGAAATGGATCTGTCAATTTTCACCGACTTATGGGATCTTAACAATCTCCGTGAAGACGATTGGGTTCAATACAAAGGCGAAGAAGGCCACACACCCTACTCTCTGGTTGAGAAACTAATTGGAGCCTTAGTGAAAGAATTAATCCAGAAAAAGCAACAACCCACTCCAATTGTTAATGCTCTGATCAACCAAGCAATCGAACAGTTCCCCAAAAATTGTTATCTCCCACGATATCAGGCTCAGCTGCTGACGCTGATGGGTCAAAAGGAGGAAGCAATTAAAAAATTCAAAGAACTGCTCCTCAAGAATCCCGAGAAATTTTATCTTTGGGATGATCTGGCCGATCTTATTGACAATCCCGACATTAAGATTGGGCTTCTGTGCGGAGCCATCACCTCAGGAGCGTTGGACAACTATTTGCCTAAGGTTAGGCTTAAACTCGCCGAACAGTTATGCAACAAGCAGCTGTATGCCAATGCTCTGACTGAGCTCGAGCTTCATTGCGCTATACAGCAGCGCAATAATTGGCCCCTGCGCTCAACATATTACGGTATCCTAAATCGTGTGCCTAAGAGTACCCTCCCGGCCGACAACAGAGCCCTATATAATGAATATAAGAACAAGGCCTTAGAGTTTGTGTACTCTGAGGTGCCTACTGTAATCTTAGTCAAGAGTTGGGAGAAAAAAGACATGTTCAATGGCAAGCCTAACCTTAGCTGGCAGCTTCGCTGCGACCAAGAGGTGTACTGGCTCAAGCCTAAGCGGTTTCGCTTAGATTTCCGCTCACCCAATGGCACTATCTTCCGCGCCAAAGTCGATCAGGGTCAAGTAGTATGGATAGAGCCGGCTACTCTCGACGAAGATTTGCCTTGGCTGCGCCAAGCTACAGGTACGCTGCAAATCAAGCAGCCGGGCAATGGCAAGCTATTCGCCTTTGTAGATGGAGTATATCTGCCTGGAACAATGATTGGAAACCGGCAAGATGGGGCTACTGTCACCGTAACTGCCCTGCGCAGCCCCGATGACCGCTGGAATGCCATAGCTATTGCTTAAGAGAAAGCGTCCGATTATCGTTTGGCTGCTTGATAGACAGCAATGGTGGGAAGGTGAAAAAGCTCTGCCACTTGATCAAATAGCGATACAAGATGGTCAAATCTCACTTTATCACTAATCTTGTCCCTATTAGCTGCTTGCTTGAGCAGATAAGCTTCGATGCGATCAAAGCGTTCGCGGTCAATATTTCCACTCTGCAGCATGTGATTTAGAGCATCGCTGTAGCGCACAGCCTTTTCTGTCTCTTCTACCAAAGGAATGCATTGGCCATACCCTTCATATTCCATGTCTTCAAGTGGAATAAACTTCATTGCCGCGCTATTTATGCAGTAACGTTTGCCTCCTCGGTCGGCTGGGCCGTCAGAGAATACATGACCTAAATGGCTATTGCTATGCGCGCTCCTAACCTCGGTGCGGAGCCGAGCATGGGAAGTATCTTCATGCTCTGTGACTATGTCGCTTTTTATTGGCTGTGTAAAGGCCGGCCATCCGCAACCTGAATGATACTTGTCAGCACTTAGGAAAAGAGGTTCTCCAGAAACCACATCCACATATAATCCAGGACGAAACTCACGATAGTATTTATTAATATGCGGAGGCTCAGTGGCTCCATTCTGGGTCACTTCATATTGTAAGGGCGAGAGGGTTTCGCGTAATCTCTGTTCGGTGGGCTTAGTATAAGTCATAGCTTCGTGGTTTAGATCTTTTAAATATTAACATTTATCACCCCTTTTTGTTTATAACACCCCGCTCAGCGTAAGCCCATATCCCCTTATAGGCCTCACCGTGGCCGATTATCCAGCGCCTTAGCCGCCGTGACCAAATCCATCCTTGTGGAAGCATACTCTGCATTGAGCAGAGAATCTGGCAAATAAGCATCCCACTTTCCACGCTCTTTCTTAATTCGAGGCACATCCCCGGCCAAATCCGCTGCATAAGCTTGCACATCAGGAATATCCCGCATCATCAGAGCCATATCCTCTATGTTTTCCTCACTCAAGTTACCAATGGCTATATGGTCATAGGGAGGATTAATATGCAGCAACCTATTGCTAAGAGCGGCTATTGTGCGGTTAACCCTCATTCCTCCCCATGTAAAATAGCTAAGGCTATTGCCATGGCGCAGATATGGGGTGTTGCCTAAATCCATCTTGCGAAACCAGGCACGCGCTGTTTCCAGCTGTTCTCCAGTTGCTGTAGCAGCATCCAAGTATGGGTACTGTTCATCGCTCTTATAGATATCAAGCATCTTAAGCGTTACTTCGGGCGATGTCTCTATTCCCGTGCCCTCAAACATCATCTTGCCCTTGCTAAATGTGGCGCTGGCATATACTGTGCTGGATTTTTCCTCCACTGAATCCACTATCCACGGAGCACCAGCCAAAATAAACACCTCGCCATAGTATGGTTTATACTGTACAGAGCCTACGGTCTTGCGAGTGGCGCTATCGATTACGACATAATCTTTTGGTGTGGTAAATGCGCTATAAAAATCTCGTTTCGAAAGCAGGCGTTCCCCTTCGGCCCCAATCACAAGCTGACCAGTATTAAGGAATGACAGCACTTTCTTTTTTATAAGGGTTTTTATCAAGTCATCGAAACCATTATTTGTCATAAAACCAAAGGCGCCTTTGACACATAATAATTCATAAGCCTCCCGTGGATAGAAACTGCCAAACTGTGAAAGCAGCGACACCATTTGCTGCACAATCACCGAGACATAGCTTACCTCTGGCATGGGAGGGTCGTACTTCCGCTCGCGCAGAAGTTCAGTAACAGCTATGTTTTGAACTAAATTGACTCGCAGATGATATTTATAATCGTCTCTCTGCTCGTCCACACTGTATATTCGCAAAATCGATGGCTCCCCTCGCCTGCCGCTCCTTCCAAGGCGCTGCCGCAGGGTAGATGGCGAGCCCGCAGTGCCTATTTGGGCTATGGATTTTACCTTGCCAATGTCCACACCCAGCTCCATCGAGGCCGTGCAAATAGCTGTCACTGGATGCTGACCTCGTTGCAAATCTTTTTCTACGGTTTCCCGCTCGTGGCGCGATAGCGATCCATGATGTATCCTAAATTCATTTGGCACACCCTCCTTTTCACTCTCTTTTGTCAATGCTACCATGTAGGCCTCCGCATCCTTGCGACTATTGGTGAACACCAAATTATTGCTTCCTCTTAGCCTCTGAAACAACTCATTTGCAATCAGGGGCTCTGGATCATGAGTAGCATCCGCTATGTATTCCTTAATAGAGAGTTGCACTGGGTGCTTCTCCTCGCCCGCATCAGGCATCTCACAGGGTAGCGCCCCATCTGTCCTAATAAATTTCTTTACATACTCGGAAAGTGGCGCTCATGGCAATGCGCGGTATCTTGCGCCCGATCACCAGCTCAAGCCTGTCAAGGAGCGACTGCAATTGCTTGCCCCTCTCACTGCCCAAGAAAGAATGAAGCTCATCTATAACCACATACTGTAATGGTGCGAAGGCCTCTCGCAGCCAAGGCCCCTTCAAGGCCATCATAGCCTCCAGCGACTCTGGAGTAGTGACCAAGATGCCATCAGGATGCTTTACCACCCCCTGTTTACGGCTTTGCGGCACATCGCCGTGCCAGGGCGTGACCTCTATCTCAAGATCACGGCACATTTCCTCCAAGCGCCGTGTCTGATCATTGATCAAAGACTTTAAGGGTGAGAGCGAAAGCACTTTAAAACCCCTACCCTTACTATCTTCGCACAGCAATCTCGAAAGGATTGGCAGATATGCTGCCTCGGTCTTGCCTCCAGCGGTAGCTGCGCTAATCACCACATCAGTGTCGCCGCTCATGATAGGCTCGATAGAGTTGAGCTGTATTGGCTTAAGCTGGCTCCATCCTTGCTGCCATATCCATCGTAGCACCTTTGGATTTAACTTCTCTATTCTCTGATCACTGCTCATGGAAGGCATAGATTATCAGGGTTGGTTCATTGAGATCCGTTCGGCATTGCCAATAGAGGCCGATTTCAGTCGATCATAGATAGCCTGAGCTTCTGCGGCAGATACCCTTTGCCCCAGCACTGCGAAGCGTGTCTGGTTGAGAAGCATAGGTTGCATATCCAAAGTCATCCCTGCATAATCCACAATCAAGGGACTGCCCTTAACCACTTGCGGTGCGCTTTCTCCAAAGGAAATGATGCGTTCGCGCACCCAAGGCTTGGGACTCCATTTAGGAGCCGGAGGCAGAGGCTGAGCCTCCGGTATTTTTACCAAGGGGTCAAAGAAGAGCGGATTTTCCTTATTATTTGGATTAAATCGGTAAATTGGCCAAAATTTATTCTCTACTGCCTCGCGCTGCGCTATGACAGAATGACTCAGGCTATCCTTTATGCCAAACATCAGGCATGGGCAATAGGCTATCACAATCGAGGGTCCAGGATAAGCCTCTGCCTCGCTAAAGGCTTTCACCACTTGATTCATATTTCCGCCAATTGCCACTGATGCCACATACACATTGCGGTAGGTCATCATCATCTGGCCTAAGTTCTTATGATATTCTCGCTTGCCGGTGTAGGAGTACTTGGTGCATGCGCCGTAAGGGGTAGCCTTGGAAGTTTGGCCGCCAGTGTTGCTATAGCATTGAGTATCAAGCACCAGCATATTTATGTCAATTCCTGATGCCAACACATGATCAAGACCGGCAAAGCCTATGTCATAGGCCCAGCCATCGCCACCTACTATCCATACAGATTTTTTGCCCAATACATCAGCGTTGGGCGCAATCTGGGCCGCATATTTGGCGTTGGCGTTCTTGGTGATAAATTCTTTGACCTTAAGTCCGGCTGAATAGGATTTCTCATAATCATTCTTTACGGCCAGCCAATCGGAAAGAGCCTCGCACAAATCAGCATCTGTCTCGGGATCCTCTACAGCTGTACAGGCCAAGTCAATCAATCCTTGACGGCGATGAGCCAGAGCCACCGCTATGCCATAACCGTACTCTGCATTGTCCTCAAAAAGCGAATTGCCCCAGGCTGGCCCTAAGCCCTGGTCATTGCGGCAATAGGCTTGTGAGGGCGCATTGGCGCCCCAAATCGAAGAGCAACCTGTAGCATTGGCTATTACCGTGTGCTCGCCAAAGAGCTGAGTGAGTAGCTTTACATAAGGTGTCTCACCGCAGCCTCCGCAAGCGCCTGAAAATTCCAACAGTGGAGTATATAGCTGGGAGCCCAATATTGTCTGACGAGGTATTGCTCCGGCCTTGCTGCTTACTTGAGCCTTTGCAAAGCTCAGATTGATATTTTCCACCTTTCTATGTTCAGATACAGGTTGCATAGGCAATGCCCCAGCTGGGCAAACGGTGGAGCATGAGGCACATCCAGTACAATCATCCGGATATATTTGTATGCGCCAATGCATGCCTTTTAGCGCTCCATCCCACGCTTCCTTAGTCTCATAGCTGGCTGGTGCGCCTTCCATTTCACTGTCGGTAGCGATAAAGGGACGTATAGCCGCATGCGAGCACACGAATGAACATTCTGTGCATTCAATGCACTTGTCTTTGTCCCAAATTGGGATAAAGGCGGCGATTTTTCGCTTCTCATAGGCTGTGGTGCCTGCTGGGAATACTCCATCAGCTATCATTTTCGATACCGGCAATTCATTGCCTTGGAGCTGTAGCATTGGCATGCCTACTGTGCGTTCCCACTCTGGCAGCGAAGCTATGTATGCTTCGCGCTTTCGATCGTCCTGTGTAGGCTGCGCCTGAAGCCATGCATCAGGATAGTCTATCAGATGCATTGCATCCACTGCCTCATCGATAGCGGCCCAATTGTTCTGTACCACCAGCTGGCCTTCATGCCCATAAGTAGTCTCTACTGATTTCTTTAGGGCTGTAATAGCCTCATCCAATGGTATTATATCGAGGAGCTTGAAAAAGACCGCCTCCATGATCATATTAATATGCTCGCCCAGATGATGCCTGTGAGCCAAGTCGATGGCATTCACATTGTAGAATTTCACTTTCTTCTGAGCTATCTGTCGCTTTACCTTTGCCGGCAAGGCTTCCTCAAGCTGCTCCATGGTGGTCCATTGCGAATTAAGCACAAAGATACCTCCCGGCTTCAGCCGATCGAGCATATCATATTTTTCTATGTAAGTGTCTTTGTTGCAGCCTACATAGTCTGCCTCCACAATGCCATAGGCCGCACGGATAGGATGGTCGGCAAAGCGCAATTGTGAAATAGTGTACCCTCCTGATTTCTTGGCTGAATAATTGAAATACGCTTGCGCGTAGAGATTCGTATCAGCCCCGATAATGGAAGCTGCTTGCTTTGTGGCTCCTACTGTGCCATCATTGCCTATCCCATAGAAAATTATCTGCTTGCAATCATCTGCTATGGGGTCGAAATCTTTTTCATAGTCAATTGAAAGATTGGTCACATCATCAGTGATGCCCACAGTGAACTGTTTCTTAGGATTTTCACGGGCCAGCTCATCAAACACGGCTTTTGCCATGCCTGGATTGAAATCCTTGCTTCCAAGGCCATAGCGGCCTCGAATGGCTTGCACATTTCGCCCGCTCTCAAAGAGAGCAGTGGCTACATCCTGATACAAAGGCTCGCCCGGCGCTCCTGGCTCTTTATCTCGATCCAAGACCGCAATCCGCTTGCACGACTGCGGAAGCGCGGCCAAGAAGGCTTCCTTTGGGAAAGGTCTGTAAAGGCGCACCTTGATATGACCCACCTTATAGCCCAATACCTGGAGAGCTTGCACTGTCTCATCTATGACATCGCTGCTGCTGGCCATCGATATGGTAACATATTCAGCATCGGGATCCCCCACATAGTCCATCAAATGATAGGCGCGGCCAGTCAGGGCAGCCACTTGATCCATCTTTTGCTGCACTATGGCAGGCACTGCATCGTAATATTTATTGTACGCCTCACGGTTCTGAAAATATATGTCGGGATTTTGGGCTGTGCCTCTCACATCGCTATGCTCGGGGTTCATGCCTCGGCTACGAAAAGCGGCCACCTTCTCCCAAGGCACTAAGGCCTTGAGCGCTTCATAGCTTACCACATCTATGCTCTGCATCTCATTGCTGGTGCGAAAGCCATCCATCCAATGCAAAAAAGGCACTGATGACTCTATGGCTGCCAAGTGAGCCACAATGGCCAGATCATGTGTCTCTTGCACCGATGAAGAGCATAGCATAGCGAAGCCTGTGGTGCGGCAAGCCATCACATCACTATGATCGCAGAAAATGGACAATGCATGAGTGCCTACCACACGGGAGCCAATATGAAAGACAGCTGGCAAGAGATTGCCAGCTATCTTGTACATATTAGGCAGCATCAGCATCAGGCCCTGCGATGATGTGAATGTTGTAGCCAAGGCTCCTCCATCAGCCACACCATGGGTGGCTCCTGCAGCTCCAAGCTCAGATTCCAACTCTTTGACTTGCATTGTCTGGCCGAACACATTCTTTCGGCCTTGCATAGCCCAGCGGTCAGCCACCTCGCCCATTTCTGCTATTGGGGTTATAGGGTAAATGGTGGCAACTTCGCTTAAGGCATAAGCCACATATGTGGCTGCCAAGCAGCCATCCATGATCTGCTTCATATCTTAGCCTATTGTCAGAGGAAACTATGGCAACACATATCCGTAATCCATATCCACAGAGGACAGAAGCCCATAAACAGGATTACAGACAGAGCCAAGGAAGAAGTACCCGTAGCTACATAAGTGTCATATTCGTCGGCAATGATGATGCCAGAGAATGCTGGGGGCAGAGCGGCAGCCACTACAAGCATCTTCAGGTTCCAAGGATCCATCTTGAAGATGATACCAGCAATCAAAATAAGAGCCGGCATTACTATCAGTTTAAGGATGGAGCCAAGCACAGCCTGCCAATTAATCGAAATCTTCACTGCTGACAAGGTGATACCGGCTGAGAACACGGCCATAGAGGCATTGGCTCCCTTTATCAAGTCGAATGACGGGCTTAGCCAATCCGGCCACTTTATGCCAATAACCACAAAGATTACAGCCAATATCGGCGCCCAAGCCACTGGCTGCTCCAATGCATGGATTACAGGCTTCCAAGGGTTGACTTTTTTGCCGCTTGCTTTGGCATCTGCTGAATTCAGAAGGGCTAAGCCCACAGGGATGCCCACTGCATTTACCACAATGCCGACAATTGCCACTACAAGCGCCACAGCGGGAAGACCGCAAGTGGAGTCGAAAATAGGCTCCAACACGGCAAAGCCGAGGAAGCCAATCGTAGGCGAACCGCTAATCAAAGCCGACACTGCTGCATCGGCAGGCGTGTTCTTCTTAAAACAGTAACGATAAATAAAGTACACGAGCATAAAGCAGCCCATCATCACAAATAGTGAAATCAGCGATAGCTTTATGTCCTTGACCAAATCCTCGCGCGTGGCTGTAACAATGGATACGAACAGTGCAGCGGGGAGGGCGTAGTCGAGCACCACCTTATTGAACTGCTTAGAATCCGCGCCATTGAATATGCCTTTTTTACCGGAAATATAGCCGGCGAGCATCACTACTATGATTGGGACAATCGCGTAGAGAATGATGTGGAGCATGTTTGACATAATTGAAACGATTTACAATTAGGCTCCAGGCATAAGGCTTTAGGCCTTGAGCCTCGCGCCTTACGCCTGAGAGTCTATAAAATTAAACTTTAACATCCTGAAGAGAAGCGGGATTCAAATATCCAATATGGCCGCTTTCCTTGCCGGAATCGGCTGCAAGTTGCACATCAATCAAGGCTGGAGCCTTCGAAGCGATGGCCTCTTTCAATGCTGCTGTGAGCTCAGCCGGCGTAGTCACATAATAGCTCTTGGCTCCGAATGCATCTGCAAACTTGTCATAGCGAGCATTCACATCAAGTGTGGTAGGAGCTGGCATGCCGTAGCTGGGCTCGCCAGCTTTTGCCATGTTCTGGCCTACTCCATTGTAAATGCCACCGTTGTTGAAGATTACCACGCATACCGGCAGCTTGAAGCGACATATCGAACTGAAATCCATGCCTGAGAAGCCGAAAGCGCTATCGCCCTCGATGGCCACTACGCTCTTGCCCGTGGCTGCCGCTGCTCCCACGCATGAACCCATGCCCATGCCCATGATGGCCCATGTGGCGCAATCGATGCGATGGCGAGGAAGCGACATGTCTATTGCATCTCGCGTGTCATCCAGCGTGTTGGCTCCCTCATTCACCAAAATCACATCCGGATTGGCCTCGATTACAGGCTTGATGGCCCCTAAGGCTGTCCAGTGATCCATGGGTTGCACATTCGCATTAGCTGTCAGTCGCTCAGCAAACTTCGCGTTCTTTGCCTTTGTGATAGCCTGAAGAGAAGGCACCCAAGTGGGATCCATGCTCATCTTGTAGCTTGGCAATTTGGCCAGAATAGCATCCAGGCTGCTCTCTATATCGCCCACTACTGGAGCGGCAATATGGCGGTTGCAATCTATCTCTTCTGGATCAATGTCGAGTTGGATGAACTGGCCATCTGGATTCCATTTCCCATGACCACGACTAAGCAGCCAATTAAGGCGCGCTCCAATCAGCATCACCACATCTGCGTCCTCCATAATCTCGCTGCGGCAGCTTAGCGCACTCAGCGGATGATTGTCAGGAAGCAAACCCTTTGCCATTGACATAGGATAGTAGGGTATGCCCGTGGTCTCAACCAGTTGTTTTATCTTATCATCCACTTGAGCAAAGGCTGCCCCCTTACCCAAAAGAATAGCGGGCTTTTTGGCCGAAGCCAACAGTGCCAAAGCTCTATCTACCGATGCCGGCGACGGAATCATAGCGGGCTTGGGATCTACGGGTGTCTGCAGCAGTTTCTCCGCATCCGCCATATTCATGATTGCACCCATGCAAGGGGTGGTGACATCGAGATACACACCGCCTGGGCGCCCCGATATGGCAGCGCGGTATGCGCGCACCACAGCAGTGGGGATATCCTCTGGCTTGTTTACTCGATATGCGGCCTTGACCAAGCCCTTAGCGACATTGAGCTGGTCCAGACCTTCGTATGTACCCTGCTCCAAATCTATGGGCTCGCGCTGCGAGCTGCCTGAAATCTGGATCATAGGGTAGCAATTGACTGTGGCATTGATTGTAGCTGTAAGGCCATTGAGAAATCCAAGCGATGACACCGTCAGCAGCACTCCTGGCTTACCTGTAAGGTAGCCATGAGTAGCTGCCGCCATGCCTGCCTGCTGCTCAAAGCGGAAGCTATAGAATTTTATACCCTGCTCCTGCGCCAGATAGGCAAATTCCGTCACTGGAATGCCCACCAGGCCGTACATGGTGTCGATACCCACTTGCTGCAGAGCGCGTGCCAAGATATACATGCCTGTCACTTGCTCGGGATAGTGGGGAGCCGCCGGGGTTGATGCGGGAGCGGGTTTTGAAGTTGTGTCTGTCATAATTCCAAAATTAAGATTGTTTACATCTTGCCGTCAGCCAAAGGCTGGGTGGTGCCATTCTTGGCAAGCTCGGCCTGTTGCTCAGGCGTATATCCCAGAGCTGTCAGGATTTCCTCATTATTGCCGCCAAGGCTTGGGCATGGGCCATATACTGGCTGATAACCACTGATGGTAAATGGACAGCCAGGGCTTACGAACTCACCGATTTCGCCGCCTTGATTGATCTTCACCAGTGTATTGCCATCATAGTTCCCGGGGTCATCCATGATTTCCTTGATTGACATCACTGGGCCGCAAGGAATGCCGGCTGCGCCAAGGGTCTCGGTAATAGCGTACTTATCCTTGTCGATGCAATAATCCTGAATACGCTCCCAGATGGCTTGTTTGTTCTTGTCACGAGCATCGGCTGTGGCAAAATCAGGATTGGTCAGCCAGTCCTCAAAGCCCAGAGCCTTGCAAGCTGCCTCGAATTCTTTCTCGCCACGCTGCAGAATCACATATACATAGGCGTTGGGGTCTGTCTCCCAGCCTTTGCACTTGTAAGTCCAGCCCAGCACGCCGCCGCCCTCGATATTGCCGCAGCGAGGCACAGTGTCGCCGAACTTCTCATTAGGATACTGCGGATACTGGGTAAGATATCCAATCTTCTCCAGGGTGAGTTGGTCACGGGTCTTGATACGGCACAGATTCAAGCAAGCATTGTGCATCGACTGATATACATAGCTGCCTTCGCCTGTGCGCTCGCGCAGCTGCAGAGCTGCGAGCAACCCAATCAGCAGGTGCATGCCAGTGTTGCTATCTCCCAGGGCAGCTCCTGACTGTGTGGGCTGGTTGTAGAGGCCTTCGTACCAGCCCGTGGTAGTGGCTGCGCCACCTGTAACCTGGGCTATGGGCTCATAAGCTTTCAAATCTTTGAACTTTGATGTGGGAGGGAAGCCCTTGATGGTGCCATATATGCACTTTGGGTTGAGGGCGTGCACTGCTTCCCATGAGAAGCCAAGCGCGTCGGCAGCTCCCGGGTGGAGGTTCTCTACGAACATATCGGCCCCCTTGATGAGCTGGGTTAGAATCTTCTTGCCATCAGGGGTCTTGCAATCAAGCGAGAGTGATTTCTTGTCGCTATTGAGCTGCAAGAAATAGTAGCTTGGAAGGTCGGGATTGAACTGGAGCTCCTTACGAGTGGCATCTCCCTTGCCAGGACGTTCGATTTTAATAACCTCAGCGCCTAACCAGGCAAGCATCTGAGTACAGGAAGGACCGGATTGAACCTCGGTCAAGTCTATGACCTTGATTCCTTGAAGTGGTGCGGTGTTCATAGTAATGTGTTTTGAATTTTGATGTATCACTTATTTAAGTGTTTGACTATATCATTCCTAATCAATTTAAATAATAACAATCGACTGACGCTATCTCAGTGGCCATTCACATTTTTTAACAAAACTGCCCTGGCCAATACCAGAAAATATAACATTTGGGACAATAATCTGAAAACAAATTCGTAACTTTGCTGAAAACATTACAATCTATGAAGTCTATTATAGCTATTCTGGCTCTTGCCGGGAGCCTATCGGCACTGGCGGCTGAGCCCGACACTTTTATTTTGGCCGATGATGAAGCTGGCACAGCCAAGCTAACTGTTTTCCACCCGGAGCAGCCTAATGGCCTTACACTTATGATGTGCCCGGGCGGAGGATACCAATATCTGGCCACTGGCCATGAGGGCTATGACATGGCCCCCTGGCTCAACAGCTTAGGCGTAACCTACGCTGTGCTGGAGTACCGCTACCCTAAGCCTGGCAACCCATATTCCATGACTGATGCAAATAATGCCATTGCCCTACTGAGGGAAAAAGCATCCGAGTGGGGGCTAAACCCTCAGGGCATCGGTATCATGGGAGCTTCTGCCGGGGGCAATTTGGCTTCGTATGTGGCCACACATAATGACAACACTCTTTCACACCCTAATTTCCAAGTGCTATTCTATCCGGTGGTATCAATGGATATGGCCATAACCCACGATGGCACTCGCTTCAATCTCATCGGGGCTGAACCCTCGGAGGAGGCAATTGCCGAATATAGCAACGAGCTTCATGTCTCCCCGCTTTCGCCTATGGCTTTTCTTATGCATAGCAGCGATGACGGCTTGGTGCCTCCAGAGAACAGCATTCGCTATTTCCAAGCCCTGCAGAAGAATGGCGTGCCGGTAGAAATGCACTTGTATCCCACCGGCGGTCACGGCTGGGGTTACAAAGAGGAGTTCCCATATCGCGATCAGTGGACCACTGCCGTGGCCTATTGGCTGCAAAATGTAGTGCTTCCCTCAGTAAATACGAAATAAGATGGATTATGTTTTTAAGCTCCCCATCCAAGTGCGCGACTACGAAGTGGATGCTGAAGGCATAGTCAATAATGCCGAGTATCTCCACTATATGGAGCACACCCGCCATGAATTTTGCAAACAAGCCGGCTGTTCTTTCCGCCAAATGCATGAGCAAGGCCTCGACCCTGTAGCCACTCGCATTGAAATCGACTATAAATCTTCTCTCGGCTTGGGCGATGAGATGATTAGCTGCCTCAATATCGAGCGTAAAGGTCCGCTCTTCATATTCTACCAAGACATTTACAATTCAGATGGCGCCCTGGTAACCAAAGGCGTTGTGAAGATTGCTTGTCTTGATCATGGGCGCTTATGCCGGGGCGACCAGCTGGCTGAAGCTTTCGCCAAATACCTGTGAAATGACTCAAGAAAACCTAAAATACAATATTGCATTCAGTTTGGCCAAAGGCATGATAGGCGACACGGCCAAGGAGCTGCTACGGAGACTGGGATCACCGCAAGCCCTATTCTCTTATTCTGAGAGCCAGCTTCAGAGTCTCACAGGGGTGAACAGCGAAATATTTAACGACACTTACCGAGCTGAGATACTTCAGCAGGCCCAGAGAGAGTCGGTTTTCGTTGAGAGCAACAACATTCGAGCTTCATTTATTGGAGAGGAGGGTTATCCTCAGCGCTTGATTGATTGCCAAGATGCTCCAGCGCTGATTTACCAATTGGGAGCAGCGAATCTCGACTCTCCTTATGTAGTGGGAATAGTAGGCACGCGCCATGCTACCCCTTATGGGATTGATTTCACCAAGCGATTGGTCAGCGATCTGGCAGCAATGTTCCCGGGCATTATCATTGTCAGTGGCTTAGCGTTTGGCATTGACATAGCCGCGCACAAGGCTGCTATGGAGGCGGGCACTCCGACAGTAGCTGTTGTTGCTCATGGCTTAGATACTATCTATCCAGCAGAGCATCGGCAAGCTGCTGCTCAGATTATAAATTCGGGAGGGGCTCTAATTACAGAATATGCAAGCGGATACCGCATCCGGCGCCAATCATTTCTGGCTCGCAACCGCATTGTGGCAGGAGTGAGCGATTGCCTGGTGGTGATAGAGTCAGATATTCGCGGCGGCTCCATGTCCACCGCTCGCTTGGCGCGAGATTATAATCGCGATGTGTTTGCCCTGCCGGGGCGCACAAACGATATGTACAGCCGTGGCACTAATATGCTCATAGCCACCGATAGAGCTCGTCTCATCACAAATGCCAAGGATATTGCCAATGCCATGATGTGGACTCCCCAAGATTTGCCCGAAACCAGCCAAAACCCCACTCTGTTCCGAGCTCTCACCACAGAAGAGCAATTGATTTATGACTTCATTCTCAAGCATCCGGATGCTACCGAGAATGACATGTGCGTAAATTTAGGGCTGCCTTTCTCCAAAGTAACCAACATTATCTTCTCTCTGGAGATGGAGGACTTCATAACAAAAGTGCCTGGCGGCAAATATATGCCCACAGCAAAATGATTAGAGCTCTTCTCGCTCTATCAAGCCTATCACTACCTTAATCTCTCCGTAGGTGTAATCTTCGGGGAGTTTTTCTTTTATGGCACTTAGAGAATATGATTCTGTGAATCTGTTGATTACCTCGCGTATAGTCTCTTGCCGATCCGGTGACACTAACTCATTAGCTTCTATATCCCC
This sequence comes from uncultured Bacteroides sp., assembly GCA_964604175.1. Taxonomy (GTDB): domain Bacteria; phylum Bacteroidota; class Bacteroidia; order Bacteroidales; family Muribaculaceae; genus CAG-873. The sequence continues at coordinate 35,686 of CAZRYC010000027.1, forward strand.
TCTTTCTACAAGCTTGGATAAATGTGTCTCAATGGTGCTGGGCTTCAGATTTCGCTCTCTGGCTATCTCATCACAGCTTTTTCCTTCTCTATAGAGGCGCAATGTCTCATTCAGAGTATCCACTTTCGGCTTTTTTGGTTCCAACTCTGTGTCTTTTACGCGCCTTTTCTCGCGCCTCGGTTTCTGCTCCTCGCTTTCCTTCTCTAATTCCTTTGGCTTCTTTCCCAGCTCGGCTTGAGCCCGGAGCTGGAGATACGACAGGGCGTCAAATTTTTCTTCTTGAAGTTTATCGAAGATATACATTTTGCTATACAGAGCTTTTCTCAAGCCAGAAAGCGCCCTGTTGTAACTCTCAAGTACGGCTTTATTGTCTATCTTAATAGTTACTCGCTGTGAAATAGGCGTGAACAAAGCTATCAAAGTGTCATAGAAATAATGCGCGGAGGCTTTTATTCTGTCTTGCAATCCTTCGGTATCCGTGAGCAGCCCCATATATTCCTTTCGGAACCTATCAGCTACTGCCGAGAGTCGCTGACCGAAGGGCCCCTCAAGCTCTTTGAAGCTTTGCAAAAGCTCAGGCTGCTGACGGCTGAGATATTCGTCAACTATCCTCATCATGAGTTGCCAAGCTTTCTGTAAATCTCTAAAATCGTAGAGCTCATCGAGAAGCGAGAGCAAATATTGTTGCTTCAGATCGGGGAGCTGTCTCTCGTATTCTTCTGCTGCTGCGGCTTCACGTTCTATAAAACTATTCACTCGCCCATCGGTTATTACCGAGCCAGCAGCTATAGGGTTGGCAAGCACCAATCCCTCCAGTGTGCGGCATCGGCTAAGGGCCACATACACCTGGCCGTGTGTAAAGGAGGCGTTAATGTCAAGCACAGCATGGTCGAATGTCAGGCCTTGGCTCTTATGCACTGTGATGGCCCAGGCCAAGCGAAGGGGATATTGCGTAAACACCCCATCCACAGTCTCCTTGATTTCTTTTGTATCAGCATTGAGCTCATATCTGGTATTCTCCCAGTCCACTGGGGCCACCAAAATTTCTCGGCTATTGTTCTCCACTGATACCACTATACCTTTAGGAGTAAACTCCATCACTGTGCCTATCAAGCCATTATAATATTGATGAGTATACGACGGATCATTCTTTACGAACATCACCTGAGCCCCCTCCTTTAGCACCAATTCCTGATCAGCCGGGAAACTCGTCTCCGGGAAATTGCCTGAGACTTTAGCGCTAAAAGTATGTACTGTGCCGGGAAGAGCGGCCATGCATTCATCATTATATTTTTGGGCAGCATAGTTGTGAGTAGTAAGACGAATCCAATCATCGTCCAAAGGTCTGAAATCTGGCACATAGCGGGAGTTGAGAGTCTCCATCACTTCCGGCGTTATATAACCTGAGCGCACCTGTCCCAAAAGTTTGATAAAACGCAAGTCTTCCTGGCGATATATATGTTTGAGTTCCACAGTCACAAACTGCAATTTCTGCAGAGCGCGACTTGAGAAAAAGAATGGCGATTGGTAAAAAGAACTGAGCAACCCCCACTCTTCCTCCTTAGCCACTGGAGATAGCTGCATAAGGTCGCCGATTAGCAGCAACTGTACTCCTCCAAAAGGCTTGAACTTATCTCGATATTTACGCAGGGCATCGTCAACTTGATCCAGCAAATCGGCCCTTACCATTGATACTTCATCAATTACCAGCAAGTCCAGTGTGCGAATCAAATCCTTCTTCTTTTCGCTCATCTTATAGCTCTTATTGTCTTTCTGAGCCATGCCTCCAGGCACCCATGGCCCAAATGGCAACTGGAAGAAAGAGTGTATCGTTTGCCCGCCAGCATTGATTGCCGCCACGCCTGTGGGTGCAAGCACTACCATGCGTTTTGGAAGAAGTTTGCGCAGCTTGTGCAAAAATGTAGTTTTTCCTGTACCCGCTTTCCCGGTAAGAAAAACTGACACATCCGTACTTTCGATGAACTGATAGGCCAAGTTCATCTGTTCATTCAATTTCTGATATTCTAAATTTGGCTCTCCCGCTTGGCAAGAGCTTTCATAAAATTCGATTTTCATTATGTGCAAATGTAGAAATATATTAAGTTCTAATAGTAAATGCAACTTTTTGGACAAAAAATAAAGCCCCAGAA
>CAZRYC010000028.1:0-36139 GCA_964604175.1 uncultured Bacteroides sp.
ACCAGCGCACGGTGCGTTCGATGCCCTCCTCGAACTGCAGGCTTGGCTCCCAGCCGAGTTCCCGCTGAAGCTTGCGGCTGTCGATGGCGTAGCGCATATCGTGGCCAGCGCGGTCAGTAACGAAAGTGATCAAGTCGAGGTCTTCTCCCTCTTTGCGACCAAGAAGACGATCCACGGTGTTTATTACCACACGGATGATGTCAATGTTCTTCCACTCGTTGAAGCCTCCTATATTGTATGTCTCAGCAATTTTCCCCTCATGGAAAATCAAATCGATTGCTCGGGCGTGATCTTCTACGAAGAGCCAGTCGCGCACGTTCTCGCCCTTGCCGTAGACAGGCAGGGGCTTGCGGTGGCGTATATTGTTGATGAAGAGAGGAATGAGCTTCTCCGGGAATTGGTAGGGCCCGTAGTTGTTACTGCAGTTGGTCACTATAGTGGGCAGCCCATAAGTGTCGTGATATGCTCGCACGAAGTGATCGCTGCTGGCCTTGGAGGCAGAGTAGGGAGAATGGGGGTTGTATTTGGTAGTCTCCACAAAGAAAGCCTCTCCGTAGGCCTCATGATTCTTGCCAGAAGACGCTTTTGTGGAAAAAGGCGCTGGCACCCCGTCAGGGTGGGTGAGCTCCAAGGCTCCGTACACCTCATCGGTGCTGATATGGTAGAAGCGCTTGCCAGCGTATTTGGGATTTGGAATTTGGGATTGGTGGCTTGAGGTTTGGGAATCACACTCGTCCCAATATGTTTTTGCGGCTTGCAGCAAGCTGAGAGTGCCCATCACATTTGTGCGGGCGAAAGTGAAGGGATCCTTGATGCTTCGGTCCACATGGCTCTCGGCGGCCAGATGAATGATGCCGTCCACCTGATATTGGCGCATAAGCTCGAGCATCTTGTCGAAATCGCAGATGTCAGCTTTTACAAAAGTGTAATTGGGCTTATTCTCAATATCAGCCAGATTGGCCAGGTTTCCGGCGTAGGTGAGCTTATCGACATTGATGATATGGTAATCTGGGTATTTGTTCACGAACAGGCGCACCACATGGTTGCCAATGAAGCCGGCTCCTCCGGTGATTATTATATTGCGTTTCATTCGTTGTAGTAAAAAGGTGAGTCAAAATCTTTGAGACGAGGATGGCGAGTGTCTTTCTCGCTGAGGATGGCCTCCTGTACGGGGATGCGCCAGTCGATGCCCAGGTCTGGGTCCAGGATGGAGATGCCGCCATCGGATTGGGGAGCATAGTAGTTGTCGCATTTGTACTGAAAGACAGCTCTGTCGCTAAGCACTGCAAATCCATGGGCGAATCCGTGAGGGATGAAGAACTGCCGATGATTTTCAGCGGAAAGCTCCACAGCCACGTGCTGTCCATAAGTAGGGCTTCCTTTGCGGATGTCAACCACTACATCAAGCACTGCGCCTTCGACACAGCGCACCAGCTTGGCTTGAGTGTGAGGGGGGCGCTGGAAATGCAGCCCGCGCATCACGCCTCGGGTGCTGGCGCTTTGGTTGTCTTGCACAAAATTTATGCAAGCGACCTGGTTACAGAAATCCCGATGGTTATAGCTCTCAAAGAAATAGCCTCGAGGGTCGTAGAAGACCTTTGGCTCGATGATGAGCACTCCTGGGATATCGGTGGGAATTACATTCATAGGGACAAACAGTAAATTGGAGGACAAAGGTACTACTTTTAATCGACATACACAAATTTAAAAATATACTCAAAAGTGGGTATGGCGATAATTCAGGGATTTTTAGTAATTTTGCGATGAAAACAGATTTCATTTCATTATGGATAGAATCTATGTGGCCACGGACCGTATGAGCACGCTCATCAATGAGAACCCATTGCTGTTGATGGCAATGAGCCGCTTCGGCATATCCTTGGGCTTTGGAGAGAAAACAGTAGGCCAGATATGTGATGATCAGCAGGTAGATTGCCCCACGTTTTTGGCCGTGGCTAATTATATAGCGTTTGGCCAAGTAAGCTTGGAAGGGGTGAAAGTGGAGAGTCTGATGCGATATTTACAGCATGCCCACAGCTATTTTTTGGATTTCTGCCTGCCCTTAATTCGTCGCAAGTTAATTGAGGCAATTGACTGCAGCGGTCGGGATCAGGTGGCAATGATGATACTCAAATTTTATGATGAGTATGTGGAGGAGGTGCACAAGCACATGGAGTTCGAGAACAATAAGGTGTTCGCGTATGTGGCTCAACTGCAGAGCGGTGAACTTGACGAAGAATACAATATATCGATATTCGCTTCGGGCCACCATAGCATCCATAACAAACTGAAAGATCTGAAAAACATTATCATACGTTATCTGCCCCAGAAAGAGAACAATTTGCTTAACGCAGTGCTCTTTGATATCATGAGTTGCGAGCAGGATCTGATAGCGCACTGCCAGGTGGAGGACAAAATCTTTGTGCCCGCGGTGGAGCAGCTCGAGCGCCATATTGAAGACAATCCTCGCCAGCGCGATGCGGAAAATGCTTCAGATGACACCGATCCCCTAAGCCAAAGAGAGAAGGAAATCATAGCTTGTGTGGCGCGCGGAATGAGCAACAAGGAAATAGCTGACTATTTGTGCATTTCGGTGAATACTGTAACCACGCACCGGCGCAATTTGGCTCAGAAGCTTCAAATACACAGCCCGGCAGGGTTGACGATTTATGCTGTGCTGAACGGATTGGTGGACATCAATACGCTTAATCCCGCGGACGTATAAAGAAAAATTTTGTTAAAAATTATTATTGTGCTGAGATTTTTGCTATCTTTGCACCAAAGTTACATATTTACAAACAACAAATAGTTAACTATCAATACAAACAACTTTTAGAAAAGCATTAAGACTTCACTAATTCCAGATTTTTGCTGCGCAGATCCCCATGGCCGAGAGGCCCAAGGCTCCGTAAAGGCAGCAGTTTAAAACTTTAAGTACATTACCTACACACTATCAAAAGCATGGACAACGAATCAACACCTATGGGCGACAAGAAGCCCAAACGTCCGAGAATCGGGGAAAATCGCGGAGTGGTGCCCGATAATGAAGCACCCCGCTACAACCGCGCCGAAGGCGATGAAACTCAACCCCAACAGTACGGTTACCAACGTTCCTATAATCAGAACCGCGCCGGAGGTATGAACCGCCGTCCGCAGCGCCCGTATTACAACCAGCAGTCAGCTGATGGAGCTGAAGGAGCTGAGGGGCAGCAAGAAGGAGGATACCAGCCCAGATATCAGCAGCATGGATATCAGCCACGTCAGAATTACGGACAACAAGGCGATTATAACCAGGGCGGCTACAATCAAGGCGGCTATAATCAGGGATACCAGCGCCAAGGCGGCTACAACAACCAGAACCGCCAAGGCGGCTACAACAACCAGCGCCAGGGAGGATACAACAACCAGCGCCAGGGAGGATACAACAACCAGCGCCAAGGCGGCTACAATAACCAGCGCCAAGGCGGCTATAGCAACCAGAACCGCCAAGGCGGCTACAACCCAAATCGTCAGGGCGGCTACAACAACCAGAACCGCCAAGGCGGCTACAACCGCAATAACCAGAATCGTAACAATAACCGCAATGGCTTTCCCGGAAAAGGCAAGAGCTTTACTCCGCGTCCAAAGGCTGTGGAATACGAAATGCCTATTCCAGATCCCAATGAGGAAATTCGCTTGAACAAATTCATGGCTAATGCCGGCATCTGCAGCCGTCGCGAAGCTGATGAATTTATCCAGCAGGGCTTGGTCAAAGTCAATGGCGATGTGGTGACAGAGCTGGGCACAAAGATCAAGCATAGCGATGTGGTAGAGTACGATGACAAGGTAGTAGCTCTTGAGCGTAAGTGCTACATTTTGCTCAACAAGCCGAAAGACTGTGTCACCACAAGCGACGATCCTAACGGACGCCTTACGGTGATGGATTTGGTTAAGGGAGCATGCAACGAGCGCATCTATCCGGTGGGTCGTCTCGATCGCAATACCACTGGGGTGCTTCTGCTCACCAACGACGGTGACTTGGCATCTAAACTCACACATCCCAAGTACACAAAGAAGAAGATCTACCATGTGTGGACCGATCATGATATCAGCGAGGAGGATATGCAGCGCATCGCTGATGGCATAGAGCTTGATGATGGCGAAATACATGCCGATGCAATAAGCTATGCCACTGAAAATGATCGCAATCAAGCTGGCATCGAGATCCATAGCGGTCGCAACCGAATAGTGCGCAGAATCTTTGAGAGTCTGGGCTACCATGTGACAAAGCTCGATCGAGTTTACTTTGCCGGCCTCACAAAGAAGAACTTGCCTCGCGGGCGTTGGCGCTACCTCACCCAGGAGGAGGTCAACTATCTGAAGATGGGAAGTTTTGAGTAGTATATAATTTGCCCCCGGGGTAACCTGGGGGCTAATATATTGATATGAAACATTTAAAGATTAAAAATATTTTCGACAGCCCTGAGCTTGTGGGTCAGGATGTGGAGGTTAAAGGCTGGGTACGCACTCGCCGAGGCAACAAACAAGTGCAATTTGTGGCACTCAATGATGGCTCAACGATCAAGAATCTCCAAGTGGTGTTCGATATGTCGAAGTTCACCGATGACGATATGAAGCAAATCGGCACAGGCGCATCTTTGCATGTCACTGGAAAGCTGGTTGAGAGCATGGGCAAGGGCCAAAGCGTAGAAGTGCAAGCTGATGAATTTGAGGTGTACGGCACTTCGCCCGAAGATTATCCTTTGCAAAAGAAGGGCCATACGCTGGAGTTCCTTAGAGAGAAAGCGCATCTGCGCCCGCGTACCAATACCTTTTCGGCTGTGCTGCGAGTACGCTCGGCGCTTGCTTTTGCCATACACAAATTCTTCCAGGAAAAGGGATTTTATTATCTCCATACTCCGCTAATTACCGCTAGCGATTGCGAGGGAGCTGGAGCGATGTTCCAAGTGACCACTTTGCCCTTGGATAACCTGCCTCTCACAGAAGATGGGAAAATAGACTATAGCCAAGATTTCTTTGGCAAGCCTACCGCCTTGACCGTATCTGGCCAGCTCGAAGGGGAGCTTGGCGCCACAGCTTTGGGTGAGATTTACACCTTTGGGCCCACATTCCGTGCGGAGAACAGCAACACACCGAGGCATTTGGCTGAGTTCTGGATGATTGAGCCTGAGATGGCTTTCTACGACATCAATGACAATATGGACCTGGCTGAAGAGTTCATCAAATACTGTATTAAATACGCTCTGGAGCATTGCAAAGATGATATCGAGTTCTTGCAGCAGATGTATGATAAGGATTTGGTGGAGCGCCTGGAGTTTGTGATTCATAACGATTTCGTACGCTTGAGCTATGGCGAAGGAGTGAAGATACTGGAGGCCAGCGGCAAGAAATTTGAGTTCCCAGTGCACTGGGGCACTGACTTGCAGAGCGAGCACGAACGCTACTTAGTGGAGGAGCATTTCAAGAAACCCGTAATCCTGACAGATTATCCCAAGGAGATCAAGGCTTTCTACATGAAGCAGAATGAGGATGGCAAGACAGTGCGCGCTATGGATGTGCTCTTCCCCAAAATAGGAGAAATCATAGGAGGCAGCGAGCGCGAGGCTGATTTTGACAAGCTGCAACAGCGTATTGATGAGCTACATATTCCTATGAAAGATATGTGGTGGTATCTCGATACCCGCAAGTATGGCACAGTGCCACACAGTGGCTTTGGCTTGGGCTTCGAACGCTTGGTGCTCTTTGTCACAGGCATGCAGAATATCCGGGATGTGATACCGTTCCCACGCTATCCTAAGAGTGCAGAATTCTAAATAGCGAGACCTTCCGATGAAGGAGTCGCTAAATATACAGCAACAACAGCAGCTGACGCAGCGCCTGTCGCCGCGTCAGCTTCAATATGTGCGTTTGCTGGAGATGACTGGGCCCGAGGTTGAGGCCGAGGTACAACTTCAGCTCGATGACAATCCGGCCTTGGAGTCGCTTGATGCTTTCGAGCAAGCAGTCGATGCTGAGCAGCAGCCTCACGGAAATGAGTCTGCTCTGGATATGGCTCCTGATGAAGATCCAGCCGATGTGCCATTGCCCAATGGAGGGCAGGGTACCGGTGTGGATCCAGCCAGTTGGCAGATAGCTGCCGATGGCCCAGATTTGTGGACCGCTCTGGAAACACAGCTTGGTGAGCATGAATTGGACGAACGCACTCGCATTCTGGCTCAGTATATCATCGGCAATCTTGATGCCAATGGATATCTTAGCCGAGGATTGGAGGCTATGGCTGACGATTTGGCAATAACTGTAGGCATAGAAGCAAGCGTGGAAGAGCTGCGCAGCGCTTTAAGGGTGGTGCAAAGCTTGGATCCCGCAGGAATTGGAGCTTTGGATTTGCGCGAGTGTCTGCTGCTGCAGCTTGAGCGCATGAAATCATCGAATTTTACCCACCGAATAGCTCTGGAGATTGTACGGGATTACTTTGACTTATTCTCCAAGAAGCACTATGAACGGTTGCAAGCTCAGCTCGGTATAGAAAAAGAAGAAGAGATAAGAAAAGCCGTGGCTTTGATTTTGACACTCAATCCTAAGCCGGGCGCCGCATATGAGGGAAATAGCTTGACAAGAATGGGGCAGATAACTCCCGATTTAGTGCTGGAAGACCTGGATAATGGGCGGTTCAGCTTGTCGCTTTCCAGTGGGATGCCGCAGTTGCAAGTGGAGCGGAGTTTCATGCTTGATGAGAATTTCGCTCCTCGAACAGCTGGAGAAAAAGAGGCGCAGGCTTTTATAAAGCTAAAGCGCGATGAGGCAGAGACTTTTATTTCAGCATTGCGGCAGCGCGGACTCACTCTTATTCGAGTGGGAGAAGCCATAGTGGCAAGACAAAGGGCTTTTTTCCTGACGGGGGATCGCTCGCAGTTGAAGCCAATGATATTGAAAGACATACAAGCGGATACTGGCTTAGACTTATCTATGATTTCCCGAGCCGCCGCAGGAAAGTATATCGCCACCCCGCTGGGGTGCTATCCTCTGAAGATGTTCTTCAACGAAGCTCCGCAGGAAGACTCCGATGCATCAGCGCATCAGGTGATGCATGCTCTGGAGCAAATAGTTGCCAATGAGGACAAGAAGCATCCGCTTAGCGATGAGGGATTGGCTTCGGCAATGGCAGAACAAGGATACAACATAGCTCGACGCACCATCACTAAGTACCGTGAGAAAATGGGCATACCGGTGGGGCGTCTGCGCAAACAATTATGATACGAAATTACAGATGAGTGGTAAAATAGAAAATAAGAAATGGTTGGAGACAGTGTCGATGGCTTTGTCAGGAGTGTTCTCGCCTCTGTTGGTGCCCACTTATGCTTGTGCTGTGGCTCTGTGGATTACTCCATTGGCTTATTTGCCCGAGAGAGTGCGCTTTCTCACCTCAGTGGTCATTTGTCTGATTACTGCTGCGCTGCCGATGGCAACAATAATATTTTTGATTAAGGCTGGTAAAGTGAGTGATTCAGCGGTGAGCAATCGCAGAGAGCGCACAGTGCCCTATATAGTGACCTCCCTTTGCTATCTTGGAGCAGCTTTCTATATGGGCTTTAACAGAGCGCCGCATTGGTTGACCTTCTTTTTCGCCGGGGCTTGCTTTGCTTGCTTGCTGGCATTGGTAATTAACACAATGTGGAAGATAAGCGCGCATGCCACCACAATGGGAGGCCTTTGCGGCATGATTCTCTATATCGCAATGAATAATTTAGGAATGGTATGGATGATGTGGTGGATATCCGGGGCGTTTTTGCTTACCGGAGCTGTAGGCTCAGCTCGCTTATACCTCAATCGCCATTCTCCAGCGCAGGTGTACAGCGGATGGATAATGGGCTTAGTCACTACCTATCTTTTTATGACATTTTAACCGTAAACTGAACAATCTAAACCGAAAACCATATGAAACCCATCGTAAGCATAATTATGGGGAGCACCTCAGACCTCCCAATTCTCAAGAAAGCTGCTGATTTCTTGGAGCAAATGGAAGTGCCATTTGAAATGAATGCTCTCAGTGCGCATCGCACACCGGCACAAGTGGAGGATTTCGCCACTCATGCGCATGAGCGCGGCATAAAGGTGATTATCGCAGCTGCCGGGATGGCTGCTGCTCTGCCAGGAGTGATAGCAGCGATGACACCTCTGCCAGTGATAGGTCTGCCTATCAACTCAACCCTTGATGGCATAGATGCTTTGTTATCAATCGTGCAAATGCCTCCAGCTATTCCCGTGGCCACGGTAGGCATCAATGCAGGACAAAATGCCGCAGTGCTTGCTGTAAGAATACTATCCCTCAGCAATCCTGAAATAGCCCAGCGATATGAAGAGTTCCGCGCTTCTCTCACAGGCAAGATAGTGAAAGCGAATGCAGATTTGGCGGCCTTAGATGATTACAAATTCAAGTGCTAAAATGGGATTTGATTACAAACGCCGTAGCACGCATGAGGTGCGCATAGGGAAGGTGCGGATTGGAGCTGATAATAGAATAGCCCTACAATCCATGACCAATACGCCCACGCTTGACACGGCTGCCTCCGCTGCCCAGATAGAAAGAATCTCTGATGCCGGGGGCGACATTGTGCGCCTGACAGCTCAGACAGTGAATCATGCTCGCAATCTTGCTGCAATAGAGGCTAAGGTGCGTCAAGACGGATATGATGTGCCTTTGGTGGCTGATATCCATTTTACACCCGATGCTGCCTTTGAGGCTGCCAAGCATGTGGAGAAAGTGAGGATTAATCCCGGGAATTTTGTGGATCCGGCGCGCACATTCAAGCAATTGGAATACACTCCCGAAGAATATGCATCAGAGCTCAAACGCATCGAAGAGAAGTTGGTGCCTCTGATTGAACTATGCAAAGAAAAGCAAGTGGCCTTGCGCATAGGCGTAAATCATGGCAGCCTTAGCGATCGCATCATGAGCCATTACGGCAACACCCCGGCTGGCATGGTAGAGAGCGCGATGGAGTTCCTGCGCCTCTGCCAAAAGAATGATTTTGACCAAGTGGTAATTTCAATCAAGGCCAGCAATGTAGGAGTAATGGTGGAGACAGTGCGGTTGTTGGCTAAGACAATGGCTGATGAGAATATGGATTTCCCCCTGCATCTCGGAGTGACAGAGGCTGGCGATGGCGAAGACGGTCGAGTAAAGTCCGCAGTAGGCATTGGCACCCTCCTGAGCGAAGGCTTGGGAGACACTATCAGAGTATCTCTGAGCGAAGCGCCTGAGGCTGAAATACCGGTAGCTAAGAAGCTGGTGGAGTATGTATCGACATTTTCACAAGGTGCGCACATCGAGGGGGATGTGATAAAGAACTACGATGAGATAGCCCCCGCGCGACAAGAAGCAGACAAGGTTGGAATCTTGGGAGGCGGCCAGATGGTGGCCGTCGTAGGTTTGGATCTTAGTCCAGAAGAAATTCCCGGTGGAGCAGCAATTATTGAAACTGACAACAAAAATGCGCCTAATGCGCTCAAGGCGCAAGCTCATGCACTCCGAGAGGCTGGGGACAAGCGCCCCATTGTGCTAAAGCGAACATATGGGTCACAGAAAACCTTGGAGGATATTACAGTTGAGGCCTCCGTGGATTTGGGCGCGGTGTTGATGGCTGGCTTCGGAGATGCCATTTGGATTGATGCTCCGCATATAGAGCAATCCGCTCTTAACAACTTGGCCTTAACCATACTGCAAGCCGTGAGATTGCGCATAAGCAAGACAGAATTTATTTCTTGCCCGAGCTGTGGTCGCACTCTCTTTGATCTTCCTGACACCTTAGCTAAGGTAAGAGCGGCCACAAATCATTTGCCGGGGCTGAAGATAGCAGTGATGGGATGCATTGTGAATGGCCCTGGGGAAATGGCAGATGCAGACTATGGCTATGTAGGAGCCGGAGTGGGCAATGTAAGCCTTTATAAAGGCAAAGAATGTAAAGTAAAGAATATTCCGGCCGATGAAGCCTTGCCATTGCTGATACAGCTGATCAAGGACAACGGCGATTGGCATGATGCGTAGAGAAAACCAGAATATTAGCATTAGCCGATTGTCCAACGGGCTGCAAGTGGCTTGTCGGCGGCAACCTGGCAGTGCCGTAGAGTACTGCGGAGTGGTGGTGCGCGTAGGTAGTCGAGATGATGGCCCACAGGCTCATGGCATGGCGCATTTTGTAGAGCATACCATTTTTAAGGGGACGCACAGGCGCTCTTCTTGGCATATTATCAACCGCATGGAGGGAGTGGGAGGAGAGCTGAATGCCTACACTACCAAAGAAGAGACAGTGGTGTACACAGCAGCCCCGGCAGGCAATCTCTCCCGAGCTATGGAGCTGATTGCTGATTTGGTAAAAAATTCCAGATTTCCGCAGGCTGAGCTTGATAAAGAGCGAGAGGTGGTCGCAGATGAAATCAATAGCTATCTTGACACGCCTTCAGAAGCCGTTTTTGATGATTTTGAAGAACTTATTTTTGCCGACACACCACTCTCTCATAATATTTTAGGAGACATTAGGGCATTGTCTACCTTTAATTCTGAAGAGTGTCAAAATTATCTCCGAAGCTGGTACACTGCGGGAAATCTGACTTTATTTTACTGCGGGGCCGCTTCAGCAGAAAGAGTGTTGGCTCTGGCTCAGAAAAATTTTGAAGATCTCGGTCAGGGCGATTGTAAAAGACCGCCAATAGAGTTGCCTGTCAGGCCTCCATTTGCTACTGTCAAAAACATCGGGAGCCATCAAAGCCATACAGTGCTTGGAGCCATAATAGGAGGAATGTATGCTCCCGACAGAATGTCAATGGCCTTGCTGACGAATATTTTAGGAGGTCCAGGCATGAACTCGCGCCTAAATGTTGAGCTTCGTGAGAAAAGAGGTCTTGTCTATTCGGTAGAGGCTTCTACTGGACTGTACACTGATTGTGGACTGTTTACCGTGTACTACGGCTGCGATCCCAGAGACGAACGACAGTGTGAAGAAATCGTGCGAGAACAAATCGACAAGATTGCCAGAGAGGCAGTGAATCCTCGAATACTTGCGGCTGCCAAAAAACAATATATAGGACAATTGGCTGTAGCCAGTGACAATCGTGAGAGTTTGGCAATAAGCACCGGCCGTGGAGCGCAATATTATGACAATATTTTAAGTGTGTCGGAAATGGCCAGGAGAGTCAATGCCGTAACTGGTGAAGATTTGTCCGCGGCAGCTTCAAGACTGAGAGACTTATCGCGATTGACTCTGCAATAATCTGAAATTGGACACAAACTTATGAAAGTTGATAAAAAATACATGTGCCGAGCCTTGGAGCTTGCTCAGAAAGGGGCGCCCAATGTATCGCCAAACCCTATGGTGGGAGCTGTCATTGTGGATGAAGACGGTAAAATCATAGGGGAGGGATACCATCGCAAGGTAGGAGAAGCGCATGCGGAGGTCAACGCTATAAATTCAGTGGCTGACAAAGAAGCCCTAAAGCGCAGCACCATGTATGTGACTTTAGAGCCTTGCTCGCACCAAGGACGCACGGGTCCGTGTGCTGATCTGATTATCAAGATGGGCATTCCGAGAGTGGTGGTAGGTGTGCGCGATCCTTTTGACAAGGTTAATGGAGCCGGCATAGAGAAATTGCGAGAAGCCGGCCTGGAAGTAGAGGTAGGGCTGTTGGAAGACGAGTGTCGGCAGATTAACACGCGCTTCTTTACTGCTCATACCCAACATCGCCCCTTTGTGATTTTGAAATGGGCAATGTCGCAGGATGGCTTTATGGATATTAAGCGTGATCCAAGCCAATTGCCAGCGCAAATATCCAGCCCGCTGACGAGAATTTATACTCATCAGGTGCGTTCTACGGCCGATGCTCTCTTAGTAGGTTCTGGTACAATCTTGGCAGATAATCCTCGGCTTGACTGTCGCTTGTGGCCAGGCCCATCGCCCCGACCCGTAATATTGGATCGCCGAGGCCGAGTCCATGGAAACTTTGTAGTGCTTGAGCGTAATCCCATTATAATTCGTGAAGACTTAAGCATGAGCGCACTGATGAAGCGACTATATCAGCAAGGCATAACCTCGCTTTTAGTGGAGGGAGGCTCAAAGGTGTTGACTTGGTTTTTGCGAGAGAAAATGTGGGATTTGATACGCGTGGAGATAGGGCCTGTGGCATTTGGAGAACAAGGCGCCATCCCGGCTCCGCCCACTTTTGGATTGGATCCTGTCAGAATATTTAACATAGAGGGTCAAATCCTGAAATATTACTCAAAAAATGCTCTTTTTGACGTTAAAAACCTATAAATATTGATAAATTTTGAAGATTTTGTCTAATCTCTTTGTTGGTTTGGTTTGTAAAGTTTAATTTTGCAGATTGAAACTATTTTATATTCATGATAAGAAAACTAATTCTGCCAGTGTTGCTGGCATGGATCATAGCAATGTTGCCAGGCTGCAACTCTTCTGACAGTACTGATTACGAATACACATATTCGTCGTCGGTATTGGTGTCAGCTTTTTCGCTGGAGGATGACGATGATGTGCTTGATAGTTTGCAAAATGTATATTTCACTATCGATTTGGCTGATTACAAGATTTATAATGCAGATTCGCTCCCATATGGCACTAATGTGTCCCGCCTGATATGCTCGATTACCACTGCTGAGAGCGTGTCAGCTCTTACTCTGGCTTATCCCCGCGAGGGCCAATCCGACTCTATTGTGGACTACCTTACCAATAGCACCGATTCAATAGACTTTTCGCTTGGGGCTGTGACCATGACAGTGACTTCAGCATCTGGGGCTGTAACAAAGGCCTATGAAGTAAAAGTGAATGTGCACCAGACAAAGCCCGATACTCTGGCCTGGAATTCAATTCAAGCCGCTGAAATTCCCACATCGCTCAAGACCATTACAGCCCAGCGTACAGCAGAGCTTAACGGGACTTATTACTGCCTAACTCAGGGTGAAGAGGGCTTTTGCTTGGCTACCACTAATGACCCGGCAGATCCAGACTGGCAGACCAGAGAAATAAGCTTAGATTTTGAGCCAGAGGTTAATACGCTGCGCCAATCTGATGATGCCCTCTTTATGCTTTCTGCTGATGGCGATATTTATAGCAGTGATGACTGTGAACATTGGACAGCAATCGACAGCAATTGGCTCAGCATCTATGGAGCCTATGGAAACCAGATAATGGGCTGCAAGAGAGTAGGTGATGAACTTCGGATTATTTCCTATCCCGATGGCCAGGAATGGGATTTCCCAGAGGACTTTCCAGTGACGGGGTGCTCTGTGCCCGTGTTATATGCTACTGCAATGGGCAGCGCGCCCCAGTTGTCAATGACAGGAGGCTATGATGCTCAGGGTAAAATGCTCACCAGCACTTGGGGCTTTGATGGTGAAAACTGGGCCAATATCACCCGAGCTTCATTGCCAAAGCCCGTGTGTGAGATGGCAGTCGTGCCTTATGATTTGTTCAGTGTAAGCTCCAGCACTTGGGCGCCTGTGCAGTATCCGGCCTTGATAGCAATCGGAGGCGTGGGCGAATATGGTATCAATAGAGTGGTATATTATTCTCGCGATTGGGGCATGACTTGGGCAGAAGCTCCAGATTTAATGCAACTTAGCGATGAAGTGCCAGTGTATATGGGCTCTTCGGCATTTGTGCACAGCACCACTATGTATTTGAGCCGTGCGCAGAGCGGTTGGAGCGAGTTGGCAGTGCGCAAACTATATCCTCAATGCCATTTCTTGGCTCACAAACGTCAGAGCCGAGTCACGGAAGCAATTACCCAGTGGGAATGCCCAGCCATCTATGTTATGGGTGGCTATCAGTACGATGGCACATGCGTGAATAGCGTATGGCGCGGTGTAATTCTCAGATATACTTTTGATCCCGTATATTAATATTTAGGCAAATCAGAGATGCAAAGAATAACGCTCATAATAATTCTTCTTGGCTTAGGGGCTACCGGAGTCTCGGCTCAGGAAGCGCCCTACAAATTTGATTTTGGTGGCGGCGTGGGTATGAGCGGTTATATGGGCGATGCTAACACTTCGTGGCTCTACAAGCATCCTGGCTTTACTGCTGAAGCGGGCATGAGATATTTGCCAAATGTGCGCTGGGCGTTCAGAGGGCTGCTTGGAGTGACTACGCTTAGCGGCAATTCTGCAGACATGGAGAATGTGCTTCCGGGCAATGCCACCTACGACTTTAATTCTACAGTTTATTCCTTAGGATTACGAGGCGAATTCAATTTTTTGCCATATGGCATAGGTGAGACATACAAGAGGCTGAGTCGCCTGTCTCCTTATTTGGTATTAGGAGTAGGCATGGCGGTAGCTTCATGCGAGGACACTACAGTGGCTCTGACACTGCCAATGGGAGCTGGCTTAAAGTACAAACTTAAGCCCAGGCTTAATTTGGCTCTCGAGTTCACTATGACAAAAATATTTAGTGACAAGGTAGATGGCCCATCCCTGGATGACCCTATCGGAATTAAATCATCTTTTTTCAAAAATACTGACTGGATGTCGAGGCTGACTGTAGGCATTACCTATGAGTTCGGTGAAAGATGTCAGACTTGTCATTATAAAGATTAGACCCCAATGACCACAAAGAAAGACATAGAACTAAAACCCGTGCCAACCCATGTGGCAATTATCATGGATGGTAATGGCCGTTGGGCAAAGGGCCATGGACTTGAACGCACGGCTGGCCATGTAGAGGGAGTGCACACAGTGCATCGCATCACACAGGCAGCTTCCGACATGGGGGTGAAATATCTGACTTTATACGCTTTTTCAACCGAAAATTGGAATAGGCCGCAAGATGAGGTGGATGCCCTGCTAAATCTTATTTCTATAGCATTGGAGCAGGAGACTCCGGCATTGATTGAAAACAATGCCAAGCTCGAAATAATAGGTGACATAGACCGTATGCCAGATGATGCACGCGCCCGGCTTGCTCGCAGCATGGAGGCTACAGCTCATGGCACTGGACTTACTGTCATCGTGGCTTTCAGCTATAGCAGCCGGTGGGAAATTACTCGCGCATGCGCTCAAATTGCCCAAGAAGCCATCGAAGGCAAAATCAAGCCGGAGCAAATTACTGATGAGGTGATACAGCAGCATCTCACCACAGCGCGGTATCCCGATCCGGATTTGCTGATCCGTACAGGAGGTGAGATGAGAGTGAGCAATTTCTTGCTTTGGCAGATTGCTTATTCTGAAATCATTGTCTCGCCTACTTATTGGCCTGATTATTCTGTAGAAGAGTTTCAGCAAAATATTGATGCTTATCGAGGCCGCGAACGTCGCTTTGGTCGCACAAGCGAACAAGTCTCCAATGAGTAAGCGCAAAGTTTAACATGACAATCTTATCGCATAATAATAAACCCAACTCAATGCTAAAGGCAAGAGATACTGAGAGCTTAAATAGGGATGTTGCCCCGGGTGTGCGCAAAGGACTGCGCCTGTTGGCCGCAATCATGCTTATCCTAAGCTCTATGACAATGGCTAAGGCGCAGACCACTGAAGCCGCTCCCCAAGATACTATATATAATCCTAATGTATTGTTTACTGCTATGCCTCGCACTTACGAGATAGCAGGCATTAAGGTTACCGGTGCTCCAAACTATGATGATTTCATAATCATAGGCTATTCTGGCCTTAAGGTGGGGGAGAAATTGGAAATTCCAGGGGTGGAGATTACCAATGCCGCAAAGCGCCTGATGCGCCAAGGCTTGTTCTCACAAGCACAGATCAAGGTGGAGAAAGTTTACGGCGATCAGGTGTGGCTTGAATTTGCCATGCGTACCCAGCCTCGAATTTCAGAGGTCAACTACATTGGCATGAAAAAGGGAGAGAAGAGCGATATACAAGAGAAGTTGCAACTGATGAAGGGCAACCAGATTACCCAAAATATTGTTAACCGCGCAGAAAGCATTGTAAAAAAGTATTATTCAGATAAAGGTTTCGGCAATGCTGATGTGAAGATTAATCTCAGAGAGGATTTATCGGCTCCGAACGAGATGATTGTGGACATAACTGTGGATCGTCACGACAAAGTGAAAGTACACAAGATATATGTTGAGGGTAACGAGGTCTTCAGCGATCGCAAGGTGCGCAATGCCATGAAGAAAACGAATGAGAAGGGCGACATACGCAATCTCTTTAAACAAAAGAAGTTTGTTGAGACCGACTATGAGGATGACCTTAATCGCATTATAGAAAAGTATAATGAGAATGGTTACCGTGACGCTCGCATTCTCAAGGACAGCGTAGTGCCTTACGATGAAAAGACAGTGGATGTGTATCTTACCATCGAAGAAGGTAAAAAATACTATATTAAGGATATTCAATGGGTGGGCAACACCATCTATGCCAACCAGATTTTGGATAACTTCCTCGATATGCGCCCAGGCGATGTGTATAACCAAAAGCACATGAACAAGCGCCTCAACGAGGATGATGATGCAGTGGCTAACCTGTATATGGACAATGGTTACCTTTTCTTCAATGTCGTGCCTATTGAGAAAGAAGTGGAAAATGACTCTATTACGCTGGAAATGTATGTAATGGAGGGTCCGCAAGCGCGCATTAACAATGTGATAATTAACGGTAATGATCGCCTTTACGAGAAAGTGATCCGACGCGAACTCCGAGTAAAGCCAGGCGACCTTTTCTCTAAGAGCGATCTAATGCGTTCGGCTCGTGAAATCGCACAAATGGGGCACTTTGATCCTGAGAATATGGATATTAAGCCAGAACCAGACCAAGAGAATGGCACAGTGGATATTATCTTTAATCTCGAATCCAAGGCTAATGACCAAGTGGAATTTTCTATGGGATGGGGCCAGACGGGAGTAATCGGAAAGTTGGCTCTCAAGTTCACAAATTTCTCCATAAAGAACCTGTTCTATCCCAGCACTTATAGAGGCATAATTCCGCAAGGCGAGGGTCAGACATTTACAATTTCGGCTCAAACGAATGCTCGCTATTACCAGGCATATCAGATTTCATTCTTGGATCCTTGGTTTGGCGGCAAGCGCCCTAATTCTCTCTCTATTTCCGCTTATTATAGTCGCCAGACTGGCATTAACAGCAGCTATTACAACAACAACTATTACAATTATTATAATAGTTACTATTACGGATACAATAGCAGCTACTACAACAACTACAGCAACTATAGCTACGAAAGCGCTTATGACCCCAACAAGCTGCTGCAAATGGTTGGTGTGAATGTAGGCTATGGCAAGCGTCTGAAATGGCCGGATGATTATTTCACATTCTCGGTAGAGCTGGGTTACAACTGGTATTATCTGAAGAACTGGGATTACCTATATTATATGAACAATGGTACCAGCAATGCAATTGTGCTGGGATTGACACTGTCGCGCACATCTATAGATAACCCCTTGTACACCCGATCGGGATCTCAGTTCTCTCTTAGCTTGCAATTGACGCCTCCGGCCTCGCTCTTTGGCAAGAAAGATTGGAAAGCTTTGGCTGAGCGCACAGGCATCGATTATGACAGCGGAATTATTTATGGCACCAAGGATGAGGCTGCCACAAAGGAGATGTACCGTTGGATAGAATACTGGAAACTGAGATTCAAGAGCCGCACATATACTCCGCTGGCTAATGTAGAAAGCAAATGGACTCCAGTGCTGATGACGCGCGCCGACTTCGGTTTGCTGGGCAGCTACAACAAATATCTTAAATCGCCCTTCGAGACTTTCTATGTAGGTGGCGATGGCATGAGTGGAAGCTACACTTACGCTACAGAGACCATAGCTCTGCGCGGTTATGAAAATGGTCAGCTTACGCCTTATAGCAATGGCTATGCTTATACTCGCTTCGGTCTCGAGCTCCACTTCCCGCTGATGCTTCAGACATCTACCACTATCTATGCGCTTGGTTTCTGCGAGGGTGGTAATGCTTGGACCAGCGTAAGCAAGTTCAATCCGTTCCAGCTGAAGCGCAGCGCGGGCGTAGGTGTGCGCATCTTCTTGCCTATGGTAGGTATGATGGGTATTGACTGGGCCTATGGCTTTGATACCGTATATGGAGAGAAAGGCGGCAGCCACTTCCACTTTATCTTAGGCCAAGAGTTCTAAGATTGGTGTAACCTGAAGAATTTTAAACCAAATGGAGAATTAATTGTCTATACTTTATACCCTTTATTTTTATAGACAATGAAAAGAGTTTTAGCAATAGCACTGGTGGCAGTGGCCTGTATATTGGGCGCACATGCACAGAAATTCGCCTTAGTGGATATGGAGTACATCTTGAAGAATGTGCCCTCATACGAAATGGCCAACGAGCAGCTCAATCAGCTCTCACAGCGTTGGCAGAAAGAAGTGGAAGCCGTGGGCGCAGAAGCTCAGACTATGTACCAGAACTTTCTGGCTGACAAAGTTTTCCTTACCGAGGATCAGGTAAAAGCTCGCGAGCAGGAGATAGTGGCCAAAGAAAAAGAAGCAACCGAGCTTCGATACAAATATTTCGGTCCGGAAGGGGAGATGTACAAAAAGCGCCAGAGCCTGCTGAAGCCTGTGCAAGATGATGTGTACAATGCCATAAAGAAAGTGGCTGAAGAGCGAGGCTATCAAGCAATATTTGACCGGGCCTCGTCGAGTGAAATCATTTATGCATCACCCAGAATAGATGTTAGCAACGAAGTATTGGCAAAATTGGGATATTCCAATTAATTTTGCTATCTTTGCACTGCAAATTTGAAAATTAACAATACGACTAATAAAAATTATGATTAAGAAAATCTTTCTATCGATTGTTTTCGCTCTTCCCCTGAGCCTATTCGCCCAGAAATTTGGCGTGGTGGATGTGGAGCAAGTAATCACCAACATGCCCGAGTATGCACAGGTACAGACTCAGATGAATGAGGCTTCTGAAAAGTTCCAAGCTGAGTTTGACAAGCTTCAGGAGGAAATGAACAAAAAGTACACAGAGTTCCAAAGCTTGGATCAAGATGCTACCACACCCCAAAGCATTAAGGAGCGTCGCATTCAGGAAATCCAAGAGCTGGATCAAAAGATACAACAATTCCGCAACACTGCTACTCAGGACTTGCAGCGCCAGCAGCAGCAGCTGATGGCACCCGTTGAGCAGAAACTTCAGGATGCTATCAAGTCTATCGGGCAGGAAGGCTCATATACATTCATCTTCCAAAAAGGTCTCTCTCTCTATGAGGGTAGCACCGTGGTTGATGTCACCAGTGATGTGAAGGCTAAGCTTGGCATCAAATAAAAATTAATCTACGGAATAACTAAGGAGTATCTGCGCAAGCGGATGCTCCTTATATTTTTGTCCCATTTTTTCAGCTTCAGCGGGGTGAGTCGGGGCTAAGTTGCACATAAGGCGCAGGCCCGCGTATTTGCGTCGCGCGTCAGGGCTTTGGGCCAGTTGAACTGCTAATTCCACCGCATAAGGTTGCCGGCGGAGCAATTTTAAGCATAGCACATCGGTCACTTCATTCTCAGGCGAGCTGTCAATCCAAGCCAGGGCTTCCTCTTTTGAGAATTGCTCAATCGGCATAAGCATGGGTGCTATGAGCATGCTTTCGCGTGTGGAGCCGTTGTCCCACACTTTTTGCGCAAACTCCTTGTTTTTAGGAAAATGACTGGCTATTTCCGTCAACTGAGGCAAGTTCAGGCCAAATATGATTTTGAAATGGCTCCCAGCCTTGCGCAAGGTATCGGCTATAATCCCATTGCGCATGGCGAACATCTCGCGTTTCAGCTGTTGCATTTCATTGTACTCCATATACCTTTTCGTATTCCAGATGGCTTTTCTGTATCAGTGATGGTTGGAGGCTCCTCAAGTACTCCATGTCGATGTATTTCTGGCCGTTGCCTTTATGGATAGGGAATGCTTTTTCTTTAAGTTTCAGTACATCCAGATTATCTGGGCTATGCCAGCCTTCGGCGGTGGGCAGCAATCCATCGGGAATGTTATCGAGCGTGACCAGTTGCACGCTTGAGCATGGCGGATAACCGACAGTTATCCACATTCGCATATCTTTGGGGTCTTCTCCAGGGAGCACTCCCTCAATCACTACAGAAGCCGTTGTGATATTGCGTGGTATAAAGTCTTGATCTACCACCCATCTGCCATGGTCGGGCGTAGAGAAGTCCTGTTGTATTAATCCATGCCAAAAAGAGCGCGAAGCTTTCTCTGTGAAAGACCAAGGAGCCAGTCGCCCTTGGTCCATCTCAGTCTTTAATAAATCATAGGTGGCTTGGCAGCGAGCATATCCGAAGCCATCGGTGTCATTGCCAGTCAAAGAGAAGTTGGTGCGAACCAAGTATCCCAAGGAGTCAGCATTCATGTCGAATTTCACATAATTGTAATCATCGCATTCATAATAAGCTTGATTTCCTTGGGCATCCATAATGGCAAAATTGGCTTGTACACCCATGGGTTTGCCCCAAGTTTCTAAAAGGTTTTCAAAATCTTTGGCAGTGCGACTTTTTTTTAAGGCAGCCGCCATAACTATGCCTTCTTGGTCTTTGAATTGTGCGGTATCCGGCATGAGATTGTAGCTGGCGGTGTTCATAATGGCAAAACCAGCATCGTTCATTCCCATCCAAGCTTCGCGCAGCAGAGAGTCGCCCCCATTGAAAAGAGCTACAAAGCCTATTTCGTGGGTTGAGTCAGCCTCAACTCGGGCTAAGAAGTTGTCAGGTGCCCCCGTATCTCTGTTTTTCCACATTAGAGGGTGGCCAGTGGCACTTTTGCCTGCGCTCACCAGCATTGAAGTGCAAGCCCAGCTCGCACTCCAGCAAAGAAGGGCCGTTAAGACCAAAGTCAAAGTTTTGTAATATTTCATGATGGTTGGTTATTACCCCAGCGTTGTTGTTGGCGAGCTGAAAGAGTAGCCTCTGAGGGATTCTCGCATGGATTCCAAAATCGGGTTCCCACTAAGGCGTCAGGCAGAAATTGTTGTTTAACAAAATTTCCAGGATAGTCATGGGCATATTTGTAGTTTTGTCCATATCCAAGATCTTTCATTAGGGAGGTAGGCGCATTGCGTATGTGGAGAGGCACGGGTTGATTGCCGGTCTGTCGCACCATGTCTAAAGCGGAGTCAATGGCCATGTATGCTGAATTGCTCTTGAGGCTTGTTGCAAGATAGATTGTGCATTCTGCCAATGGAATGCGCCCCTCTGGCATGCCAATTTTCTGAATGGTATCAAAGCAAGCATTTGCCAGCAGCAGAGCATTTGGATTAGCCAATCCTATATCTTCAGCAGCCAAAATTACTAATCGGCGAGCTATGAATTCCGGATCCTCGCCTCCGGCAATCATTCGGGCAAGCCAGTATATGGCAGCATCTGGGTCGCTTCCTCGCACGCTCTTGATAAAGGCGGAGATTATGTCGTAGTGCATTTCTCCCTGCTTGTCGTAAGCCTGCGGATTTTCTTGGAGGCTGTTGACCACTACCTCATCGTTGATAATCATTGGCACTCCATGAGGGGTAGAGTGCTCGATCAGCTCAAGAATGTTGAGCAGTTTACGCGCGTCACCTCCTGAGTATCGGAATAGAGCATCTGTGCTTTCAACTTGGATATTGCGCGTGCGTAGGATGGTATCTGTAGTGATAGCACGGTCAAGAAGAGTCTGGAGTTGAGGAGCCTCCAAAGGTTTCAGAGTATATACCTGAGCTCGTGATAGAAGAGGTCTGATTACTTCGAAAGAGGGGTTTTCGGTAGTGGCTCCAATCAAGGTTACAGTGCCGCTCTCCACGGCTCCCAGCAGGCTGTCCTGTTGACTCTTGCTGAAGCGATGGATTTCATCTATGAAAAGGATGGGGCGCCCGGCATTGAACATGCTTGAAGCCTCGCGTTGGCATTGCTCCAGCACCTCGCGTACATCCTTTACTCCGCTTGATACGGCTGATAATGTAAAGAATTTGCTTTTTGTGCTATTGGCAATAATTCTGGCTATTGTAGTTTTTCCCACACCTGGAGGGCCCCATAGAATAAATGACGATACTGTACCCGACTCAATCATGCGCCGGATAATACCGCCAGCACCTACCAGGTGCTCTTGTCCTATGTATTCGTCGAGCGATTTCGGACGCAGCCGCTCAGCTAAAGGTGGGGTCATTTCTTAAACCATTAAGGAAGGCAGAGGCTGCCATGGGGCGCTTGCCCTGGGGCTGGAGCTCCAGAATCTCTATCATATTGTCTCCAGTGGCTACCAACAGCCTGCCATTTTTTATAACGCATTGCCCCGGATTAAGGTTTCCCGGTCGAGTCTCTTGGAGGCGAGCTGTGCGCAAGATTTTGGCCGTTGAGCCATTGATTTCGCTCCAAGCAGCAGGGTAGGGCGAGAGACCGCGCACATGATTATGAATGTCAGCTGCTGGCCGTGACCAGTCGATGCGGCATGTGTCTTTAAAGATTTTTGGAGCGGGTGTGGGTGCGGCTCCTTGGAGCAACTCATCTTGAGGTTGCGGCTTTAGGTCTCCAGCTATGATATGGCGTACAGTATCCAGCGTAAGCTCGGCCCCGAGCGTCATCAGGCGATCATGTACACTTTCCAGATTCTCATCAGGCCCAATCTCGATGGCTTCTTGTCGCAAGATGTCGCCAGTGTCGATTTCATGCTTCAGGAAGAAGGTGGTCACCCCTGTGCGGGTGTCGCCATTCATAATTGCCCAGTTGATAGGGGCAGCCCCTCTGTATTTCGGTAAAAGAGAAGCGTGGAGATTGAATGTGCCCAATCTTGGCATTTGCCATACCACCTCAGGCAACATTCGGAATGCAATTACAATGAAAAGGTCAGCCTCAAGGCTGCGAAGTTCCTCTACAAAGTCCGGATCTTTGAGGTTGGCAGGCTGAAGAAGCTTTAGGCCATGCGCCAGAGCGTATTTCTTTACGGGCGAGTGCAATAGCTGATGGCCGCGCCCGGCTGGCTTGTCGGGCATGGTGATTACTCCCACTATATTGAAGCCCTCTTGCATAAGCGCATCAAGGCTGGGAACGGCAAAATCCGGAGTGCCGAGGAAAACTATTTTCAGGTCTTCTTTATTCATTTTCGAAAGATTGCCACAGCGGGTCATTAGGCAGGGGCGCTGTGATGTCAATTGGCTTTCCAGATACTGGATGGGTGAATTGTATGCGGTGCGCCAGCAGAGATATGCTTCCATCCGGGTTGCTGCGCTTGTCGCCATATTTCAAATCGCCCTTTACTGGACAGCCAATAGCGGCCAGTTGCACCCTGATTTGGTGCTTTCGGCCAGTGAGCAAGTTAATTTCCACCAAGTGATAGCGATCGCTATGGCCGATTACGCGGTATTGCAGACGGGCTTCTTTGGCTCCTTCTTTGGGAGTGAGTGAGGCATAACTCTTATTGTTTTTCTCTACCGTTGTGATATAATGCGTAAGGGTATCTTCAGGCTTTGGAGGGCAGTTTCGTGTAAGCGCCCAGTAAGTCTTATGAATTTCGCCATTGCGGAACATATCATTGAGCCGCACCAGCGCCTTGCTTGTTTTGGCAAAAACCACAAGGCCGCCGACTGGGCGGTCCAATCGATGCACTACGCCAAGAAACACATTTCCGGGCTTGGCATATTTCTCCTTTATCCACTCTTTCACGGTCTCGCAAAGAGGTGTGTCGCCCGTCTTGTCGCCCTGTACGATTTCTCCGGGTTCTTTATTTACAATTATAATATGGTTGTCGTCGTAAACTACTTCCATGTGGTATGACAAATCACAAGTGACAAATTACAAACTAATAGGCAGGATAGTATATGGCTTCCCAGCTATTAGTTTGTAATTTGTCACTTGCAGCTTGTAATTAGATTACAGGTTGGGGTTAATCTTGTTCCAGTCCTCGATAGCGGGGAGCACGCCCATGCCGATCACTTGATCGCGCAGAGCGCAGAGGTGGCCATAGCTCTTTTCGAGGTCAGCCATTTCTTCGGGGGTGCCAGTCACAATCTTGGTGTACACGCCATCGCTGGTGAGGCGGGAAGGCATGGCCATCATGATGTGGTGGTATTTCTCGCTGGCTACATAGCAGCCAACAGGCCACTGGAACTCAGCACCGCCCATAGCTGCGGCAATCATCTCTACTGAGAGATAAGAAGGGCTCTGGAATGAGCTGCGGCCACGAAGCTTGATGATAGCGGCTCCGCCTTGGGTTACGGCTTTCTTCATATCAGCCCATTGCTCAGCTGTGAGCTCTACGCCATTGACTTTCTTGCCAGTGCCGATAAGGTCAACCAGAGGAGTGCCATCGATGGTAACGGGAGAAGCGAATACTGCCATTTGCTCTCCATGGCCGCCAAAGGTGCAGCAGTTGCAAACCTTGCACTGCTCAATTCCGAAGTGCTTGGCCAGAGCGCTCTGCAGACGAGTGCTGTCAAGAGCAGCAAGAGTGGTAAGCTGGTTGGGCTTGATGCCAGAGTAGAGCAGAGTTACCAAGCCAGTGATGTCAGCGGGGTTGAAGATGATTACCACATGCTTAACATCGGGGCAGTATTTCTTTATGTTCTCGCCAAGCTCCTTAGCCACGCCAGCGTTGCCAGCCAGAAGGTCTTCGCGGGTCATGCCCTCCTTGCGAGGAGCGCCGCCGGATGAGATTACATATTTTGCATCCTTGAATGCTACAGCGGGATCGGTGGTAGCTGTGATGTTGACATGTGCGAAGCCGCACTGACGCAATTCTTCAGCCACGCCTTCGGGTGAGAATACATCATAGAGGCAGATGTTGGGGGTAAGGTGCATCATGCATGCGCACTGCGCCATGTTAGATCCGATCATGCCAGCTGCGCCGACAATGGTCAATTTGTCATTAGTAAGAAATTCCATATCTCTTTTATTAATGGTTTTCAGTTGTCGTTTAGATGCCAAGGTCTTTCATGATAACTTTCACTTTCTCTTCAGCGCGGTCGGTGGCAGCGAAATACTGGTCGGCGCTGGGGAGAGTGTCGTGCACCTCGATGTAGAACTTAATCTTAGGCTCTGTGCCAGAGGGGCGGATGCTCACCTTTGTGCCATCGGCAGTGAAATACTGCAGCACATTGCTTGTCACGGGCATGTCCATCTTAGTAATCTTGCCAGTGGGGACATCAGTCTCGTTGAGGTCGGCATAGTCCTTGATAGTGCATACCAAGCTTCCTCCAAGCTGCTTGGGAGGATTGGCGCGGAAATCGCGCATCATCTGCTGTATCTCCTCAGCCCCGCTCTTGCCTTTGCGCACCACAGAGATGCCTTTCTCCAGCGAGAAGCCATTCTTCACATAAATATCCTGAAGCATGTGCAGGAAGTCGAGACCGCGATCCTTGGCCCAAGCTGCGGTTTCAGCCATAAGCGATACTGCTGATACGGCATCCTTGTCGCGCACGAAGTCCTCAGCCAAGAAACCGTAGCTTTCTTCGCCGCCTCCGATATAGCGCATCTTGCCTTCGAGGTCTCGGATTACTGCTGCTATCCATTTGAAGCCGGTGTAGCAGTCGTACATGCGAATATTGTTATTCTGAGCGATAGCCTTGATTGTCTCAGTTGTCACGATGGTTTTCACGATAAATTCGTTGCCAAGCAGGCGACCCATCTCGCGGTTGCGCACCATGATGTAGTTGAGCAGAATCATTACTATCTGGTTGCCGTTGAGCAGCTGATAATCGCCGTTCTCCAAGCGCACCACGCAGCCGATGCGGTCAGCATCCGGGTCGCTGGCGAATATTACATCGGCATTCTCTTTCTTGGCTTTCTCGATAGCCATAGCCATTGCAGAGGGCACCTCCGGGTTGGGTGACTCTACAGTGGGGAAGTTGCCATCGGGAATATCCTGCTCGGGCACATGGATGATGTTGGTGAAGCCAAAGTTGCGCAGCGATTCAGGAATCAGCTTCACGCCGGTGCCGTGGATAGGGGTGTACACAATCTTCAGATCGTGATATTTCTTAATCACCTCCGGATCAAGGCTCAGGGTCTTGATGTCAGCCAGATATTGCTTGTCGATATCCTCGCCTATGATTACTATCTTGCTTGGATCGCCCTTGAACTTCACTTCCGATACGCTCTTGATGCGATTTACATGGTCGATGATATTTGTATCATGAGGAGCGATGATCTGAGCGCCATCAGCCCAGTATGCCTTGTAGCCATTGTACTCTTTTGGATTGTGGCTTGCGGTGATGTTCACGCCGCTTTGGCATCCGAGCTTGCGGATAGCGTAGCTAAGCTCTGGGGTGGGGCGGAAGCTATCGAAGAGATAAGCCTTGATGCCATTAGCAGAGAAGATGTCAGCTACGATTTCGGCATAGCGGCGGCTATTGTTGCGCACATCATGGCCTACGACTACCGAGATTTCAGGAAGCTCCTTGAATGCTTCCTTCAGATAATTTGCCAAGCCCTGTGTAGCAGCGCCCACAGTGTAGATGTTCATGCGATTTGTGCCAGCGCCCATTACGCCACGCAGACCGCCAGTGCCAAATTCCAGATCGCGATAGAATGCATCGATCAGTTCTGTTTTGTCTTCGGCTTCGAGCATGCGCTTTACCTCGGCGCGAGTCTCGGGATCGTAACTGTCGGAGAGCCATTCCTGGGCGCGCCGTGTCACTTCTTTCACAAGGTCGTTTTGTTCCATGATATCTGTAAAAATATTGTAATTTTTGTTATTGGCAAATGTTAAAGCAAAGATAAATGTTTATCTTCAGAAAACAAAATTTTCAAAAGAAATTTTTTTCAATTTTCAGAGAGTGACCGCAAACAGGTAGAATAGCAGAGTGAATGGAGCCACCATCAGCAGCGAGTCTATGCGGTCCAGGATACCTCCATGGCCAGGTATTAAGTGGCCGGCATCTTTTACTCCTAAGCTGCGCTTCATCAGGCTTTCGAAAAGATCACCCCAAGTGGCAAATACACCCACCAGCAGGCCTAAGAAAATCCAAGCAACTATAGAGAGATTGACGTCAGGGAACACATAGTATGCGCCCACTCCCGATGCAGCGGCGCAAAGCAAGCCGCCCACCAAGCCTTCCCAGCTCTTTTTGGGCGAAAGCCTTGGCGACATCTTATGCTTTCCCAAGGTGCATCCGAAGCAGAAAGCTCCGGTGTCGTTGATCCAAATCATAGCGAACATAGCAATCACTATCTCCCAGCCGGCCATGGCATAGAGCATGTTGAGGCAGCACAGAGGCAAGCCTATGTACACCACTGAGCCCATCGATAGCATGGCGCTCGAAAAGGCTGTAGGCCTGAGATCGTACAGAGCCGTCACTGCGCGGATAATGAAGCATGCCGGTATGAAGCAAGCGCAGCAATAAAGCACCAGCACCCCTTGCTGTATCTGCATGTAAAGGGGAAGGACTGCCAATGCCACGGCAGCCAGCACATCCACCAAGGCGAGCGAGCCAATCATTGGCTTATTTAGCAATGCTGAAATCTCCAAAACGGCAAGGAGGGCTAAGAGCGCGCACAGACCGGTAAAATACCATGGCCCAAGCATAATTGCTGCCACAATCAGGGCCACATAAGCTATGCCTGAAATGGTGCGGGTTACTACGTTTTTCATGCTATTGTGACTTGAATTTTCTATTGCACTAAAGAATAACGCTAATTTATCTCACTGAGTTCACGCATCTCATCATATTCTGCCCAATCGGGATCGTTCTCCGCCGTAATATCCAATGTAAGCAAGGGTAGAGGTGCGAGAGCAGAATTGAGCTTTTTGTTGAAAATATTGGTAGATTGGGCATAGAAAACCATTTCCCTCTTTCCGGCCCCTGTGTAAATGCCGGTAAGCACTGCTACAGGATCCTTCTTCAGCTCAGCTTGGAAATTCTCCAAGATTTCTTCGAGCATTGTGGCATAGGCCAGAGTTGGTTTGTCTTCTGATTGTGGAGCAGAGGCCTTTGGATTGCTGGGCATGCCTTCGGCATCAGCCACATAAGGAATAGTGACAGTAATGCGGATATTGAAGCGAGGATTGTCGCGATATTTCTTTACATCGGCCCTTCCAGTGACCATTATGCGGTTGCCTTCTTCATCCTCTAAGGGAGATGTCCACCATTCTGCTTCCATTGTTTGTTATTTTAGGCATCCTATGCATCTAAGGCTACCTATATTAATAAAAAAGGGGATCTGCGTGTAAGCCAGGTTCTGTGGTAGGGGCATTATCCGGTGGGGGAAACGACCCTTGCCGTCCGTCATTTATCTATGCGGTCTACCCTCCTGCAATGAGCGAGCAGCCCATAAGCGCAGGTTTACATGACCTTGCAACGCGCCAGGCGTGCGGCACGCCATATCGCTGTGGCGCCCGGTGGGCTCTTACCCCGCCTTTTCACCCTTGCCAGCATGGGAGCTGGCGGTTGTTTTCTGTCACGCTACTCGACCGTTGCCGACCGCTCTCCTTTCGAGAGGTGCGCTGCTCTATGTTGCCCGGACTTTCCTCTCGGCTCTCATACGTAGCCGAGCGACGGACCGGCAGATCCCCAGAGTTTATCTGTTGTAGCCGCGGATTATTCCGCGCTTGCTTTCTTTCACAAAGTTGATGATAGTGTCGCGCTCGGGCGAGGCTGGCAACTCTTTCTCAATGCGCTTTACCGCATCGGTGAAGTTGAGGCCGGAGAGGTACAGCATGCGGTATACATCCTGTATGGCCTCGATGGTGTCGTTGTCAAATCCTTTGCGGCGCAATCCTATCACATTTATGCCGGCAAAGGCAATGGGCTCGTGGGCTGCCATCACATAGGGCGGAATATCCTTGTTGATCAAGGCTCCGCCCTGAATCATGACATTGCGGCCGATATGGCAGAACTGGTGTATCAGGGTGCCACCGCCTACAATGGCGAAATCGTCTATTTCCACCTCTCCGGCTATCTGAGTGGCGTTGCTCATTACCACATTGTTGCCTACCACGCAATCGTGGGCTACATGTGAGTATGCCATGATCAGGCAGTTGTTGCCCACCACGGTCTTGCCTTTGGAGGCTGTGCCGCGGTGCACCGTAGAGCACTCGCGCAGGGTGGTGTTGTCGCCAACGATTGCCAGTGTCTCTTCGCCCTTGAATTTCAAATCCTGAGGCTCGGCTCCCACCACGGCTCCGGGGAAGATGCGGCAGTTCTTGCCAATGCGGCTGCCCCACATTATAGTGGCGCCTCCATAGATATGTGTGCCTTCGTCAATCTCCACATTGTCGCCGATGGTCACGAACGGCTCGATCACGACACTGGGGTGGATTTTGGCTCCGGGATGCACGTTTGCTAAAGGTTGGTTCATCTTACTTGTTTTTTACGATTTGGGCCATGAATTCACATTCAGTCACGACTTTCTCTCCCACAAAGGCCAAGCCTTTCATCACAGCGCAGCCTCGGCGCAGCTCGGTCATGAATGAAACATGGAATATAAGGGTATCGCCAGGAACCACCTTTTGGCGGAACTTGACATTGTCAATCTTCATGAAATATGTGGAGTATTTCTCCGGCTCGTCCACGGTGCTGAGCACCAAGAGTCCTCCAGTCTGAGCCATTGCTTCGATTTGCAGCACTCCCGGCATTACGGGCTCCTGTGGGAAATGGCCCAGGAAGAAAGGCTCGTTGGTGGTCACATTCGTTACGCCCACGATATAGTTCTTGCCTATTTCGATAATCTTATCTACCAGCAGGAATGGATAGCGGTGGGGCAGGAACTCGCGGATGCGTACATTGTCCATTACCGGCGTAGCATTAGGATTGTACACCGGGGCTTGCACATTCTGGCGCACGATTTCTCGGCGTATCATCTTGGCAAAGCGTGTGTTGATGGTATGGCCCGGGCGAGTGGCTATGATTTTTCCCTTCAGAGGGCGTCCTATAAGGGCCATGTCGCCTACGATGTCGAGGAGTTTGTGGCGGGCCGGTTCGTTGGTGGCATGCAGCTCGAAATCATTGATGTATCCATAGTGGTCCACCTCGCGATGAGGTACCCCGATCAGGTCAGCCAAGCGGTCAAGCTGGGCCTTGTCGATTGGCGCATCGTGTATAACGATAGCATTTTCCAAGTCACCGCCCTTTATCATATTGGCTTTCAGCAACGGCTCGATCTCGCGCAGGAACACGAAAGTGCGCGATGGAGCGATCTCTTTGGCGAAATCGGCCATGTGCTCCAAGCTGGCGAACTGATTCTGCAGCACAGGAGAGTCGTAGCTCACTTTTACCTCTACTGAAAATTCGTCATCAGGCAGCACCATTATCTTAGAGCCTGTTTCCTCGTCGGTGAGTTCCACCTTGTGCTTCACCACATAGTAGTCTTTGTCGGCATCTTGCTCTGCAATGCCAGCTTTTTCGATAGCCTCCACATAGGGCAGGGCGCTGCCATCGAGGATTGGAATTTCCGGAGCGTTCACTTTGATGAGCACATTGTCGATGCCTAAAGCGTACAGAGCAGCCATTGCGTGCTCGATAGTGCTTACCTGAGCCGAGCCGTTGCCCACCACAGTGCCTCGGTTGCTTTCGATTACATTCTCTGCCAAGGCGTTGATTATGGGTTGGTCTGGCAGGTCTATGCGTTGGAATTTATAACCGTGATCGATAGGAGCCGGACAAAATTCAGCCTCGATGTTAAGGCCGGTATGTAGGCCCTTTCCTTTTACGGTGAATGATTGGTTGAGAGTCTGTTGCTTCATAATGGTATTGGGGTAGATCCAAAAGTGAATTTCAAGGATCTTATTGGTTTACTTTCTTTTCGAGCTCGCGCACACGGTCGAATAGGTCACCCAGACGCTTGAGGCGCGCGCACTGCAGAGCGAAGTCGCGTCCAGGAATTGCCGGGCTGCCGATAATGGCAGATCCAGGCTTGACGCTATTGGGTATGCCGGCTTGGGCTCCTACTTGTGTGCCATCGCCTACAGTAATATGGCCGGCGATGCCTACTTGGCCTCCCATCATGCATCGGCTGCCAATCTTGGCGCTACCGGCCACGCCTACTTGGGAGGCCATCACTGTATCTGCGCCCACTTCCACATTGTGTGCAATCTGGATGAGATTGTCGAGCTTCACGCCGTGGCGTATGCGAGTGGCCCCCATCATGGCTCGGTCTATAGCCGTATTCGCTCCGATTTCCACATCGTCTTCTATCTCCACGATGCCGGTCTGAGGTATCTTGCTGTAAGAGCCGTCCTCCTGAGGCGCGAAGCCGAAGCCGTCGGCTCCTATCACAGCTCCGCCATGAATTATGCATCGCTTGCCAATCTTGCAGCCATGATATATTTTTACGCCAGGGTAGATTACAGAGTTCTCACCGATTTCCACATTCGGGCCCACATAAGCCTGCGGGTATATTTTTGCTCCTTTGGCGATTTTGGCCCCGGCTCCGATATATGCGAAAGCTCCCACATAGGCATCATCGGGGATTTCCACTGCGGGGGCAATGAAGCATGGTTGCTCAATTCCAGTGGGGTGCTGTTGTGTCATAGCTGTGACCATTTGCAGCAGATGCGCCACGGTGGCATAAGCGTCTTTCACCCTAATCAGAGTAGCCTTGATGGGATGCTCAGCCTCAAAGTCCTCATTTACCAGGACAATCGAAGATTGGGTATCGTAAATAAAGTGAGCATATTTAGGGTTGGCCAGAAAAGAGATGGCACCGGGATGCCCCTCCTCAATCTTTGCAAAAGTACTTACGACGGCATTGGGGTCTCCCTCAACTTTTCCGCCTACCAGTTGTGCTATTTGGCTAGCTGAAAATTCCATATTTACATAGTTAGAGTACCCTAAAGAATAGGGTACAACAAAATATAGTGCAAATTTGCGAAAAATTTTCCACATTTGCACTATAAATCATCAAAAAAGTGACTTATCGGGGTCTTATCTGTGCTTGATTAGTGAAATCTCGGCCTCCCCGATTGTAATGCGCCGGTTTTTGTACAGTTGGCCTATGGCGCGCTTGAAATCTTTCTTGGAACAATTGAAATGCCGACTAATCTCTTCGGGATCTGAGTGGTCGCTCAGTGGCAAAGTGCCTCCAGCCTCTTTTAGCTGCTGCATGATTTCTGAGGCAAGGTCCGAGGTGCGGGCTTTGGCCCGATCTTTTAGCGTAAGGTCTATTTTGCCGTCTTCGCGCACATTTTTCACATAGGCCTTGATTGTATTCTCCAGTTCTAATGGCTGGTATAGCTCATTCTGATAGATCATGCCCCAATGAAGATTGTCCACGATGCAGCGGTAGCCTATGGGAGTGCGCTCGATTACCAGAGCTTGCACTTCATCGCCATGCTTGTAGCGCGGCAGCACATTGCCCAGGAATTTCTCAATCTTAGATGAGGCCACAATCCTCTGGGTAGTGTTGTCTAAGTAAACATACACCAAATAGATGCAACCGGCTTGCATCTTTGCTTTCTGTTCGCGGAATGGCACCAGCAACTGCTTGGAAGCTATGCCCCAATCCAGAAATGCTCCCACTTTGTTTACCTCTGCCACTTGGAGATAAGCGAAATCGCCCACTTGGGCAAAAGGCATCTCGGTGGTGGCCACTAATCGGTCTTCAGAGTCAGGGTACACGAATACATCTACCTTGTCTTCTCCCGGAGTCAATTCTCCCTCGATGTATTTGCCGGGCATCAATATCTCGCCTACATTAGGATCCGTAGAGTCTAAGTAAGCTCCGAAGTCAACCAAACGGTTGACAGGAAGTTGGTTGTATCGTCCTATTTTCAGCATAGTCAAGTGGGCTTCTAAAAATCCTATGCAAAATTAACAATAAATTAGGAGAAAAGTTGTAAATTTGCTTATAAATTGAAAACCTACTCCATGAAACAAATTGCTTTGATTATGGCAGCGAGCGCGATTCTGGCCAGTGCCGATGAACTAAAAATCACAGAAGTGGACTATTTTGGCCCAGTGCCTCAGCCCGTATGGCTCGATGTTTCCTACAAGGCCCCGGAGGCCAAAAACCTGATAGAGATGCCGGTTAATCCCAGCCGTGACCAGTACGTGAAGACCACTCTAAGCCAGATTCCATCCGTTTCCGGACTGCAGATAGTAGCTTTCGATATAGAAAATCGCGACTTTACCAAAGCCGAAATACAGGTGGATGGTGTTGAGGCCTTTGAGTGCTTTCTTGATGGCAAGAAATATGAGAAGGAAGTGGCTCTGCGGCCAGGCACCCATAGGGTAGTGGTAAAATATGCCGCTGACACCGCTCCCTCCATTACTGTCAAGAGCAGTAAAGAAGGTGCCGTAAAGCAAGTTACCGATGGCACTCGCATGTACACGCTTGAGGATGTGATGTTCGGCACACAAATTACCGGGGCTCAGCTATCCCCCTCTGGCGCTTGGCTGCTTGCCTCTTATGCCGAAACCGATGCTGATGGCAAGGTAGCTGCTTACCAGAAGCTGTTTGATGTCCGCACCGGAGCTCCGGATCAGCGGCTGAGCGAGTCTGCCTCCTGGATGCCCAAGAGTGATAAGTATTATTTCACCCGCAAGGGCTATGGGGTGGGGCGCCAGTTGGTTGCGGTAAACCCTGCCGATGGCAGCGAGCAAGTGCTTGCTATTAATTTGCCTGAGGGCGATATCACTTTTTCCCCTACTGAAGACTTTATCGTAATTGATATGGTGCGTGAGGGGCGCAAAGAAAATCCTAAAGCTTATCAAGTGCTGGAGCCCGAAGACCGCATTCCTGGCTGGCGCGACCGCCATTACCCCGCCATTATGAAGCTTGACGGCAAGAATGTGGCCCAGCCCTTAGGCGCAGGCAAGAATAATCTGAATCTTCAGGATATAAGCTCAGATGGCAGCAAGCTTCTGCTGCTCACCAATCGCAGCCGTTATGAAAAGCGGCCTACTCAGGTTTTCTCTCTTATTGTAGTGGATGTGAATACTTTGTCAGCTGACACTATCGTCAAAGACGATGGCTTTATCAGTCAGGGCTGGTTCTCACCGGATGGGTCGCAGGTGTTGGTCAAAGGGACACCGGAGGCTTTTGGCCGCATAGGTTGCACTTTGCCCGAGGATAAGATACCAAGCATGACTGAGAATGAGCTCTTCATAGTCAGCCTTTCCGATAAGAGCGTGCTACCCATTACTCGCGATCTTGATCCCAGCATAGAGGATGCGGCTTGGAGCAAGCAGGATGGCAAGGTGTACGCCCGTGTGGAGGAGCGTGACATATACACTGTTTACCAGATAGATCCTAAGACTGGGGCCTATAAGCTCATCCCAATGTCGGAGAATATTGTAAAGGGCTTTGCCCTGACACCTGGAGCCTCATCTATTGCGTGGTGGGGTCAGAGCGACAGCAATCCGGATGGGCTTTATGTCACAAACTTGAAAAGTGGCAAGACTATGGATTTGGACCATCCGTCTGCCGAAAGGCTCAAGGATGTGCGTCTTGGCAAGTTCCAGGAGTGGCAGTTCACCAACCGCAAAGGCGACACCGTGTATGGTTGCTATTATCTGCCAGACAATTTTGATCCCAACAAAACGTATCCTCTCATTGTTAACTACTATGGAGGCTGCAGTCCCAGCCAGCGCCTATTCGAGAGCCGCTATCCCAAGCATGTTTACACTGAGTTGGGATATGTGGTGTTGGTGCTTCAGCCCAGCGGGGCTACTGGTTTTGGGCAGGAATGGGCCAGCCGCCATGTCAACACAGCAGGCCAAGGCCCGGCTGAGGACATCATCGATGGCCTTGACAGGTTCTTGGAAGAGCATCCCTTTGTGGATGGAAGCAAGGTCGGGTGCATCGGGGCCAGCTATGGCGGCTTTATGACAATGTATCTTCAGTCTATTACTGACAAGTTCGCTTGCGCTATCTCGCATGCGGGCATCAGCGACCACACCAGCTACTGGGGCGAAGGCTACTGGGGATACAGCTACAGCGAAGTGTCAATGGCCGAGAGCTATCCGTGGAGCCATCCAGACCTGTATGTGAAGCAGAGCCCGCTTTTCCGAGCCGATAAGATGCATACTCCGCTTTTGCTTCTCCATGGCGATGGCGACACCAATGTGCCCCCAGGCGAGAGCATTCAGATGTTTGCCGCCTTAAATCTGCTGGGCTGCCCCACAGCGCTGGTGGAGATCGAAAAGCAAGACCACCATATCAAGGATGTGGAAAAGCGCCAGCTCTGGCAGGATACAATTTTTGCTTGGTTTGCCAAGTACCTTAAGGATGACTCCTCCTGGTGGGATTATATGTATCCGGGGTTGGAGTGAGTGGTTTTCAGTTTTCAGTTTTCAGTTTTCGGTTTTCGGTTTTCGGTTTTCGGTTTTCAGTTTTCAGTTTTCAGTTTTAGATGGATTCAAATATAATATATAAATACTTTCCCGAGCTAAGCCCGCGCCAACGGGAGCAGATCGATGCTCTTGGGCCTTTGTACGCCGATTGGAACGCTAAAATCAATGTTATCTCCCGCAAGGACATAGACAACCTCTATGAGAACCATGTGCTCCATTCTCTGGTAATAGCTAAATTCTTGGGGCCTTTAAAGCCAGGTACTTCTTTCTTGGATTTGGGTACTGGCGGCGGCTTTCCGGGCGTGCCTCTTGCTATTTATTATCCCGAATGTCAATTCCACCTGATAGATCGCATTGGCAAGAAAATCCGGGTGGCTCAAGAAATATCTACTGCTATAGGCTTGAGCAACATCACCTACCAGCATGGCGATATAGGCGAATGCCATAATCGCTATGATTATGTGGTGAGCAGGGCAGTAATGTCTCTGGATGCGCTTGTGCCGCTTGTGGTGAAAAATGTGTCGCGCAAGCAGCCTGGCAATCGTTATTCCAATGGAGTGGTATGCCTCAAGGGCGGTGATTTGTCAGAGGAAATTGCCGGTGTTCGATATCCGGTGATAGAGTTCCCGGTGGAAGAATTCATCCCCGAGTCCCGGTTTGCGGAAAAGAGCTTGCTTTACATACCCATAGAAAAGTAAAGGGATATGAAAATACGAAGCGAGGCTGCGGTAGTCCGCAGCCTCGCTTCGTATGGTGGGCGCTGAGGGATTCGAACCCCCGACCCTCTGCTTGTAAGGCAGACGCTCTGAACCAGCTGAGCTAAGCGCCCCAGAAATAAGGAGGAAAATTCCTCCACTGGGAAGCCTTTGGCAAGGAGAATTTGGAATTCCGTAGTGGGCGCTGAGGGATTCGAACCCCCGACCCTCTGCTTGTAAGGCAGACGC
>CAZRYC010000029.1:0-35948 GCA_964604175.1 uncultured Bacteroides sp.
AAGTGTTCTACGAGATGCTACAGAAAAGTTGCATTTAGAAATTGAATCTACGCTAAAACTTTTCTTTCAAAGTTATTTGTTTTATAGGAAAAGATTTGCTTAATTTGCACAATCAAACCAAGAAAAATGAAGAGGCCTGAAAAGTTGAATATTATCCGAAAGGTGCTTAAGCGCGTTGCCCCCAAAGCCGAGGTGATTCTCTACGGTTCCGAGGCTCGCGGCGACGCTCGCGCAGATTCGGATTTTGACTTGTTGATTCTAACCCCTGAAAAGCTCAGCTATAATGATGAGTTAGAGATTTCAGGCCCTCTTTATGACCTGCTTTGGCAAGAAAATATAGAAGTGAATCCGCTGATTTATTCCCGTGAAGAATGGGAAAACCGGCCATTTGTCACTGAATTTTATTGCAATGTGATGAATGAAGGGAAGCGCCTATGAAACCGACCGAGGGTGACATCCGTGATTTGATAACATACCGCATGCAGCGGTCAGCCGAGTGCCTGGGAGAAGCAAAATTGTTGCTTGACCGGTCGAATGTTTACAACGGCGCGGTAAGCCGTATGTACTACGCATGCTTTCATGCCGCAGTCGCCCTGTTGACTGCCAATGGGATTAAAGCAAAAGAACACAATGGAGTAAGAGCCATGATAGGGCTCCATTTCGTTAAGACGGGCAGACTGAGCCTTGAATTGTCGCATCACTACGGCCAGTTGTTAAATGCAAGGAATACTGGCGATTACGATGTTTTCCAATCTTTTACAAAGGAACAGGCAAGCGCTTACTACCAATACACGGAACTTTTTATAGACGCAATCAAAGGGCTTTTGGAAGAAACCAAATAATCAAGTTTCTTAAGTAGTGCACGGAGTGCACGCCTGAGTGTAACCCTCGGCTTTATGCCGTGGGGGTTAAAATACAGCCATGAGGTAAGTGCCTGGAAGGCACGTCTGAGTGTCACCCACGGCTTTATGCCGTGGGGGGTAAAGAGACAACCCATCCCCCCCTCAGCCCCCGGAGGGGGCGCCTGTGGATAACCTGTCTAACTTTTTGGGTTCACCTCACACAAAACCGGTTCTAAAAAAATCCATCATTTCGGAAAGCAACATTAAAAGGGTAATGGCCTCGAGGGAGTTGGTAGATAAGGTGTTTGAGATTATCAAGTATTACAGAGCCAATGGTAGTTTTCAAATGACAATTGACCGGGTTGAAAGCTGGGCTGACCAGTATGGAAGCGATGTCGATTTTATTGCACTTCGTTAGTTAAACTAAACTGAAAATGCCCGAAACCTCAAAATGTTTTGGGCTGAAAATGCACCAAACCTCAAAATGTTTTGGGCTGAAAATGCACCAAACCTCAAAATGTTTTTTCTCATGCGGAATATGCGGAATATGCGGAATCAATAAGGCCGCAAGGGCTTCACCATCAACCCTCGCCCACCCAGTTGGAGGAGGTCCGCTTGCGGGCCTCAAAACCTACCTGATCTTTCTGCACCTTAAGCATATTCAGCATGAGAAATCAATCCCTATAAAGCATTTTATCTCATGCGGAATATGCGGAATATGCCGAATCAATAAGGCCGCTCGCGGCTTCGATACCAACCCGATATTTCGGCATTTTCAGCAAATTCGGCATGAGAAATGGAATCTAAAAATTCTAGACACTTCGTGTCTATTTCTGATGGCTTATACCTAATATATTCGACAAAATATACCGATTTTGTCGAGCATACCCGACAAATAAACATCGATTTTGTCGGATATATCCGACAAAATGATTAACTTTGTGCTCGAAATCATTTTTGTGCTCGAAATCATTATTGTGCCATCATGGATAAGGATCAAATAAAAATCATAATAAGCGAGTATCAACAATTGGTGCGAGATATTGTGCTGATACCTCGCCACTACCCCATAGAGAATAGCCAAAACTATGTGATGGTGGGGGTGCGCAGAGCCGGTAAGTCGTTCTTGATGTACCAGCAAGCACAAAAACTTCTAAAGCAGGGACATAGGGTAGAAGAGATACTCTATTTCAACTTTGAGGATGATCGCCTGACCGGCCTATGTCTCTCGGATTTGGATTTGATCAAGAGTACTTATGAAGAAATGTACCCCTATAAGCCCATATTCTTCCTTGATGAAATACAAAATATTGATCATTGGGAGAAATTTGTCAGGAGGCTGGCTGATCAACAATACAGGATATATGTGACTGGGAGCAATGCCAAAATGTTGAGCCGCGAAATAGCTACCACCTTGGGAGGCCGCTTTCTGATGCTGGAGGTTTATCCATTTGACTTGCAAGAGTATTTAAAGGTCAAAGGTCTATCCACAGATGACCCTGCTTTTATATATAAGCAGCGTACACAGATATTGCGAGAGTTTACCCATTATCTAACTTACGGAGGCTTTCCTGAGGTAATCAATGTTCAGGATAAAAGGGGATGGCTGAGTTCGCTTTACAACAAGATCTTTTTCGGCGACATTGTCACGCGCTATGGCATACGAAATGAATACGCATTGAAGATATTGGTCAAAAAACTGGCAGAAAGTTTGATGCAGCCATCATCGTTCCGCAGATTGACAAATATTGTCACCTCAGCCGGGAAAAAGATTAGTACTGACACTGTTATTGACTATGTAGGATACCTTCAAGAGTCATGGCTGACATTTTCACTTAGCAACTTTAATGACAATCTCACAGAGAAAGAGAGTAATAAGAAATACTATTTTATTGACAATGGGATTCTGTCTTTATTCCTTTTGAGCCCGAAAGCATCATTATTGGAGAATATAGTGGCCATACACTTGCGTGCTCGCTACGGAGCGGATGTCTTTTATTACAACAAAAACATCGAGGTAGACTTCTATGTTCCGGCACAGTCTCTGGCCATCCAAGTGTGCACATCTATTAATGATCCAGAGACACGACACCGCGAAGTAAAAGCGTTAGCATCGTTATCGAATCACATCGATTTAAGCAATGCTTTGATTATCACATTGGATAACGACGAAGAAATACAAGAAGGTCCTTTGACTATTCGCGTCATCCCAGCATGGCGTTGGTTGCTTGAAAGTTGACTCCTTTACTCCCAATGCCATAATGTGATTAAACAAATTGAAGCCCTACGGGCTGAGGCCCGCAAGCGGACCTCCTCCGACTGGGGTGGGCGAGGGTTGATGTTGAAGCCCTACGGGCTGGACGAGCTTATCGAACCGGAGGGCCGCTTTCGTAGAAAGAGCCTCATCCGACTCCAACAGCCATGGCGCCAACCCTCATCACCCCTGTTTGGAGTTGGGTGAGCTTGCTCGCCCCGGCGTAGCCGACGATAACGCCAAAGTTGGTGCCGAAGCCCTACGGGCTGGACGAGCAAGCTCATCCGACTCCAGATTGGTGGGCGAGGGTTGGTGTTGAAGCCCTGCGGGCCTCAAAACACGAGCCACTTCGCTTCGATAAGCTCGCCCCGGCCGTGAGGCCGAAAACACCAACCCTCATCACCCCTGTTTGGAGTTGGGTGAGCTTGCTCGCCCCGGCGTAGCCGACGATAACGCTAAAGTTGGTGCTGAAGCCCTCTCGGGCTGGACGATCTTATCGAACCGCAGGGCCGCTTTCGTAGAAAGAACCTCATCCGACTCCAGATGGGTGGGCGAGGATTAGCTTTGAGGCCCGCAAGCGGACCTCCTCCGGCTGGGTGGGCGAGGGGTGGTGATTGCAGGGTAGGGGTTATTTGGAGATTTGCGAGAGGGGGTATTTTGGAGAACCGATTGCAGTGCGCCGCCGCTATGATTTCAATCTGGAATTGCTGTAGGAGCTAAGGCCCTGCAAGTCAGATTAGGTGGTTATAGAATGCTTTGTAGAGGGGAGCAATCATGGTGGCTTGGCGCATCTCGCCTTGCTGCAGCAGGTCGAGCACCTGATCGGGTGTCATAAGGTGCACTTCGAGCTCTTCGTAGGGGTCGAGGTGCTGAGTGCCAGTGGGGTGGACGCCCTTGGCGAAATAAGTGTAGTTGAGGTTTGTGTTGGCGCTCGCGTTGGGCGATGCTACCATCAGCAGGCTCCAATCGCCACCGGTGTATCCGGTCTCTTCCAAGAGCTCCCGCTTGGCGGCATCCATGGGGTCTTCGCCTTTCTCTACCACGCCGGCGGGGATTTCAAAGCGAATCTCGCCCAGGCCGTGGCGATACTGGCGCTCCATGATGAGCTTGCCATCGGTGGTGAGAGCCACTATGTTGACCCACGAAGGATATTCGAGCACATAGTACATGGGGTTGACGCGCCCATCCGGGAGCTCCACCTTGTCGATTCTGGCTGTTAGCCAAGGTTGCTTAAAAAGGTACTTGCTTTCAAGTACCTTCCATTTTTTGTCAAGCATTTTTAGGTTAGTGGTAAGCCGTGAGTGGTCAACGGTTAGTCGAGGTTGGGCTTGTCCTTAGCAGGATTGCGGAAATGGATTTTGTGCTCAGTGTACTCTTGCGCAGCAATGAGGGTTGGCTTGGGAAGCTTCTCGTAGTAACGAGAGATTTCGATTTGCTCACGATTCTCTGAGACTTCCTCCATGTTGTCATTCAGAGTGGCAAATTCCTGGAGTTTCTTCTCTAAGTCATGCTTCATCTCGCTTGAGATTTGGTTGGCGCGCTTAGCTATGATGCACACAGTCTCATACACATTGCCGGTGTCTTCAGAAAGCTCAATCATGTCGCGTGTCACGGTGTTGAGCGGAGCGTTAGTCTTCTTGTAGTCCATTGACTTTATGGTTTTCAGTTTTCAGTTTTCAGTTTTCAGAGTTCAGTTTTACCTCGGACAAGCCTCGGTGAGATCGCTTTGCTAAGTTCAGTTATGGGCCCGCAAGCGGACCCACTCCGATTGGAGGAGGCTTGATTCAGTTACACTATACGATTAATCTTTAACGTACTTTTGAGCGATTTTGAGGATGTTTTCGGCCTCATCTCGGTTGCGGCTGTCGGGATAGTTGTTGACAAAGCTGTAATATTCGTCAATTACTTCGCGGAAGCGATCTACCTTACGCTCATCAATGCTAAGGTTGGCTTCCTGGAAGCGAGATTTCAGAATTAGCAGCTCCAATTCTTCCTTGTACTTGGAGTAAGGGTAATCCTTAATGGCGTTCTGAGCCACAATGATGGCGCTCTCGTAGTTATTGCC
Source organism: uncultured Bacteroides sp. (assembly GCA_964604175.1). GTDB lineage: Bacteria > Bacteroidota > Bacteroidia > Bacteroidales > Muribaculaceae > CAG-873. Next base: position 5,162 of record CAZRYC010000029.1, read on the forward strand.
CATATAGGTGCCAAGATTGTAGTAGAGCTGAGCGTTCTGCAACTGCTTGAGAGTAAGCTTGTCCTGTAGCTCAAAGATTGCTTGCTGTGCCAGTGGCACGCGCTCGCTGCGCGGGAAATAGTCCATAAAGGCTTGGAGCTCTTCGATGGCCTTGAGGGTCTCAGTCTGGTCGAGCTGAGGCTCGGGAGAGTCGAGATAGTAACCATAGCCGCAGTAATAGCGTGCCAGCTCTGTGTGCTTGCCCTTGGGGTAGCGCACATAGTAGTTCTTGAAGTAAGCTCCGCTGCTGACATAGTCCTTGTTCTCAAATTCGCTCATCGCCAGCAGGTAAAGAGCATCTTCGGCTTTCTCCGAACCCTTGAATACAGTGATGCAATCTTGGAGGAGAGTAGAGGCTTGCACATATTTTTTGGCTTCGAAAGCGCGCTTGGCGTATTCGAACTTATAGTTGTAGTCCGAGCTTTTCTGTACCTTCTGATACTCGCCGCAAGAGGCGAGCAACAGGGGCAGGAGCAGCAGGGGCAGGATTTGTCGGAGTGTATGTTTCATAAATCCAAAATATGGTGCAAAATTACACAATTTTCTCCAATAAAGAGTAATATTTCGGCAACATTTTCTGTAAAAAATACTTAACGCATGGTTTTTGCAATTTTTAGTGAAAACTGACAGCCTGTCAGTTGGCACAATTTTTGTAATTGTTGTTTATATATGTGAGGCTTTAGGCTTTAGGCTTTAGGCATGAGGCTTTAGGCATGAGGCTTTAGGCTTTAGGCTTTAGGCTTTAGGCATGAGGCATGAGGCTTTAGGCATGAGGCTTTAGGCTTGAGGCATGAGGCTTTAGGCTTGAGGCATAAACTTAAAACTGAAAACTGAAAACTGAAAACTGAAAACCACTAACCACTAACCCCATGCATCCTCGGAGTGCCCAAAGGGCACGAGGTGTGCGTAACCCCGTATGAGCGCAGCGAGTGCGGGGAGAAAACTGAAAACTGAAAACCAATACAATATGCAACAAGGTAAAATAGGTGTAACCACGGAGAATATCTTCCCGGTTATCAAAAAATTTCTCTACAGCGATCACGAAATATTTCTGCGTGAATTGGTATCCAACGCCGTGGATGCCACTCAGAAGATCAAAACTCTATCGACATTCGGCGACTACAAAGACGAGCTCGGCACTCTGGATGTGCGCGTGACCATAGACAAAGAGGCCGGCACCCTGACTGTCAGCGATCATGGCATAGGCATGACTGCGGCCGATATCGACAAATACATCAACCAGATCGCATTCTCTGGAGCCGAGGAGTTCTTGGCAAAGTACAAGGATACAGCCAACAGCATCATAGGCCACTTCGGTCTGGGCTTCTACTCGGCATTTATGGTAGCGAAAAAGGTGGAGATCAACTCTCTTTCATACCAAGAGGATGCTAAGCCGGTAAAATGGGTATGCGACGGTAGCCCTGAGTACACCATGAGCGATGGCGACCGCAAAGAACGAGGCACCGACATCATTCTTTACATAGATGATGATGACAAGCAGTTCTTGGAGCAAAGCACAATCGACGGCTTGCTTAAAAAGTACTGCCGCTTCCTGCCTATACCCGTAATCTCGGGCAAAGAGCAGGAGTGGAAAGATGGCAAAATGGTGGACACCGACCGCGACAATGTGATCAACAGCACGGAGCCGCAGTGGATGAAGAAGCCCGCCGACCTTACTCGCGAGGATTATCTGAATTTCTACCACGAGCTGTATCCAGGCCAGGACGATCCTATGTTCTGGATACACTTGAATGTGGACTATCCTTTCACCCTGACCGGCATTCTTTTCTTCCCGAAGATTCACAACAACTTCGAGCTCACAAAGAACCGCATCCAGCTATACTGCAACCAAGTGTATGTCACTGACTCGGTAGAAGGGGTGGTGCCGGAGTTCATGATGCTGCTCCAAGGCGTGATTGATTCACCTGATATTCCGCTGAATGTGTCGCGCTCTTATCTGCAGAGCGACACCGCTGTGAAGAAGATTTCCACCTACATCACAAAGAAGGTAAGCGATCGCCTGGAAGAAATTTTCAAGACTGACCGCACCGACTACGAGTCGAAGTGGGACGACATCAAGATCTTCATCGAATACGGCATGTTGACTGATGAGAAGTTCTGCGACGCCGCCATGAAGTTCGTGCTCCTCAAGGACACTCAGGGCAAGTATTTCACTCTCGAAGAGTACAAGGCCTTGGTAGAGCCAGAACAGACTGACAAGGACGGCAACATCATCTATCTCTATAGCACTAACCCTGTGGAGCAATACACATACATCAACGCCGCTAACGACCATGGCTACAATGTGCTGCTGATGGATGGACAGCTCGACAACCACTTCATCGGTCTGCTTGAGCAGAAGCTTGAAAAGACTCGCCTTGTGCGCGTGGACAGCGACGTGGTGGAGAACCTGATTCGCAAAGCGGACGCCAAGACACCCAACCTGACGCCGCTCGATCGCAATATGCTCACTACTGCTTTCCGCAGCCAACTGCCGAAGGTTGAAAAGACCAACTTCTTAGTAGAGTTCCAAGCCATGGCTGAGACGGCAGCTCCAATCGTGATTACCCAGAACGAGTACATGAGGCGAATGAAGGACATGGCCCAGATGCAGCCCGGCATGAGCTTCTATGGCGAGCTGCCCGACAGCTACAACCTTGTGGTCAATACCGAGAACCCACTGATCGTAAAGCTGCGCAGCAAAGTGGCAGAGGCTATTGGCAAAGATGTAGAGCCGCTGGCCTCGGATATCGATGCCAAGAACAAGCAGGCAAGCGATATTCGCAGCGCGGCCAAGGACGGCAAGCTGGATGCAGAGCAGGATCAGCAAGTCAAGGACTTAGAGAAAGAGGTAGAGGATCTTCGCCACAAAGAGGAGAAGATTATCGAAGCATACAGCAATAAGCAGCCTGAAATCAAGCAGCTTATCGACCTGGCTCTGCTGGGCAACGGCCTGCTGAAAGGCGAGCAATTGGCAGCCTTCATCAAGCGCTCATACCAGCTGCTCTAAATAATTCCTCTGATTTCAAATTATTCCTCTGATTTCAGAGATATCTTTTAGGCCTTGGGTCTGGCAATAATCAGCGAGACCCAAGGCTATTTGTTCTGCGGTGCGAGGATCCAAGAAATTGGCAGTGCCTATCTGTATTGCAGTGGCACCCGCCATGATGAATTCCAAAGCATCACGAGTGCTGCAAATCCCGCCAAGACCTATTACCGGAATATTTACAGATTTGGCCACCTGCCATACCATGCGCACAGCCACCGGGCGCACGGCCGGGCCAGACAAGCCGCCAGTGACAGTGCTCAGCACTGCGCGCTTACGCTCCACATCTACTGCCATCCCCATAAGCGTATTGATAAGCGACACGGAATCAGCACCCTGAGCCTCTACTGCCTTGGCTATGTCAACAATCGATGTGACATTGGGGGAAAGCTTCATAATCAGGGTTTTAGGCCAGGCAGCGCGAACAGCCTTGGTGACTTCCTCTGCCCCAGCGCAAGTGGTGCCAAAAGCCATGCCTCCTTGCTTGACATTGGGACATGAGATGTTGATCTCAATGGCGCGAATGCGATCCAGAGGGGCCAACTTTTCACATACGGCGCGATAATCGTCCACAGTGCTGCCTGCCACATTGACAATGATCTCTGTGCGTGTGAACTCTTGCGAAATCTTGGGATAGATATGCTCTATGAAATAGTCAACGCCTTTGTTCTGAAGCCCTACGGCATTAAGCATTCCCGATGGGGTCTCAGCCATGCGCGGGCTGGGATTGCCTTGGCGAGGGTGAAGAGTGGTGCCCTTGACGATAATTGCGCCTAATGAATCCACATCCATGAAATCCGCAAACTCATCGCCGTATCCAAATGTTCCGGAGGCTGTCATTACAGGATTTTGCAGCTCCAAGCCGCCTATGTTTACTCGTAGATTGCTCATGTCGCTTACCATTTCAGTCGGTTAATATTGAACACAGGGCCCTCAGTGCACACGCAGAGATTGCCCTCCTTGGTGTCCTCCACACAGCAGAGGCAGGCCCCGATGCCGCATGCCATATGATTTTCGAGCGAAACTTCACAGCAGGCCTCTTTCTGTTGCGCTATTTTTGCAACGGCACGCATCATCGGAGTGGGGCCACAGCAGGAGATATGATCCACCGCGCCAGCAAACACGCTGTGCTGAGTGATAAAGCCCTTTTCTCCCAGGCTGCCGTCTTCGGTAGAGATATGCACGGGAGCGTATTTTTCAAACTCATCCAGCATCAGCAAATCAGCTGCCGAGCGAGCGCCCAAGGCAAAGGCGAAATCATAGCCTTTCTCGGCCAGAGACTTGCCAAAATAGAGCAGGGGAGCCACGCCCACGCCGCCTCCCACAAGCAGGGTATGGCCCTTAGGATTTTGGGGTAGGGAGAAGCTGTTGCCAAGAGGGTAGATTACGCTATAGACGTCGCCAGGCTGCGACTCGATTAAGTGGCGAGTGCCATCGCCGGCATTGCGCACCAGCAGCCAAAGCTCTTTCCGGTCATAATCTACGAAATTGACCGAGATGGGGCGGCGCAAAAATGTGTTGGGCGAATTAGGCACCCGGATTTGCACGAATTGGCCTGGAAGTATCTCCGGAAGCGGAGCACCCAAGGGTATTAGTTTCAAAAGGCCGTAAGCATCATTGAGCGCATCGCACTCGCTCACTACCATATCATGTATTTGCTTCATAGGGGAGCTTGTCGTTAGAAATTTTCTGTCCAAAGGATAGGGGAGCCGGCAGCACGCGAGAGGGCGCAGTCGATGATGCGCTGGTTGGAGCTGCCACGGAAGCGCAAGCCAATATCGCGCAGCGCCTCTATGAATGGGCCTTCTACCAGCACATCGATTGCATCAAGAATGGGGGACAATGACGGATCCGCGGCCACTTGCTCATAAGTAAAGCCTGTGTAGCACCAAATGGTCTTGTCAATAGCCTTCAGCGCTTTGCATAAATCAAGCATCTGGGGCATCTGATACAGTGGGTCGCCACCGCTGAGAGTCACATTCATTTCATTCTCACGGACATGCGCCACCAACTGCTCAAGGCTCATGTCATGGCCGGCATCGAATGCCCACGACTGCGGATTGTGACAGCCGGGGCAACAATGCCGACAGCCTGCGAAGTAAATTGACGTTCGCAGGCCGGGGCCGTCGACGATGGTGCCGTCGACGATATCTATAACACGAAATTGTATGGCCATTTATTTGTGTACTACACGGTCGTTGAGCTCGGCCAGCTTGGCATTGTTCCAGCGATCTGTGGTGCCCACCAGATACCCGGTAATGCGCTGGAGCTTGTCTATGGCATGGCTGCCGCACTTCGGGCAGGTGTCGAGATTGTCCTGGGCATCTTCATAGCCGCAATCCATGCAACGGTTGCGATTATGATTGACTGAGCAGTATCCTATATTGTTCTTATCCATCAAATCCACAATGTTCATGATGGCCTCTGGGTTGTGGGTGGCATCGCCATCAATCTCCACATAGAAGATGTGGCCGCCTCCGGTGAGCGCATGGTACGGAGCCTCTACCTCAGCCTTGTGCTTTGGCGAGCAGTGGTAGTACACAGGCACATGATTGCTATTGGTATAGTAAATCTTATCTGTGATGCCGGGCAGGATGCCGAATGTCTTTCGGTCTTTAGCAGTGAACTTTCCAGAAAGGCCCTCTGCCGGAGTAGCGAGTACAGAGAAATTGTGCTGATAGCGCTCGCTGAAGCCATTGACTTTATCGCGCATGAAAGTGACAATCTTGATACCCAACTTCTGAGCCTCCTCGCTTTCGCCATGGTGCTTGCCTACCAGGGCTATCAGGCACTCGGCCAAGCCGATGAAGCCGATGCCAAGGGTGCCCTGATTTATCACGCTCTCGATGGTGTCGGTTGGCTTGAGCTTCTCAGACCCTATCCAAAGCTTTGACATAAGCAGAGGGAACTGCTTGGCCAGAGCCGTCCTCTGGAACTCGAAGCGGTGGCAGAGCTGGCGAGCTGCTACCTCAAGCATATTGTCGAGCTTTTCAAAGAATACGCTGATGCGATCCTCTTGGTTTTTGATTTCCATGCACTCGATAGCCAAGCGCACGATGTTGATTGTGGTGAAGCTCAGATTGCCGCGGCCAATAGAGGTCTTGGGACCGAAGCGATTCTCGAACACGCGGGTGCGGCAGCCCATGGTTGCCACCTCGTACTTGTAGCGCTCGGGATCGTCAATGCGCCAGAGCTCGTGTTGGTTGTAGCTGGCATCAAGGTTGACGAAGTTGGGGAAGAAGCGGCGAGCCGTGACCTTGCAAGCAAGCTTGTAGAGATCATAGTTGCGGTCAGTGGGCAGATAGCTTACGCCTTTCTTTTTCTTCCAAATCTGGATGGGGAATATAGCTGTGGCTCCATTGCCTACGCCCTCATAGGTGGAGTTGAGGAGCTCACGAATGATGCAGCGGCCCTCGGCGCTGGTGTCGGTGCCATAGTTGATGCTCGAGAATACCACCTGATTGCCACCGCGGCTGTGGATGGTGTTCATGTTGTGTATGAAAGCCTCCATTGATTGATGCACGCGCTCCACAGTGCGATTGATCGCATGCTGCTGGTAGCGAGCATCGCCCTCAAGCCCATCCAGGGGCTTAGTCTCATAGTCAGCAAAAACAGCATCGGCGAGATGGCTCAAATCCTTGCCTACGAATTTGCCAATGGTTTTCACCTCCTCCTTATAAGACGAGCGCACGTACGGAGCCAGATAGAAGTCGAATGCGGGGATAGCCTGGCCGCCGTGCATCTCGTTCTGGGCTGTCTCCATAGAGATGCAACCAATTATGCTGGCAGTCTCGATGCGCTTTGCCGGGCGCGACTCGCCATGGCCGGCGGTGAAGCCTTCGCGAAGTATCTTATCGAGGGGGTGCTGCACACAGGTAAGGCTCTTGGTGGGGTAGTAGTCTTTGTCGTGTATGTGAAGATAGCCTCCGAGCACAGCAGCGCGGGCTTCGGGAGAGAGAAGATAGTCATCAACGAATGGCTTGGTGGTCTCGCTGGCAAATTTCATCATCATTCCTGCGGGCGAGTCGGTGTTCATATTGGCATTCTCGCGAGTGATGTCGTTGCTCTTAGCCTCAATTATTTCGAGGAACATATCGCGAGTCTTGGCGCGGCGAGCGATGCTGCGCTGGTCGCGGTATGCGATGTATCGCTTAGCCACTTCTTTGCGAGCACTCTTCATGAGCTCGATCTCCACGCGGTCCTGAATCTCCTCTACCGACATTTTTTCCTTGCCGGTAATGCCAATGCGGTCTGCTATTTTTTGGATTAGGGCCTCGTCTTCTCCAGCCTCGGTTTGCAGCATTGCTTTGCGAATCGCTGCCTTGATTTTTTCCTCGTTGTAACCTACAACTCGGCCATCACGCTTGACTACTACTTGTATCATGAATATTAAATTTATTAATAGGGTGAAATTGCTCGAATTATCAGAAATCGCCAACTTTGGTGGGCGAACACGATTGCAAAGTTATATAATATTGCAATACAAAACAAGAAAAAAGCGGAAAAAGTTATCAACAATTTCCGCTTTTAAATTTTGCTCGCATTTCTTTTTGGAAAACTTTTAACCGAATAAAAAATGTTAGGATATTGATAATCAATATCCTAACATTTTGTTTTGGAAAACTTCGGCTAAATATAAAATTTTAAAATTGCGGCAATTAAGCAACATTGCCTTATTCCCAAGCCGGAGGTTCTGCGCCTTGGAGGTGACGCACGAAAAAGTCGTAACGCTTATGTTCGCCATATTCCTCTCCTACAGTGTGATGAGCGCCGGGAATCACTACCAGCTCGAAATCCTTATGGGCCTTTATCAGGGCTGCTGCCACTTGCATAGTGCTGGCCGGATCCACATTGTCATCGAGCTCTCCCACCACAAGCATCAGCGGGCGAGTTAGCAAATGGGCATTATCCACATTGCTGCATTCCGAGTAGGACTGATCCACGGGGTAGCTCATCCACAGTTCGTTCCACCAGATTTTGTCCATTCGATTATCATGGCAACCGCATGCGGAGTAGGCGCATTTGTAGAACTCTGGGTGGAAGAGCACGGCAGCCGTGGACTCTTGGCCGCCTGCCGAACATCCATAAATGCCTACCCGGTCAATATCCATGTAGGGATATTTTTCGGCGGCAGCCTTGATCCAAGCTATATGGTCGGGCAGGCCGGCATCTTTGAGATTTTTATAACAAATGTTCTCAAACTCTCTGGAGCGGTACGATGTGCCCATGCCATCCACCATCACCACGATGAAGCCAAGCTCTGAAAGAGCTGTCATATACCTGTTGCTGGCTATGAAAGATTTAGGCACATATTGGTCGCCAGGGCCTTGGTAAATATATTCAATAATTGGATAACTCTTAGCTGGATCGAAATTGGAGGGGCGCTGAATAAGGCCCCACATCAGAGTGCGACCATCGCGGCCTGGAGCAGCGAACACCTCCGGGGCTTTCCAGCCATCTGCCTCAAGAGCCGTGATATCGGCGGTCTCAAGTGGCATCAGCAGCTCTCCCGTCTTGGCATCGCGAAGAGCTGCCACAGGGGCTTGGCTTACTGAGGAATAGATGTCAACCAGATATTTCTTGTCAGCGGAGAACAGAGCTTGATGAGTGGCTTCCTCAGGAGTAAGGCATCGCATGTCGTTGCCATCGAGGTTGATAATATAATATTTGATTAGATAAGGATCAATATCGGGATCCACGCCATTGGCGGTAAATATAATTGTGCCAGCGGCTTCATCCACATCTACAATGTCGCGCACATACCAGGGCCCGCTGGTAATCTGCTTGGGTTGCGTCTCTCCTCGGGTATAAATGTATAGATGGTTGTAATTGTCTCGTTCGCTTGTCCAGAGTATGCGCTTTCCATCGGAGAGATGTTGGCGGAAGATGCGGGGATAGTTGACATATTTTGGGTGAGTCTCCTCAATGAGAGGAGTGACCTGGCCCAAGGTGTCGAGTTGGAGCAATCTGTAGGTTTTGTGGCCGCGTTCGTTGTACTCGAAAGTCACAGATGCGGAATTTTGATCCCATCGAGGAGGTGTCACATAATATTGGCTTGAAAAAAGCTCAGTATCAGGAATTGCAGCTGTGCCGGTGACCACATCGAATATGGCGGGCACTCTCAGCGGAAGTTCATCCCCGGGCTTGGCATACTCCTGCTTATGCAGGATTGGCTGACGCTGCGTGGCTGGCGCAGACTCTACATAATATACATACCGCTTCTCTACGGGTCGGATCTTTGTAGCTGCCACTTTGCGGCTGTCCGGCGACCACTGGAGATATTTAGAGTAATAATTGCCAAGGGTGCCATCGAGGCTAAGTTGCTTTTCTGTACCGGTGGCAAGCTCACGCACATATACGTTGCTATTCTGCACAAAGGCTTCGAAGTTTCCATCAGGAGAGAGTACGCGTTCATCGAGGGTAGAGTAATCCACCGCAGGGTCAAAGCCATCCCAGGTGGCTATGCGATTGAAATCGCCTGTGGCTCGCTCGTCGTCCTCTTCCATCCAATGAGGCTGCGGTTGCGGGTGCCAAGGCTTTATTGCGCCTAATTGGTTGAGTGCGCCTTTTTTTATTGCGTATTGCCATTGCTGGTCGGCATAAACAAAGCTTAAGGTATCAGCCAAATCGTTAACCTCAACGCGATTGAGTGCCAAAGAATCTGCCGCAACCTTAGTGCCGAGCTTTGCGCTCAGCGCCTTAGCCAGTGAATTCTTGTCAAAGAGTGGTTTGCGGCTTCTCTTGCCAGCATCTACCAGGACATAATCGCGACCCTGAGCCGTGCGCACACTGTACCAAAATCGCTGACTGTCGCCCAGCCAATGCGGGTCCACTCCGCTGCCTGGCACACGATCGATACTATATTTCTTAGTAATTTCAGCAGCTCGCTGATAGTCGGCCCGGGTAGCCTTCACAGTCGCTTCTTGGGCATAAGCGCCTATGGCTAAGAAGCAACACATCAAGGCATAAAATATCTTTTTCATGGTGATAATGATATGATTATTTCAGTAAGGAATTGGCAGCTTCCAAGGTGGCAGGCTTGCCAATATCAAGCCAGGAGTAGGGGGTGGATTGGACATAACCCTCAATAGGATAGCTGCCGCAGGAAGAGATGTAGAAAGGCGTGATTGAAAAAACCTTTCCTTGTTCTTGGGAGTATGCTTGCAGCAGTGGGAAAATGTCAGGAGAGCAGAGGTGGATGCCTCCGAAAGCAAGGGGGGTGAGGTTAGTGGCAGATAGGTCGCAGTTATCGGGGGAGGATACGATGATTTCATCAGTCTTGGTGTTTTCCCATCCGCGCAGGGCCATAGCATCATCAAAGAGGAAGTAGCGGCTTGTCTGGCGCTCTGACACCAATAGGGTGGCAATAGGGTGATGCAAAGAGTGCTGCGCAATCATGGCCTCAAGATTCACATCCGTGATGATATCAGCATTATGCACTAAAAAATCGCCACTTTCAAGCCAACGGCGGGCCTTAAGCATGCCGCCGCCAGTGTCAAGCAGCATCTCCCTCTCATCACTAATATGGACAGTGATGCCAAAACTCTCTTTAGAGGCTATGAAATCTATAATTTGCTGGGCGAAATGGTGAACATTCACCACTATCTCCGCGATGCCAAGCGCCTTGAGCTTGAGAATTACTCGTTCCAGCATAGGCACTCCGCCCACAGGAGCCAGAGCCTTGGGGTGCTCATCTGTCCAGGGCTTGAGTCGGCTGCCCACTCCCGCCGCGAAAACTAAAGCTCTCATCGCTATGGCCGGAACTGCTGTTCTATATCTTGTTCGCGATGCACGAGATCCACTTTAATGGGAAATTTTTGATGCAGATGCTCTGCCATGTGCTGAGCGCAATATACTGAGCGATGCTGGCCTCCTGTGCAACCGAAACAAACCATCAGATTTTGGAACCCACGCTCCACATAACGCTGCACTGTCGAATCCACCAATGCATAGCAGTGATCAAGGAAAGCAATGATTTCGCCATCGTCCTCCAAGAATTTGATTACTGGGGCATCGAGGCCATTGAATGGCTTGAAGCGATCGTATTTGCCCGGATTGTTTACCCCTCGGCAGTCGAACACATATCCTCCTCCATTTCCGGTAGTATCATTAGGTATGCCTTTTTTATATGCGAAGCTCATCACCTTTACAGTAAGCATGCGCTTCTGCAGCGCATCCTGGAACTGCTTCATATCCACCAGACGCAGCAACAATTCGTTAAGATACGGATAGTCAGGAAACGGCTTTCGCAACAAATCGCGAAGATTAGCCAGCGCATAAGGCACGCTCTGCAAGAAATGCGGTTTCTTCTCGAAATAGCCGCGATATCCGTATGCTCCAAGCACCTGCATCATGCGGAAGAGCACGAAATGGCGCAGCTGTTCATAGAAATATTCTTCATCCACAGGCTTGTACTTGGCCAGAGCCTTTATGTATTCTCCTATGAGCTCTTGGCGTAAGCTGTTAGGGAAGTTAGCCTTGGCTTGCCACAAGAAAGAGGCCACATCGTAGAAGAATGGCCCCTTGCGGCCTCCCTGAAAATCTATGAACCAGGGCTCGCCATCCTTGATCATGACATTGCGGCTCTGGAAATCACGGTACATAAAGGTGCTGGATTTGCTGCGCATAAGCACCTCGGCGAGCTTCTGGAAATCGTCCTCAAGTCTGCTCTCTGAGAATTCGAGCCCGGTGGCCTTGAGAAAGCAATACTTGAAATAATTGAGATCCCACATGATGGTGCGCAGGTCGAACTGCTCCGGAGGATAACACTTATCGAAATTGAGGCCCACAGCCCCTGAGAACTGAATTTCGGGAAGCTTGCGAATAGTCTTTACCAGCAGCGCTTTCTCCTCGGCAGAGAAAGAACTGGTGAGGCGCCCTTTTTCTATAGCGTTGAAAAGCAGGGTGTCGCCCAAGTCTTCTTGGAGGTAAGCCATGCGGTCCTGGCTAACTGCCAGCACTTGAGGCACAGGGATGCCGCGAGAGCGGAAATGCTCATCGAAATAAAGAAAGGCTTCGTTCTCCTCCAAGCATGTGCCGAGCACTCCAATCAAATCGCGCTCGCCTTTTAGGCGAAAGTACCGGCGGTTGCTTCCTGATGAGGGGAGCTCAATCACCTCTGCGGGGGCTGAGCCAACAAGGTTTGTGTAAAGGCTAATCAGTGGGGTAGATGCTTCCATTTTTGTCAATATCCTAAATCGGACAGAAATTTTATGTGCATCAGGCGGATTTCTTCCTCAGTGTAATCACCGCCGAGGTCATCGAGAGCTGCCTGAATATCGTCTTTGGTGGTATTCTTAAAATAGTCGAAAATCTCATCTTGCACATCGGGGTCAATGACCTCATCGATGTAATATGAGATATTGATTTTAGTGCCAGAGTACATCACGCTTTCAATCTCATCGAGGAGCTCGGAGAACTCAAGGCCATAGGCTTCAGCAAGCTCATCAAGAGGCACGCGGCGGTCAATGGCCTGTATGATGTTCTTCTTTTGCTTGCTCTTGCTGGCCAAGCTCAGCATGCGGAAGTCCTCAGGCCTCTCAATATCATTCTCTTCCACATGCTTTTTAATCAGCTCCACAAACTCCTGGCCATAGCGCTTGGCTTTGCCTTCACCAACCTTAGGTATGTTCTGGAGCTCCTTTAGCGTAGTGGGGTAGGTGGATGCCATAGCATCCAGAGATGCCTCCTCGAATATGACATAGGGAGGCACTCCCAGCTTCTTGGCAATCTTGTTGCGCAAATCCTTGAGGATATTATAGAGCTCCGGATCCACAGCCCCGGCAGCCCCGCCACTGGCGGGAGCTTCTTCCTCATCATCAGAGAACTCATTGTCCTCCACGATTTTGAAAGACTCCGGATGCTTAAGGAATTTCTTCCCCGCTGCAGTGACGCGCACCAAGCCGTAATTCTCGATGTCTTTCTCAAGATATCCGCTGATGATAGCCTGGCGAATCACTGCGCTCAGGAACTTCTCATCTGTGCTCTCGGCACAGCCAAAGACCTCTAAGTCTTCATGTCCGAAGTTCTTGACATCTGGTGTGGCTATGCCACGCATAACGGATATTATATAATCAGCCTTGAATTTTTCTTTTAGAGCAGTCACCGTTTCGATGACGGCAAGCAAATCTTCTTTAGCTTCCACTTTTTTCTTGGGATTAATGCAATTATCACAACATCCACAATTCTCTTCGAGATATTCTTCGCCAAAATAATGCAGGAGGGTCTTGCGACGACAAACCGACGACTCAGCATACGAGGCAGTCTCCAGCAACAGCTGCTTGCCTATTTCTTGCTCAGACACGGGCTTGCCTTGCATGAATTTCTCCATTTTTTGCAAATCCTTGGCCGCGTAGAAAGTGATGCACAAGCCTTCGCCGCCATCTCGACCCGCGCGGCCTGTCTCCTGATAATACCCTTCGAGGCTTTTAGGCATATCATAATGGATGACAAAGCGCACATCTGGCTTGTCGATGCCCATGCCAAAGGCAATGGTGGCCACAATGACATCTACCTCTTCATGGATGAAGGCATCCTGATTTTCACTGCGAGTGACACTGTCCATGCCGGCATGGTAAGCGAGGGCTTTGATATCATTTATTCTCAGCAGCTCAGCCAATTCCTCAACTTTCTTGCGGCTGAGGCAGTAAATAATGCCTGATTTGCCAGGCCGGTTTTTTATGAAGCGGATAATGTCGCGGTCAATGTTCTTGGTCTTCTGTCGCACCTCATAATAGAGGTTAGGACGATTGAACGACGATTTGAACACCGTGCCATCCAATATGCCCAGAGTCTTCATTATGTCGTGCTGCACCTTGGGGGTAGCAGTGGCGGTGAGGGCAATGATCGGGCGCTGACCAATGATGTTGACGATGGGGCGTATCCTGCGATACTCCGGGCGGAAATCGTGACCCCACTCCGAGATGCAATGAGCCTCGTCTATGGCATAGAATGAAATTTTTACCTGTCGCAGAAAATCTATATTCTCTTCTTTAGTCAATGACTCGGGGGCTACATAAAGCAAGCGAGTCAAGCCTGAGAGGACATCGCTTTTCACCTGGTCAATCGCGGCGCGATTGAGAGAAGAATTCAGAAAGTGGGCCACATTGTCCTCTTCACTGAAATTTCTCATAGCATCGACTTGGTTTTTCATCAAGGCTATCAGGGGGGAGATTACGATGGCTGTGCCAGGCAGGAGCAAAGCTGGCAATTGGTAACACAGCGACTTACCGCCCCCGGTGGGCATAAGCACAAATGTGTCACGCCCCTGCATGAGGTTAGTGATAATAGCCTCCTGATTGCCTTTGAAGCAATCGAAGCCAAAATGCTTTTTCAGCGCGCTTGTTAGATGTTGTCGTAAGCTATTGTCCATTAGGCAGGAAAGAAGAGGAGATTATAGAAGAGAGGCAAACAGGCAATTGCGGATGCAGTTAAAAATAATTAGATTAATATAGGGGGAACGTAAACTGTCTATCACACCATGGCAGCTTCAAAGTTAGCTTTCTGCAGCTGCTCTTTGGCAAAGTCTGCCGTGACAACGAAAGTTTTCTTTTTGGAGCCCGGAATGTCAAACATAGCGTCAAGCATTATAGTCTCCACAATAGAGCGCAAGCCACGAGCTCCGAGCTTGAACTCTATGGATTTGTCCACTATGAAGTCCAGAGCCGCCGGATCCCACTTTAGCTCTACGCCATCCATTTCGAAAAGCTTTTCGTACTGGCGTGTGATGGCATTCTTAGGCTCGACAAGTATGCGGCGCAGGGCATCTCGGTCAAGGGGCTCCAGCGAGGTGAGGATAGGCAAGCGCCCAATGATTTCTGGGATAAGCCCGAAGCTGCGCAAGTCCTGTGGGGCTACATAGCGCATATAGTCCTCTCTGTTGAGGTGGTGTTTTACATTGTCGGAAGTATTGTAGCCTACCACATGCCTATTGAGGCGATGGGCTATTTTATCTTCAATGCCATCAAAAGCGCCACCGCAGATAAAGAGGATGTTCTTGGTGTCAACCACAATCATGTGCTGCTCCGGATGCTTGCGTCCTCCCTCTGGAGGCACATTGACAAGCGACCCTTCCAAGAGCTTCAGCAAGCCTTGTTGCACACCTTCTCCGCTCACATCGCGTGTGATGGATGGATTGTCGCCTTTGCGGGCGATCTTGTCAATCTCATCTATGAAGACTATTCCGCGCTGAGCCTTCTCCACATCGTAGTCAGCCGCTTGCAGCAAGCGGCTGAGCAAGCTTTCGATATCCTCTCCCACATAGCCAGCTTGAGTAAGCACCGTGGCATCCACGATGGTGAAAGGCACATCGAGCATCTTAGCGATAGTGCGGGCCAAGAGTGTCTTGCCTGTGCCGGTAGGGCCTACCATGATGATATTGCTTTTTTCAATATCTACATCATCGCTTTCTGGCTGCGCCAGGCGCTTGTAGTGATTGTACACAGCCACAGAGAGATAACGCTTGGCAGCATCCTGACCGATCACATATTGATCCAGAAACGCCTTAATTTCTTTTGGCTTAGGTACTTTCTGGAGATTTACCGGAGATTTGCCAAAGCCTTTGCCATGGTTAGGATTGACCTTTTCATGGTAGGCTCCTATCATATAATGCAGCTGCTCCACACAGTTGGGGCAGATGTACATCTTCTCATCAGGGGTGGGGATAAGAAATTCGGAGCTACCTGCGGGGCAACCGCAGAAAGCGCAGCACATGTCGGAATGTGATTTCTTAGCCATGGGTGAGCAGCGATTATTGTTTGGCTTTAATTAGCACTTGGTCGATCATGCCGTATTCCTTGGCTTCTTCGGCAGTCATCCAGTAGTCGCGGTCAGAGTCGCGCTCCACTTTCTCGAAAGGCTGGCCGGAATGGTCGGCTATGATAGTGTAGAGCTCTTTCTTGAGCTTCTGTATTTCGCGGGCAGTGATTTCGATATCGCTGGCCTGTCCCTGGGCTCCGCCCATCGGCTGGTGGATCATGATGCGGCTGTGGCGCAGGGCAAAGCGCTTGCCTTTGGTGCCAGCCACTAAGAGCACGGCAGCCATGCTTGCAGCCATGCCTGTGCAAATGGTAGCCACATCGCTGCTGATGTATTGCATAGTGTCATATATGCCCAGGCCGGCATACACCGAGCCGCCAGGGGAATTGATATAGATATTCACATCTTTGCCAGGGTCTGTGTTGTCGAGGTAGAGAAGCTGGGCCTGGATCACATTGGCAGTGTATTCATTGACCTCTGTGCCGAGGAATATGATGCGATCCATCATCAGGCGTGAGAACACATCCATCTGCGCCACATTGAGCTGGCGCTCTTCGATGATGGTGGGGGAGATATAGCTGCTGGTAATCTGGTTGACCTTGCTCATGTACTGGTCAAGGGCTAAGCCATTCATACCAAGGTGGCGAACGCCGTAATTTCTGAAATCGTTGTTATTCATAAATCTTTCCTTAGGTTTTCTATGTACGTCTATTATTATGGAATCAGCCTTTCGGTACTGAATTATAATTCAAAGTTACAAAAAAAATCTGGAAATATGAAAATTTCCAGATTTTTTTCTTGCTTTTCTGCTAAAAAATTTCTCTTTTAGCGGAAAATGCTATGAAGCATGGTGGGGTCAGGCCTTTTGTGCCAATTCTTTGAACTTGTCAAGGCTTACCTCTGAGCTCTCTATTGTCACAGTATTGTAAAGCACGCTGTAAACCTTGTTCTCGCTTACGTTTTCCACGATGCGCTGTCGATACTCCTTGTCTTTTAGCATGTGATCGGCATAGTTGTCAAGCACGGTATCGTCCATGTTGGTCATTCCATACTGGGCAAACTGCTGGTAAGCCATCATCTTGGCAGCTTGCTTGAGGTCAGCCTCTTCGACTTTGACATCGAGCTGGCGGCTTATTTCGCCCTTTGCCAGTTGCCATACCAGCGAGTCGCGCATCTTGGCGTACTCATCATCTATATTTTCTTTTGTAAGCTCTGGATTGCGTGCCACAAGCCATTTCTTCAGGAAGCCATCGGGGAGCTCTGCTCCCTTGCACTTGTCAATAAAGTAGTCGCGAGCATCCTTTGCGAAGAGCTGCCGGCTATTCTCGCTCAGTGAGCGGGCAATCATGTCGGTCAGGGCTGTCTTGTACTCGTCCTCGTTGTGCACCTTATCCTTGCCAAATACATTATCATAATATTCTTGGCCATGCTCAGCGGGCTTGAGCACTATGATTTCCGAGATAGCCATCTCGAAGTCGGCTGTAATGCCAGCAGCCTTGTCTTTATCTACATTAAGCATGGAAGAAAGCTCGGTAGCATTGCCGTCGCAAGTCTTGTGCGGATTGAAAACCACTTTATCACCTACTTTCTTTCCTATAAACTTGGCAGCTTCGTCCCTATCCTTGAAATAGAATGGAGCTACAATGCCATTGATTACTTGAATGGCGCCTTCAGCTTCGTTGACTGTGCCATCAGGATTGAGCTCCATAATTGCTCCCTTAACCAGCGCACGCTCATCCACTTCTTCGCCAGGCACCTGTGCGCCCATGCGCTCGCGCATAGCCTTGTCTTGCTCAGCGCGCATATCATCGGTCACTTCGATGGTATAGTATGGAAGTTTGATGCTCTTGTCAATCGTTAGATCGAACTTGGGGGCCATGCCCACTTCGTACTCGAAAGTGTAGTTGTCCTCGTCCAGATTGATTTCCTTTACCTCTACCGGGAGGGGCTCGCCAAGGATATCGAGTTTGTTGTCGTCAATGTATTTTACAACCTCGCGGTAAACTGTATCATTGATAACCTCGCTCTTGACACTCTTGCCAAAGCGGCGGCGCAGCATATCCATCGGGGCCTTGCCCTTGCGGAAGCCAGGGATTACGTGGGTCTCTGAAATGCGCTTCAGTTCTTTCTTTACCTTGTCGGCATAGTCAGCGGGCTCCACTGCTACTTTGATTATGCCCTCGGCGGCTCCAGTCTTGTCTAAGCTTACGTTCATTGCTCTGATGTTTCTTTATAATATATGTATTTTATTATTGAACTCGTTTAAACTTTTCACCAATGGTACTTTTTGAGTCTTTTTGGCTGTTTTCTTCAGCCTCATCAGTCATAATAGAACCCCATTACTCCATCTTCGGCTTTGAAAACATCTCAAAAATCCTCTAAAAAGTCCTCATTGTCGAAAAGTTTAAACGAGTTCATTACTATATAGGTGCAAACGTGGTTTGCCAAATCAAGGTGCAAAATTAATAATAAATTTTTTCTCCACCAATTTTGTTTCAGGATTTTCACCGGGATTTGCCGTTTTTTCCTCTTTTTTATCAGCAAAATCAAAATTATGTGAATGTTGAAAAAAATTTCACAAAAAATTTGTATTTGTGTGATTTTAATTGTTAACTTAGCAGCGGAAATAAATTAGAACCAATACAACACGACCATGATATTTAGATTTAGAATAGTTTCTGACGAAGTGTCTAATTTCAAGCGCGAGATTGAGATTGACGGCACTGCCACTTTCCTTGACCTTAAGAATGCCATTTGCGAAAGCGTGGGATATGATAAAAACCAAATGTGCTCTTTCTTCCTGTGCAGCGACGATTGGGAAAAGCAGAAAGAAATAACAATGGAGGATATGTACACAGATGATGATCAGGAGGTATGGCTCATGGATGAATGCGAGCTCAGCGATTATCTCGAGGAGGAGGGGCAGAAGATTCTCTTTGTGTTCGACTACATGACTGACCGCTGCATGTTCATGGAACTAAAGAGCATAGTCACTG
Source organism: uncultured Bacteroides sp. (assembly GCA_964604175.1). Lineage (GTDB taxonomy): Bacteria > Bacteroidota > Bacteroidia > Bacteroidales > Muribaculaceae > CAG-873. Next base: position 23,999 of record CAZRYC010000029.1, read on the forward strand.
GCAAGATCCTGAAGGATCCCGTGTGCACTCTGGCATTGGGAAAAGCTCCCCAGCAAACGGTGGATATCGACGAATTCAACAAGAACCTCGAGGACAAGGCTGCCGAAGCCGCCACCACTGCCGAGCTCGACGACCTGGGAGAGGAATTCTACGGCAGCGAGGACTATGATCCCTCAGAATTTGACGCTGAAGGATATGACGAAGTCACAGATTACCAATAATTATTGATGCTTTCGATATCCTTGGCCAGTAAATGATGCCACCAGGTCCCCATTCTGGTTGCGGACTTTAACTTCACAATACGGGGCTCTCGGGTGATTTATCACTTCGAGGGCCTCTGCTGTTAAGGTGTCGCCCTCTCTGCCGGCTTTATGATAATATATGGTACTGCCCAGCGACACAGTGAAGTCGCCATGGCTGTTGACTGCCGCAGCAAAAGCCAAGTCGCAGAGGGTAAAGATAGCCCCTCCCTGGCATGCGCCCCCGGCATTTAGATGCCTTTTGCCCACTTGCAAGCGCACCCGCGCTTTGCCGGGCTCTATCTCTAAAATCTCACACCCATTTTCAGCCGCGAAGATGTCTTTTTTGAAAAATTCCTTTAATTCCATCGATTTTACTTGTAATTTGTCGCAAATTTAGTGAAAATTTCGTAACTTTGTCACCAATTTGACCATGAATATATGAAGAGGCAATTACTTTTAGGCGACGAAGCCATTGCTCTGGGCGCTATCAATGCGGGCCTCAGCGGCGTGTACGCCTATCCTGGAACACCTTCTACCGAGGTGACCGAATACATACAGAATAACCCTACGGCTCGCGAGCGAGGTGTGCACTGCAGATGGTGCACTAATGAGAAGACTGCCATGGAGGCTGCCCTCGGAATGTCGTATATGGGCAAGCGCGCCCTGGTGTGCATGAAGCATGTGGGCCTGAATGTGTGCATGGATCCTTTCGTCAACAGCGGCATGACCGGCGTCAACGGAGGCGTAGTGGTGCTGGTGGCTGATGACCCATCGATGCATAGCAGCCAGGATGAGCAGGACAGCCGATACTTAGGCGCGTTCGCTATGATTCCTGTCATTGAACCCAGCAATCAGCAAGAGTGCTACGATATGATGGAATACGCCTACGAGCTAAGCGAACTGCTGCACCTGCCAGTACTGATGCGCGTGGTTACACGCTTGGCGCATAGCCGAGCTGTGGTGGAGACCCAGGAAGAAGCACGCCCAGAAAATGAGCTCAACTACAATGCTGTGGCTCGCGACTGGGTGCTCCTTCCGGCTAACGCTCGCAGGAAAAACGACCTCTTATGCAATAAACAAATAAATCTCATTCTCGAAGCCGATGCTCAGAATGAGCTCTATCATCATGGAGCTCCGAAGAGTGTGATATGCTCAGGGATTGCCTATAATTATTTCAACGAAGCCATGGAAGCTATGGCTGAAAAGCCTGACCTTAATGTTTTCAAGGTAGTGCAGTATCCGCTGAGCAAATCCGCCATAGCAAAGCTATGCGAGGGCGCACAAGAGATATTGGTGATTGAAGAGGGACAGCCTTTTATCGAAGAAAAGGTTAGGGGATTGCTCCCCACTGATATCTTAGTGAAGGGCAAGCTTACAGGCGATCTGCCACGCACTGGCGAACTAACTCCTGACGCTGTTAAGGCGGCTCTCACAGGTGAGCCCATGCCAAGCGCTGAGAAGCCTGCCGTGGTGGCCCCTCGGCCGCCAGCCTTATGCCAAGGGTGCGGGCACCGCAGCGTGTACGAAGCTCTCAACAGAGTGCTTAACGAATATCCCAATCCCCGAGTGTTTGGCGACATCGGCTGTTACACCCTGGGCTTCTTGCCACCGTTCTGCACTCTTAGCAGTTGCGTGGACATGGGAGCCAGCATCACTATGGCTAAGGGAGCTGTTGATGCCGGGCATTTCCCAAGCGTGGCTGTCATTGGCGACAGCACATTCACTCATAGCGGCATGACAGGCCTGCTGGATGCTATCAATGAGAATGCAAATATTACCGTAGTAATCAGTGACAACCTGACCACTGCCATGACCGGAGGCCAAGACTCCGCCGGCCTCAATAAATACGAGGCAATATGCATTGGTTTAGGCTGTGATCCAGCACATGTGAGAGTGGTGGTGCCTCTTCCTAAGAATATGGAGGAGATTACGCAGGTAATAAAAGAGGAGATAGCTTACCGGGGAGTGAGTGTAATCATACCTCGCCGAGAGTGCATACAAACAGCAAAACGCAAACTGAAGAAATGAAACTCGATATCATATTGGCAGGAGTAGGAGGCCAAGGCATCCTTACCGTAGCCACAATCATAGGAGAGGCCGCCATGCATCAGGGATGGAGCATCAAGCAGGCCGAGGTGCACGGCATGAGCCAGCGCGGTGGCGATGTGATGAGCTGCCTGCGCATCAGCGATGGACAAATTCACAGCGACCTGATACCCCTGCAAGGCGCAGATGTAATAATCAGCCTGGAGCCTATGGAGGCTCTTAGGTATCTTCCATATCTTAATCCAGATAGAGGGTGGATTATCACCAATGACCAACCATTCGTCAACATCCCCAATTACCCCGCTCCGGAGGCTCTTGATGCCGAGTATGCTAAGTGGCCTCGCGCCTTGCGCATCGATGTGGAGAGCTTGGCCAAGCAAGCAGGCTCTCCACGTGCCGCCAACATAGTGCTTCTGGGGGCCGCACAAAAAGCTCTCGGCATTGATACTCAGTTATTGATCGATGCCATAGGCAGAGTGTTCGCACGCAAAGGCGAAGATATCGTTGAGAGCAATGTAAAGGCGTTTAACATAGGAGCCCAGCAAGCATGAGACTGTTTAGCGAAGAAACCATTCAAGACTTGGCTAAGGAATTGCATGTAGCCGATATTGAAAATGCTACCATAGGCGAGGTGCTGCTTATAGCACAGACATTGGAGCAGCGCACGGGAATACCGTTCATTCGCATGGATCAAGGCTCGCCTGGCCTGCCAGCTAACATGATTGGCCGCGAGGCCGAGAAGAAAGCCATAGACGCCGGAGTAGGGCAGCACTATCCGGCAGCCGCCGGAGTGCCAGAACTTAAGTCTGCCACCGAGAAGTTTGTCAAAGCTTTTCTAAACCTTGAAATACCGGCAGCTTGCTGCTTGCCCACAACTGGCGGAGTAGCCGCTTCATTCGGATGCCTCACCATTACCACCCAGCTTAATCCTAAGAAAAGGAAAGTGCTGTTCATCGACCCCGGATTTCCCATCCAAAAGAGCCAGCTTAAGATAATCGGTGCCCCCTGGGAATGTTTTGACATCCATGACTTCAGAGGCCAGGCTCTCCGTGACAAAATGGAGGAATATATGCGTGCCGGCGACATTGCGGCGGTAATATACAGCAATCCTAACAATCCCGCTTGGATATGCTTGGAGGAAAATGAACTGCAAATCATAGGCGAACTGGCCACTAAATATGACGCGATAGTTATCGAAGACTTGGCTTACTTCTGCATGGACTATCGACGCGACTTAGGCCACCCTTATCAGCCTCCATATCCTCCAACCGTGGCGCGATACACTGACAATTACATTCTCATGCTCTCGGCCAGCAAGATATTCAGCTATGCTGGCCAGCGCATAGCTGTAGCGTGCATTTCCCCGAAGCTATTCGACCGCCAATATCCGGCTTTGGCGCAAAGATATAATGATACTGGCCACTTCGGCTCTACTTTCATTGCCAGCGTAATGTACATGATTACATCGGGTTGCACTCACAGCACCCAGTTCGGCTTGGCTGCCATGTACGAGGCTGCTGTGCGTGGCGAAATAGACTTTGTGGAGGACACTCGCGAATACCAGCGCCGAGCTCGCCGAATGCTTGATATTTTCCGCCGCGCTGGGTTTACAATGCCATATGACAAGGATCCCATACAAGGACAAATAGAGGGAGGATTTTTTTACACTCTGGGCTATCCTGGCATGACCAGCGGCCAACTGATGAAGGAACTGCTTCATTACGGAGTGAGCAGCATCTCCCTGAGCACCACTGGCAGCGACCAGCAAGGAATACGCGCTTGCACAAGCCGAATGAGAGAGGAGCTCTATCCCGTGCTCGAAGAAAGAATGCAACAATTCAAACAAGACCATCCGATATGATTTTCAACCCCAAAATGGAGTGCATGAGCCGTGAGGACTTGCACCAGCTTCAGAGCCAACGGCTTGTGAAGATAGTGAAATACACTTATGACAATGTAGCCCCTTATCGCGAGCGCATGGATGCCGCCGGCGTAAAACCCGAGGATATACGCAGCATTGATGATATAGCCCTGCTGCCATTCACCACAAAGCAAGATTTGCGCGACTATTATCCTGACAAGCTTTTCGCCACAGATCGAAAGAATATGGTGCGCTACCATGCCAGCAGCGGAACCACTGGAAAACCCATAGTGGCCGGATACACTCCCCACGACATTGACAACTGGGCTGAAGGGGTGGCTCGAGTGCTCTCAGCTGGCGGCATGCAGCCAGGCGATACAGTGCAAGTGAGTTATGGATATGGCCTATTTACTGGCGGCCTCGGAGCTCACGATGGGGCCACAAAAATTGGATGCATGGTGCTGCCAACAAGCAGCGGCAATACGGCTAAGCAGATAACCCTGATGCATGATTTGGGCACTTGCGGCCTGTGTTGCACTCCGAGCTACGCTCTCTTTATCGCTGAGACTATTGAGAAAATGGGCTTGGACATGAATGAATTTAAGCTCCGGGCTGGCTTTTTTGGAGCGGAGCCTTGGACTGAAGGCATGCGCAAAGAACTTGAGGCCAAGCTTCATATAAAGGCTTATGATCTCTATGGCCTTACAGAGATCTCAGGACCTGGAGTAGGGGGCGAATGCGAATTGCAAAACGGCACTCACCTTTGGGAGGATATGTTCTTCCCGGAAATCATAGACCCCAAGACCCTCAAACCGCTGCCAGATGGAGAGATGGGCGAGCTCGTTTTCACTACTCTCGACAAATGGGGCATGCCGATGATGCGATATCGCACGCGCGACCTTACCAGCCTCACTCACGAGAAGTGCGAATGTGGCCGCACCATGGTGCGCATGGGCCGCATCTTGGGCCGCACTGATGACATGCTAATCATTCGCGGTGTGAATGTGTTCCCATCCACAATTGAGAGCGTGCTGATGGAGTTTGACTCTTTCTCGCCTCAGTACTTCATTACCGTGGACAGGTTGAACAATACTGACACATTCGATATCGATGTGGAATTGCGTCCGGAATGCTATCTCGACGAGCGCCGCAACAATGCCATCATGGCAAAGCTCCAAGAGCGCCTCAACAGTGTCCTGGGCATTCACCCTAAGCTTCATTTGCGCACTCCTGGCAGCATTGAGCGCTCTATGGGCAAAGCCAAGCATGTGCTTGACAAGCGTGTGCTCCAGTAATTAGCGCGAGCTAAAGCACTTTTTTCGGTGTAGTTGCCTGAAAATCTTTTAGATATTCTGGCACTGAATAGGCCAAATCGAGAAATTCTCGGCGAGAATAAGCCAAATCCGAAAGTGCCAGCATATCCACAGCCACAGGCTGAACATTTGGCAAGAAATGGGTATTTCCCACTCGGGGAATGCCCTTAAATTTATCACTGCCGTCTCCAAAGAAGAATGTTGGACGGCCAGTTTTTAATAAATCTCCATAACTATTTGATTCTAAAATCATTGGCTGTGGGGAGAGTAGGGGCTGCAGAGCTAAATCATAGGCTGCTGTGTAAACTTCCATGCGCCTGGCATCAATCATAGGCACGAAAATGGCATCTTCAGGCACATCTTCGCCGGCAAATATCACAGCGGTTGTGAGTAATTTCAAGGTACTAATGCCAATAAGGGGAATATCTAAGCTGTAAGCCAAGCCTTTTGCCTCGCTCAAGCCTATTCTAAGCCCAGTATAGCTTCCAGGACCCATTGACACAGCTACAGCATCAAGTTTAAGCTCTTTGTCTTGGAGAAAGTCTAAACAGCCCTTTAAAAAACCGCTGAGCAGAGTGGCATGGTTGCGGCCTGAGAAGTCCTCAAAATGCTTAAGCACCATGCTTTCAGCTGTTAAAGCCACTGAGCAAGGCTTTGTGGATGTTTCAATATTCAGGATTACCATAAAGGTATAGTTTTCAGTTTTCAGTTTTCAGTTTTCAGTTTTTCGTTTTCACAATCTCTAAGTAAGAAAAAGGAGACAAATGAGATTGGAGTATGCAAAATTACGAATAATAATTGGAAATACTGGTGAAATAGGGCTTTGAAATGATTCTTGCGACAAGCTATTTAACATAATACCGATTATCGTTTGAAGTTATGGCTGCCTTTAAAATGAGAAGCCTTATTTTTAAAAAGGCTTCGACTTCTTTAAAATTGAGATGAACTTTAGAGCCTGTTTAATAAGAAAGAATGATGGCGTTGATTTTTACGTAGCGTACTCCAGCTCGTAAGGTTTGAGAATATTGATTTCGTAAGGTTATTCATTGGAACAGGATCAATGAAATTTAAAAATTTTGGATTAACGTCGGGGATTTGTACGAATTTTCAAATCTCACAAACGTTAAAAACTCATAACTTTCTCATAAATTTTTGAAAAATAACAAATTATTGTACACTTACGCGAACAAAACCACCCATTATAATTGTTTAAATTATGAATCAGCACGAATTCTGAAGTCAAAAACTGATGGAATGCATGATTTTTACAGAGGTATAAAGTTAGTTTCTGATTCAAAACAACAATTTTCAAATGATGATTACAAAAACAACAGGGAATTTTTAAAACAGACACACGGAATTCCCAAATACATTTTCAACAATTTTGAGAAAATAATCGGAGAAAGGGAGAAATTAACAACCTAAAACCGAAAAATTGAAGCCCCGAATTGGTTTACAATTGAATAATTTGGGCTTTTACATAATTTAACATTATCCATATTGAATTGAAATTCAGCATTTTGCGTGTATTTCCTAAAGTCACCGGTTAAGAATTGGCAAATTTAGGGCTTTTCTCACTGTAATCTTTAATCGACTTCTGTAAACTATTGTAGCTGGCCAATCCCAGTTGAAAATCTCCACTTTTACTTTACCTATCCCTTTACCCTACCCCTTCGTCTTGAATATCAAGCCCTTGATTGCTATTTTCTTTTGTAAATCCTAAATGTGAACTTGCAATTTACCATAAATTTACTTCTGCATCGAAAAATTCTCATTTAAAAATTTGGTGTTTTCAAATTTATTGATTACATTTGCAAATCCATATTTTTAGCGTTTTATACAGATTTTATCAAGAAATGAGCCTCCTCGATCGCCTAAAATATTACATCGAGCATCTTCAGCTTTCAGTATCTCAATTTGCCGATTCTGCTCAGATACCTCGCCCTACCTTGTCTCAGATACTAAGCGGACGAAACAAGAAGATAAGCAACGAAGTACTCACAAAACTCCATGATGCTTTCCCAGAACTTAATATATCATGGCTCCTATTTGGAGATGGGCCTATGTGCTTGAATGACACTTATTTGCCAAAGCCTTCTCCCTCTCCTGACACTCAACTTGATTCATCAGCGCCACAGCTGACAGAGCAGCCATCAGCATCCGCTCCTAATCTCCAACCCTCTCTATTTCAAGAGGAAAAGACTATTACAGAAGAAAAACGTGCTGAACCCAACTCTCACCAGCCGATAGCTATTACCCCAGATGTGAGCAAACGCGTAGTTTCTATTATGGTATTCTATAGCGACAACAGCTTCGAATCTTTCGTACCCTCAAAGAAATAATATTCATATTCATATTCTTCTTTTCATAAATCTTCTACCTTTGTGAGAATCGAAAAAATCCGACCATCCTGGGAGACGGTCGGATTTTTTCGATTCTCAGTAAACTTCGCCAAATTGATTTTGTAATCTGATTTTTAATCATTATTTTTGCATTACAATTAACATTTCTTATTAAACAGGCTCTAATACTGTTATGTACAATTGGCAAAAGATTAAGGATTACGAAGATATCCTATTTGATTTTTTTGAGGGAATAGCTCGCATCACCATCAACCGACCTAAGGTGTACAATGCTTTCCGTCCACAGACTAACCGAGAGATGCTCGATGCTATGGCTTATTGCCGGGATAATAGCAAAGTGCGTGTGGTGGTGCTCACCGGGGCTGGTGATAAAGCGTTTTGCAGCGGAGGAGATCAACACTATAAAGATCGCGGCGGATACAGAGACTCTGATGGTACCCCTCGCCTCAATGTTCTCGATATGCACAAGGCCATACGCTCCATTACAAAGCCAGTAATCGCTGCTGTCAACGGCTACGCCATCGGTGGAGGCAATGTGCTGCAAGTAGTGTGCGATTTGACCATCGCAAGCGAAAATGCGATCTTTGGTCAGACCGGACCAAAGGTGGGCAGTTTCGATGCTGGTTTCGGCTCCTCTTACTTGGCTCGCTGTGTAGGTCAGAAAAAAGCTCGCGAGATATGGTTCCTTTGCCGCCAATATTCAGCCCAAGAAGCTCTCGATATGGGCATGATCAACAAAGTAGTGCCATTGGAAAAGCTCGAGGATGAAGTGGTGGATTGGTGTCGTACCATCATGAAGCGCAGCCCATTTGCTATACGCATGATTAAGCGTGCCCTCAATGCCGAGCTTGACGGTCAACACGGCTTGATGGAATTTGCCGGAGATGCAACCCTAATGTATTATCTAATGGATGAGGCGCAGGAAGGCAAGAACGCTTTTCTTGAGAAACGTGATCCCAATTTTGACCAATTCCCACAATTCCCAGGATGATAGGCCACCCTCCAAGATATCAATGCGATTGGGTTAAATATAGACTCAACTTCCGGTTTGAAGCTCGCACTTCGCGCGATGTAATGACTTTCAAGGATACATACTTCGTACGCATCCGCGATACAATTACTGGCCAATGCGGCATTGGCGAGTGCAATCTTTTCAAAGGCCTCTCGGCCGACGATACCCCTGATTTTGAGGCACGCCTAACACTGGCCTGCCAAAGCCCTCACCCATATTGCACCGACGAGTTTGAATCTTCAGCTATCAATTTCGGTTTTGAGACAGCGATGCACAACCTATTAGCTGCTAATCACGATGATCTGTGGGCTGGAGAGGATGAAAACGATTGGATAAAAGGCAAAACATCAATTCCCATCAACGGACTAATCTGGATGGGCGACCGCGCAACGATGGCCGCTCGCATCAAAGAAAAACTCAACCAAGGATTTCGCTGTCTAAAGCTCAAGATTGGTGGGATAAAATTTGAAGATGAGGTATCTCTGCTTGATGTCATCCGCTCACAATTCGCGCCAGAGGACTTGGAAATTCGCTTAGATGCCAATGGAGCATTTACGCCACAAAATGCCATGGACCGCCTCGATGTATTAGCTCAATTCCACATACACTCTATTGAGCAGCCCATCAAGGCCGGACAGTGGATGGAAATGGCACAGCTCTGTATCAATTCTCCTATTCCCATTGCTCTCGATGAAGAACTCATAGGCATTCGCTCCTTAGATGAGAAATATGACTTCATGGAAATCTACCAGCCGCAATTTGTGGTGCTAAAACCTGCTCTGTGCGGAGGTCTGCACCATGCTCTGGAATGGATCCAGGTAGCCATAAAGCGCAACATAGGCTTCTGGGTCACATCGGCATTAGAATCCAATGTGGGATTAGCGGCTATAGCTCGATGGATTTCCTCCTTTGAGCCAGAAATACCACAAGGCTTGGGCACAGGCCAGTTGTACACCAACAATATTCCGTCGCCCCTCTTTATGGATGGAGACGGGCTACGTTGGGATCCCAATAAGAAATTTGATTATGCTCCTATCGGATTTCAAAGCTGAATGGCTCCACTCCAAGCCCTACATAGAAGCTCACACATCAGGCAGCACAGGCGCGCCTAAGCAAATAAAGCTTCTTAAAGCTGATATGCGAGCTTCAGCGCGGGCCACCAACGAGCGCTTTCACATCCGCTCCTCCTCTGTGCTGGGCATCCCTCTGGATTTCGATTATATAGCGGCAAAGATGATGGCTGTACGGGCTTGGGAGGCGGATTGCAGACTTGAAGTGCTGTCTGTGAGCAACCAGCTTGTAATCCCTACTCCGCTTTCCCTCCTTTCGGTAGTGCCCTCTCAAGTGGACTCTCTGCTGAAGCAGCCAGAGCTTGCAACCAGGATTGACAATATTATAATAGGTGGAGGCCCACTGGCTCCCTCAAAAGAGAAACAACTTATAGAGGCAGGCTTTACTGCTCACTGCAGCTACGGCATGACAGAGACTTGTAGCCATGTGGCCCTGCGCAGCATAGGACAGGATTATTATACCGCCATGCCCGGCATTTCTTTCAGCTTAGACAGCCGAAATTGCCTGGTAATCACGGCTCCCGCTTTCAGCTTTGGCACCCTGGTCACCAATGACATGGTTGAGCTGCTGGATTCCACCTCGTTCCGATGGTTAGGCCGGGCTGATAACGTTATCATTAGCGGTGGCATCAAAATGCACCCCGAGCAAATTGAAGCCGTGTACACACCGTATATACAGCAGCCATTCTATATTAAGGGTATTCCTGATGACAAATGGGGACAAGCCCTATGCTTAGTGGTGGAGGCTACTGAGCCTGACGATACTATTCTGCCTAAGCTCAAACAGCATATTGAGCATAAATTTCTGCCCAAGAAAATGGTCTTTATTAGCGAAATACCCAAAGCCCAGAATGGCAAAATCCGCCGATTGTAAGAGCCTGTTTAATAAGAAATGTTAATCGAATTAACATTTCTTATTAAACAGGCTCTTATATTTTTTGTAAATTTGCAAACAGAATAACTCAAACCAAAACATAATGAAAACCTTACTTTCAGCACTCTGCCTTTGCGCTGCCTTATCGACCAGCGCGCAAGAGCAACCATACAAGGTGATTGCCCCTCTCCCAGTAGAGGATGGACAAATTGTCTATCTCTATAATTTCGATTCAGGTGAAAAGCTCGATAGCGTAGCCGTAGCTGATCACAGCGCAGTGTTCACCGGTTCAATCGACGAACCCATTGTGGCTCGCATCATAGGAAGTGACGGCCAGCGCTATGGCACATTCATCCTCGAGCAAGGCACCCTGGCGATAAATCAGCAGCTGCGGCGCGGCGTGGGTTGCATGCTCAATGATATGCTTAATGAATATTCTGACTCAGTACAAGCCTTAGCTCAAACGCTCCAAGGCAAGACTCCCGAGGAGCAGCAATCCATTTATGATCAAATGGCCGCTTATATGAAGCAGAATATAGAGGACAACCTTGACTCTCCCGTGGCTTATATGGTATTTATGGACTATTCTAATTTTATCGAAGGTCCAGAAATGCTTGCTTTCTTGGAGCAGCACCCACAGCTCAAAGATTATCATCGTGTGCAATCCATGGTGGCTGCCGAGGAGAAAAAAGCGGCTACCTCAGCTGGTCATCCCTACCTCGATTTCGAAGTGGAATATGATGGTCAAATGCAAAAATTCAGTGATTATGTAGGTACCGGCAAGTACACCTTAGTTGACTTTTGGGCAAGCTGGTGCGGTCCATGCCGCCGTGAAATCAAGGTTATAAAGGAAATATATGACCAGTACGCTCCTAAGGGGCTTCAAGTAGTGGGAGTAGCAGTATGGGACAAGCCTGAGGACACTCTCGGCGCAATTGAGAGCCTGCAAATTCCATGGCCGGTAATAATGAATGCGCAAACCATCCCCACAGACTTGTATGGCATTCTGGGAATTCCAAGCATTCTGGTGATAGGGCCTGACGGCATAATTGTCAGCCGCGATGCTCGCGGAGATGACCTCAAAGCCGTAATCGCCAAGGCCTATGAGGATTGAAGTAAATGTTCAATTGGGGGTAGACGATTTTTTGCCCCCTCTGGATGAGGGGGTT
>CAZRYC010000030.1:0-34795 GCA_964604175.1 uncultured Bacteroides sp.
GGCTTTTTTGCAGCAAAATTACTCATTCTTTTAAAAATTAAATTGAGCGCTTACGGGTACATAGTAATCCTGGTCTCTTCGCTGGGGATTAAGATGTTGGCAGTGTTTTTCCGGATGGAAATCAGAGATCCGGTCTCGATATAGTCGTATCTGCCGTCCTCTACCAAATATTTAATGGCTTGTCGGGCCTTTGGGCATAATTGTACCTCGTCAAAAATTATAACAGACTCCCTATTGTATAAAGATACATGATAGAGGGCTTGGAGTTGGAGAAAGAGGAAGTCAAGATTATCTAAATCGTCAAATAACTTCTTAATGGCAGTAGATGCTTTGGCAAAGTCTATAGCGATATATGACTTGTATTCCTGTTTGGCGAACTCTCTGGCGATGGTTGATTTTCCTACTCGACGCGCTCCCTTAATTAAGAGAGCGGTGGAGCCATTTCTCTCTTTCTTCCACGAAAGAAGCTGCTGGTATATTTTTCTGGTGAAAATTCTTTCGCTCATCTTTTTGCCTTGGTGCTATAACGGCCACAAAATTAATAAATTATTTCTTACCCACCAAATTTAAAATGGCAAAATCATAGTTTTCCACCAAATTTAAAATGGCAAAATCATAGTTTTCCACCAAATTTAAGGGGCGAAAGTGAGGATATTGGCCATATAGGTGGTGGTGCCGTCGGTGAGGGCGAAGCAGCAATAATAGGTCTTGCCGGAAGATACAGTGATGGCCGTGTAGTATTCATCGGTGGTGTCGGCCACCAAGGTTGCCGTGTATATCGATGCGTCGCTCATATCCTCTTCGTTTGAAACCAAAAAGATAGGCGCAAGATCCGAGGGCAATATAAAATCATTGGTGATTTGGCCGCTCAGTCGCCATGCCGAGCCACTGATGGAGCTCACTTCCAAGGTCTGAATCTCAGGCACGTTGCGGGGCGCATCCGCCAATTCTTGGCATCCGCTTGTGCCTGTCAATAGCAGTAGAGAGATTATGATGCTGAAAATATATCGTAAAGTATTCATGATAAAGACAGTTTAGGGATTAGAAATTCACGCCGACGCCGATGTTGCCCACGATTTTGAACTGGGAGAAGTGAGTGGCCACGCCTCCGGCTATGGTGAAGCACCCGATATTCATCATCAAGCCCAATTCGCCCATGGCTCCGGAGCGAGTGTTGGGACTGTACTGCAGAGGCGAACCCTCCAACACATTGAATACCTGCTTGCGATATTGATAGCCAGCGCCCAAGTACACATGTATGGGGCACCACATGCGCTTAATGACACCTCCGCTGGTGGCATAATAGCAGTTCTGGCTCTTGCCAGTGGTCAAGGCTCCATCATTGGGATGCCATATCTCATACGGACGGTCGCATGATTTGTACACGCCTTTGAAATAAAAGCCCCAGTCCTTCACTACGCCCACCATGCCGCCATAGGCTGGCCCCTTAGCCCCGCTCCAGGGAAATGCAATCTGGGCTGTGATAAACCCCTGGTAACGGTCCGGCTTGCGGGTCCACCAATTGCCATCCCTTTCCTCCTTTGCTGAGCCTTGAACCTCCATGCGATGGCGCTTTGCCTGCTCTACTATCGACAGATTGCTGGCCTGCTCCTGGCCCGCAAAGGTTGACCTCCCGAACACATCCAGAGCCTCTATCTCTACTGCAAGCTGGAAATCCCCGGCTGGGGCTGACACGGTGTTATTGAGGTAATTGGCATCAAGCAGCTTATTGGCAAAAACATTTGATTTAATGAAATCGCTCACGCTCTGGGTCCGCAGAAAGGCCAACTGCTGATTCTCTGTGGTGCAAGTCACGGTCACCCGCACTTTCCGGCCAGGAGTAAAATATTGCGCGTATTCGCCATCGATCGCTTCCTTGATGGCTGACTGCAGATCCTTGGTGGCAGTGGCTTCTTGACTGGAGAATTGGTCTGAATTGGCATCATTTAGGCCATATTTGAAGCTGAGCAAATAATTGTAGCCTATTTTACCGATGCCCACAGTGTCGGTGATTACAGTATTGCGCACTGCAATCTCTGGAGTATCGGAGGCTGGGGCGCCCAAAGCGGTGGCGGCATAGCCGGAGCTTAGGAGCATCAAAGTGGCGAAGAAGGCAGATTTCATGGGCGATTTTTTTCAATGGATATATGGGGTTAGATGCCGAGACCGTCAGTAAAAGTTTGAGTGGTGGCTCGGCTTTGGAGTATGCGTGAGTAGGGGGCCACACCGTGAGTGAGCCACACATTGCCTCCTATCACTGAGTGATGGCCGATTGTGATGCGGCCAAGAAGAGTGGAGTTGGAGTACACAGTCACATAGTCCTCGAGGATAGGATGACGAGGCAGATTGATGGGATGGCCCTCGCTGTCGAGGCTGAAGTTCTTGGCCCCAAGAGTCACTCCTTGATACAGGGTCACATGCGAACCGATTTCGCATGTCTCGCCAATCACCACGCCAGTGCCATGATCAATAGCAAAATATTCTCCGATTTTGGCCCCTGGGTGGATATCTATTCCAGTGGCCGAGTGCGCGAGCTCAGTAATTATTCTGGGAATTACAGGCACGCCCAAGCGCAGCAACTGGTGTGCCGTGCGGTAATGGATCATGGCGTTCACCACCGGGTAGCAGGAGATTACCTCCTCGTAGTTATCCACAGCAGGGTCGTTATTGTAGATTGCTTGCACATCGGTGTAAATCAGCCGCTTGATTTCCGGCAAACAAGACAGGAACTCCTGAGAAAGCTCCGATGCCACTGCCGCCATGTCGCGGTCGGTGCTATTGGCCTTGAATTGCAGTGCGCGAGTAATCTGCTCTCGCAGCATTGTATAGAGCGAGTCTATGCTTACCCCCACAAAATAGTGGCGCATGTGAGTGGTAGTCTCTATGCTGAAGAATCCTGGAAAGAGCACCGATTTTACTACTTCCATAGCACGCGCAAGGGTTTCGCCCGATGGGGGCAAAACCTCGCGTGCTTGTATCAGGCGGTCCTCCTCTGGAGAGACTGCGCCCATCGCTTCTACTATCCTATGTAGTGTTTGGCTTTTTTTATTTTGATCCATTAGCTTTTATAGTGGATAATCTTCAAATGCGTAGAGCACAGTGGAGAGATAGCGCTCTCCGGTGTCGGGCAGCAGGGCCACTATGGTCTTGCCCTCATTCTCTGGCCGCTTGGCCAGCTCTATGGCTGCATGCAGAGCGGCTCCGCTGCTGATGCCTACCAGCAAGCCCTCAGTCTTGGCTGCTTCGCGCGATGCTCCGATGGCATCATTGTCAGCTACGGGAAGTATTTCATCAACTACCTCGCTGTTAAAGTTCTTAGGCACGAATCCCGCCCCTATGCCTTGAATCTTGTGGGGGCCCGAGGGCTTGCCCGAAAGCACTGCGCTGGTGGCCGGTTCCACTGCTACTATCTTCACCTCTGGAAGCTGGGTCTTTAAGCCTACTCCCACTCCGCTCACTGTGCCTCCTGTGCCAGCTCCGGCTACAAAGATGTCAACTTTGCCATCCGTGTCGTCCAGGATTTCCTGAGAGGTGGTGTCAAAATGTATGCGAGGATTGGCCGGATTGTCAAATTGGCTTGGTATCCAAGATCCCGGAGTAGCTTCGTGGAGCTCCTTGGCCTTGGCTATGGCTCCTTTCATGCCGTCTTTGCCGGGTGTAAGCACCACCGTAGCCCCTAAGGCTTTCACCAAATTGCGTCGTTCCACGCTCATGGTTTCCGGCATGGTAAGAATAAGCTTGTAGCCCTTGATGGCAGATACCAAGGCCAAGCCCACTCCTGTGTTGCCGCTTGTGGGCTCTATGATTGTAGCCCCGGGCTTGAGCAGGCCCTCCTCCTCAGCTGCCTTGATCATGGCAGCTGCCACGCGGTCTTTAACGCTGCCGCCGGGATTGAAATATTCCACCTTGGCCAGCAGGCGTGCCTTCAGGCCATGAGCTTTCTCTATTTTCCCAAGATGCACCAGCGGGGTCTTTCCGATAAGCTGGGTCAAATTCTCATAAATCTTTTCCATAATTGTACCGTTTTAGATTCAGATGCTGCAAATTTATATCATTCTTTTAATCTGAACAAATCTCATTCAAAAATTTTGTCAAAATAATTAAAATTAAGATATATTTTCTAAATCGGTCTTATAGGTAAGAAAAATTTTCTACAAGCGGAATGAATACCCATGCTTCTTTAGGGTCGGGTAGAAGGCATTCGGAATATGCTCGATGCTGTGTTGCTCGCGGGTGCCCGTGATGGCAATGATATCGAAGCGGTAGTCAAGCGGGATATTCTGCATCTGGAGATAGGCATCGGCGGCGGCAATTATGTGCTGTCGCTTGGCTTGGTTCACGGCTCGCACTGGATCCACATCCCCGCTCTTGCGAGTTTTCACCTCTACGAACACCAACATGTCATCTTTCGAGGCCACGATATCGAGCTCAAGGTGATTGAGTGTCCAGTTGCGGGTCACTATGGCGTAGCCTTGCGCGGCCAAATACTGCGCCGCTGCGTCCTCGCCCCATTTGCCGGTGTCCTTATTGCGGGGGGATATCACTGCGCTAAGAGCTCTTCTATTTTTTCCACCAGAGTGGAGCGATCCTGGGCTCCTACCAAGCGGATGTTGGCTTTCTTGCCATCTTTGAAGAAGAGCAGGGTGGGGATTGACATTATGCGGTACTCGTCGGTGAGTTCGCTTTCCTCATCGATGTTGTATTTGCCAATCACTACTTTGCCTTCGTACTCTGTGGCCAGTTCGTCGATTAGTGGAGCCATGGCCTTGCAAGGGCCGCACCAAGTGGCCCAGAAGTCAATCACCACGGGCTGGCCCGAAGCGATGATGTCTTTTACATTTTCGTCAGTGAATGTCATTGTTGTTTATGATTTTGGTTGATGTATTATGGTTTGTTGCACTCGATTTTATACTCTAAGTTGAGTGAGTCGAGCAAATCGGTAAGCTTGCGATTGATTGGGATGCGCGTGCCGCTCTGCAGATTTACCACTCGCTGGATGGCCGGATCTACAAGCCGGAGATTGAAAGCCCCGAGATTGTTTTTGGTCGACTCGGCGTGCTCGAGCAGTATCTCTTGCAGTTCTTTGCTCACTTGGTCCACATTTACGGTGACTGTGATGCCATTGATGAGCTTGCCCTTGTAATCCTCAAGTAGGCGTATGCTCTGGAGATTGAGGCTGATTTCCTCCGAGTTGTATCTCTTTTCAAATTTGGCGAAGACCATCACGGGCGTGCCAGTTACGCCGAATTTCTCATATTCCAACTTGTTGCGGCCAAAAAGGCGCATCTCTATAGAAGCGTTGAAATCTTCGATCTTCATCACCCCGAAGGCATTGCCATTGCGGGAAACCTTTGCCTCGTAGTCAGTGACCATGCCGGCGAACACCACGTTCATACCGTCCTTGCCCTCGAGATTGGTCACCAATTCGTTGACCTCCTGAATTGTTATGTCAGTGCCGTGCTTTACCTCCATGTAAAATGGGTCAAGAGGATGGCCTGAGAGGTACATGCCCACAAGTTCCTTCTCCTTTGCGTATCTTACGGCAGGGAGCCAGGGTACGCCATGGCGAAGGGTGGGGCGAGCTGCCGTGTTGTTGCTTAGGTCCTCGAAGCTGAACAGAGACGCCTCTTGCTGCACCTGAGCCTGCTGGTATTGCGAACCATATCTCAAAAGCTGCTCCGACAGAGCTTCGCCCTTGGCATTCAAGTCGAGATAGTCTTGGCGATCAAGCTCTGGGAAACAATCGAATGCCCCGGCGATGGCTAAGTTCTCAAAAGCTCTGCGATTTATAGAGCCGGAGGGCACACGCTCCACAAAATCAAAAATATCCTTGAATTTGCCTCCTGCCTCGCGGGCTTTTATTATAGCGCTCACCACATTGTCGCCCATGCCCTTGATGCCCGAGAGCCCGAAGCGGATATCGCCTTTGGCATTGACACCGAATTTGCTGTATGACTCATTCACATCCGGGCCCTTTACGGCTATCTTCATGCTGCGGCATTCATCCATGAATGTAGTCAGCTTGTTCAGATCGTTGAGATTGCGGCTCAGTACTGCAGCCATGTACTCCGATGGGTAATTGGCTTTGAGATAGGCCGTTTGGAAAGCCACCCAGCTGTAGCATGTGGCATGGCTTTTATTGAAGGCGTAGCTGGCGAACTTTTCCCAGTCGCCCCAAATCTTTTCCAGCACCTCTGGCTTGTGCCCATTCTTTTGGCCACCCTCCATGAATTTGCCCTTGAGGTGGTTCATCTTGTCTATGAGTTTCTTGCCCATGGCCTTGCGCAGGGTGTCGCTCTCGCCTCGGCTGAAGTCTGCCAGCAAGCGGCTCAGAAGCATCACTTGCTCCTGATACACTGTGACCCCGTAGGTATCCTTGAGATATTTCTCCATCTCCGGGATATCATATACGATAGGGCTCTCGCCGTGCTTGCGCTTGATGAAGTCCGGTATGTAGTCCATAGGACCCGGACGATAGAGGGCATTCATGGCTATCAGATCCTCGAATGTCGATGGTTGCAGCTCACGCAGATATTTTTGCATGCCCGCGCTTTCAAACTGGAATGTGCCTATGGTCTTGCCTTCGCAGTACAGTTTGTAAGTCTTGGGATCATCAATGGGAATATTGTCGATATCCAGGTCGATGCCTCGGGTGTTCTTGATGTTCTCCAGGGCTTCCTTGATGACAGAGAGCGTTTTCAGGCCCAAAAAGTCCATCTTGATAAGGCCGGTTTCCTCTATCACCCGGCCTTCGTATTGTGTTACCAGCAGCTTTCCCTCCACCTTGTCCGTGGCGGTGCTTACAGGCACCCAGTCTGTGATGTCGTCGCGGCAGATGATCACCCCGCAGGCGTGCACGCCGATGTTGCGCACGTTGCCCTCCAGCGTTTTCGCATACTTAAGTGTCTCTTGCACAAGCGGATTGGGGTTCTTAAGCTCGTTCTTGAAATCATCCACATATTCATAGCAATTCTTCAGTGTCGGCTTAAGCTCTTTTCCATTGACCTCCGGCATGCGGCGTGGCACCATCTTGCAGATGCGCATGCTCTCCGGCAGAGGCAGGTTCTCCACGCGTGCCACATCGCGCAGGGCTGATTTGGCAGCCATGGTGCCGTAGGTGATGATGTGGGCCACCTTCTCCTCTCCATATTTGTCGGTTACATAGCGCAGCACATCGGCGCGACCGTCGTCGTCGAAGTCCACATCGATATCGGGCAGGGAGATGCGGTCTGGATTGAGGAAGCGCTCAAACAGCAAATCGTACTTTATAGGGTCGATCTGGGTAATACCCAAGCAGTAAGCCACCGCTGAGCCCGCAGCTGAGCCTCGTCCCGGGCCCACGCTTACGCCGAGCTTGGTGCGTGCCGCATTGATGAAATCTTGCACTATAAGGAAGTAACCCGGAAAGCCCATCGTCTTCATGATGTAGAGCTCGAAATTCATGCGTTCTTCCACTTCTGGGCTCAGTGGGTCGCCATAGCGCTTTTTAGCCCCGTCATACGCGAGTTTCTTCAGATAGTCCGCCTCGAATTTTATGCGGTAAAGCTTATCGTAACCGCCTAAGCGGGCGATTTTCTTCTCCGCTTCTTCTTGGCTGAGCACCACATTGCCTTTCTCATCCTGGGTGAACTCGTCGAACAGCTCTTTCTCTGTGATGCGGCTGCGATATTCCTCTTCCGTGCCGAACTCTTTAGGAATTTCAAAGTTCGGCATGATTGGGCCGTGATCGATGTTGTAGGTCTCTACTTTGTCAAGAATTTCAAGAGTGTTGGTCAGGGTCTCCGGTATGTCGCCAAAGAGGGCGTTCATTTCCTCAGTGGTCTTAAGCCATTCCTGCTTGGAGTATAGCATGCGATCGTTGTCGCTGATATAGTGGTTGGTGCTCAAGCAGATCAGGCGGTCGTGCGCCTCCGCATCCTCTTCGTTTACGAAGTGGGTATCATTGGTGCATATCAGCTTCACCCCATTGTCTTGAGCAAGCTGTCGCATCTGCGGCTCTATGGCGCGTTGTATTTCGTAAGTCTCGTGGTTGGCCCGGGGCACAGTGGCTTTGTGGCGCTGAAGCTCCAGATAGTAATCGTCCCCCATCAAGGCCTTCCACCATTTTACAGCCTTGTCCGCGGCTGCGTAGTCGCCCCGGCGAAGCAGCTTGGGTATCTCGCCGCCAATGCAAGCCGAGCAGATTATCAGGCCCTCGCAGTGCTGGGCGATTTCTTGCTTGTCGGTGCGGGCGCGGTAATAGAAGCCTTGGGTCCACGCACGGGACACTAACTTTATAAGATTTTTGTATCCTCTCTCATTCTTAGCCAGCACGATCAGGTGCTCGCCCATCTTGCTGCGGTCATGGAGATCGCCATCGCTTACAATGTACATCTCGCAGCCGAAAATGGGCTTGAACAGGGGCTTCCCTTCTTCTTTGAGCTTTTTATTGATCTTGTTGGCATAATTGAAGTATTCCTTGATGCCGAACATATTGCCATGGTCGGTCAGGGCCATGCCGGGCATGCCGTCGGCTACCGCCTTGTTGACCAAGGCTTCTACCGAGGCGGCTCCGTCGAGCACGGAATATTCTGAATGTACATGCAGAGGTACGAAAGGCAACATTTTATACAAGATGACTAAGAGATAACGATTTTACCTATCCAGATAGTATTAAAGAGCTTCCTAAACTTGACAATTTTCAGCTTGCTGACGTCGACCGCTTGGCATATTCGCTGGGAGTGATGCCGTATAGCTCCTTGAATGCGGTGGAGAAGTTGTTGGGGTTCTTGAAACCCACAAGGTCCGAGACCTCCGACACATTGATATGGCTTTCCTTCAAAATCTCCGCTGCTTTTTGCAAGCGTATATTGCGCACGAAATCCCGAGTGGTCTGGTTGGTGATTTCTTTGAGCTTGCGATGGAGATGCACTCGGCTTATACCCACTTCCTGAGCTATCCACTCTATGGTGATTTCGCTGTTGCTCAAGTTGTTGTTGATGACTTTCATCACTCGGGCCATCAGCTCTTCATCATGGCTCTTTGGCACCTCCATCTCTACTTTTTCTGCTTGATTTTGAGACCCGGCATACACATTGCGCAGCCTTTGCCGCTGATCCAGCAGATTTTCCACTCTCTTCCTCAAGATGGCAAGATTGAAGGGCTTGGGCAAGTATTCATCGGCCCCATGCTCTAAGCCCTCGATGATGTCCTGCTCCTTAGTCTTTGCGGTGAGCATGATGATGGGCAGAGAATTGCAGAGGATGTTGGCCCTTAGGCGCCGGGTTAGCTCGAGCCCGTCCATCTTGGGCATCATCACATCGGTGATTAGCAAATCGGGAGCTTGCTTTTGTATGGCTTTCAATGCGTCTTCGCCATTGGCGAATTGCATAATGCGGTATTCCGGGCCCAGGTTGTTCTTGAGATAGTCACTAATCTCTTTGTCATCCTCGGCAATATAAATGAGAGCTTCCTTGCGGGTGCGTGTCACTGTGGTATCTTGGTCATCAGCATAAAGCTGAGGCTCAAATTCATGACTTGTAGGCTGAGTATGGCTTTCTGGGGCGTACGGCTTTGCCTTCGCGTCAGCTTGGATTGGAAGGTCAGCCATGAATTTAGAGCCTTGACCCTGGGGATTATCCACCACCTTCAGAGACCCGCCTTGCAGCTCCATCAGCTTGTAGGCTAAGTGAAGCCCGATGCCGGTGCCAGAGGCGTTGTTGTTGGCCACTCGGTAGAAGCGCTCGAATATGTGCGCCTTTTCTGTATCTGGCACGCCGATGCCGGTGTCGGTCACCGATATTTGGGCCCAAGGCTTGTGATCGCGCTCAAAAACTTCCAGATTGAGGTTGACCTTGCCTCCATCTGGTGTGTATTTGAGGGCATTGGAGAGCAGGTTCATCACCACTTTGTCCAGATTGGTGAGGTCTATGTCGCCCTCCACATTCTCGCAATTGGCGTAGGTGAATGTGAACTCTATGCCTTTCTTCTCTGCTGCTGGCACGAATGTGGAGTATAGGTCTTGCAGAAAACCTACCAAATTGATGTGAGTGTATGAAATCTTCATCTGGTGATTGTCGATTTTGCGCAGATCCATTATCTCATTCACCAAGCGCATCACTCGCTTGCTGTTGCGCAGGATCATCCGATAGCGGCTTTGTCTTTGCGGATCTTTGTCTTCTGCCAAGAGTTGCTCCACTGGGCTCATCACCAAGGTCATAGGGGTCTTTATCTCGTGGCTCACATTCGTGAAGAATTGCAGCTTGGCCTCCTTGATTTCGGTCTCATGCTCATGCTGCTGCTGCTCCAATTTGCGCTGCTGGCGCAGGCGATATTGCCACCATAGCAGCCACAAGATGCCAAAGAAGATTAAGCAGTACAGCACCCAAGCCCACCATGTCTGATACCACATGGGAGCGATATCAATCACAATGGTTTTCACCTCCGACTCTTGGCTGTTGAGTACTGCTTTGAGGCTGAGAGTATGTTTGCCAGGCGAAAGCTTGGAGAATGACAGTCGGTTGCCCCCGGCTATGGGCGATATCTGTTTAGGCATCTTCTGCCACTCTCCCTTATCGATAGAGTATAGAAATGTGGGATTGCTTGGGGTAAAGCTTTGACGCAAGCCAAAATCTATGGAAAAAAAATTCTCGCCAGGTCCCAGATGGAAAATCTCTGTGTCAGATATGGCCTTATCGGTCACCAAGCGACCGTTGCTGTATGTGCTCGCATGCACTGGCTCTCCTCCCACATAAAAATTAGCGATGCGGATTTCCCCGGGTGGGGCTATTTCGGATATCTCGCTGGGCTTAAAGTAGGTGATGCCGTTAAGACCACCGAAAAAGAGTTGACCAGTGGCTCCATCATGGCAGGCGGCATTTTTGTAGAACTCGTTGCCTTGCAGTCCGTCGGCCACTGTATAATTGGTGAATGTTTCTGTATTAGGGTCAAAGTGAGAAAGGCCCATATTGGTGCTGAGCCAGAGCTGATCGCCATCCCATTCTATGGCATGCACCATATTGCTGGGTAGCCCGTCAGCCTCCAAGTAGGTTTTTATGACGCCATTTTCGTCAGCATGTATAAACCCGTTGACCGACGCTGCCCACACATCACCTTGACATGTAGGATAGATGCTGGTGATGATATTATCGTTGATCAGTTGCTTTACCTTACCATCTTTAAGCAGATACAGGCCATTATAGGTGCCGAAATACACTGTATCGTGGTCGCTATCAACTACCATGCAAGTTATCCAAGGATTGTAGTCGCCTTCAGCCTCAACGTGCCTGATTTCTCTGGTGTCGGGATTGTAGGTGAATAAGCCTTGGCCCATGGAGGCCAGCCAGATGAGGCCGCCGCTATCTTGATGAATGTCGAAGAATGAGTTTACTTCGCGGCCTTTATGTACTACCTTTAGGGGGATATACTGGCCTTTATCGTTGATTTGACCTATTCCACGGTCATAACTGAGCACCCACATGCGATGCTGCATGTCATGATAGAACTGGGTAATAGTAGCTGGATACCCCTCGCCTGTGAAATGCCGAGAGGAGGAAAGCTCGGGATTGAGCTTGTAGAATCCGTCATTATCTGTGCCCACCCACAGATTCTCGTTGCGGTCGCGGTACACTGCAGTTATGCACGCATCACCTATTAGATTCTTGTCAATCGGCGCGCGAGACCCTATGTTATGAAAGGCGTTGGTCTTGGCTGGCACTAACATCAGCCCTTTCTGATAGATGCCAAGCCACAGATTGCCATATTCGTCCTTTGTGATGTCGTGTACTTTCATCCGGCTCGATCCAGGACGCTGTTCTGGGAAAGAGATGATTTCATGACCTCCAGGAAGATACATTTTTACCCCTTGTCCATCTGTGCCGATTATTACCTTGCCCTCCTCGTCTACATAAAGAGTGTGAATGCTGCATTGCATCCCGGGCTGTGGGCATACAGGCACAAAATCGTTGGCTTGATTGTCATATTTGTACAGTCCATTGCTGCGTGTGCCCGCATATACAGTTCCGTCCAAGCCTATGGCCCATGAGGTGATCTCAGGGTCGTTGGCCTCTTTCATGAAATAGGTTACCTGCTCGTCTGGGCTCAACCTCCCCGCGCCTTTATGTTCTATCCAGAACCATAAGTTGCCATCATGGTCTTCGATGACATTGCTAAATCCGTTGTTAGCCGAGGCATCAAGTAAGATGCGACTAAGCCTCAGATGTTGATCCTCATTTACCCGTGCTTCCACCAGATAAACTCCAGCCAAGATAAGCGAGCCGTCATGTCGCTCTATGATTTGGCTTATGGCGAGGTTGATGGGTGTGTTTCTGTCGTCTGAAGAGAGAGGGGAAAAGCTATCCGTTTTTGGATTGTAGATTTGCACGCCCTGATAGGTGTCCACCAGCAGATGGCCTTGGCTGTCCTCAAAGATTGTATGTACAAAGTTGGTGTTAAGAGAGGTGGAATCTCCCGGAATGTGTCGGTACACGGTGAATTTATTGCCATCGAAGCGGTTGAGACCGTCGTCGGTAGCCACCCATATATACCCTCTGCTATCATACAGCACTTTGTTGATTAGAGTGCTTGAAAGATCGTAGTCAGAAGTGAAAAGATGAGACTGTTGGGCATTTGCGCACAGCGTCACCACCATTGCAAGGAGCGTGAGTAGTTTACGCATAATGGTATTTTAAGGTAATGTATATGCAAAGATACAAAAAATTACGGAATGTAACATCACCAGATGTTACATTCCGTAATTTTTTAACAGTCAGGATAAGATATTATTTCAGGCCCTCGGCAAATCCGCCATAAGCGGGTTTGCGGCTGTAGCTGCTGTCCCACAGACCTACTGGCTCTCCACCTCTCCAGCTGCTGCTTTCTGGGCTGTCGGTCATGCACCATTGGCAGATGCCGTACTGCTGCTCGGCTGGAATAATCTCAAAGTACTTGCTTACGATGAACTGGTAGTAGTCAGCCATCATCTTCTCTTGCTCGAATGTGAGCTCGCCGGTCTTGAGCGTTACGCCATTGGCATCAATGAATCCCATGTCAAGCTCGGAAATCTTGACAAGCTTGCCGGTGGCTGCCATCAGGCGCAGCATCTCTTCCACATGGGCCTCCTTGCTGGCTTGCGTGGTGGGGTTCTCATAGCAGCTTACATGCATCTGTGTGGCGATGCCATCTATGACGGTCACGCCGTCGTCTTCCCAGCGCCCGATATAGTGGATAAGGCTCTTAAGCTTCTTATTGTCGTCCCAGTCGCTTTCGAGATTGTAGTCGTTGATGAAGAGCTTAAGTTCGCTCGGGTTGCCTTCGTTGGCCTCGAATGCTTCGCGTGCATACTTCACTGCCAAGCGCACATAGTCGATTTCGCCCAGATAATCCTGCCAGTAGAAGTTGCTGGTAGCATCTCCTGTTGATGCGCTCTGCAGCGGATAGAAGCCGTAACCGTTGTCACCGCCGCCTGAGAGGGCCTCGTTGACTACATCCCAGCTCTTTACGCGGCCGGCGCAAGCCTCCATCATGCCGTTGATCCAGCGCTGCAGCTCTTCGCTGAGCACTTCTTTCTTTTCAGCATCGGTCAGGGGGATAGTGTTGCCGCTTTGCTCGATACACCAGCTGATATCGTCGAACCAGTAGGTGCAAGCAGTAGCAGCCTTTGACAAGTTGAATGCTATTGTGGTGCAGCCAGCTTGGTCGGCGGTGATAGTGCCCTGCTTTACATATTCGGTCCACTCAGTAGTGATTGCAGGAGAGCCTACGAATGACCAATACAGATAGTTGCCGGGAGAAGAGTGCGCCTGCGAGTCAGCTGCTCGATCCTCGGTAGCTTTCATCTTCATGGTGAACAGGTATTTTTCTCCCTCTGCCCATACATGGTCTGTCTGTACGAATAGCTGTGTGTCCCATTCGTTGGTGGGGTTGGCTCCGCACTCTATCACAATTGCTCGGCCTACTCCATCGGCACCAGTGCCAGCTCCCCCGAGTACGGCGGCGTGGGGCCCGTCGGTGGATTCAGTGGCGAAGAAGCAGCTCATGTCATCGCTTTCCATATCGCTGTTTGATACCAGTTCTACCCAGTAAT
The DNA here is from genome assembly GCA_964604175.1 of uncultured Bacteroides sp. Classification (GTDB taxonomy): domain Bacteria; phylum Bacteroidota; class Bacteroidia; order Bacteroidales; family Muribaculaceae; genus CAG-873. The sequence continues at coordinate 14,063 of CAZRYC010000030.1, forward strand.
TGGCAGCCTGTGCCTGTTGATGGGTTACTTTCAGCCATTTGAAATCGATAGATGCTGCAGCGCCGCCGGGCTGGAAGATTACGAAGCCAGTGGTGCCAGCTCCGCTGATTTGCACTGAATATTCGGCCCATTCTGTGCCAATCTTCAGGGTGCCGCTATTGGCCGTGCTCCAGTCTCCCATATTTACCGTAAAGGCTACCTCTTCAGATGCGCAAGCATACACTGTGACAGTATAGTCCTTGCCTGCCTCGGTGGTCAGTCCGTCATAAGCAAAATATTGATACCAACTGCCAGGATTGGCAGTGCGCATCATGCCATCCTCAAAGGTGGGCTCATAGCCCATTACATAGTAGGGGAAGCTGCTATATGCGGAGTAATCGATAAAGCCATCCTCGATTGTGTCTGCTGCGTCTGGATCTATCTCTATTTCCTTGTCAGCTATCAAGCTGTTGAGCCATGTGAGATTCTGCTGAGAGTGCCAAGCCAGTGTATGGCCGAATACGCTCATGCCGGCAGCCTCAGTGGTGTTAAGCAGAGAGGTTACGGTGGAGAAGTCCATCTCGCCCTTGTCTGATACGCAGGAAGCATACTTCATGGCATTGCCCAGGGTGATTTCATTGAAATTGGTGTTGGCGATGCGATAGACCACTCCCTGATTGATGTAATCATTAGCTGCCAAGGCCACTCCCAATTTGAAGTCGGGATTCACACTCCTTGATGTGCTGCCCTTGAGGATGTTGAGCAGATTGTCGTACTCAGCCAGATACTCATACTGAGCCAGCGACTGAGGCTTCTCCACCACATACTCCTTGAGGTCAGTGTCCGCGCAGCCGACAAGCCCTAAGGCCAAGAGTGAATAATATATTTTTTTCATAAGTTGCATGTATTGTAGTCTTATGTTTATGCCTATGTATTAGCCAAAGTATTTAACTATAAACTAAAAACTATAAACTAAAAACTATAAACTAAAAACTAATTATTGTAAGTATAGCTGAAAGTCTCGTAAGCATTCAGGCGGCTCTGGAAGCAGAGTGTCTCTTGCGTGGTTACTGTGATATATCCTTGCGCGCCTGTGCCTTCGTCCTTAGTGTAAGGTATGGTGTAGCTATAGCTCAGCTCAATCTTGTCGCGATCCTTGCCACCCCACGCGTTAGCCAATCCATGGTAGGTGTATTGTCCGCTTCCGGAAGCTGTCACGCCAGCAGTGGTTGTAGTCACACTTATAGCCCCGTTGTCGGCAAAGGTCAGCAGCAGATCGGCATTTACAGTTGTCTCGGCCTCGCTGCCGTCAGCCTTGGTTACTGGCAGCGAGTGTGAGAATGAGTAGTAGCATGTGTTGAGTGTGTTGCATGTGAGATAGTGAATTTCTTCTTTTTCCCAATAGCCGTTGGCATTCTCGTGAGTAGTGCTTGTGGTGCTGCCGTTGATATCGGTGGTCACAGTGCCACGGCTCAGCCAAGATCCTGTGTAGGCATTCTTGTACTTCACTCCATAGAGGGTGTAGTTGCGAGGCGTTTCGCTGTAGTCGTTGGAGTTCACGGGATTGGGATTTTCTACTCCATCAGCAGCCGTGCCCTCTAAGATTTTCTCGCTTGCGCTCACGATGCGCAGTGGCAGCACATAATTTGTGCTTGCGGCCAGCGGATCCTGAAAGAAAGCATCATTGAGCTGTACTACCATGGCTCCCATTACAGAGCCTTTCTTGATGGTTACTCGAGTGTTCTCGATGCTATAGTAGCTTGTGGGCAGCGCCTGTACGGGGCGCCCGTCTTCGCTGAAAGTCACGCCAGAAACCAGGCTGGGATCCACTTCGAGCTCGGCCCACCGGTCTTTCTTGTTGGTGTTGACGCCTCCGAGGGTCACATACACCTCGAACTTATGCTCCTGGTCGAGAGAGGTGTCATAGTCACCATCCTCTCCCAGTGTGAGTGTCAGCACAGGGGTCTGTGTGGCGAAGTAGATGGTCTGCTCATCGTAGTCGTCGAACTCTTGGCCACCATTGTGGCAAGCGGTAAGCGAAACCAGAGCAGCGCCCATCAGTATTGGAAGATATTTTTTCATTGTTTTCATTGTGTAAGGGTTTTATGGTAGGAAGTAATATGATTTTGGGTGGTAGAAATTTATGGAAGTCTCAGGTGGCTCGGGCCATGAGGCCTCATGGCCCGAGGCCTGAGGGGGCCTTCCTACCAGCCCTGATTTTGCTTGAGGTTGGAGAATTTGAGCACCTCGCTGTAGGGGATTGGTCCGTAGTACTGGTAATCCTTGTAGTTGCGAGTATCTACATCGATTACGGTATATACTCCGCCGCTGATGCTCATGCCGGTGACTGTGGTATTGAGATCCTCTTTCCAGCGGCGCAGATCCCAGAAGCGGTGACCTTCGAAGCAGAGCTCGATGCGGCGCTCATTGTGGATCATCTCGCGCATCTTGTCTTTGTCGCCCTTGATGCTCTCCAGATATGCGTCGCCATTGTCTGCCCCTACGCCGGCTCGGCTGCGTATAGCCTTGATGACATCATAAGCGCTGTAGCCATTGCTGCCGCTGCCGGTGGGGCCCCAGGCCTCGTTGGCTGCCTCTGCATAATCCAAGAATATCTCTGTGTAGCGGATGCGGGGCACATAGTGATACTTTGAGTTGGTGCCATTGGGGTTGCAGCTTACATCTTGGCGAAGAAGCTTGCGCAGATAGTAGCCAGTGCGGGTGCTGTACTCGTTGAGCTTGTTCAAGGCATTGTTGTCAGTGCCATCGGCTGCTGTATATACTGTGGTGCCCTCAAGCGCGCAGGTCATGCCATTGTAAGTGATGTATGTGGCCAGGCGAGGATCGCGGTCAGCATAGGGATCCTGTGCATTGTAGCCTGAGTTGGCATTGGCAATAGGATATCCATTAGCCATTGGGAAGGCATCAACTAAGTTCTGGGTTGGATTGATGCGGCCATTGCCATAGAGTGTGGGAGGATAGTTGTCGCTCTCCAAGCTATAGCTTTCGCTCTTTTCACCACGCCAGAGAATTTCTGCTGGGCTCTCGCCAGTGGCTAAATTCTCGATTTCACTGGCATTGCAGTACCAGGTCCAGCCTGTTGGATCAATACCGTCGATGCCTCCGGCATAGGTCAGCACCTTGGCTGCTTGGTTGGCTGCTGTCTCCCAGCTGATGCCAGAGTTGGCATTGTAGGCGGGGCTGGCGGCCATCAGATAGGTCTGGGCTAAGATGGCCTGTGCTATGCGGCCTGAGATGCGGCCTAAGAAGTTGCTGCTGAACACGCGGCTTGCCTGTGACGAAATGGCATTGTATTTGCTGCACATCTGGGCTACAGCCTCATCGCCGTATTCGTCCGGCAGCAGCTCGCAAGCCTTTGCCACATCGCTGCGGATGCTCTCTATACACTCAGCAAATGTGTTGCGTGGCACATTGAAATCGCTCCCTTGGCCCTCTGGCTCTGTGAGCAATGGAATGCCTAAAAGCTCGCCATCGGCATAACCGGCGTGGGCTTGGAGCAGATAGTAAGTGAACATGGCGCGCATGGCATAAGCCTCGCCACATTCGCGATCAAGGAACATTTGGGCTACTGTCTCATCATCTGCCCAGTGCACCTTGTCTGCCTCTGAGAGGAAGAGGTTGATGTACTGAATGGCAGCGCGGCAGTTGGTCCAGCGATCCATGGGATTATTGTCGCTGGTCCAGGTGCCAGCAGCCATTTTGCGATAGCTGTTCGAGGCCTGATTGCTCACGGCATCATCGGTGGCAACATCGCTGAAGTTGTACGATGAGTTGGGTATGCGGGTGTACGCGTTGGCCAGAACACCCTCGGCATACTCGGCATTCTCGTACATGTAGTCGCGACCGAGATTGTTCTCGATGGCTGGCTTGAACACATCGTCGCACGATGCCAGCAAGCAAGCCAGGGATATGATATATAAATATTTCTTCATTGTTCTATATTTTTGGTTTCGACCCTAATGCCTTATGCTTAAGGCCTAAAGCCTATTTATTAGAAGTCAACTCGTACGCCAAAGTTATAGCTGCGGCATTGCGGTGCGCTGCCTACATTCATCTCCAGATACTTGCGCTCCTTGCTGATGGTAGCCAAGTTGTTGCCCTGGAAATGGAGCTGGAGGCCCTTCACGAATTTCCCTGCGAACCATTTGGCTGGGAAATCATATGTGAGTTGCACACAGTTGAGATAGAATGCTGCGGTGTTGTACATCCAGTAGTCAGAGCTTACGAAGTTGAGTTCGCTGCCCTGGGTGGTCAGGCGAGGATAGGTCGCTGTGGCTGCTGTCTCGGGTGTCCAGCGTCCGCGCACTACATCGCTGTACTTGCCGTCGCCATATACCCAGTAGTAGCTGTTGTTCTTCAACCCTTGGCCGCCGCAGTTGCCAGTACCCTCGGCATGGAGTGTGAAGCCTTTCCAGTTCACTGTAAGATTGATGCCATAGTAGAAATCTGGTGTCCAGTCGCCAAGCACCACTTGGTCCTTGCTGTCGATTACGCCATCGCCGTTCTGATCCTTGTATTTCAAATCGCCGGGCTTGGTGTTGCTGTTGATTACTGCCGAGCTTGCCACATCGGCTGCATCTTGGAAATATCCTAAGCATTGATAGCCCCAGAGAGCTGATGTGCTTTGGCCTTGGGTCTCCAACCAATCGTACTCTACATTCTCACTGATTTTTGTGTTTTTGCTCGAGTAGTACATGCCATTGAAGCCTAAGCTTACGCTCCAGTCACCAAACTTCTTGTTGGCCTCAACTCCGAAATCGAAGCCAGAGCGCTTCTGGTCGTTGAGATTGACATAGGGGCGGAAATCCGAGACTGGCCAATAGGTCTGGAAATAGTTGGGATATTCCACTGCCGGTATGCCCAGCAGACCCGTCATCTTGGTCAGGAAATAGTTGGCGCGGAAATTGAGCTGATTGTTGAACAGCGATGCATCCACTCCCACGGTGAACTCTTTGCGCTTCACAAAGGTAAGGTCGTAGTTGGCTCCGCGCTCGCTATCTGTTGACTGCATAGCGTTAGCTGCTTCGTTCCATCCCCACCATGTGCCGGTGCTGGTGAAGATTTCATCGTACATGTAATAGTCTTCGATGTCAATGTCTTGATTCACCACGCCACCGGAGACATTGAGCTTTAGCTCGTCGATCCACTTCACATCTTTCATGAAATCTTCCTGAGAGATGCGCCAAGCCAGTGCGCCTGTGGGCGAGAATGCGTTGCGGTGTCCAGGAGCAAGCTTCGAGCTGTGAGCCTCAGCGGCGCTGAACTCTGCGAAGTACTTGCTGGCATAATCATAATGCAGGTTCAGACCCAGGTTCACATTGCTGGTACGGTGATAAACCTCGGTAAAGCTCTGTTGGTAGCCATTGGCAAGGAGCATGGCGCTGACATTGTGCACACCATTGAACTGGCGATTCCAATCAAAGAAAGCATTGAAAAGTATTGTCTGCTTCTCGTAGCTGTCGCTGGTGTACTGTGTGGCAGTGCGCTTGTCAAGATTGTACTTGGTAAGCGAGGTGATCATGTCTGTGCCGTTGGCGTTGTCCCAAGTGGCTTCGTATGTGGCGTACTCGTTGCTGATGCCAGTGTTATAGCTGGTGCTGTAGTCCACTGCGAATTGTGTCTGGAATTTCAGGCCGCGAAGCACTTTGTCCAAGTCGAGCTTCACTCCGCAATCGAATTGCAGCTGACGGCTCGTGTACTTGTTCCAGCCTCCGGCGTACATGGCTGCGAAGGGGTTGGTGGAGTAGGTCTGTGTGCCGCCAATCAGATATTTGCCGTCCACAAGATAAGTGGTGTTGGCCAGATATTTCATCTGCTCGGCATTCATCTGGTCGAGCATGCTTACCGGGATCAGGGGCACCAAGGGAGATGAGCCAGGGTTGGTGGGTCGCAGAGTGGCTGACTGTGCCCAGTAATTGGACTTGTCACTGCGGCTGTCATAGAAGCTGGCGCTGGTGTTGACCCAGGCTGAGGCCCAGTCGGTGATGTTCACATCGATATTGCCGCGCACGCTTAGGCGGGTAGTCCCGTTCTTCTTGCCTTCTCCAAAATTGATCAGATCGTCTGTGTGGTAGAGATTGATGTTGGCATAGAAGTTGGCGTATTTTGCTCCGCCACGGAATTCGGCAGTGCCCTCGTATCTCCAGTAATTCTTCTTAAGATAGTCGCTTGAGAAGAAGTTGGTGTTGGGATAGCGGTAAGGATTACTTCCGGTTGAATAGTGGTAGATATCCTCCTGAGTGAAAGCAGCATCAAGCCCATCGTTGATGCGAGCCTCGTTATAGAGGGTCATGTACTCTGCTGAGCCAAGATATTCAGGATAGCTCTTGGGCACAAACAGGCTGGCATTGCCATGCACGCTCACCTCCAAGCCATTGGAATTGGTTCCGCGCTTTGTGGTTATCAGGATTGCACCCTTGGCGGCGCGAGGACCGTAAAGCACCACAGCCTGAGCACTTTTCAAGAATGTGATTTGAGCGATTTCTGAGGGCAGCACGTTAGTGGCATCGCGGGGCACGCCATCCACCAGCACCAATGCCTCGCCCTGATTCCAGAGCTGGCCATTGTAGCCGCCCACATAGGCTTGCATGTCTTGGAGCGAATAGGTAGAGTATCGCTTTTCATTGAGCTTCTCCACATCCACCGATTGCACGCCTCCCATGAGGTTCTTCTCTTCCACGGTGCGGAATGCGATATGCACCTTGGTGGAGTCGGAAGCCTCCTCTGCGACTACTGGCATGTAGGCCATGCTCACAGCAGCCACGCTTAGGGTCAGTGTCTTATATATTTGTTTCATTGAGTTACTTTTTTAAGATTGTGTCTTACCATCCAGGATTTTGTGGGAAGTCAACGCTGGTGTTGACATCGCTAACCTTCAGTGGCAGCCAGTAGTGCTTTTCGCTGAAGTTGCGGGTAAGGATTACCTCTTCTCTCCAGCCGCTTACGGCATTGTTCTGATAATCTGTGGTGCTAAACTCGCCTGCGCGAACAAATTCTTGTGAGGTCTTGATGTTGTAAGGATATTTGTCGAGCAGCAGCCAGCGGCGCAAATCGTTGAAGCGGTGGCCTTCGAAGCTGAGTTCTACGGCGCGTTCGCGGCGAAGCTCGCCAATAAAGCTGTCGAAGCTGCCGGTGAACTTGCTGTTGACATCGTCAACGCCTGCGCGCTCGCGGATCTTGTTGATGGCATCCAAGGCTGAGAGTGAGCACTTGCTGCTCTTGCTCTGAGGATTGCTATAGCCCGCTGCGGCGGCCTCGCTGTACATCAGATATACATCTGCCAAGCGCACGTATGCGGGATGGATGCAGAATTGAGGGCTCCAGCCCCAGCCATCGTCCATTACATTGCAATTGGGATGCAAGAACTTCTTGATGCAGTAGCCTGTGCGGCTCAGGCCGATAGGGCCTCGGCTTAATCCGTCGGTGTAGAGGTTGGCGTTCTTCTCTTCATCGGAGTATCCGCCATTCTCGCTCACGCGCCAGCCATCGAAAAGGATGTCGTTGTAGAAGCGTGGGTCGCGATCCTTCCAAGGGTGGGTCGGATCGAAGCCCGAGTCGGGATCGTCAAGTGGCAGTCCGTTGGCCATGCCGTAGTAGTTTACATAGTTGGCGCATGCGGAGATGGTCACAGCTGCATCGGATGTATAAGGCTTTGGCTGGTATTGGCATGCCAAGCCATAGCGTGTGTTCTGCCATGGCGCGCTCGCTGAGCAGCGTACGATAGCTTCGGTGCTGCCAGGCAGGCGTCCGCCCTGAGAGTAGCTGTAGAATACATCAGCGATGTCAGCATAGTCAACCAAAGCATACTGGGTCTGACCCGTCTCTACAAGATTGAGCAGCTCGCCCAGTGCGTCAGCAGCCTTGATGCAATATTCTTGATTGTAGCTGGTAGAGCCGGTCATTTCTTTGTTCATCAGCGGTGAACCTGCCCACAGATAGTTCTTGCCAAGATAGGCCAGTGCCCATATCTTGTTGGCGCGGAGTTGGTTCTTGCCGTTGGTTGAGATAGAGATGCTGGTCTTGTCCCAGTCGATAGGAAGCAAATCAGCTGCCTTGCGCAGGTCTTCGCCGCACTTGTCGGCACATTCCTGATAGCTGAGGCGGGGCTCGTTGATTTTGCTGTTAGCGTCAATCACATGATCGATATAGGGAAGACCTCCGAAATATTGGATGAGCATGAAGTGAGCCCAGCCTCGGAAGAAATAGAGCTGACCCTCGATAGCGTTCTTTTGCTCGGTGGTAGCATCGGTGAGCAGGTCGAGATTTGCCAGACCCATATTGCATTGGCGAATGATGTACCAGCAGCAAGGCCACAGGCCTTTGTAGAAGCGGCTCTCGGCCTCGGTGTTGTTGGTGGGTTGGAAGTTGCCACGGTCAAGCCAGCCGGTGCCCCAGCCGTCATGCTCGCTCTGCCATCCCCAGAAGTCGCCCTGGTCGATCTTATAGCACATGTGGTAGTTGATATCTGTAGGTAAGAGCTCGTCTTCGCCCCAGTTGAAGGAGTTTGTCCAATAGCCCTTTGCGAAATCCGGGATATTGTTGTACATTATCTCCACGAAACCTTGGAAGTTTGTGAAATCCTTGAAAGCCTCGGTCTCGGAGATATCCGACTCCTCGCTCTTGTCGAGGTAATCGGTGCAGCTTGTGGCAGCCATCGTCAAAGCCGCCGCAGCCAGCATATATATTTTCTTGATAGAAATCTTCATAATCTTTTGGTTTTGAAATTTGAGTTGGGTTAAGATGGGTCATTTGCCCTTATCCTATATCCCAAATCCCAAATCCTAAATGTCAAATTTGAATCCGAGATTAAAGCGTTTTACGGTAGGATATGCGCCCTGTGAGGCCAAACCGGTGCCGGCGAAGTTGCTTTCGCGGTCATCGGGCATGTGGCTCCATACCCACAGGTTGTTGCCGCTTAGGAAGAGCTTGAAATTGCTCAAACCGAGCTTCTTCACCCATCCGCTGGTCCAAGTGTAGGCGATTTCTGCGTTCTTCAGGCGGATATAACTGCCATCATAGTGATAGCGCATGCCCTCGTAGTAGCTCGGGGTGCTGTCCCAGCGGGGCAGGGGACTTTCGGCATTCTGCTGCCAAGCGCTCCAGTAGCTGCCGTCCACTGTGTATACAGTGTCCTTGTGGCCGCTGAATGAGGTGAAGCCTACATAGCGGTTGACATTGGTCACGCCGTAGAACTGCAGATAGATGCTGAATCCTTTCCAATCCAGACCGATTGAGGCTGAGTATGTGTTCTCGGGAGTGCCGGTGTATCCGTAAGGCGCTGAGTCGTTGCTGTCGATCACGCCATCGCCATTGTAGTCCACGGTGATGTATTGTCCGGGAAGCTTCTGATCGTTGTTGGTGTTATGCTCGGTCATACCATAAACCTGAGCCCAATTGTTGGCGTAGCCGGCGGTGTAGGTAACATGGTCCTGACCGATGGCGTAACCTGCGGATTTCTGATAGGCCGGGGTCAACTCGGGATCATCGTATTCCAAAATCTTGTTCTTGGCATGGGTCATGTTGAAGTTGCCCCATACATGCCAATCTTTGCCGAAGGTATAGTTGAGGCGCAGCTCAAGCTCGAAGCCAGTGGTGCGGGCCTTGCCAAGGTTGGCAGTGGGTGCGGTGCCGCCATAGTAGCTGGGCACGGCGCGGCTGCTGCCCACGATTAGAATGTCCTTGCGGTCATCGCGGAAGAACTCCAGACTACCGGCTGCGAAGTGGTGCCAGAATGAGTAGTCGATACCAAAGTTCTGCTTGGTGGCAGTCTCCCAATGCACATCTTCATTGCCCACGGCACTCAGATAGTACCAGTAATAAGGGCTGAGGCTGCGGTTCTCCAAACCTTGCATCGACTGTCCTCCGTAGGCCCATTGGGTAGCGTAGAGCCAGCGAGTGGGCACATAGTCCTCACCTACTTCACCGTAGCTGTAACGGAATTTCAGCAGGTCGAGCCAGTCGCGGGCGAAAGCCATGAATTTCTCATTGCTCAGCATCCAGCCCACAGCTCCGGAATTGAAGTAGTGGAAGCGGTTCTTGCTTGAGAATTTCTCTGAGCCATTGTATGCGCCGTTGTATTCGAAGAAATAGCGGTCATCGAAATTGTAGGTCACGCGGAATGCCCAGTCTTCACGGTAGTTGGTGAATTGTGAGCCGTAGGTCTGCTCGGTGCGGTTGAACACTCCCATGGCAGTCACATCATGCTTGCCGAATTGGCGCCCCCAGTTGATTTGGCCTTGATAGAAGAGATTGCGCTGTGTTGACCAATCCTCTACAGCTCCGCTGTTGGTGGTCCATTTGATGCCCTCGATAAAGTCAAATCCAGTCTTTGAACTGCCAGGCTGTTTGTATGTAGCCTCTCCGGTTTCAGGATCGATCCACTTGTACTGTGTGGCGTGGTTTAGGTCGTTGATACCGCGATCTGCCTCCACAAATACATTGTCCCACGATACCATGGCGCTTGCGCGCAGGCCGGGAGTGATGAAGCTCAGGTCTTGCTCCAGTGTGAAGTCGGTGTTGATGCGCGTGGTGGTGCGCTTGCTGTTGCCGTGCAATGCGAAGTTTGCCACAGAGTTGGGTGCGCCCTGCTCATCTGCCGGGTAGTAACCCCAAGTGCCATCGCTGTACTGAGGGATGAATGCGTCGGGTGCAGCTGAGTAAGCTGCCTGCCAGAGCTGTGACTCGTAGTAAGAGTTGTCGGCTATGCCGTATGCGCCCTTGCGCTGGCCGTGGCTTCCGAAGAGGTTCATCTTGAAAGTGGTGCTCTTGGTAATCTTGAAATCAAGATTGGTGCGAGCATTGATGCGGTTGTATCCGTAACCGGCGGGATAGCCGCGATTGTTGTCCCACTCTTTGAAGAGGTCGCCCTCGTGCAAGAAGTCAATGGAGGCGAAATATTTCACAGCTGCGGTACCGCCGGAGATATTCACATTGGGGTTGTAGCTCATGGCGCTCTTCTTGAAGAGCTCGTCCTGCCAGTCCACATTGGGATAGCGCTCGGCTTCCTCCAAGCTGCTGGGATTGCGATATTTCTCAATCACTGCGCTGGGTGTGATCTTTGCCCAAGAGTCTGGCGACAGGCCAAGCTCGCGCTCTATCACAGTGTTGCGCAGGGTGAGGGCGTCGGCTGAGTCCATGATGTCGGGCATCTCGGAGATGCGCTTCATGGTGGCGTTCATGCCCACTTGGATGTGTGCACGGCCCTCTTCACCTCGCTTAGTAGTGATAAGGATTACACCGTTGGCACCCTTGACACCATAGACGGCTGTGGCTGATGCATCTTTCAGTACTGAGATTGATTTTACTGAGTTGATATCCACTGAGCTCATCGGGCGCTCGATGCCATCGACCAGAATCAGAGGATCGCTGTTGTTCCAAGAGCTCACGCCACGGATTACGATAGTAGGATCCTCGTCGCCGGGCTTGCCGGTTGATGAGGTGGTGATTACACCGGGGAGGTTACCAGTGAGGGCTGCGCCCACGCTGCTGACACCGCCGGTGCGTTGGAGTACTTCGCCTGAGGTCTGGGTGATTGCACCCACAACTGAGGCCTTCTTCTGTTGGCCGTAACCTACGACAACAACCTCTTCGAGCACGTCTGCGTTCTCGCGAAGGATGATGTCAACATGGCTCTTGCCATTGACTTTGACTTCTGCCGGCTTCATGCCCACGTAGGTAGCTACGAGGATGGCACTCTTTGGATCTTTCACCTGGATGCGGAAATTACCGTCAATGTCGGTGGTAGCTCCATAGCCGTCAGCGCCCTTCACCATGACGGCTGCTCCGATAATTGGCTCGCCCGTCTCGTCGGTGATCGTACCGGTTACGACCTCCGCCCAAGCGATGCAAGGCAATAGCATCACAGCCATCAATAGGATGGAAATGCGGTTAAAGATAGCTTTTTTCATTGATAAGAATTATAATTATGATTGATTGTGTTCTCGCTAAAAAGGAATAGCCGATGCGTAGCAGCCTACCATGGTGCCCGTGAAGCCGCCGGTCTTGGCTGTGGAGGTGTAGGAGGCATCCACGCCTTCGGCCACCGGCTGCCAATGTTCGCCTCCGTCAGTACTGCAATAAAATGAGAATTCTGGGCCGTCGCCTTCTACCTTAAGGTCCACGCTTTGGACCTTGCTCGGTATGGCCACGCTTCCAAGATTTTCCTCTCCATTATCAGTCACTTTGATTAGGGAAATCTGGTGGCCATTCTTGCCCTTGTTGCGGGCAAGCAGGTATTGGTGGTTTTCGTCCTTGAACACCAGCAAGCCGGCGCGCTCTTTGTCGTTGGCTGGCTTGAACTGCATGCGCGTGGCAGCATCGAAGCTGTGGTGCTGTACTCGGCGGCTAACGAAAGCAGGTGTGCCTTTTTCTTTGGTGGTGGTGTTGGCGCAGCTCAGTGAAAGGTGGCCTTCGCCTACCTTATATAAATCGGTGGCGGAGGTGCGCAGTGTCAACCAGTCTAAGGGAAGAGCATCTTGGGTAAAATCGAGCGATTGGGAGAAGTTGCCGAAGGTGGCGTTCTCACCGCGCACTGCGTCGTGCTTGCGGACCACCAAGGCGATTTCCTCGCCGTCGGCATTAAGGTAGGGCCATCCATCATTGGTCCAGCGCACGGGCAGCATGAATGTCTCGCGCCCAAGATTTTCTGTGCCATTATCTAAGGGGCGGCAAGCCAAGAATACTCCCCACCATTCGCCGTTGGGGCCTTCGATTATGTCAGCATGGCCGGCGCAGGTGATAGGATTCTTGCGGCTCTTGTCGAGGTTGCGCTGAGTGAGCAGGGGATTCTTGTCCCATGGAGTGAATGGTCCCCAAGGCGATGTGCCACGGTACATCACTTCGCTGTGCCAGTCGCCAGTACCGCCCTCGGCGGTCATCAGGTAGTATTCGCCGTTGATTTTATACATGTGGGGGCCTTCGCACCACACTGGCTTGTCCTCGGGCTTCACTCCCTTGTTCACGATGATTTTGCGCTCGCCCACGCACTGGTCTTTCTCAGTGTCGTATTGCATGATGCGTACTGTGCGGTGGCCCGGGTATTCTGGCGCATTGTCGGGCGCATCGTCATTATTAATAATGTATGCGGTGCCGTCTTCGTCGAAGAACATTGAGGGATCAATCCCGGCAATCTCAGGCAGCCTGATAGGATCGCTCCACTCGCCCCAAGGGTCTTGTGTCTTTACTAAGAAGTTGCCAAAGCCCACATTGGTGGTTATCATGTAGTAGGTCTTGTTGGCCGGATTATAGGCTATGCCAGGGGCAAAAATGCCGCCGCTGACATGCTGCCCGGGCATATTCAATAGCTGGCTCTCGCGGCTGAGAACATAGCCTATTTGCTGCCAGTTCATCAGGTCGCGGCTGTGGAATATTGGCACACCGGGGAAGTAAGTGAATGTGGAGGTGACCAAGAAATAGTCGCCTTGCCCATTGCTGCAGATGGCCGGGTCGGAATACCACCCTGGCAGGATGGGGTTGTAGTAGTAATGCTCGTCGGGGAGCTGCTGGGCATAGGCATCATCATGGCCATTGTATTCGAAGCTCTCGAACACAGCATTATGGCCGGCGGCATAGGCCCCTGTCACAGCAGCCGCTGCGGCGGCAATTGCTATCATTCTGTGATTTAATCGCATGGTAAATATGACTTTTTTGTTGTTTTTGATCTGTGAAATGACTGTTTTCCGATGGCGAGTCACTACTGGGTCTGCGTTTTTTAAGGTCGCTTTGCAAAATTACAAACAGATGTGAAAAAGCTTCCTATATGGTGAAATCATGGGTCTTTGCCCATGTTACGTTACCGAAAATCCATGTTACATGTGTCTTTGCCCATGTTACTCCCATCTTCGTCAACGCGTTTGTAATGGAAGTAATCCACATCCACATATCCTCCGGATGCCTTGGTGGCATAGCAATATATGGCATAGCGGGTGCCCATGAAGAAGCGGGTGTAATCGAAGCGCATCTGGAAAGGCTCTGGCAGTGGTGTCCAGTTCTGCCCGTCAAGACTATAAAAAAAGCTGGCCAGGTCGCGACCCAGTCTAAAATCGCCATCTGCACGCAGATACACATCCCGTGCCTCGGCGGGCAGTTGCACCTGTGCCAGCTCTTTAGAGTCTACACCTAAAATAACCTTCTTTTCACCTAAACTGACTAATTCATGAGTGTATGATAAAACCAATTTTTCACTGTCTTTTTTTATGCTCAGCAGCCCGGAATGGCAGTTGAATGCTCCGAAGCCGGCCACATCGCCGTCAGCCATGTGGCTCGCATCTATTTTTACTTCGGCTGTGCACATCGGGCCTTCCATGCGCTGGCTCAGGGTATTGCGCGCATGGTAAATGCTCTCCACCGGCTTGCCGGTATGCAAGCGCAGATGCCCAGGGCACTCGTTCATGCTCCACAGGCTGTCAACCGGATTGTGGTTCCATTCCCAGAGGGGGTCGAAATGGCCGCCGTCAAACTCATCGCTGTGCACCACGCTCATCCTTGGCTGCCCTTGTGCTGGCTTCTGTGCCACCACTGGCACTTTCCCCTCTGCGCAGCCAACCATTGGCCACCCGTCTGTCCACACTATGGGCGATAGGGTGGGGACTCTCCCGATGGCGTTGCGGTCTTGGAAGATGAATGCCCACCAGTTGCCCTCGGGGTCATCCACCATCGTGCCTTGGGCAGTGTAGGGGAAGCCTGCGAAATTGTCTTCCAAAATTACTTTCTTTTCGTAAGGGCCTTGGATGTTTTTTGACCTATAGCACAGCTGACGCCGGGGCTTGTCCTTGGGCCAGCTGATGATGTAGAGATAGTAGGTGTCGTCCACTTTAACCATGCGGCTGCCCTCATGCAAGCCGTTCTCTTCTTCATCCCGCAGATTGAGGGCCATGTGCAAGCCGTCAGCCTTTTCTGCTGACAGGTCGGGCTGAAGTTCGTGGAGATATATCTCACCGCTGCCGCTAAAGGTGTAGGCGCGGCCATCGGTATCGAAGAATAGAGCGCAATCGTGATAGTGGGGCAGCCGATTTTGGAAGGTCCAACCTTGGTCGGGATCTGTTGTAGTGAATACATAGCCCTGGAACGGCTCGTCGTTGGGCGAGAAATATGCGTAAAAAGTGCCGTTATGATACTGAAGCGCTGTAGCCCACTGGCCCTTGCCATACACTGTGCCTCCCTCCATGTCATAGCGAGGAGTATCGTTCAATGTGTCGAACAGGTAGCTTGAAAGTTCCCAATTCACCAGGTCTTTGCTCTTCATTACTGGCCCTCCGGGCATCAGATGCATGGTAGTGGACACCATATAATAGGTGTCCCCTACGCGCAAGACATCTGGATCTGGCATATCGGCCCATACTACGGGATTGGAGTATGAGCCGTCGCCATTGTCTGCAGCCGTGGCTGTCACAGCCACGGCTGTCAAGAGTGTAATACCTAAAACAAACCTTTGCATGAAGTGTAATGCATTAATTTACCTTAACCTTATCTGTTTCTTTTTCCCAGTTTCAGGGAGAGGGATCTATTTATTTGGCGATGCGCACTTTCTGGCCATTGATTGCATATATGCCGTTAGGCAGGCTCAGAGGCATCACGTAGCCCATGTATATTCCATCAATGGTATATACGTTTGCCATATTGTCGAGGTCGATTTCAATCTTCTCTATCCCTGCGGGGTTGAGATAATCTTCATCGTTGGTAACATACACGGTGTCAATCGTGAACCCATTGTGGCTCTGCCCCATGCTCCAGAACCCCACGATATAAATATGGCTTGGATCCAAGTGGCGTGGATTTTTCTCAGTGTACATGTCGGCCAGAGTTGCCACGCTGTACATGGCGCTGCCGGCAGGGTAGGTGGCGCAATCGCTCCAATAATTGTTTTCATCAAAGAAGCGCAGTGCCAGGCCGTCGCCGCTCGGATTGTCGCGCTGGGCGTATTTGGCCACGCAGTATTTGTAGCCGCTCATGTCAATGCCCCCGTTGTACCGCCAGCCTCCGAAGCCGTATTGCCCCAACACCACTCGGTGTGTGGCTTCATCGAAGCTGCCTGTTTCCCAGATGGATGCATCGAACCCATCGGCTGTCAGCGGGAATGTCGTGGCCTCAATATCCACTGACATTGAAGCTTTCTCGCCCTGGGAATTGGTGTATGTGAAAGTGAGCGTGGCTGTGCCGTCTTCAAGCACATAGGCTATGCCTTGCTTATACTCTGCCACCTGCGGATTTGATGACTTCGCTTCCACCTTGAGAGACACGTTTTCTTCCTGGCCTCCATCGTACACGGCATAGATGTCAAGGTATGTGGAGGCTCCGGGAATGCCGCTTATTTTGTCGCAGACTGCCTCTAAGGCGATGAGTTTCTGGCTGCCATCGCAAATGGCGTTGCGGTAGTCCTGATACCAGTGGTATATAGGCCATGCGCAGGCCTCTGGATCGGTGAGGAAGGTGTAGTTGCCATCGGTGGCTTCTTCATCCTTGAAAGCTGCCAGATACTCTGAGGTTGTGAATGTGAGCCAGCTCACATTGCCGGTGTTGTCAGCTATAAGCTTGAAGTTGGCCCCGAAGCCGCTCCCACCGGCTGTGCCTGTGTAAGCCTTGCCCCAGCTCGCTTCGTATTTGGGATCGGCCCAGTCCATCTCTGTCACCATGATCGGCGCAAAATCGGCTACGGGTTTGATCTGCTGGTCCCAGCCGCTCTGGAAGGGTGCATATCCTCCGCCGGTGCTGGTGCTGTTGCCCTCGCCGGAGTCCTGTATGGCATCGCTGCCGTACCATCCGGGGTAGCAGTGCACGGCATAGCCGATGTTATCTCCCTCTATCGGGTTGTTGGCATAGCCCCAATATTGGCTTTGGTAGCCTAAGCCCGGTATCCAGAGTATGTTGTTGGCTCCCTTTGCGCGGATGGTATCCACAATTTTCTGAAAATATGTCTTGAGATTGTCGAAGTGGCCTTGGGTGCCCCTGCCGTAGGTGCCGTCAGTGCCTTTGATGCGCACTGGCTCGTTGGCAAGCTCGAACATGACATAGGGATTGTTCTTGAGATCCTTGTGTGCTGCCACTAAGCCCCACACCTTTATTAAATATTTCTGGTAGTCGTCGTCCACCGCAATGTCGTCCGGGCATACGCCTGGAGGTCTCATCACCACATACATTCCCTTGCCGATAGCGTATTGGGCCATCGGTATGAACACCTTGTCGAGGTAGGTCTTGAAGCGTTCGAGACTGAATGCGGATATGTCGTTCTCGCCAGTCACGCTTATGCCGGGTTCATTGCTCCAGTATGGATCCATGTGGAGGCGCAGAAAGCTCATTTCCCAGCCTGCCGCCATTATCTGGTCAATCTTCTCCTTATTATATTTAAGACAGCCCGCTACATCATAGTTGGTCCAATAAGCCCCGCGCTCGTTGAACCATGGGCTGTACGTCTGTGCAAACCCGTGGAGATTTACGATGTTGCCATTGCCATCGGTGAGGTAGCGGCCCTCGACCTTGAGCTCGGGCATATCCATGCCTTCCCACGCCAGGGCGCTGGGGGCGGTAAGCAAAGCTGCTGCAAGAAGAGACTGGAATTTTCTCATTATGATTCGACTGTGTTTGTGATGACGCAAAGTTACGGTGGAATCTCCGGTCTCATCTTCGGCAGCGTTACCTACCCTTATTCCCAGAAAAAACCTCTCGGAAAATTTGTAACTTGCATCTCTTCACACGTTACACGCGCCAAAAACTGGCCAAAAAATCGGAATTTGCGACAAAAATTGGCCAAAATGTTTGGAAATAAAAAGTTATTGTCGTACCTTTGCAGTCCGATTATATCCTTAATGCTTCGACTTGGGGCCTATCTTTCACCTTTGGCCGGGTGCCAGATCAGGCAACAGTCAATTATTGTGTTATTTTACAATCATTTAATCGTGGATACTATTAGCTACAAAACCCAAATGCCCAACGCGGAGCACTGCAACCGCGAATGGGTCGTAGTGGACGCTACCGACCAAGTGCTCGGACGCCTCTGCGCCCAGGTCGCTAAAATCCTGCGTGGCAAAAACAAGCCCTGTTACTCACCTTTCGTTGAGTGCGGCGACAATGTGATTATCGTTAATGCCGACAAGGTGCGCCTCACCGGTAAGAAGTGGACTGACCGCATCTATCTCAGCTACACCGGTTATCCTGGCGGTCAGCGCGAGACCACTCCCGAAAACCTGATGCAAAAGTCTTTCAACAAGCACATGAAAGCCGGTAAGCATCCATTGTTCCTAAAGGTTATGAAGGGCATGCTCCCCAAGAACCGTCTTGGCCGAAAGCTCATCAACAACCTCTACGTCTACAATGGCCCTGAGCACCCTCACGAGGCTCAGAACCCTAAGAAAATTGACATCAAAACCGTTTAATGAATCGAAGTAGTATGGAATCTTACAACGCAGTAGGCCGTCGCAAGGCCGCCGTAGCTCGCGTAATCCTGCGCGAAGGCAATGGCAAAATCACCATCAACAAGCGTGATATCAACGTTTACTTCCCATCTTCGATCCTACAATTCATCGTGCGCCAGCCTCTCAACCTCCTTGAGGTTGCTGAGAAGTATGATGTTTTGGTTAACCTCGACGGTGGCGGCTACAAGGGTCAAGCCGAGGCTCTGCGCCTGGGTATCGCCCGCGCCCTGGTGAAAATCAATCCTGAGGACAAGGCCCTGCTCCGCAAGCATGGCTTCATGACCCGCGATCCTCGCGCCGTTGAGCGCAAGAAGCCCGGTCGTCCTAAGGCTCGCAAGCGCTTCCAGTTCAGCAAGCGTTAATCTTTGCATTTTTTCTTCTCGTAGAGAGAACAACCAGTGTTTAGCATCTA
Organism: uncultured Bacteroides sp.; assembly: GCA_964604175.1. Taxonomy (GTDB): domain Bacteria; phylum Bacteroidota; class Bacteroidia; order Bacteroidales; family Muribaculaceae; genus CAG-873. Next base: position 32,879 of record CAZRYC010000030.1, read on the forward strand.
AATCCCGGAGATGGACACGTTCCCTACCCCGAGATTGTAATTCAAAAGAACGTAAACAACCCCAAATCAAAACATGGCAAATCCAACATTTGACCAACTCCTCGAAGCAGGCTGCCATTTCGGCCACCTCAAAAGAAAATGGAATCCTGCAATGGCTCCTTACATCTTCATGGAGCGCAATGGTATCCACATCATCGACCTATACAAGACAGCTGCCAAGCTCGAAGAAGCTGCTGCTGCACTCAAAAGCATCGCCAAGGGCGGCAAGAAGGTCCTATTCGTTGCCACCAAGAAGCAGGCTAAGCAGGTCATCGCTGACCACGCAGTGGCTATTAACATGCCCTATGTGATCGAGCGCTGGCCCGGCGGCATGCTCACCAACTTCCCCACTATCCGCAAGGCTGTGAAGAAGATGACCGCCATCGACAAGATGAGCAAGGACGGCACTTTCGACAATCTGTCAAAGCGTGAGAAACTCCAGATCACCCGCCAGCGCGCCAAGCTGGAGAAGAACCTCGGCTCTATCGCTGACCTCAACCGTCTGCCCTCCGCTCTGTTCGTAGTGGACGTGATGAAAGAGCATATCGCTGTAGCTGAGGCTAACCGTCTGGGCATCCCCGTGTTCGCTATGGTTGATACCAACAGCGATCCCACCAACATCGACTTCGTAATCCCCGCCAACGACGACGCATCCAAGAGCATCGAAATCGTGCTCGACACCGTATGCGCTGCAATGGCCGAGGGCTTGGAGGAACGCAAGGCCGAGAAGGCTGATGTAGCTGCCGCCGAGGACGAGGCCGCTGCCGGTGCTCCCGCACCTAAGCGCGAGCGTCGCCGCGTACGCCGCAGCGAGGCTGCAGAGGCTCCCGCCGATGAGGCTGCAGAGGCTCCCGCCGCTGAAGCCCCCGAAGCTCCCGCTGATGAGGCTCCCGCCGCTGAATAACCAAATCTTATCGAAAATTCTCGAAACCTTTCGAGAATTTTCGAAATCTTTAGTATTAATCTTATAGCATATTTAGTATATGGCAGTAACAATGGCAGAAATCACCAAGCTGCGCAACCTTACCCAGGCCGGCTTGATGGACTGCAAGAAAGCTCTGCAGGAAGCAGAGGGCGACATGGAAGCCGCCGTTGAAATCCTGCGCAAGAAGGGCCAGGCCGTAGCAGCCAAGCGCGCCGACCGCGATGCAGCCGAGGGCTGCGTGCTCGCCAAGGCCGATGGCAACTACGCCGCTATCGTTGCCCTCAACTGCGAGACTGACTTCGTAGCTAAGAACGCCGGTTTCGTTGAAATCACTCAGAATATCCTCAACGCCGCTGTTGCAAACAAGGTAAAGAGCGCCGACGAACTCAAAGCCCTCACTATCGATGGCCGCACTATCGCTGACCTGATCGTGGAGAAGGGTGGCGTGACTGGCGAGAAGACTGAGCTGGGCGCTTTCGAATATATCGAGGCTCCCTCTACCTCCGCTTACACTCACTTCGGCAACAAGCTCGCCACTATCGTGGGCTTCAACCAGGACAACGTCAGCTACGAGGTAGGCCACGACATCGCTATGCAGGTGGCTTCTATGAATCCCGTAGCCGTGGATCGCGCAAGCGTGCCTCAGCACACTATCGACAGCGAGCTCGCTATCGCTATCGACAAGACTAAGGCTGAGCTCGTGCAGAAGGCTGTTGACGCTGCTCTCCACAAGGCTGGCATCAACCCCAACCTCGTTGACAGCGATGACCACATCGAGAGCAACATGGCTAAGGGCTGGCTCACTCAGGACGAGGCTGACAAGGCTCGCGACATCAAGGAGAAGGTTGCCGCTGAGAAGGCTGCTTCGCTCCCCGAGGCTATGGTACAGAACATCGCCAAGGGCCGTCTCAACAAGTTCTTCAAGGACAGCACCCTCATGGAGCAGGAATTCG
>CAZRYC010000031.1:0-34465 GCA_964604175.1 uncultured Bacteroides sp.
GTTAAGCATTGCAGGGCCGATGGTACTGAGAAATCGGGAGAGTAGGTCATCGCCATCCTTCAGAGAGCCTCCAGAATCAAAAGATTCTGGAGGTTTTTTATTTGTATGAGCATCGGTCGAGCAGACCGGGTCTCATTTGCGCCACCCTTCAGCCTCCAGAATCAAAAGATTCTGGAGGCTTTTTTGTGTCATAGGCATGAGGCATAAGGCATGAGGCTTTAGGCATGAGGCATAAGGCATCAGGATATGGGAATGAAGGCCCGCAAGCGGACCTTCTCCGGGGTAGGAGCGGGTCCGCTTGCGGGCCCGATAGCTTCCCATGCATTCTAAGATGTCTATGCCTAACGCCTAAAGCCTGATGCCTAAAGCCTAAAGCCTCATGCCTTAAGCCTCATGCCTTAATGTGGCTGGGAGTAGTATTGGAGGAGGCGTGAGCGGAGGATGAGTTCGTAATTGGCTTGGATGCGCTCTGCTGTGCAGCGCAGGGCCTTTGTTTTGCTTTGCTCGTACTCAGTAGGGGTGGCGCGTCCGATATTGTATTTCTCTTGCATAGCGGTGAATGCTGCCGAGGCCGACTCTTCTGCCACCAGACTTGATGTGAGCTTTTCTTGGGCCCCAACAGCTTGGTGATAGGCTTGCTGGATATTGCGATAGAGCTGTTGCTCGGCTTGATCGAGCTCAAGCTCAGCGCTGATTTTGTTGATTTTAGCACGACGCACTGAATTGCGTGTGGAAAAGGCATCAAAAATAGGCACATTGAGTGAGAACCCGAAATAGTAGCTAAGGTTATGATCCATCTGATCGCCGAAGCTTTCATTGGAGTATCCCGAAGTCTTATAGTAATTGCTTCCTACACCTGCGTTAAACGACAGAGTGGGAATATAGCCAGTTCTAGCCAAAGAAATATTCTTATCGCTCGCGATTATGCCTTTTCGAGCAGCTGCGATGGTGTGATTGTATTGAAGAGCGAGATTGTATGCCTCTTCAGCAGGGATAATATTAGCTTGCTCATCGGTGAGCGGGGCGATATCGAAATCAGCCGGTTCGCAATGCAGCTCAAGCAATTGGATTAGATCTATGACAGCGAGGGTAAGACTGTTCTGAGTATCAGTGACACTGTATTGGTCGCTGGCCAATTGGCTCTTAGCTTCGAGCATGTCCACCTCGGGTATCTTGCCGGCTTCGAGTAGGGCTGTCTGCCGAGTGAGTTCGTATTGAGATAATTCTACCTGATTCTTGCTTACTTCAAGAAGTTCCTTATAATATAGCACTTGCAGATAGGCAGTGATCACATTGATTGAGATGTCTTCCTTGGCAGCCTGATACTGTTCTGTGATTTGTGCCAGATTAGCCTTGGCGTAAGCCAGCTGGCGCTCAGTATTTAGACCGGAAAAAATGGGCAGGCTAAGGCCGGCATTCCAGCTAAACGAAGATGTGTTGCGATCGGCATAGGTATTGTCCATGGTCAGGGCACGCCCCATGTTCCAGGACTGGCTGGCAGATGCGCTTGCATTAGGCAGATAGCGGTCTTTGGCATCAGTGATGCTCTGCTGAGCTGTCATTTCATTTATTTTTTGCTGCTTCACCGTAAGATTATGCTCTATGGCATAATCAATGCACTGATCCAGAGACCAAGTGTCAGCACTGACACTCAGACAACAAAATAAAAATAATATTAATAATGTATTTTTCATTATACAATACTCATTTAATTCATTAATTATTTTCATTCTGCCTTCCACGGATTTGGTCAGCGGGATTGATGCCTGATTTAATCTGTATGTTTACCCCATCGCTGATGCCAGTGGTGACAGGCTTACGCTCGAAAGCTTGAGGCTCAGCCGAGGTAAGCACATATACGAAAGTGCTGTCGCCCACCCATTCTACAGCGCTCTCAGGCACACTTAGCACACTGTCGGCTCGCTGGAGCACTACAGATGCATTGGCACTGTATCCAGCTCGCAGCTGTACGCTATCGGTAAGAGCAATGGCAGCTTTGATTTCAAAAGATATGGCTCCGTTCTCTTCGGTGCTTTTTGGAGCTATGTACTCCAGAAAGGCCGGATAGGACACATCTGGGAGTGCTCCGATAGTAATCTCGGTGGGCATGCCTTGGTGTAGCAGACCCACCTCAGTTTCGTCGACGGTGCCTTTGAATATGAGGTTGCTCATATCGGCCATGGTGGCTACAGTGGTGCCATCATTCATGGTGTTGGCTTGGATCACAGAAGACCCAACCTTTACGGGCACATCCAGAATTTGGCCATCGATTGTCGCGCGCACCAGAGTGTTGCTCGACTGCGCATTAATGCTCGATACGCCATCGCGCACGATATTGAGAGCATCCACAGCAGCATCATACTCTTGCTGTGATTTCTTCCATGTGGTATAGCTCTGCTCATACTCCTCTCGGCTAATAAATTTCTTTTCATAGAGACCTTTGGTGCGATTGTACTCGAGCTCGGCTTGGTTCATGTCGAGCTTAGCTACATCCACTCGGTTCTGAGCAGAATTGAGCTGGCTTTCCTCTGGGATTACCTTGATCTTGGCGATGATATCATCTTTCTTCACGATATCGCCGGCTTCGACACAAATTTCGCTTATGATACCGGAAATTTGGGGTTTGATTTCGATTTCGTCGCGAGGCTCAATTTTTCCAGTAAGCACGGTGGAACGCTCGATGGTCTGAGAGGCCGGGGTAATGAGTTGGTAAGTGGTCTCCACAGGACGCGACTTAGCAAAAAGATACACAAAGGTGCCGATAAACACAGCGGCCACAAGTATCCAAAGAAGGATTTTGAAGAATTTTTTCATATAGGGGTTTGGTTTTCGGTTTTCAGTTTTCAGTTTTCAGTTTTCAGTTTTCAGTTTTCGGTTTTCGGTTTTCGGTTTTCAGTTTTCAGTTATTTGTCGTTGAGGGCTTCGATGGGCTTGATTTTCATGGCTCGGAATGCCGGTATCATGCCGGCAGCCCCGCCAAGAACCAGGAAGAGCACCAGGATGGTGACAGCCTCCCAAAATGAAAGGAAGAAGAAATTATCGGAGTGGCCCATTTCCATAGAAGCAGTAAGAGCAGGGCCAATAGTTTCCAATAGGAACACGCCGAAACAGATGCCAGCCATGCCGGCAACAGTTGTAAGCACAGTGCTTTCACAGAGTATTTGCCACATTATAGTGGTGGGCTTGGCTCCAATGGCGCGGCGCACACCAAACTCCTGCGTGCGCTCTTTCACCACAATCCACATGATGTTGCCCACACCAATTATGCCGGCGATCAGAGAACTAAGACCCACAAAAAGCAGCAAGAAGTCAAAAGCCGTGAACACGCTTGTCATCTGGCCTATCATTTCCGAAAGGTCGAAGAAAAAGAAGCAATCTTCGTCCTCCGGATGTATCATGGGATGATTCTTGCGAATGGTGGAGAAAATTTCCTCTTTGAGCGACCCAGGGGCCACTCCATCTTTAGCTACCAGCATCGCGAAGCCAACCTTGTTGCCCAGATTATAGGCAGAACGCATGGTGGAAAGGGGTATGATAATAGCGTCATCGATACGGCCCATAAGGCTCACATCGTTTTTTTGCTTAACAGTACCCACCACACGGAAAGTGACATTGTCGATTTGAACAGTCTGTCCAAGAGGATCCACATCCACAAACAAGGTGCTGGCAACATTTTTGCCCACTACGCACACACGGCTGGAGTTGGCATTGTCAAAATCGTTGATAAATCTGCCGCTTAAGATGTCCGGAGCCAGAACATCTACATAATTAGGTTCCAAACCTTGTACTTGGCCGGTCGAGGTCTTGTTTTTGCTCTTGAAAGTGCCGGTGGTATTATACATAGGGCTCACGATAGCGAGCTCTGGGATGTTGCGGCGCAGGTTTAGGATGTCGTCGGTATTCAATACCCAGGTGGTGCCTTTTCGGAAGCCTTTGTAAGGCTTGGTGGTGCGACCCGAGCCCAGACCAGCGCAATTGGTGGCGAATCCCTCGAAATTGCTATATAGCATGCCTTTGATGCCCGTGCCCGCACCCCAGAGCAGTGCCAGCATGGCAGTGCCCCAGAAGATTCCAAAGGCGGTGAGGAATGTGCGAGTCTTGTTGCGAGCCAGGGTGGCTCCTATCTCTCTCCAATTATCGATGTCGAAAATGTTACTCATCTCTCAAAGCTTCTACAGGTGAAACTTTTGTGGCTTTAATAGCAGGCACTATGCCAGCCAATGCCCCAGCGATCATAAGGGCTATCAACACCTCGATGGCTATTGCAAGGTCCACATCCGGGCGCAGAGGGAAAGAGGCATCGCGCAGTGCATACTTGATACCCTCTACTGCAAATACCCCGATTACGATGCCAATGTAGCCGAATACGGTGGTCAGAGCAATGCTCTCGGTGACGATCTGCCCAAGAATCTTGCGGGGCTTGGCTCCGATTGCGCGACGAATGCCGATCTCATGGGTGCGCTCCTTGACAGAGACAAACATGATGTTGCTTACACCCACAATGCCAGTAATCAGAGTAAGCAGACCGATAATCCACATAGCCAAGGTGATAATGTTGCTTGCTTTGAGCTGCTGGAGAGAGTTGGCGAAGCGGTCATGTGTGTAAATGGCATTTTGATCCTCGGGATCGAATTTTTGGAGCTTGGCGTAGGCTTGGATCACATCCTTTTCAACCTTAGCCGACTGCTCTTCGGTCTTAATCGAGGGAGAAAGGTGTATGTCAGTACTCCACATTATATCCTTGTAACCATTCATGGCTGTGGCAGTGGAGAATGGGATAAACACACTCTCTTCATGCTCGTGATCATAAACTCCGACTACAGTGAAAGCCGAGTTGTTGACTTTAATGAGCTTTCCAATCACATTGAGAGTGTCCTCGAACAGAATAGATGCGCTCTTGGCATTGATCACTGCCACTTTTCTCTTACCTTCAAGATCGGCAGGATTGAGGAAACGGCCTTGTCGCAGGGTATAGCGGCCATTGAAGTTGCCAGGGAATGCGCCCACCACATCGCCACGAGAGAGGTAATCTTTGTTGGTGCTGACAGTAGCTGTGACGCTCATCTTGCCCTCAGCCGAAGCAATAAACTCCTTGTTTGCTGCAGCCACTTGTGGCAAGTCGCGGCCTCGAAGTTCTATATTTCGGCCTTCCTTCAGACCTTGAAATGGCAGGGAAGTAGTGCCGGCCCACACTTGTATGCGGAATGGGTCATTCTTAGAAGTAAAGCCCATATTCATATTATACAGACCTTGTGACAGCGACAACAGAAGAATGAGCATCAGAATGCCCCAGGCTACAGAAATGCCCGTGAGGAAAGTGCGCAGCTTGTTGGTGCACATTGTCTGCCATATTTCTTTGGCTAAATCAATCATATCCTATGAGATAATACCATCTACGATGTGAATGGTGCGTTTGCATTGGGCAGCTACGCCGGGGTCGTGAGTTACGATCACTGATGTCACACCCTCCGTATTGAGTTGGCGGAAGATGCCCATCACTTCCACGGAAGTCTTGCTGTCGAGAGCTCCTGTGGGCTCGTCTGCCAGGATGATTGCGGGGTTAGTAATCAGAGCGCGGGCGATTGCCACTCTCTGCTTCTGACCTCCCGAAAGCTCGCTGGGCAGGTGATGATGCCAATCCTTAAGACCCATGCGGTCGAGCTGTTCCAGCGCCAAGGCATTGCGTTTGCGGCGTGAATATCCTTGGTAGAAAAGCGGCAGGGCCACATTCTCCAATGCGCTCTTGTAGTTTATGAGATTGAAGCTTTGGAACACGAAACCGATCTTATGATTGCGCAGCTCGGCAGCTTTATTCTCGCTAAGGCCTTGCACGAGCTGACCATCGAGGAAGTATTCGCCGGTGTCATAGTTGTCCAGGATGCCTAAGATATTGAGCAGAGTGGATTTGCCGCTGCCGGAAGCCCCCATGATGGAGACCAGTTCGCCGCGATCCACATGCAGATTTATGCCCTTGAGCACATGCAGAGGCACGGCTCCAGGATAGGTCTTGTTGATATCTTTAAGAGTAATCATGATCAGTAGGAAATTTCTTGTATGACCAGCATGCTGTCACGCACCTCATATCGGAAAGTATAGGGGTTGCCAGTGATGACGATGGCCTTGCATGTGGGAATTTCTATGGTGTCAGCATTCACTGAGGTTTCTGCCACCTCAATGGGTTCAGTATCCTCATAGTCATATTCATCATAGTCATATTCATCAGTGTCATCAAATGTGCAAACGCTTGAAGATTGATACTGATCTGCAGGCCATAGGATTATAGCCAGCGCGGACAAGGCGAAAGTGGCGATAATAAGGCCTATGATTATTTTAGAAGTAGTTTTCACAGTGCTTATGCGTTGTTTTTGAGATAATCGGAATATAGAGAAGCGAGGTGCTCAGGAGAGATGTCCATGGAGCGCAAACGCGAGAAAAAGTACACAGTATCGGTGGCGAAGAATGTCTCCTGCCGCAGGGTGGCTATGCGAGCTTGAGCATCTGGCGATACAAAGTAGCCAATGCCTCTGCGATTGAATATGATTTCGCGCTGGCATAGCATATCGAAACTGCGCATGACAGTGTTGGCGTTGACCTGTACCTGGGCCGCATATTCTCGCACCGATGGAATGCGAGCGCCAGGTGGATATTTTCCCCCCATAATGTCATTGCAGATGCGGTCGGCTATCTGCAGGTAGATGGGGCGAATGTTGTCTTTGAAGTCCATGTGTCACCAGCGATTAATAATTTCAGCTTCGCGATAGCGGAAGTAGGCCAGAGTGTAGTTGACCAGGGCTATGAAGAAGCTCAGGCAGATGAAGAATACGGAACTGCTCTCCTCGCAATCATAGTAGCAGTAGCTCATTGACCAAGATCCGTCGCTGAAACGCATCATAGCCACAAAGAATATCCACAAGCTCAGAGCCCAAGCGATCAAAAAGAGTGAAGCGAAAGTAGCCCAGAGAGCCCGCTTGGGCCAGAGACTGCTTCCTAACACAAAGAACGATTGCAAGCTTACCAAACTAGAGGCGATTAACCATATATCTTCACAATCCAAGCCAGAGAAATAGCCAAAGAAGTGAATAGCGCTGAAATCGTGGTGAATCATCTTCATGCCCAAATAGTGGATAATATCGATGATTAGGTAACCGCAAAAATATAAGATCAGAGCCAATGGCACCATCAAGATCCAGCGAGCCAGATACTTTTCGAGTTGGCTTCCCGGCAGCATCAGGGCATTGATGGAGGAGAGTTTTGACTCCAGCGGCTGGAATGTTTGCGAGCCGGCCACACAGGCGTAAATGAACAGGCCAATCCAAAAGAAAGTTTTCAAGGTGCTGTTTGTTGGATCGTGCATCGCATAGTCAGTCACTATGTCGCGGGAGCTATAGATACTCCACATCACTAATACTAAGATCACTCCTAAGATAATTCCCAGGGTGCGCAGGTACTGCTTATAGTTGGTGAGCCATTCTTGGTGGCACACACGGGTGAAGCGTTGCAGATTGAATGTTTGCATAGTTAAATTTCAGATTGAGGAAGATTATGGAAGATGGCGCGAGCCATATCCGGGCGAGTGGTCACGAATTGGAAGAGAGTTTCGAGATTGACCATGGTCTCAAGATGCTGGGGATTGAAGGCTACGATGTTGGTGCCGTTGATGGAAGGCTGGGCGAAAAGAGCTTTGGCTATTTCGTCAGGATCGTTGGTGGCACCGAAAATCAGATGATCTTGAATAGAGAGAATGCTCTGGTTGAGCAGAAGATCATGCTCGTTCATGATCAGTACATGGTCGATAAGCTGTGTGATATCTGCCACTTGGTGCGTGGATATGATGATGGTGCGCTCATCGGTCATGTTGCTTGCGATGAAGCTGCGGAAATTGGCTTTGCTGGGAATGTCGAGACCGTTGGTAGGCTCGTCCATAAGCAGCAGGGGAGTATTAGCAGCCAAGGCCACGCACATGAAAGCCTTTTTCTTCTGGCCCAAAGATAGCTGCTGGAGGTTCATGTTATGTTCAAGCTCGAACATATCCAGATTCTTGTGCAGGGCCTCTTGAGAGAAATTTGGGTAGAATGGGGCCAACACTTTAATATAATCCTGGAGAGTGATGTTTGGGAGGGTGAACTCTTCAGGCACCAGGAAGATTTGGTCGAGAGTATGGGGGAGGCGCTTACGGGTGTTCACGCCATCGAAGAGCACATCACCAGTCTTAGGAGTGAGTAGTCCGCAAATAAGATAGAGCAGAGTGCTCTTTCCGGCGCCATTAGGCCCAAGCAGCCCATATACCCCGCCAGGAGCGAGCTCGAGCGAGAGGTCTGAGAAGACATCGTGCTTTTGCTTTGGATATCGGAATGATAGATTGTTGACTTTGAGCATATTGATAAGGGGTTGTTAACTTACAGAATATGATTGGTGTCGTAGATTAGTAGTGTATTAGTGTACTAATACACCGCAAAGTTACGATGAAAATTTTAATTGACCAAATTTTTTTCAAAAAAAATTTTTTTACAAATAAAAAGCATGCGCCCGAGTGATGGGGTGCATGCTTAGTGTACTTTTCTTATATATGTGGTATTAGAATAATCAGGGGTATTCAGAGCCTGAGATTATGGAATATCATGAAAGATAAGAGAGGTGCGATTTAGTGGTTGTAGTCGGCAAAACGCTCCTGGAGCTTTTTGCGGGCGAAGAAAATACGGCTTTTAACTGTTCCGAGCGGGAGGTCCATCTTTTCGGCAATCTCATTGTATTTATAGCCAGCCACATGCATAGAGAAAGGAATGCGATAGTCATCGGCGAATTCGTTGATTGCATCGGTAATTTCTTGTGCTGTGTAGCTGCCTTCGGGTGCAGTGAGGCCAGAATCTTGCGAAAGGTTGAGGTGGTAGAGGTTCTCAGTAGTATCTACAATTGTAGCAGCGCGAGAAGCGCGGCGATAATTGTTGATAAAGAGGTTGCGCATTATTGTGAACACCCAACCTTTGAAATTAGTGTTATCAGTGTACTTGTCCTGATTGTTGAGTGCTTTGAGAGTGGTGTCTTGGAGCAGATCGTAGGCGTCATCTCGATTTGAGGTGAGCATGTAAGCGAAGTTGAGCAGGTTTGACTGCAGGCTCATCAGACTGGCTTGGAAATTCTCGGCTTTCATGACTTTGGTATTTATGAGTTGAAACTTGAATTTTGGATCATCATTCACAACTTAGATGGTTCATTTGTCTTACGACATCGCAAATTTAATGTACAAAATTTGCCATTGGAAATTTCAATCGTTAACAAATGCAAATGAATTGTACAAAATTGATGTGTGTTTTTAAGTGATTGAATTATAGATGTTTATAGTTGTTTTAGATTGTTACAAAAGTTTCACAAAATCAAATTTTGTATAAATTGTAACATTTTCGGAACCTCTGTGCGGATGGCATCGACAGTTTGAGGCCATCCAGCATAATTATAACAAAAAAGAGGAGCTATAGTTTAAAAACCTCTAAAAATACTGGAAATAGCTTATAGGTGGAGAATTTTTTGTAATTTTGTAGCCGATTTCCACGTAGAATAGATTTGAGACATATTCTAATATATATAGTGGCACTGGCAGCGGCCTTGCTATTTGCGGCCTGCGCCGTCACGAATCGGCACCGGCAGTCGGCTCATCAGCCAGCTGCCCGTGATGCTGTAACCCAGCGCGACTCCGTGGAAGGCATATCCATGCGCCCGCTTACACGCTTGGATTCTATCATAGAGAATTGGCCGCAAATAGAGCAAGAAATGGCTGCAGACAGCGCGCAGATGGATGCTATAACCGCTGTCCCTGACAGCTTGGCTGCCTTAGCCGATACCCTAAGGAATAGATTAGCAGCAGAAAAGCTTGATAGCCTGTTGGAGACTCAGCCCGACAGCCTTGGAGGTGACAGTTTGAGGATAACCTTGCCAGACAGCCTGAAATTAGACAGCGTTGCCCCAACTCTATCCGCCCCTATACAAGGCCCTTCGCGCATTCGCCGAGAGAAAGTGGACATGGATGCCGTAGTGAATTTCTCATCGAAGGATTCGATGCTCATTATCCGACAGGATTCTGCATACATGTATGGCAGCAGCAAGGTGGATTATGGAGATTTGAAGCTTGATGCCGACAATATCCAGATGGATCTTAACCAGAGCACTGTGAATGCCATGGGCACCACTGACTCTATAGGCAATATCATAGGAAAGCCTATTTTCAATGAGAAGGGCACTGACTATGAGGCTCAGACGATGCAGTACAACTTCAAGACCAAGAAAGGCTTCATCACCAATGTCGTAACCCAGCAAGGCGAGGGATATGTGAGCGGCGGCACCACAAAAAAAGACAAGGACAATAATTATTATTTAGGTTCGGGTCGATACACCACTTGCGACGAGCACGACTGCCCACACTTCTATTTCCAGATGACAAAGGCAAAGATGCGCCCAGGCAAGGATGTGGTGGTGGGTCCCTCCTATATGGTACTGGCCGGTCTTCCCCTGCCCATAGCTGTGCCCTTTGGCTTCTTCCCATTCTCAGACAGCTATTCATCGGGTGTGATAGTGCCCACCTTCGGTGATGATTACAACCGAGGCTTCTACCTGAGCGATGGCGGCTACTATTTTGCCATAAGTGACAATATAGACTTGGCCCTTACGGGAGAAATTTACACCAAGGGGAGCTGGGGCTTGCGCGCGCAGTCGAGCTATGTGAAGCGATACAAATATAGCGGAAGCTTCAATATCAGCTATCTAAAGTCAATCTACGGGGAGAAAGGCAGCCCCGACTATACAGCCAGCACCAACTTCCAGATACTCTGGAGCCATAGCCAAGACTCAAAGGCAAATCCTAATATGACACTCTCGGCCAGTGTCAATTTCACTACCAGCGGATATACGCGCAACAACTTAGGTTCGTATTATTCCAGCGCATTCACAGAGAACACAAAGAGCAGCACGGTGAACATGACATATAAGTTCCCCAACTCCAAATGGTCGCTCTCTACCACAATGAACCTCAGCCAGCGCACACAGGATTCTACACTGGCAGTATCGTTCCCTAACTTTACGCTGACGATGAGCCAGACCTATCCGTTCAAGCGCAAAAAGGCAGTAGGCGATGAGAAATGGTATGAGAAAATCAAGATGTCGTACAGCGGGCAGTTCCAAAATTCATTGACCGCCAAGCAGGATGAATTTTTCAAAAAATCCTTGATCAAGGACTGGCGAAACGGAATGAAGCACAGCATTCCTATCTCAGCCACTTTCAATGTATTTAAATATGTGAATATCACGCCATCGGTGAGTCTTACTGACCGCATGTACACCACCAAGGTGAAGCGCTATTGGGATGAAGTGGCGGGCAAAGAGATTTGCGATACCACATATAGCCTTTACAATGTATGGGATTTCAACGCATCGGTATCGATGGATACCAAGATTTACGGTTTCTTCCAGCCCTTGCCTTTCTTGGGAAATAAGGTCAAGATGATACGCCATGTAATCACCCCTACTATCTCCTTTACGGCTTCGCCTGATTTCTCTTCGCCGTTCTTCGGATATTATGGCCGATACATGAAGCCGCAGAGCGATGGCACATATACAGAGAATGTGTACTCGATGTTCCCAAATTCCCTTTATGGCGTACCCTCACAAGGCAAGACGGGCTCTGTAAGCGTGTCAATCGCCAACAACTTGGAAATGAAAGTGCGCAGCAGCAACGACTCTGTGGCCGAAGACAAAAAAATATCTCTGATAGAAAATCTTACCCTAAGCCAAAGCTACAACTTTGCTGCTGACTCGCTGCGATTTTCCGACCTATCCACTTCGATGCTCCTGCGATTGACCAAGGGCTTCAACCTTAACCTATCGGCCACTTGGGATGTATATACCTATGCTCTCAACAGCTATGGAAATCCGGTGAGGGTCAACAAGCTGCGCATATCCAGCGGCAAGGGCTACGGAAAGCTCAAGAGCACAGGCACATCGTTCTCCTACACCTTTAATAATGATACTTTCAAAAAGCTATTTGGCAAGGGAGACGATAAAGACAAGGAGAAGAATAAGAAAAACAAGAACGGAAACAATCCTGACGAAGACGGCGATAACTGGGGCGATGAACAAGACACTCGCCAGAACCGGCGCAATAACCGCCAGGAAGAGCAGGAAGAGACGCTTGGAGGCGATGGATATGTAGCATGGAGCGTGCCTTGGAACCTCTCTGTCAATTATTCTATAAATTATAGCTACGGGTCATTTAACAAGGAAAAGCTGGAGTATGATGGTAAGATTACTCAAAATCTTAGCTTTTCGGGCAATATACGGCCCACGAAGAACTGGAATTTCTCTTTTTCGGCCAGCTATAATTTCGACACCCATAAGATTTCATACATGAATTGCAATATATCACGCGACTTGCACTGCTTCACCATGTCGGCATCGTTTGTGCCTGTGGGCCCGTACAAGAGCTATAATTTCCACATAGCTGTGAAATCGTCGCTGCTTTCTGACTTTAAGTATGATAAGCGCTCTTCGCTCAGCAATGGTGTCACCTGGTACTGATGTGTTCCCGCGTAGAATATTACAATCCTGAGAATGATCTTGCCTTGGCGGCAGGATATGAGAATTACACCGCGCCCATGGCCGCGCGGCGGTTGCGACAAGCAGGAGCGATGCTCCCTATGTGGTATGCGCAGCCCGGAGATAGAGTGCTTAGCTTTGGGGTAAATGCGCAATGGTGGGATGAATGCGTGGAAAGATTTGGGATAGATGTAGATATTTGGGATCATGAATGTGGGCCAGGCTTGCGTCCATCTCCTTGGGGATGGTCTCTTGCCGTGCGCCGATATTTCAGCGAGTTAGGCTTTCATGAGGATGTCCTTCCCTCGGAGGCGGCTATAGCGAAGATTCGGGAATTGTCGCATCGGCGCACTGCGTCGATGCTGGCCAAGCGACTTGCCCAAGATATCACTGGGGTAAAATTTACCGACCCCGCAGTGGAATGCCAGTCAGTAGAGATGGTAGGGCAGATTATTGCTGAGCGGGGCTCCGATGTAATGATAAAATTTCCCTGGAGCAGTAGCGGTCGAGGCTTGGCAAACTCGCGCCTAATGGGGAAAGAGAAAACTCTGCGCATGGCATCGGAGAGCATTAGCAAACAGGGCAGCGTGATGGTAGAGCCGGCTCATGAGCGAGCATTGGATTTTGCGCTGTTGTATGAATGTAGGGATGGGGATTGTGTCTGGGTGGGCACCTCTGTATTTGACACCGACTCTCGAGGCATCTATATGGGAAATATGCTTGCGAGTGAGCAGATGCGTCGCGAGACAGTGGGTAAATATTACGATATAAATGTTATAGATCAGGTGCGCGAAGTTCTCCGCGCTCTTCTGGCTCAGGAGATAGCGCCATATTATAATGGAGTATTGGGGATGGATATGCTTATAACCAAAGAAGGGATGCTTGATCCGGCAGTGGAGCTGAACTTGCGCAAGACCATGGGCTGGGTGGCCAACCGCTTTGCTGATCGCTATCTGGCTGATGGAGCAGAGGGGAAATTGAGGGTGATACCCGGGCGAGCAAAAGCAGGGCCTGTGAGGGTGGAGAACAAAAAATTAATGTCGGGCATGCTTAATCTCACACCCGACAATCCATATTTTACCTTCCAAGCCAGTATTTAGAATGGCGGGGCTTCATCGGTGGCTGTAGCTGTGATGTCAGCCGTGCCACCGCCAAGAGTTGTTGACGCTGGTTCAGAATTCAATTTTGATTCTGCTTGCATAGGCACTCCTATGCCAATTTCCCCCATATTTTCAAAGCGGGCAAATTCGGCTCGGAAATGCAGTTGCACATCACCCACAGCTCCGCTGCGGTGCTTGGCTATGATAAACTCAGCCAAGCCTCTGATATCATTGCCGGCAGCATCTTGGCCGCTCTTAGTGTAATACTCTGGCCGGTGAATAAAGCATACGATATCGGCATCCTGCTCGATTGCTCCGGATTCGCGCAGGTCGCTCAGCTGCGGGCGCTTGCCATCGGTGCGGCTCTCCACCGAGCGGTTGAGCTGCGATAAAGCGATAATCGGGATGTTGAGCTCTTTGGCCAGCTGCTTAAGCGAGCGTGAGATCATGCTTACCTCTTGCTCGCGGCTACCGAACTTCATGCCAGAAGCGTTCATCAGCTGCAAGTAGTCAATAATGATCATCTTTACGCCGTGCTCGCGAACAAGACGGCGCGCCTTGGTGCGCAGCTCGAAGATTGAAAGCGAAGGAGTATCGTCAATGAAGAGAGGAGCCCCGGAAAGATATTTTATGCGGGCAAATAGTTGCTGCCACTGAAGCGGAGATAGCTGCCCGCTCTTAATCAGTGAGCCGGAAATTTCGGCCACATTGCTGATGAGGCGGTTAACGAGCTGGAGGTTCGACATCTCCAGCGAGAATATGGCCAGGGGAGTGTTGTAATTCACAGCCATATTCTTAGCCATTGATAGCACCATAGCAGTCTTCCCCATAGCCGGGCGAGCGGCGATGATGATAAGGTCGCTGTTCTGCCAGCCGGAGGTTATCTTGTCCAGATCATGGAAGCCGCTTTCCAAGCCGCTAAGGCCGCTGGCGCGGTTTTG
Organism: uncultured Bacteroides sp.; assembly: GCA_964604175.1. GTDB lineage: Bacteria > Bacteroidota > Bacteroidia > Bacteroidales > Muribaculaceae > CAG-873. The sequence continues at coordinate 14,621 of CAZRYC010000031.1, forward strand.
GGCTATTTGCATCTGCTTTACCGCATCGCTGATTACGGGATCAATCTGGGTCACATCCTTCTTTACATTGCGCTGGGAAATCTCAAAGAGCTTTCCCTCGGCCTCTTGGAGCAAATCGTCAACATCATTGCTCTCGTCAAAGGCTTCGCTCTCGATATGCGAGGCGAATGAGATAAGCTCGCGAGCCAAGTATTTCTGGGCCACAATTCGGGCGTGGAACTCCACATTGGCAGCGGAGCCTACGCGAGAGGTTAGCTCCGATATCATCAGAGGACCGCCCACCTCTTCCAGGGTGCCGTTGAGGCGTAGCTGCTCAGTCACGGTGAGCATATCGATGGGCTGCTGACGAGCGCCGAGGGTCTGGATGGCTTCATATATTTTGCGATGCTCAGGGCTGTAGAAACTATCCACTTTTAGGATGTCGCACACCTTGGTGTATGCATCCTTTTCAAGCATCATGGCTCCCAGGACAGCTTGCTCGAGCTCTATGTCGCGAGGAGGGATTCGCCCCTGCGCGTCCATTGCGGGCTGGTGCTGTGGCTTGTTGCGCGAGAATGATTGTTGGCGGTTATTGTATTCAGGCATTACTGTCGGTATTTGTCGTTATCGTTAGTGTCTTCGAGGATGCTGAGATATGAAGCATAGCGGGATTGGGCTATGCGAGCCTCTTCCACCGCTTGGCGCACAGCGCAGGCAGGCTCGTGGGTGTGGGTGCAGTTGTTGAAGCGGCATTTCTTGCTTTCAGCGAAAATCTCAGGGAAATAATGGCTGACCTCAGCCTTGTCGAAGTCGATGGTGCCAAATCCGCGGATACCCGGTGTGTCAATGATGCTGCCGCCTCTGGGCAGATGGAATAGCTCGCTGAAAGTGGTAGTGTGGATGCCTTGGTCATGGGCCGCTGAGATTTCTGCGGTTTTGGCATTTGCATCAGGCACCAGATTGTTGATTAGAGTAGTCTTGCCCACTCCGCTATTGCCAGAGAGCAAGGTGATTTTGCCTTGCAGGGCTTCTTTGAGCATGTCTAAGCCCATTCCGGAGCGCGCTGAGATGGGGAGCACCTGATAGCCGATGCTTTGGTACAGATAGGCGAAAGCTTCCAAAAGCTCTTGGTCCTCTGGGCTGTCCAACAAATCTACCTTGTTGATTACAATAGTGGCGGGTATGCCGTATGCTTCAGCCGAGGCCAGGAAGCGATCCACAAAGGTAGTGGATGTGGTGGGGTGAACAAGAGAAATTACCAGCATTGCCTGATCGATGTTGGAGGCTAAGATGTGCGACTCTTTCGACAGGTTGCTTGCTCGGCGAATTATGTAGTTCTTGCGGGGCTCTATTGCAGTGATGTATGCCACCCCATCGGGACCCTTTTCACCAATGGTGACATCATCTCCCACAGCCACAGGGTTGGTGGTGCGGATGCCCTTTATGCGGAAATTGCCCTTTGCTTTGCAAGGAATCAATTCGCCGCTTGTGGCCTCCACCAAGTAATGCGCACCGGTATTTTTTACTACTTTGCCCTTCACGAGAAAAATTTTTGTAAAGATACAACAATTATCTGAGATAACAAGAAAAAACAATTTGGGGCATTAGATTGTTAATAGTGAGAAAGAGCGCAAAATTAGCATAATACGATGCAAAAAGAGAGAAAAAAGTTCACTAAATGTTGCATATTTGGCAGGATATCAAACATTTTATTGGTGGCTAACGGAAATTTTTGTATCTTTGCAGCGAATTTATAAATCGATGTAATCAAAATATCTAAAAAGATAATTGTCTAACCTAACAAAAGATCAGTTATGAATTCAAGCACAATTGGTGAGTATGCAGGTGCAGTATGGCAGGCACTCAACGAGGCAGAGGCCATGGGCGTAAAGCAGCTCAAGAAAGCAACCAAGCTGAAGGACAAAGAAGTATTTGCCGCTATCGGCTGGCTGGCTCGCGAGGGCAAGCTCATGATCGATGTCGATCCTGAAGATCCCAAGGAGCTTATCCTTACATTGGAACGCAACTAATCCGAACCTAACTACAAAGAGAGCGGCGAAGCCACCGGGCTTCGCCGCTCTCTTTGTAGGCTCTAAAAGTCAATTGAGAGCCTCACATTGATTTGGCGGCGAGTAAGGTAATTTGGCACGGCATACTGGATATTGTTGACATCTGTCACCCAGTAGTAACTGCTAACGTTGTTCATGTCAAACAGATTGAATACATCGAGCCCGAGCCAAACGCTTTTGAGCGCGCGGCGCTTCTGCGTGTCGGATGGCGCTATTAAGGCGTAGCTGAAGCCAATGTCCACGCGCTTGTATTCCGGGGCGCGGAAATAGCCTTTGTCGCGGCTTGAGCGCGGAGCCACAGTGGGAAGCCCATCGCTTAGGATGCCACGAAGACTGAATTTCAGCTTGGGAAACTTTGGGAAATAGTCGGTAAAGAATAGGGCGAAACTATATCGGCGATCTGTAGGCCTGGGCACGCTCACACCGTTGAGGTTCTCTCGAGTATTCATTAACGAAAACGAAATCCAAGAGTCGCTGCCTGGCACGAACTGGCCGAATAGCTTGAAGTCGAGGCCCATGGCATGTCCGCTGCTTGTATTAAGGCCAGAATAGACTATTTTGAGGTTCTCCACCTCGTATGGGATAAGATTGCTCAAGATTTTATAATATGCCTCGCCAGAGAGCTTGAAAGGCCGATTGAATGCGCGGAAAGTATAATCTGCCCCCAAGATGAATTGGAAGCTGCGTTGCGATTTGATGTCATCGTTGAGCAGCACTGCAGTGTTGCCGTCGGCATCGAGCTGCTGCATTCGATATTCTTTATAGAATGGAGCTTGGTAGTAAAGGCCTGTAGCAAAGCGGAAAGCCCAAGCGGGAGCTTTTTCAGGCACGAAGCCGATATTGAAGCGCGGACTTACCAGCCATTCCTTATTGTAATCCCAATATGACACACGCACGCCGCCATTGATGTTGAAGTAACCCAGAGCGCTCTGAATCTTGTAAGTGTCTTGGGCGTAGATAGAGAAGCGGTTGGTGCTGAGCTCTTGCTTGGAGTATAGATTGTAGATTACTTTGAGTTGGTCGGGGTGCACGGGCAGGGAATATCCGGCGGAGTCGTGGAGTTCCCATTCGCGGGCATTTTCCTTTATGTCTTCATGGTTGAATTGCAAGCCGTAGCTCAGGGTGTGGTGGTTGAGACCAGTAGAGCCTTTAAGAGCTAAGGAAAAGACTGTGGTTTTAAGGCGGTTGCGGGCATGCTCCAGGTATTTTCCTACGCCGAGCTCTCCGCCTACCATTGCGCCGCTGCTGCCGCTGCCGGTGGTGCCGGCCTGGTCAAGCCAATATTCGCCAGAGATGTCATAAGCCACCAGCTCGTTGCTGAGGTATCCAGAGGCCAGGAGGCTGTAGGAGGTTACTTTGTTGGGGGTGTAGGTGAGGTCGAGAGCCCCGAAGAATGTTTCAAAGCGGTCTTTTTCCTGGCCATCAAAATACACGGTGAACTGCTTGGCATCCGTAGAGGTGCCGAAGCTTGTCTCACGGTTAGCTGGGATGAATTTGTAGTCGTTAATGGCTATGTTGCCAAGCAGAGATGCTTTGAATTTCTTTGAGGGGCGGAATGTGATGTTGGTCTGATAATCAAAGAAGCGAGGGTCGTAATCGCCTTTCTCATCCATAGATGAGAGCAGAGAGGCGTTGCTCTTGTATCGGAGGCCATGGAGCATGGAGAATTTCTTGCTGCTTGTGCCAATTGCCAAGTTGCCCCCCATTAGCGACAGGCCTACGCTTCCCTCGAAAGCCTCGGGCTCGCGGTAAGTGATGTCGAGAGCAGAGGACATCTTGTCGCCATACTGGGCAGGGAAGCCGCCCGTGGAAAAGCCCACTGCTCCTACCATATCGGGATTGATGATCGAGAGGCCTTCTTGCTGGCCGCTGCTGATGAGCTGGGGGCGATAAACCTCGATGCCGTTGATGTACACCGAGTTTTCATCGTAGCTGCCGCCGCGCACTGAGTACTGTGACGACATCTCGTTGCCGCTTGTCACGCCGGCCATAGTGGTGAGCATTCCCTCCACGCCGTTGCCGCTCACATTGGGGGCCAATTTGTAGTCTTGGATATCGACATCTTGCATTTGGCCAGTCTGCTTGCGGATTTCGGTGACCTCTACTCCCTGTAGGGTATAGGATTTTGGGGACATTTTTACATTGAGTGTCACGTCGCCCTTAGCGTCGATGAGTCGCCGCTTTGACTCTTCATATCCGATGCATGAGAACACGATACGCAGCGTGTCGGCCTCCGGGGCAGAAAGCGAGTAGGTGCCGTCAAGGCCAGTCAAAGCCCCTATAGCGGTGCCAGCGACCTTTACGGTGACAAACTCAAGCGGCTCATTGTCCTGCTGAGTGACCTTTCCATGTATGTTCACGGCAGCCCGCGCCCAGCAAAGGGCCGAAGCAGCCGCCAATAATATGAAAAATCTGTGCATCACCCTATACTAACGCAAAACCCTCCCAAAAATTACAATCCCCCCACCAGAAAACCTCCCCATTTGCAAATATGCTTAGCAATGTGGGGTGTAAAAGTTATAGCTTTTGTCCGAAATGTTCTATGTGTTTTTGGTTTTTAACCATTAAATTTGTAACGACAATAATTAAACCCTTAAATCAAAGAAGATGAAAACAAAAATTTTCCTTTCTATCTTGACAGGATGTATGGCGATTGTGATGCAGTTCACAGGCTGCCAATCTGATGGCCAAGGAATTAATCTACAAGAAATTGACAAAACCAATTTCTTGAGTAGAAGTTCTTCACTCCCTTTCCTCCAGGGAGCTGATCTGTCTTATGTTAACGAACTTCAGGATTGTGGAGTAGAATACACGCAAAATGGCACGATTGTAGATCCATATCAATTAATTCAGAGCTATGGAGCCAACTTGGTAAGAGTGCGTCTTTGGCACAATCCGACTTGGACTAATTATTCCACTCTTACAGATGTCAAGCGAAGCATTACGCGCGCAAAAGCTGTAGGAATGAATGTTCTTTTGGATTTCCATTATTCTGACACTTGGACAGACCCAGAGCAGAATCTTGTGCCAGCAGCTTGGGCTTCTGTGGTAAATAACACCGCAGTGCTGGCTGATTCAGTTTATAATTATACTTACGTCACTCTCCAACATTTACTTAATGTGGGACTTCTACCAGAGCTGGTTCAGATTGGAAATGAGACAAATAAATCGATATTAGTAGCTGATAACGATGATTTGGAGCCAGTAGATTATGCTCGCAATACCACATTATTCAATGCAGGCTTAAAAGCTGTTGAAGATTTTAACAACAATAATAACAAATCAATTCAGACAGTTCTCCATGTAGCAATGACACCATCAGATGTTATGAATTGGATAGCTAATCATCAGCTTTATGGTCTCAGGTCATTTGATATGTTAGGGGTTTCTTATTATCCACAATGGCAAGAATATACTCCTTCTGAGCTTGGCTCTTTGGCTTTAAGCCTATCCTCAACTTATGGCGTGAAACTCTTTGTGGCAGAAACTGGACATATCTGGACCAGAGCGTGGAATGACAATAACCATAACTTAATGAGTAAGATGTGTACAGGTTATCCAGAAGTTCCTTGCCCGCAGTTGCAGAAAGATTTTATAATTGAAGTTAAAGAGGCCTTGCAAAACAATGGAGGTGCCGGATATTGTGTATGGGAGCCATTCTGGGTTTCGTCATCAAATACAACTCTTTGGGGAGTGGGATCAAACTGGGAGAATGTTGCTTTCTTTGATTTCGACAATGAATTGTTGCCTCATTGTGGAATAGAAGCTTATAGTAGCACTAATGTAAAAGTGACTTTTGAAGTGGATATGTATTATTCCGGGACAAATTCTCCTGGCTATATCACTGGTGATTTTACAGATGATGGATTTGGGAATTGGCAAATCATTCCGATGATACAAGCCTCTGAAACATCGACACATTATTATTTTGACACATATTTAAGTAGGAATCAGACGGGACAATACTTCTTCCTGTCAGACTCTACATGGACCAGTCAAGAATACATTAATGGTTGGCAGCAAGATCGTACTTATAATATTAATACTTCCTCTGATTGGATGGGTATTGTAAAAGATTTTGGTATTGAATGAGATGAAACGGGGGAGGGATATTAGTAAAATCAATTATCCCTCCTCTTTATAATTAAAAAGGTTCAAAGACGTTAAGATAAAATAGGATGGCATCTTATATCCCTAATATTTATAGATTCATGCCAAACTCTGTTATTTTAAAATTGCGGTATCTCTTTACAATGGTGTCAATTGTATGGAGTCTTGAAGCATTTCCCTCCATGTTTACAGAATTAAACTTGGAGTGGTCAAATGTGTATTCTTCAAATTACAAATTAACCACTTTTTGTATATATAAAGATACAAGAGGGCTGATTTGGCTTGGCACCGATAAGGGACTATTCTTTTATGATGGTTTCCAGATGCATAGAGTAAGAGAAGAAGATACAGACGGGTTATGTGTGTATTCGATAATAGAACTTGAAGATAATCTGTTTTTAGGGACAAATAATGGCTTATTTAAATATGATATTGGAAAGAATCAGTATGGAACGCCTTTGAAAAATACGCCAATAGAGATTAGAACATTACTGCTTTGCGAAAACAGGATATGGATAGGAAGTTTATATGGGATGTATTCATTAAATCCGGAAACTTTGGAGATTACTGAATGTTCACAAGGCTTATACAACAAGTCCGTTTATTCATTAATAAGAGATTCCCGTGGTATAATTTATGCTGGCACCTATGATGGACTGTCAAGATGGGATGAAGTTAACCGGTGTTTCCATTCGGTTCCACTTTTGAAATCTATAGAATTCCATGGAAACTTCTTCGTAAATTCCATGACGGAATCGCAAGATAGGCAGAAAATATATATTGGAGTAAAAAATCACCTGTATATTTATTATCCCCGTAATGATTCTTGGGAGAATTATCCTTTACAATCAAAATCAAATATTAAGTGTTTGACCGTTTCCCATTCAGGAGATTTGTTGATAGGTACTGAAGATGGCTTATTGGCATGTAATAGGGTGACAGCTAAGCATTATCAACAAGATTCACGCAGTGAATACTCAATTGCGGATAATGAAATATGGTGCATATATTGTGATGATACGGATAACTTATGGCTCGGACATAACAAAGGTATATCATTGGCGGTAGATCATGGTAGAATAAGACATTTTCGACTTAGTTCTTTAATAGATTCGAGTGATGGCATGGAAATACATTCTATATTCCGCGATCATCAAGGAAATCTGTGGATAGGAGGCTCAAATGGAGTGATAAGAGATCCTATCTACGGAGAACCAAAATGGTATAAGCATGATTTCACCCAAAATGCTCTTTCTCATAACAAAGTAAGGGCGATTCATCAAGATACTGATAATAATTTATTTTTTGCTACAGACGATGGAGTAAATCGATATGATTATGTCTTAGACCGATTTTATGCATACCATTTGGTAGATCCAAAGAATGAGCATATGTCCAATTGGGTCTATGCCATAGCTGACTTCAAAGATTCATACCTAATAGGCGGATATCTTATGGGAGTCCAAAAAGTAAGCAAAGAGAAACTGGTGTCAAACAATGGAGGCAAGGTAGTTTCGGATAAATCGTTGAATATGTCACCTAATGAATTTGGCACAAAACCTATAAGCTTAAGGAATGATTTGGTCAATAATGTAATAACGGATTCAGTAGGAAATATATGGATATTATTATTTAGAGATAACATATTGACTAAGATAGATACTGCATCTAATACTACAGAATATAACATATATGAATTGATAGGGCGATATCCCACCCATATGATTATGGATAAACATCAGCGAGTGTGGTGTGGGTTCAAGGGCGGTTGCGCTGTGGTCGATGAGGATGGGAACTTGTTAGACTTCTATTTCCCTAGAACTGACGTGCCAGAGGATATTTTGGCGATGGATGTAGTGGAGAACGATATTTGGCTGGCGACAACAAATAATTTATGGAAAATCAATTGTGAATCCTTCGAAATCGAGCTATTGCCGCTACCGTCAAGAAAATATACTTGTATATATGCCGATCCTCTTACCCACATGGTTTTATTAGGTGGTCAGGATGAGATCGTTGAGGTGGATCCTGATATTGTATATAAATCCGTCCCACCTTCTTCTTTTAAATTGATATTAGAAAACCGTGATAGCATTGGGGATTTGGTGCATCTTACACCTCCAAATTCCAAATTCGAATTGCCTTATAGGGGTGGCCTTTCTTTGATAATAAGCGATTTGGACTATTCTCCACTTTCCTCAAAACGTTATCTCTATAAGTTGGCGAAGTCAAAGGAGGATACAATAGGGGATTGGATTATATTGCCTGAGGGCGTTAATACTATATCTTTTTCGGAGTTGTCATTTGGCCATTATTTTTTGTTGTTAAAAACAGCAGGAAATCCTTTTGACCCAGTATGTATTCCTATAAATGTAGCTGTGCCTTGGAGTTTGTCTTGGTGGTCAATATCATTATATGTACTGATGCTATTTTGCCTCATCGGTGTGATCATTACATTCATGAAGCGGCGTAACAATAGAGCAATTCAAGAACAGAGCCGGCGACAAATGATGGATAATATCGACAGAAAATTAACCTTTCTCTCAAATATATCCCATGATTTCAAAACCCCGCTGTCAATGATTTTAGCCCCGGTCAGTGTAATGAAAGAAAAGGCGGTTGATCCAGTGGAGAAGAAAAATTTAAACCTTATTTATGAGAACGCTGTAAAGCTCAATAATCTTATTCATCAGGCCATAGAACTTAATCAACTTAATCAGGATGCCGATGAACTCCTAATAGTGTCAACATTTGATGTGGTGGAAATGATAAAAAGCATAATGTCTTCTTTCCGTGAAAGCCATCCTACAAAACAATTTATTTTCGATAGCTCTTGTGCTTCCATATACACTAATGCCGATGCTGTAAAATTCGAATCAATAATAACTAATTTAATATCAAATGCAAGTAAATATTCATCGGAAGATGCCACAATTTCATGCGGTATTGAATTAATGGGAAATTCCATTCAAATTATTGTTTCAGATGATGGCATGGGTATTTCAGCTAAAGACAAGCCAATGGTGTATCAACGAATGTTCCGCGCCGCAAGCACTTCTAAAATTAAGGAGGGCAATGGCATAGGCTTATATCTGATAAAACGTTATATAGAATTGATGCACGGTACGATAGAATTCATTAGTCAAGAAAATCTGGGTACTTCATTTATTGTTACTTTGCCTAAAGAGGAGGCAGACAATATTCAAGATTTGACTTCTGAGACAGTAGAGAATGATAATAGGAAGAAAATATTAATAGTAGAGGACAACAAACAGATTGCCACATTTTTGTTTAATTTACTAAAAAGTGAATACCGGTGCATTTGTGCTGAAAACGGTAGGACTGGCCTTTCTGTGGCTGCCTCCTTCTTGCCTGATTTGATAATAATGGATGAGCTCATGCCAGTAATGAAAGGCACAGAAATGGCATTGCATTTAAAACAAAATCCAAGACTTGTACATGTCCCTACCATAATGCTTACAGCAAAGTCTGATAATAGGACAGAAAACGAAAGCGTGAAGGCTGGAGTCGACATTTTTATGTCGAAACCATTTGAGCCCGCAGTACTGAAGAGCCGTATCGTACATTTGTTGAATTTGTTTGAAGAATATCAAAAATCGGCTCGACTGGAGATACTCACAAAAGTAAAACCCATAGAGGCGGAATCTTTGCCTGAGAAACAGATTGCGAAAATAGTGGGAATAATTGAGGAGAATATATCTAATCCGGATTTGAATGTTAATTTCCTTTCTGAAAAAAGCGGATTGGCACATAAACAATTGTATCGCATACTAAAAAAACATATGGGGGAATCCCCTCTGGATTATATCCGCAGCATAAGGCTTCAAAAAGCGGCCATGCTTTTAAGCCAACACCGATTTACAGTAACTGAGGTTTGTTATATGGTAGGCTTTCAGACTCCATCGTATTTTACTAAATGTTTCCAAGAACGATATGGAATGCCACCAAGTCAATATGAAACAGGCTCTTAACCTAGGCTTTATCCTCTTTTTTGTCCAAAATCATTGACAGATTGTCCGAAATGAAGAATGGAATTTTATCCTTTGGGGTTAATTTTGCAGGAGCTAAAAATCTCATTTTGGCTCTTCCACTGAGGAAGATGTGACATTACCTTAACTAAAAACCAAATCATATCACTAATGAAAGCTGTGAATCCGGCTGCCGATTTAAAGAGTTGGTTGTTGAGCATAGTCTTAACAATTCTGCTTTTGCCCACATCGGCTTACGGCCAAGCGCAAATGACAGTAACGGGCACTGTCACTGATGAATCCGGAGAGCCCATGATTGGGGTCATGGTAAAAGCTCCTGATGCAACCACAGGTGTAACTACAGACATTGATGGAAGATATGTCATTAAAGTTTCTTCTACAGAATTAAGCCTGACTTTTTCTTTCATAGGCTATAACACGAAGACAGTCGAAGTTAAAGGCCCCCACTTGAATGTAACGATGGAGCCAGACAATAAGGTGCTGGATGAGGTTGTGGTCATCGGTTATGGAGTACAAAAGAAATCAGACTTAACAGGTTCTATCTCCACGGTGGGCACTAAGGATTTCAATCAGGGAGTAATTTCTTCTCCCGAGGAGCTGATTAATGGTAAGGTGGCTGGTGTGCAAATTGTTAATTCCGGTGGCTCGCCCACAGCTGGATCTACCATTAGAATCCGTGGAGGCGCGTCATTGAATGCCTCTAACGACCCACTTATAGTCCTTGATGGCGTGCCAATGGAAGTTGGCGGATCTGTTTCTGGATCTGGGAATTTCCTCAGCCTGATTAACCCAAGTGACATTGAATCGATGACTATACTTAAAGATGCTTCGTCCACGGCAATATACGGAAGCCGTGCCAGTAATGGCGTGCTTATTATAACTACTAAAAAGGGAGGAGGGGATGGAATTAAAGTGTCATTCCAAACGACTAATTCTTTGGCAACCCGCACTAAGACCTCTGATATGCTAAGTTATGATGAATTTATCCATGTAGTAAATACGCAAGGTACCGAACGTCAAAAAGCTCTTTTGGGCACATCTCATACCGACTGGAATGATGCTATCTATCATACCGCTTTCGGAACAGACAACAATCTCAGTGTGTCAGGACGAGCAACACAATGGCTACCTTTCCGAGTTTCTTTGGGCGCTATGACGCAAGATGGCATTTTGCGTACGGATAACACAAAACGCTTTACGGGGAACCTTAACCTCAACCCTTCCTTCTTCAAGGATGACTTGCGTATTAATATAAACGCAAAGGGAACATATAATAAAAATCGTTTCGCCGACACTAATGCGATTTGGGCAGGTGCCACCCTAAATCCTACTATCCCAATTTATAGTAGCGATGGTTCGTGGGGTGGCTATAACGAAGCGGTAGATTTGAATGGAAGTCCCGTAACTGGAGCTCTGGCCAATGGCGTAGGTCGGTTGAACCAATACAAATCCACTTCAGATGTGTATAGAGTAATTGGAAATGTGGATGTGGATTATAGACTAAGGCCACTTCCTGAGTTGCGCTTTCACGCTACGGGCGGTTATGACTGGTCAAAAGGAGAAGGCACAATTGTAGTTCCGGCAGAAGCATATTCCTATTATACTACCGGGGGACGAAATTATAAGTATGGGCCGCAGAAGAATTATAATAAGCTCCTCACAATCTATGCTAATTACAACAAAGAATTCCCAATAATAAAATCAACTGTAGATGCGACGATTGGTTATGACTATCAGTATTGGAAATATGTAAGCCCAGCCTATAATGAGCTCACCTACGATGGAGAATTCTTTGCATCTTCAGCTGCTGCTGATCAACGCCATACCTTGATTTCATACTATGGTCGTCTAAATTACACTTTTGACGAAAAGTATTTGCTTACAGCTACTTTCCGTAGAGATGGTAGCTCGCGTTTCAGCAAAGATAATCGCTGGGGTACCTTTCCGTCCGTGGCTCTTGCATGGAGGTTATCACAAGAAGGGTTCTTTACTCCTCTTCGCCGAACCATAAACGAATTAAAGATACGGGCCAGTTATGGCGTCACGGGGCAGCAAGACGGCATAGCTAATTACAGCTATATTCCTGTTTATACTATTAGTCAGACAGGGGCCCAATATCAATTTGGTGGAGTGCCAATAGACACTTATCGCCCAGAGGCCTATAATCCCAACCTTAAGTGGGAGACAACAAAAGCCTGGAACTTTGGCGTTGACTTAGCTTTCCTCTCAAATCGATTCACTTTCACAGCCGATTATTATACCAGAAAGACAGAAGACCTCTTAGCTACTGTGCCAGTCGCTGCGGGTGTGAATTTTGATAAGCAGATGCTTACCAATGTAGGTAATGTCGACAGCAAGGGCGTGGAACTCGCCATTGTGGCCAATCTGATAGAAACGAAAGATTGGAGCTGGACAGTTACTGCTAATGCTACCTATCAAGATAGCAAGATTTCCAATCTTACTTTAGTTCCAGGAGCTGAAAGTCCCGATACAGGTGTAGGCCCATGGATTGATGCCTACCAAATGCAAGTGTTCTCCACTGGGTATGCGCCATATGCATTTTATCTGTATAAACAAATCTATGATGACAATGGCAAGCCTATCGAAGGTCTATATGCGGATCTCGATGGCGATGGCGTAGTTACGACTAAAGACAGATATCACTACCATTCTCCCTCTCCTGATTGGATGCTTGGTTTCAGTACCTCATTGCGTTGGAAACACTTAACACTTAGCACGTCCCTTAGAGCCAATCTCGGCAATTATGTTTTCAACGGAATGTCAATGAATACCGGTGCTTGGGAGACAATGAGTTACAATGACTACCAGCTCAATAATCTCCATCGCAGCTTCTTAGAGACGGGATTTCAAACACGCCAATATCTCTCGGATTATTATGTTGAGAACGCTTCGTTCCTGAAGATGGATAATCTCCAACTATCTTATGATTTTGGCAAAGTAGCAAATTTGGTAAATATCCATCTTTCAGCCATGGTGCAGAATGTATTTACTATAACGAATTATTCTGGAGTAGATCCTGAGAATTCAAGCGGTGTTGATACTGCCGTATACCCCCGCCCGCGCACTTATTCCCTTACGCTGGGCCTTAACTTCTAAACGACGCAACTATGAAATTCAACTATATTATCTTCTCATTTCTATGTGCTTTGGTCATGTGGTCATGCACAGATGATTTGGATCAGCATCCCGTAATTGAAACTGATTCAAGCGAGGTTTACAATGCAGCTTCTAATTACAAACTTGTATTGGCGAAGATATATGCCAGTTATGTAATCGCAGGACAAGAACAAGGAGGAGGAAATGGTGACCTGACTTTGATTAACGGACATGATTTCCTCCGTGGATATTTCAATTTGCAGGAAGCCGGCACTGATGAAGTGGCCAATACTTGGCTAGCAGGCGACAATATCGCAGATTTGACTTATCTGACCTGGGATTCCAATGATCCATGGGTATCGGACTCCTATTATCATCTCTATTTCTCTATTGCTCTTTGTAATGAATTGCTTCGTCATTGTGGTGATGATGAAATATCGAAATTTTCGTCATCAGAACAAGCGGAGATACGAACTTATAAGCATGAAGCGCGATTTATGCGAGCATTGAGCTATTATTTGGTAATGGACTTATTCCATAAGGGCCCATTTGTGGATGAGACCACTCCGACGTCTGCTTTTATTCCCGAAGCATACACTTCTTCACAATTGTTTGATTATATTCAATCAGAGCTCCAGGATCTGGTAGACAATGAGTATCTTAATGCGAATGTTTATGGAAGAGCTTCAACAGAAGCTGCTTTAGCACTTTTGAGTCGAATGTACCTAAATGGAGAGGTTTACACTGGCAAAGCGTATTACGATGAATGTATAACCGTAAGCAATATAATCATTAATTGTGGAAAATATGAGCTGGAATCTAATTATGCTAAGCTCTTTAATGCTGACAATGACAAACGTACAAATGAAATCATTTTTCCGTTCGTAGTGGATGCTACAACGACTGTCTCTTGGGGCGCTACCACTTACATTATATGTGGCGAATGTGGCAACTCCAGTACACAGGATCCCTCAAAATATGGGTTAGACACCGGTTGGGGAATGTTCCGAGTTCGTGGTGAGTTACCCGATAAATTTGGGGATGTTGCTACCTCTTCCGATTCTCGCTGTATGTTTTACACAGATAATCAAGCACAATGGTTTACCGGCGCAATTGATAACCAGGATGAAGGTTTCTTTGGAGAAAAGTACACTAACTTATATGATGACGGCACTCAGGCCTCAAGTACCCAAGCTGTTGGATGTTCTACCGACTGGCCTTTCTTCCGGCTTGCAGAGATTTACCTCAATGCTGCGGAAGCTGTTGTTCGCGGTGGTGCCGGGATGTCAGCATCGCAAGCATTGGGCTTAATTAACCAATTGCGACAGCGAGCCTATGGCGATAACTCAGGTGACATTTCTCAAAGTGATCTTACCTTAGATTTCTTGTTAGACGAAAGGGCGCGTGAACTATATCATGAGGCAGTGCGGCGCACTGATCTTGTAAGATACAATTGTATGGCATCCTCCAAATATATTTGGCAATGGAAGGGTGGTACTTTAGATGGCCGCGCAGTGGATAGTAAATTTAATTATTATCCGATTCCAACGACAGAGCTTTCGGCCAATCCTAACTTAAAGAATGAAGAGTATTAATTTACCTCAATCATGATGAAAAGATGAAAGTTAATAAGACAATGATGACGATAGCTGTGTGTGCGTCTCTTTATGGATGTAACAACGATGGCCATCTCCTATATATCACTGACACCCAAGAAGCCATCCTTCAAGGTGACGGCAATGCAATAATCCTTACCCATGAAAATGATGATGCACTTGCCATGACAGTGTATTGGACAGATAATGGGCAACTCACTCTTTCTGATCCTCGAGTTGAAGCCCCTCAGAATGCTTATGAGAATACTCTTCAACTTTCTGGGAATGAAGATTTTTCAAGCATTCTTTCTTTTGTGATGGATAATGGCGTATTATATAAGCAGTTCACCGTAAAAGAACTCAACAATGCTGTAATGCGGCTTGGGTTCGATGGCAATCAACAAAAGACATTGTATATACGCCTTTCCAGTTCTTTGGGGAAGAATGTGGAGCCCAAATTAAGTAATGTATTGACAGTATTGGTCACTCCGTATAAGATAAGTAAGCTCTACGGAAATGTACTCGATTCAAGTTGGAACGACACCGGTCATACTCTCTATAGCGTTAATGAAGATGGCGTGTATGCTGGCTTCTTAGGAGTGAGTGCTTGGTACAATTGGTATCTCCAAGAGTCCGATGGGGTGACTTGGGGTAATATTGGTGATGATGGGGGTGGTCAACCTTTCGTTACTTCATCAAATGATCTCAAATGGAACTATTGGTTCCCTGGATTTTCAGGTTGCTATTACACAATTGTAGATACCCAAAAGGCTGAATGGAGTGCATTGTATTTGCCTACTATTAATATCTCAGGAGACATCAATGGAGAGATGTCGTACAATTCCAAATCTAACCTTTGGTATTATACATTCGATGGTACCCCCGGAAATTATAATATAGCTTTATCAGGTACAGGAAAACAGTATAATGCGTCAACTGGCACAGAAGACTCAGCCGCTATTGACACTCCCTTTGGTTTTGGAGGGGAAGCTTCTAATGTAAACTTTAGTTCAGAGTCGTCTCCGATTAGTTTGACTATATCGTCAGCTGGTGAAACTACACTTACTTTATATTTGGAAGATCCCTCACTTTGGACATTAGTGGCAGAAGCAGGCGGAGCTGAATTGCCAGAGGCCTCCCCTTATCTTTGGATTCCTGGTATTGATGATGGAATTTCAGGCGCATGGACATTCGACAACTATATTTCACTTTATAACGAAGATACTCTTGGCTACGG
Source organism: uncultured Bacteroides sp. (assembly GCA_964604175.1). Classification (GTDB taxonomy): domain Bacteria; phylum Bacteroidota; class Bacteroidia; order Bacteroidales; family Muribaculaceae; genus CAG-873. The sequence goes on from CAZRYC010000031.1 coordinate 30,738, forward strand.
AGGAGCATGCGACATCAATTCTCTGTGGGGCTACTATTATGTACCCGAGGCTGCTTGGGTAGATGGCTATGGCTATGCATCTGGCGATGCTTATCATGGAGAGCTCAATAACGATATCAGCAATAACATCCCTGCACCAGAGCCTGGCCTATATGTAATTGATGTTTGTCTTTCGGCTATGACCTATAATCTTACATCAATAGAAAGTGTAAGCTACACTGGCCTTAATGATGATTGGAGTGTAAAACCAATGTCACAAGTGAGTGGGTGTAAGTTCATCGCTTCAGTTGAGAAGACCGCAAATACGCCCTGGGGGGTAAAAATTCTCATCAATGAAAGTTGGGATTTGTTCTTTGGCGGTGGCAATGGTAATCTCAAGCTTTATGCCGATGGCTTCGACGGTGATAATGACCTGCCCAATGGTAACTACACTTTGGTAGTAGATTTAGCAAAAGGCACTTATGAATATGTGGAAGGTGAATACGAGGATATACCAGATCCTGTAACTTATCCTGATTTTCTGTATATGCCGGGCATTGATGATGGAATTTCTGGTGAATGGACATTCGATAACTTTTTGACAATGTATAATGAGAATGGTTCTTATGGTGGAGCTGTGACAGTCAACTCTCTTTGGGGGTATTACTATACTATTCAGGCCGATTGGGGCGCTGGGTATAGTATGGAGACAGGAGATGCTTATTCTGGCACGTTAGTTAACAATACTTCAAATAACATTACTCCTCCTTCTCCAGGAAATTATCTCTTTGATGTTAATCTTTCGCAGCTTACCTATCAGTTGACTTCTATTGAGACAGTAAGTTATACAGGCCTTAACGATGACTGGAGCTTGGCTCCCATGACTCATGTAGAAGGCTGTATCTATGAAGCCGAAGTGAATAAAACAGCAACTACTCCGTGGGGCGTAAAGATTCTCATCAATGAGAACTGGGATTTATACTTTGGCGGGGGCAATGGTTCATTGGTTCTCTATGCCGAAGGATTCGATGGAGATAATGAACTTGACAATGGTACTTATACCTTGAGAGTCGATTTGGCAAAACGTACCTATTCTTATATTTCTAAATAAATGCTTGCTATGACTATCATAAAAACAATATTTTCATTTTTGGCGGTAGGGGCTTGCATGCCCCTCACCGCTTGCACAGAGAGCGATCCAGTTACAAATCCTCCTGTATCAAAAGAACCCGTACAAATTGAACGTGGAACTTTTGCGAAAGGTGCCGATGTTAGTTGGCTTACTCAGCTTGAAATGGAAGGATACAAATTCTATACGGCTGAAAAGGTTGAGACTGAATGTATGCAACTGCTTCGAGATGAATGTGGCGTGAATTCCATCCGTTTAAGAGTATGGGTTAATCCTGAGGAAGGTTGGAACAACATTAATGATGTGGTCGTTAAAGCTCGGAGAGCCAACTCTCTTGGAATGCGTCTTATGATCGATTTCCATTTCAGTGACACATGGGCCGACCCAGGTAATCAAAGCATTCCTGCTGAGTGGGAAAACTTGGATCTCACCGGAATGAAAAATGCAATATCCAGTCATGTCACTGAAATGCTTACTCGCTTGAAAGATCTTGGCATTGAGCCAGAATGGGTACAAATTGGCAATGAAACTACACCTGGAATGTTGCTGCCCATAGGATCGGTGGACAATCCTGTCCAACTAACTGAGCTTAACAATACCGGCTATGAGGCTGCTAAGTCTGTCTTCCCTGATGTAAAAACAATCGTGCATCTTGACAGTGGCAATGACCAGTGGAGATATGACCGTATGTTTGATATCCTTGAGTCAAATGGTGGAAAGTATGACATGATTGGTATGTCAGTCTATCCATATTGGGCTGAAGAAGAAGGGTATCAGGGAGGATGGTCAGCAGTTGCGGATGAAACCATAGCTAATATCAATCATCTTAGAGAGAAATACAATAAGCCAGTGATGATTTGTGAAATTGGAATGCCCTATAATCAAGCCGAACTTTGTAAGCGGTTGATAGAGAAGATGATGACTGCATCCATTGAAGGTATTTTTTACTGGGAGCCAGAAGCTCCAGCTGGATACAATGATGGATATCAGATGGGCTGTTTTGAGGATAGTACTCCTACCTGTGCTCTTGATCCTTTTAAGGACATCTAATGACAAAGTTCTATATTAAGAGGGAGGGGGGATCCTTAATGGATTCCCTCTTTCTTATATTGTGGAATAGTTACCAGCAGGGGGTCTCGGGGGCGATTTCGGGGATGGTGGAGGCGGTGTAGGTGGGGTCTAAGCCGGCGCGGCGCTGGGTTTGGTAGTCTTTGAGGCAGCGAATGGCGTATTTGCCCAGGCATACTATGGCAGCCAGGTTGCAGATGGTCATCATTGCCATGGTGATGTCGGCAAAGCCCCATACTGTATTGAGGGTGGTCACGGCTCCGGTCATCACGATGCCGGTGACTAAGCAGCGGAAGCCAAAGATGAGCTTGCGGCTTTTGCGGATGAAGAGCAGGTTGGCCTCGGCATAGTAGGTGTTGGCGATAATCGATGTGAATGCGAAGAAAAAGATTGCCGTGCTCACAAAGATGGAGCCGGCTCCGCCCATGCCAAGCTCTTTGTCAATGGCGTGCTGGGTGAGCACGATGCCGTCGTAGCCTTCAGTCCAAACTCCGCTGCACAGTATGATGAAGGCAGTAGAGGTGCACACAAGCAGGGTGTCAGTGAATACGCCGAGGGCCTGTATCAACCCTTGCTTCACGGGATGGCTTACTGCGGCTGTGGCTGCCGCATTCGGGGTGGATCCCTCGCCGGCCTCGTTGCTGAAGAGGCCGCGCTTGATACCCCAAATCATAGCCATGCCTACGGTGCCTCCCAGGGCTTCGTTGAAGCCGAAGGCATTCTCCACGATAAGGGCCAGAATCTCGGGGAAGCGGGTTATATTCATGCAGATTATGACAATAGCGAGCAGTATGTAGGCCACTGCCATAATGGGCACTATCCATTCGCTTACGCGCGCGATCGACTGTATGCCGCCAAATATCACAATGGCAGTGATCCAAGTGACCACCAGCCCGGTGCACCAAGTGGGAATCTGGAAGGAAGATTGCATGGCATCGGCAATTGTCTGCGACTGCACGGCGCTGAATGCTATGCCAAACGTAAGGGTGATAAGCACGGCGAAGAGCACAGCCCACCAGCGCTTGTGGAGGCCGTGCTGTATGTAATAGGCCGGGCCGCCAATATACGATGTGGGACCTTTGATTTTGAAAAGCTGCGCTAATGTGGACTCGATAAAGGCAGTGGCGGCGCCCAGCAGGGCAATCACCCACATCCAGAACACAGCCCCCGGACCTCCGATGGCAATGGCGGCAGCCACTCCGGCCAGGTTGCCTACGCCTACTCGGCTGGCGATTGACACCACAAAGGCTTGGAAGGAGGTGATGGAGTGGTGCGAGTCTTGGTGGTCGCGCTTGTCGTTGTTCTTTGCTCCTGAGCGCAGCAGCAGGCGTAGCATCTCGCCTATCATGCGGAATTGTACCCCGCGGGTGCGCACAGTGAAGTACACCGCTGCTGCCAGCAGCAGCACTATCAGCACATAGTTCGACAGTATGTCGTTAACTTTCAGATATATTTGCTCCATCAGTATGTAGTGAATTTTAGTTTTTAGTTTATAGTTTATTTAAGTTTCCAAAGTTAGTTTAAGCCCGTAATTGGGTACCTAATAAAGAGC
>CAZRYC010000032.1:0-33891 GCA_964604175.1 uncultured Bacteroides sp.
TGTTTATATGTTTACCAATGGTTTTGACATCTCGATCAAAAAGGAGTGCCATTTGATGACGATTGAGCCACACAGTGTCGTGATCCAACTTCACATCGAGCTGAACGCTGCCATCAGGACTTTGGTATAATACTACCGAATTATTGAGATTTGTCTTCATAAATACTTATTCACTGTCAAAGAGAAGGCGCTTTTTCACTATTTCACCCAGGGTCTCGTTGTCATCTTTGAGCTTCTCATTTTCTCTGCGCAGCTCGTAAAAGTATCAGGAGCCACGACATTGTTGCAAGAGTATCAGAAAAGGATCAGGCAAGTATCAGGGGACATAAACAAAAAAATCAGAGAGAAAATGTCAACTAACTCTCTGATTTTTCAGCGGAGTGACCGAGATTCGAACTCGGGAACCGGTTTTGCCGGTTACACGCTTTCCAGGCGTGCCTCTTCAGCCACTCGAGCACCACTCCGGGATACGCTTTCTGTTTCAGAGTGCAAAGTTACACAATTTTCGTGGAATTACAAGGATTTTAGGATTTTTTAGTGGAATTTTGTGTCAGCAAGACCGAAAACTTGAAACTTGAAACCTAAAAACAGAAAACTTTATGAAAATTTTCGTACCTTTGTGGTTTGATATCAAAATTTACATTTAACAGTACTGTATTATGAATTTTCGCGTTTCATTAATCACATTCGCTGTAGCATCTCTGGCTCTGACCGGATGCGTGAGCAAGAAGAATTATGTGGCCCTGCAGAGCCAGTATGATGCATTGCAAAGCCAATATCAGGAGGCTCAGCTCGAACTTGCTAAGAGCCACACTTCAGGACAGTCGCTGGAAGAGCGCCTTGCCGAGGCTCAGAAAGCCAACAAAGAGCTGAAAGAGGCCTATGCTGCCCAGCAAAAATTGCTTGATCAGTCAATCCAATCTGGCACACAGAGCAGCGCCAACATCTCCAAGCTTGTGGATGAAATCAATGCCAGCAACAAATACATCAAGCAACTCGTGGATGCCAAGAGCAAGAGCGACTCACTGAACATCGTGCTCACAAACAATCTGACTCGCTCTCTCTCGCGCGAAGAGCTTAAGGATATCGACATCAAGGTGCTCAAAGGAGTGGTCTATATCTCGCTGTCAGACAATATGCTATACCAAAGCGGTTCTTATGAGATTTCCCCCGAGGCTATGAATACCCTCTCTAAGATTGCAAAGATAATTAAAGATTATAAAGATTACTCAGTACTGGTAGAGGGCAACACCGACGATGTGCCAATCTCACGCCCCAATATCCGCAACAATTGGGATCTTTCGGCCCTGCGTGCTTCATCGGTGGTGCAAGTGCTCCAAAACGACTTCGGCATCGACCCCAAGCGCCTCACAGCCGGAGGCCGCGGCGAATATAACACGGTAGCTGACAACAGCACAGATAGCGGCAAGGCTCGCAACCGCCGCACTGAGATAATCATCACTCCCGAACTCGACGACTTCCTGGAACTGATTGATCAGGCACCTGCTACCGAATAAGATAAAATGAAGAAATATGATTTTGATGAGGTGGTGGATCGCCACAACACCTCATCTTTCAAATATGATGTGCTCGACACACGCTTTGGCCGCTCTGACCTGCTTTCACTCTGGGTGGCGGACATGGATTTTAAGACGCCCGATTTCATTATCGATGCCTTGAAGAAACGTCTGGACCATCCGGTGCTTGGCTACAGCAAAGCCCTACCCGACTACTGGGAAAGCATAATCGATTGGGTGGAGGACCACCACGGCTATCGTACAGAGCGTGAATGGCTCACATATATTCCCGGCATTGTAAAGGGCATCGGCTTGGCCATGAATTTCTTCACCAAGCCTGGCGACAAGGTGATTATCCAACCACCTGTGTACCACCCGTTCCGCCTCGTTACCCAGAACAATGGGCGCCAAGTAGTGAACAATCCGCTGCGGGAGACTGCCGATGGCACTTATGAGATGGATCTGGAGCATCTGCGCAAGATAGCCCCTGGATGCAAGATGCTGATTATGAGCAATCCCCACAACCCCGCAGGAGTGGTATGGCCTAAAGAGACGCTCCAAGAGGTGGCTAAGATATGCTGTGAGAACGGCATTGTGTGCATCAGCGATGAAATCCACTGCGATATGTGCCTTTTCGGCCACAAGCACCATGTGTTTACCTCTGTGAGCAAAGAAGCAGAAGATTGCGGCATTGTGTTCCAAGCGCCTACCAAGACATTCAACATAGCCGGCATTGTGAGCTCCTTTGCAATAATTCCTAACAAACAACTGCGCGATCCTTTCTACCACTGGTTGGCCTCAAGCGAACTCGATGAAGCCAATATCTTCGCGCCCATTGCAACCCAAGCTGCTTACCGCCAAGGCGAGAATTGGCGCCGGCAAATGCTCGCTTATGTGGAGGATAACGCTCGCTTTGTGGAGGATTACTGTCGAGAGCATATGCCACAAGTCAGGCCTTGGCGCCCGCAGGCATCTTTCCTCATTTGGCTTGATTGCCGGAAATTAGGACTGAGCCAGAAAGAGCTGGTGGACTTGTTCGTAAACAAGGCTCGCCTTGCGCTCAACGATGGCTCAATGTTCGGCGAGGAAGGCTCTGGCTTCATGCGCCTTAACATAGGAGCGCCGCAGTCATCCATAGCTACCGCCTTGGAACGCTTGCGCTCAGCTCTCAAAAAGTAACCGATGCTCTTCGACCCTAATTTTTATTGGCCTTTGTTAATAAGCATAGCTATCCTTAGCGTGCCGGTATTTATATGTTTGCAATGTATATCGGCAGGCTATGGAGTGATGTACACGCCAAAGTGGGGTCCGGCAATCAATAATCGCGTGGGCTGGGTGCTGATGGAGTTCCCGGCATTGGCTTGTTTCATTGCCGTATGGGCCCTTGCCATAAGCCTCGGCAATCCCGGAGCTGACAAAGCATGGCCGATAGTTATCGGAGGGCTCTATGCTCTGCATTATTTCCAGCGTTCGCTAATATTCCCTCTATTGATGCGTGGCCACAGCATGATGCCACTGAGCATTATCGCCATGGGAGTAATATTCAACACCCTCAATGCCTATCTGATTGCGGCGTGGCTCTATGGGATTGCTCCTGTCGATTACTACGATGGTTGGGGGCGCGCCCCTATGTTCTGGATTGGCTTGGCGGTTTTTATAGCTGGCATGTGGATCAATCTTCACAGCGATTACATTATCCGACATCTGCGTAAGCCAGGCGACCGAGGGCATTACATTCCCCGAGGTGGCATGTTCCGCTATGTGACCAGCGCCAACTATTTCGGAGAGTTCACCGAGTGGGTAGGCTTCGCAGTGCTTAGTTGGTCTTGGGCCGGCGCTGTGTTTGCTCTGTGGACTTTTGCTAATTTAGCCCCGAGAGCGCACCAGCTCCATCGCCGGTACCTGGATGAGTTTGGAGAGCAATATGCACAGCTCCATCGCCGCTATATTCTACCATACATATACTAATACTAAGAGCCTGTTTAATAAGAAATGGATGGAAAACTATTCACTGAAGCCAAAATCGGGCCTCTGACTCTGCGCAACCGCTCAATCCGCTCGGCGGCCTTTGAGGGAATAGGCCGTGATAATGGGCCCACGGAGCTACTGCGCGACTACCATTTATCTGTGGCACGCGGTGGCGTGGGCATGACCACATTAGCCTATGCGGCAGTGTGCCAATCAGGCTTGAGCTTCACCACACAATTATGGCTGAGGCCCGAAATCGAGGGCGCGCTGCGCGAGATTACTGATGGAGTGCATGCAGCCGGAGCCAAAGCCTCCATCCAGATTGGGCATTGCGGCAATATGACTCACCGCGCCACAGCGGGGCAGACTCCCGTGGGCCCCTCCACAGGCTTTAATCTCTATAGCCCTACATGGTGCCGCGCCCTGCGCGAAGAAGAGATTACAGAAATTGCCCGCCAATTTGGCGAGGCTGTGAATACTGCTCGCCGTGCCGGCTTCGACTGTGTGGAGGTCCATGCCGGCCATGGATATCTGATTTCTCAGTTCCTATCCCCTTATACTAACCGCCGCACCGACCAGTACGGCGGCTCCCTTGACAATCGCATGCGCTTCATGCGCATGTGCATGGAGCAAGTGATGGATGCTGCTGGCAGCGATATGGCTGTAGTGGTAAAGACCAATATGCGCGATGGCTTCAAGGGTGGCCTGGAGATCGATGATTGCATCACAGTGGCCAAAGAGCTCGAAAGCTTGGGCGCTCACGCATTGGTACTCTCAGGAGGCTTTGTCAGCAAAGCACCAATGTATGTGATGCGCGGAGAGATGCCTATCTACTCCATGACACATTATATGCGACAGTGGTGGCTAAAATATGGAGTAAGAATGGTTGGAAAGCTTATGATTCCACCTGTGCCATACCAAGATTTGTATTTTCTGCCTGACGCGCTGCGCTTCCGAGAGGCTCTTAAAGGCAAGCTAATATATGTAGGAGGAGCCGTAAGCCGCGATGGCATAGAAAAAGTGTTATCTGAGGGGTTTGAGGCTGTGCAAATGGGCCGCGCATTGCTGCGCGATCCTGAATTTGTCAACCATATGCGAGATGGGCAGGAGCGTTGCGATTGCGATCATGTGAATTATTGCATCGCCCGCATGTACTCTCTGGAGATGGCTTGCCACAAATGCTTGGCCGAACAGTTGCCTCCACGAATACTCAAAGAGATAGAAGAAATAAAGCAGCGGCAAAGCCATGACTGAGAAGTGGGCATTGATTACTGGCGCATCTTCGGGCATCGGCTTATGCCTGGCGCGAGAGCTGGGCAAGCGAGGATATGCCTTAGCTTTAGTGTCAAACCAAGAAAAAGCTCTTCCGAGCTGTGCCGTGGAGCTTTCCCATAAGTACGGAGCGCATGTGGAATGGCTGTGCTGTGATCTGTGCCAACCCCAAGCCCCCCATAAGATAATGGATTGGGTGGGCAATCTAAGCGGATCGCTGGAGATTGTAATCAACAATGCCGGCATATTCTCTTTTGACTTTCTAACAGAGATACCAGAATCCAAGGTACAGGCATTCATAGATTTGCACATATCAGCCGTGACGCATATCAGCCGGTTAGCCGCCGCCTATATGGCCAAGCAGGGCTATGGACGGATTTTGAATATGAGCTCGATGTCATGCTGGACACCCATGCCCGGGCTTGCTATGTATGCTGCCACAAAGGCCTACATCCGAGTGCTGTCGCGTTGCTTATACTATGAGATGCGTGACAGCGGAGTCACTGTCACAGCTGCTGTGCCTGGAGGAATTGCCACTGACCTTTTCGGGCTACCGCCCAAGCTCAAACAATTGGCATTGAAGCTGCGAGCCATTCAGACCCCAGAAGCCTTCGCCAAAGGCGTGATTAAAGCCACGCTTAAGGGCAAAAAGCAATACATCAATGGCTTTCTCAATCGCCTTGGAATCCTGTTTGTAGGCCTCACACCCACCTGTGGCCGCATCCTTGTAAAGCGCAAGATGCTTGATAAAAATATCCGACGCCCATGATTGACATCCCCACCCCAACCCTGGCAGCAGTAGTCACTGGCGCCACCGGCGCCATAGGCACTCAGATAGCCCTGCGCTTGGCACGTCGCCACTATCCCTTATGGCTGGGATGTAGGTCACAGGACAAAGCCGAGCAGCTCATTGAGCGCTGCAAAGCCACAGGAGCGCCAAATGCTAACTTCCTGCCACTTGATCTTACAAGCGAGGCCTCAGTCCGCAACGCCGCGCAGATAATTCGCGAATCGGGGCAGCTCATGGCAGGCCTAATAAATAATGCCGGTGTGATGAATCGGCATTGGCACACTGATGAACATGGACGCGAACTAACCATGCTGGTTAATTATTGGCATACCAGGCTCTTCACCGAGCTTGTATTGCCTCTGATCAAAGATGGAGGCGCTGTGGTGTCCACCACTTCGCTTACCAGATTTTGGCCCGGTAGCAACCCCGAAAATTTACAGGTGGCAGAAAAAGAATTTTCACAATTAGGCGCTTATGGGCAATCAAAAAAAGCCCTTACAGGTTGGATGCGCGCTTTGGCATCATCTGCCGAGGGCCGGCGGCTTAGAATCAATTGCGCCGATCCAGGGGTGGTATCCACATCTATGATAACCATGGACCGATGGTATGACCCACTGGCTGACCTGCTCTTTCGGCCCATCATCCGCACGCCTCGCCAAGGCAGCGACCCGGCCTTCAGAGCCTGGGATGCCCTTGATTCTGGCCATATTTATTGTCGATTTCTTACCCATCGATTATAAGACCAATATTTTAGCAATAAAGGAGAGTAGAAGATTTTGAATTTTGGGATTTTGTGTTTATCTTTGCAAAATAAATTTACCATTCATTAATTGTCATGAAACGCTTTCTTTCTGGGATTATATTATGCTTTGCCTTTATTAGTTGTCTTCAGTCGTATGCTGCAAGCGAAGAGATGGTGCGCGAGTTGCTTGACAAGCAGATGGATGTGCTCAAGCAAAATGTGGAGCCGGACACAGCTAAATATTATCAGACAGTAAGGGATGTCCTGGCTTTGGCAAATCAAATTGATGACAATGAAGCCAAGATACAGGCTTATTTTTATTGGATGACCAATCTCTCCTCACATGGGGAGATGGAAAAGGCAGTGGAATTATTAAACCAGAGCAAACAATGCTATTTGGCAAATAATCGACCTGCGGAAAAGAAATTTTATGATGGATGGAACAATTTGGTAGTGGCATACCAGAATCAGGACAATTTGATCAAAGCCGTAAATATGGCTAACGATTTGGTGGAATTTTCAAAAAAAGACGAAAGCAATTATGGCAAGGCCACTGCCCATCAGACGTATGGCACGCTGTTCAATGGGTCTTACGATGTAGCAATAGACAACTACAAGCGCGCTATAGAATACTACAAAAAGGCTGACGTGCAAGATGCTTTCTATTATGTATATTATTGCATGGCTCTTGCCGCATTTCGAGCTCAGAATTTTGATGACATGTTGGCCTTTGTAGAGCAAATGGAAAATTCTGAGACTGAAGATGTAGAATATGCTCAGCAATTGGCTGCCTATCTAAAGACCCTCATCTATTTGGAAAAGAAAGACAAGAAAAGCGCCAAGGAAAACTATGACAAACTGCGCGACTGGAGCATTCATGGCGAAATACACGGCAGCTTAGCCTCCTCAGTGGCCGAGACTATGGCAATGTACCAGTTTGAGTATGGCACAGCTTCCGCTGGCATGAAAATCTTGCATGAATTTGGCTTTAAAGACGAAGAAATAGCTCCTGACCTAATGGAAGGTTATTATGAAAGCCAAGGAATGTACAAGGAAGCCCTTCAGGAGCGCCAAAAATTCGACAAGATACTCCTGCAGCAATGGTCGAAACAGCAGCTGACAGAATTAGCCTCGGCCAATGCCCAATACAATCTCACCCAGATAGAGAGTGAGAAGCAGCAACTTGAGCTGGAGAACATGCGAAAAAGCACCACTCTGATGTATGTAATCATAGCCGCCCTTGTGGTAGCCCTCATACTTATAATCTACATTGTGCGCCAGACTCTTCGGCACAACAAGCGACTTAAAGAAGAGCGCGACCTCACGGAGCTTGCGCGCCAGAAGGCAGTGCGCCTCAACGACCTAAAAAGCGAATTTCTCCACAACATTAGCCATCAGGTGCGCACCCCGCTCAATCACATCATAGGCTTCAATAATGTGATCAATGCTCCCGGAATGACGTTTTCCGAAGAGCAGAAAGCGGAAATGTTGAGCCAGATCAACGACTCTTCTGAGCAGCTTCTCAGCCTCTTTGACGAGGTGCTTTTCCTCACACGCATGGATTGCAACGACATGGAGGTGCACATGGGGGAAGTGGACTTAGGCCAAATATGTCAGGAGGCTTGGGAAATGAAATCCGACAAACTGGCCGAGGGCGTAAAGGCCCAGGTGGAGCGGTCGTTCCACTGTGGATTTAAGACTCAATCCGATTCTTACCTGCTGACATTGGCTGTAAGCGAAGTGCTGGAGAACTCAGTGAAATTTACCGTGAATGGCACTATCTCCATGCGCTGTGAAGCCTCTCCCGCCGGAGGATATGACATCACTATCTGCGACAATAGCCCCTACCCCATACCCCCAGAAGATTCTGAGCGCATTTACGAGCGATTTGAAAAGCTGCGCAGCTATGATACTGGCTTCGGTCTGGGATTGGCGATTTCACGAGAATCGCTTGCTCTGATTGGAGGCACAATTACATTGATATCTTCCACAGAGGAGGGCACTGCATTCCGCATTCATGTGCCATAGGAGAGTTGTCAAGTGGTCAAGACTGCTTAGCGTAGGATGGCTTTGGTAGCACGGGAACCCTGACGGATTATGTAAATACGACCAGGAGTGGGATTTGTAACGCGAATTCCTTGTAGGTCATAGTACTCCGCATCGGCGTCCAAAGCATCAGCCTCTACGCTGTAAATGCCAGCAGCATCATAGCCAATGTATTTGTCGAGATGATCAAATTCATTGTCTATAAAGTCTTTTACTCGCTCCACTTCCTTGTCATAATCTCCAAGCGCTACAGGATTCATGTGCACATAGTCCCAGAGTATAGGCCAGCGCAAGAAGTTGAGTTCTTGGCTCTCTTGAAGCTGCTCAGCATACTCGTCAACCTTGGCCTTAAGCCATTCTGGGGTGAGCCCATGGTCTCGCACATCTTGCCACAGTTCCTTGGTTTCCGTTTTTGTGCCAGTGTCGCTAATTAGGATTCTACGGGCGAAGTCACGCATTCCGTCAGCCGCTGAGGAAGAGCTGTTATTCCAGATATAACCCGACTTGTCATACACATGATAGGTGCGGTAGTCGTTGTCAAAAGCCAGATCGAAATCCCACACGGGCCCCGTGTAAATCAGGGGGTCGCTGCGGCGTTTGTACATGTAAGTGCTCCAATAGCAGTCAGTGTTGCCAGTGACCTCATTTACCAGCATGTGCTTAATAAAGGAGGGGGTGTCGAACATCTTGCGATACCCAGTGGTGGCATTGCTGTAATAGCTGCTTTTCACCAGCGACTCAAGCTGGTTGAAATAATCCTTGATGTAATTGGTCTGTTCGGTGGTGATTTCATCCTCATCTGGACTTTTTATGGTAATTGGCAGCCCATACTGATTGGTTCTGAACCAAGATGTTTCCTCATAAGCATAAGCATCCACTTCCATAAAGTATCCTCCAGTCAGGGCCTCACCGGAGATGTCTTCCGGTGCCATCTCATCTATTTCAAGGCGACCATCATTGACTTCTACTTGGTCGCAAAGCTGATAGCAACCCTTGTATTCTCCATTAAGCACTACATCTACAAATGCGCAATAAGGCACCCATTCCATTCCTATCTTCTCAGCCACATCAAAGGCGAGTTTGTTGCGCATCAGTGTCTTATCGCCATAATTGTTAATCAGAGTCCATTTCTTGGCCTTGGCTGGCGCATCGAGCACATTCTGCTTTTTGCTAAATTTTATGCGCCAGGGCTTTTTGGGGAACTGTCGCGAGCCGTTGCCGCGTTCGCGGATGCCACCCTCCTTTTCCAGTACCTGAGAGCCATCCCCACTGATTATGATAATATTGCCGCTGATTTCATTTTCTTTGTCGTATGGTTCTTCGGCATCTACCGTGTTCACAACCACAGTGGGCAGATTGGTGATCTGCCAAAGGTGACTGTCATCGCCCGCGTCTTCATATCCATAAAATTCAAGCTCTGCCACATTGCATCGAGCATCGCTGGGACCGACATAACGCACATAGCGGAATGCACGCGAACAATCCACATCTCCATAATCCATCTGGCCGATAGTGCCCTGCTTAGTATTGAGATAAAAGGGCACAGCGTCCAAGAAATCCTCTTGATTGGCGCCTTGGAACATTCCCAGCACCACACGGTCGGGGCCCACGCCATCGTTGCGTGGCATCCAGCCTACCCGCGTGATTACATGCGGAGAGCCTAAATCGAGACCAGCCCAAGTGTAGCTGCGCTCGTAAGTGGCAAAATAAGTGTCGGGGTCGCCATCAAATAGGTTGGCAGCAGTGTTCACGCTGATGCTCTGACGATTGTGCTCATAGTCATAACAGAGCTGAGTGCCTATGACAGTGCCTGATAAAGGGCTGTCGGCATATACGACATCGGCTGTCCCTGATAGCACAAGGACAATAAGGGGTAAAGATTTTTTCATATAACTATTTAAGATTTCCTAATATTCAGCAAAGTTAACAACTTATTTGGAATTATCAGAAATTTTAAGGGAAAACTTTATCCAATTGTAAGAAAATCTCACTAACTTTGTAACCAAACTCATAAAATTAAGCGATTATGAAACGTCTTCTTTTCATCGCCTTAAGTTTAATGGCCTGCATCATGGCCTCAGCTATGCAGCCCACCGCCTCCAAGTTCAAGGTTTCCGTCTCAAGCGTAGGCACCATTATATGCAGCGACATTTCAGGCCTCGATGTGGATACCGATATACTCAAAAATAAGCAATATGAAGAATAACCAATTTTCAAAGTATATCTTGACCGCATTTGCCCTGATTATCGCTTTAGGCACAAATGCGGCAGAGCGCCATATCAAAATTATCGAGACCACTGATGTGCACGGTTGCTATTTTCCGTACGATTTCATTAATCAAGCTCCGGCCAAAGGTTCTTTGGCGCGCGTGCATGCCTATGTTGACAGCCTTCGATCAGCCATGGGCTCCGATAATGTAGTGCTGCTTGACGATGGCGACTTTTTGCAAGGGCAGCCATGCGCCTATTATTATAATTACATTGACACCGTGTCCCCGCACTTGGCCTCACAGGTGCTCAATTATATGGGATACGAAGCCGCCACTATCGGAAACCACGATGTGGAGACCGGCCATTCAGTATATGACCGCTGGATAGCCCAAAACGCATTCCCTACCCTTGGAGCCAATGTGATTGACACCAGTTCTGGCAAGCCCTATCTACCCCCTTACACTATAATCGACAAGGCCGGAGTGCGCATAGCCGTGCTGGGAATGCTAACGCCAGCAATACCCGGCTGGCTTCCCGAGAACTTATGGAGCGGCTTGCGCTTTCAAGATATGATAGAGTGCGCTCAGCAATGGGTGCCACTGATAGAGGCTCAGGAAAAGCCAGATGTGATGGTAGGAATGTTCCATGCGGGTCGCGATAGTACCAAGACCACCGGAGATGTCATAGAAAATGCCTCGCTTATGGTAGCCCAGCGCGTACCAGGCATCGACATTGTGCTTATGGGTCACGATCACTCACCTTTCAATCAAACCATTATCAATGATAAGGGAGAAAAAGTGGTGGTGATAAATCCGGCCAATAATGCCCATAAGATTGCTGAGATAGACCTAATCCTTGCAGTAGATGATATATCTGGTACCGTAACCGTGAAAAGCATTGATGGCCGGTTAGTTTCGGTGGATGACTTGAAACTCTCCGAAGATTATATGACCGAATTTGCTCCTCAAGCTGAAGAGGTCCAAGAGTTCGTGGGCAGAACCATTGGTCATATAGATGCTCCGCTCACCACTCGCGATGCTTATTTCGGGCCCTCTGCCTTTGTGGATTTTATCCACCAGATGCAGCTTGACCTCACCGGAGCTGATATTTCCATGTGCGCTCCTCTTTCATTTGATGCCACCATTCCATCGGGAGACATCAAGGTGAGTGATATGTTCAATCTCTACAAGTACGAAAATCTGCTCTATACCATGGAGCTCAGCGGTCAGGAAATCAAGGACTATTTGGAAATGTCGTACGATATCTGGACGTCCATTATGACCAGCCCGGATGATCATTTGCTGCGCCTGCGCCGCAATGCCAACCCTGAAGACATGACCCACACAGGCTTTCAATATCCAAGCTATAATTTTGATTCGGCGGCCGGCATTCTCTATACAGTGGATGTGACCAAACCTCGCGGTGAGAAAATCAGCATCCTCTCCATGGCTGATGGCTCACCTTACGATTTGAATAAGAAATATCAAGTAGCCATAAATTCTTATCGCGGAAATGGAGGCGGCAATCTGCTGACACAAGGAGCCGGCATACCAAGTGATGAACTGCCAAGAAGAATCATTAATAGTACCGATCGCGACTTGCGGTATTATCTGATAGAATATATATCAGAGCGAGGCAATCTTGATCCCAAGCCGCTCAATCAATGGCGTTTCATCCCAGAAGAGGTAGTGGCTCCGGCCATTGAGCGCGACCGAGCCATTCTCTTTCCAGAGTAAAAGAGCGGCGAGTAAATCACAGGGAAACTGAAAAGCATTTGGGATATTAGGAAATAATTATTAATTTTGCAACAAATTATTGAAATCCCAGTCAGCTTAAGAGTTCTGAAGCTGGCCATACCAATACTTACACGGCCTTGACAACCGAAAATCCAATTCTTTCAACTATGCGCAGCATCCTGGATGCTGAGAGCAAAGCCATACAGAGCATTCCGGTGACCGATGCCTATGTGGATGCTGTGAACCTGATCACAGAGCGAGTGCACCGTCGCGGTGGCAAAATCGTAGCCAGCGGCATGGGAAAGGCTGGCCAGATTGCTATGAATATCGCCACCACCTTTGCCTCCACTGGCACGCCGGCGGTAACACTTCACCCAAGCGAAGCCCAGCATGGCGATTTAGGCATTATACAGCCTAACGATATCCTATTGCTTATTTCCAACTCAGGAAAGACACGCGAAATCATAGAGCTTATCAACTTAGCCCATGGTCTGTACAGCGACCTCCCCATCATCTTGATCACAGGCAATTCTGATAGCCAAGTGGCCAAAGCAGCAAATGTGGTGCTCACCACCGGCGGAGCTCCAGAGGTTTGTCCTCTTGGCCTTACACCTACCACTTCCACTACTATGATGACTGTCATCGGCGATGTGCTGGTGGTAAACACTATGCAAGCCACTGGTTTTACGCGAGAAGAATATGCCAAGCGCCATCATGGCGGATATCTGGGCACTCAAGCTCGCAAGGGTTAATTTTCTAAATACAAAGATACAATGTCAGGACATTTGCCACAGACAGAGGCTCCCAAGGTAGAAGATGCGCGTGTAGCCATCTTATCGGCCGAATGGAACAGCCATATCAACGAAGCCATGGTAGCTCAAGCCTCCAAATACTTTGATGAGAATGGCGTGGAGTATGAAGTGTATCATGTGCCTGGAGCCATTGAGCTTACATTTGGAGCTTCACAACTGATAGAATCTTCGCAGTTTGATGCCGTAATCGTATTCGGTACAGTAATTCGCGGGGGCACACCCCACTTTGATTATGTGTGCATGAGCGTGACTCAGGGCATCACAGCCCTGAATGCCGACTGCGACATCCCCGTAATCTTCGGAGTGCTCACAGTGGATAAGGAGCAGGATGCCCTGGATCGCATCGACAAAGGCCGCGAATGTGCTGAAGCGGCCGTGAAGATGATAGCCTTTAAGCGTCTTCTTTGAGTTCGTCCTTCTTCGTTTGCTCATGCTCGCGGATTTTGCGGATGAGCTCATCAGTACTTTGCACCCCTACTGCGCGCCACACCGCTGTGCCCAGCTTGAACATTATCAGTGTAGGCACGCTTCGCACGCTGTAGTGAGCAGCCAGGGCTTGGTTCTTATCAATATCTATCTTTATGATATTGGCAGCATCCCCAACCTTTGATTTTACATCATCGAGTATAGGGCCTTGCACTTTACAAGGACCGCACCAAGTGGCAAAGAAGTCGACCAAAGTAGGCTTTTCTCCGCTTATGAGTTTGTTGAAATCATCCATAATAGTTGAAATTTAGTTTATTTGATAACACCTGACTCAGGCTTAAAGTTTACTCTTCTTCATTATGATGATAAAACATAATTGGTACGATATTTGTTGGTAACATAGTTGAATGAATACAACTAAATCTAAATAAATTATGGAGAAAATAGAACCCGGCAAGCATGTGTCGCTCGTTTACGACCTTTATGCCATTGATGATGACGGCACCCAAAAATTGGTGCATCAAAGCGATCCTGCCGATCCCGAGCAGATAATATTCGGGATTACTCAAGGAGTGATTCAGCCGCTGGAGCGCGCTCTCGAAGGCAAGCAGAAAGGCGACGAGTTCAATGTTGTGGCCAATAGCAATGAGGCTTTCGGTGCCCATGATCCCGACCAAGTGCTGGAGCTGGCAAAGGATATGTTCGAGGTAGAAGGAAAGTTCGATGAGGAAATAGTGGCTGTAGGCAAATATGTGCCCATGCTCACAGCCGAAGGCTTCCGTGTCAACGGCCTGGTACTCGAAATCACCCCCGATAAAGTGAAGCTCGATTTCAATCATCCCCTGGCTGGCAAGACCATACGCTTCAAGGGCAAGGTGCAAGAAGTGCGCGATGCCACCGAAGAAGAAATCCACATAGCCACAAATCCTGGCGGATGCGGTTGCGGGTGCGATCACGACCATTGCGGCGAAGACCACGATTGCCATGATCATGGCTGCGGTTGCGACCATTGCCACTGATTTTTTGTAACATATTGAAAAAAATTTTGTGGATTGAGAAATAATTTATAATTTTGCAAGGTCAACCATTGACAATATAAAATTATGACACGATTTTACGCATATTCGTTTTGCTATTTCTATTATTGCGATAGGAACGGGATGTTGCGTGTCAATTGATTTTGAATTTGCAATATTATTTATGATATACAAAATCCCGTTCCTCCCCAAGGCCGAACGGGATTTTTCTTTGACGCTAAATAGATAAACCATCAATATCAAATGAAACGCGTGACAATCCAGGGCATAAGCGGATGCTTCCATGATGCCGCAGCCCGACAATACTTCAAGGACGAGCAAATCGAGACAGTGCCTTTCGACTCTTTCCCGGAGATGTTCGATGCGCTTGCTGGAGATGCTTCCCTGCTGGGCATTGTGGCTTTTGAGAACACGATCGCCGGGAGCCTGCTGGCCAACCATGAGCTGCTGCGCCAAAGCAGCCTGCGAGTGATCGGAGAGCAAAAAATGCGCATCTCTCATGTGCTCTGCGCCATGCCGGGCGATACTATCGACAGCATCACTGAAGTCAACTCCCACCCCATGGCCCTGATGCAATGCGAGCAATACCTGCGACGCCATCCCCACATGAAGATGATTGAGAAGTTCGACACTGCTGGCAGCGCCGCCGAGATTGCTCAGAACAAGCTATATGGCCATGCGGCAGTGTGCGGCGAATATGCAGCCAACCTATACGGCTTGAATATCCTAGAAAAAGGGATTGAGACCAACAAGCGGAATTTCACGCGTTTTCTGATTGTTGCCGATCCGTTGCTGGCTAATGAGATAGGGCCCAAAGAGAGCGAAATCAACAAAGCATCAATCCTCTTCACCCTCCCTCACACTCATGGCGCATTGTCAAAGGTGCTTACCATCCTGAGTTTCTATGACATGAATCTGTCCAAGATACAGTCCACGCCCATCGTAGGCCGCGAATGGGAATATCGCTTCTATGCCGATCTGACATTTGACTCATTGGTGCGATACCATCAGGCTCTCGATGCCATCAAACCGCTGCTCAACGATTTCAAGCTCTTAGGCGAATACCGGGAAGCTCCCACGCCTAAAGACTGAAAAATACAAAATACAAAGCGCTACTCACAAAGTACAAATTCCTAATTACAGATGAATCAAATAAAACCGGCCAATCGAGTAGGCCAAATACAAGAATACTACTTTTCACGCAAGCTCAAAGAGGTGGCAGAGCTTAACAAGCAAGGGCTCGACATCATCTCCTTGGGCATTGGAGGACCCGACCGCATGCCCGGAGCAGACGTAATCGAAACGCTATGCGAAAGCGCGCACAAGCCAGACAGTCATAGCTACCAACCATTCACGGGGCTGCCAGCCCTGCGCAAGGCTTACGCCGACTGGTACAAGCGCCACTACGGGGTAGATCTTAACCCAGACACCGAAATTCAGCCGCTCATTGGCTCTAAAGAGGCCATCCTCCATGTATCGCTTACTTTCCTTAATCCTGGCGATGGTGTGCTGGTGCCTAATCCCGGATATCCCACCTACACATCGGCTTCAAAATTGGCCGAGGCTCAGATTTATACATATAACTTGACCCAAGAGGGTGGATGGCAACCCGATTTCGACGCATTGGAGAAGCTTCCCTTAGATAAAATCAAACTTATGTGGATTAACTATCCCCACATGCCCACTGGAGCTCGCGCCCGAATGGAAACATTTGAAAAAGTGATAGCCTTTGGGAAAAAGCATGGCATTGTGATTGCCCATGATAACCCCTACAGCTTCATTCTCAACGAAAAGCCCCTGTCTCTGCTTCAGGTGCCATGCGCTAAGGATATAGCATTAGAGCTTAACTCCCTGAGCAAGAGCCACAATATGGCGGGCTGGCGCATGGGCATGATTGCCACTAACCCAGAGTTTTTGGGGTGGTTTATCAAGGTTAAGAGCAATGTGGACTCTGGCCAATTCAAGCCCATGATGCAAGCTGCCATCAAGGCCTTGGGAGCTGATGACCAGTGGTACAAAGGCATTAACCGGACCTACGCAGAGCGCCGCCTCATTGCCGAAGATATCATGCGCGCCTTAGGCTGCACGTTCGACCCCGCCCAGAGCGGCTTATTCCTTTGGGGCCGCATACCCCAGAAGGAAGAAAGCGCAGAAAGCATCTGCAATAGGGTGCTCTACGACAATCGCGTGTTCATCACCCCCGGCTTCATCTTTGGCAGCAATGGCGACCGCTACATCCGCATCTCACTTTGCGCCACACCGGAGCGCTTGCGCGAAGCCCTCTCCAGAATTACCAAAAACTGAAAACTGAAAACTGAAAACTGAAAACCGAAAACCGAAAACTGAAAACCGTAAACCGAAAACTATATGACCGATCTGTTACCACTAATCCCCGAAGAATGGGGAGTAAAAAAACCGATTATCATCGCTGGCCCATGCAGCGCTGAAACCGAAGAGCAAGTGCTGAGCACAGCCAAAGATTTGGCAGCTAATGGCATCAAAATCTTCCGTGCGGGAATATGGAAACCTCGCACCAAGCCAGGAGGTTTTGAAGGCATCGGCGAAGAGGGACTCCCTTGGCTCAAAAAAGTGAAAGAAGAGACTGGCATGTACACCAGCACCGAGGTAGCCACCCATGCCCATGTGGAGGCGGCTGCCAAAGCCGGAGTGGATATCCTGTGGATAGGAGCCCGCACCTCTGCCAATCCCTTTGCTATGCAAGAAATAGCTGATGCTATCCAGGAGCTGGGCATACAAGATAAGCCAATCATAGTTAAAAATCCTGTCAATCCAGATTTGGAGCTCTGGATTGGTGCGCTACTGCGTCTTTACAATGCTGGGGTGCGCCGCCTCGGTGCCATCCATCGCGGCTTTAGCGCTTACGGCAAGCATCTGTACCGCAATCTGCCTCAGTGGAGAATACCTATAGAGCTGCGTCGCCGCTATCCCAATCTCCCCATCATCAGTGACCCCAGCCATATGGGAGGCAAGCGCGAACTCGTTGCTCCCCTATCCCAAATGGCCTTAGATATGGGTTTCGATGGCTTAATCATCGAAAGCCACTGCGATCCTGATTGCGCACTGAGCGACAAGTCGCAGCAAGTGACTCCCGATTCGCTCAACTTCATTCTTAGCACTCTTGTAATTCGCAACGAAACCACCACAACAGAGAACCTGACTCTGCTGCGCCAGGAAATCGACCGTCTGGACAATGAGATTATCGAGACCCTGGCAAAGCGCATGGAGGTATCGCGCGATATCGGCCAGTACAAGAAAGAGCATCATATGCCTATTCTCCAGGCTCAGCGCTACGACACCATACTTAGTTCGCGCGTAAAGCTGGCCCAGGAGATGGGTATCGGAGGCGAGTTCATGCGCATCGTTTACAGTGCCATACACGAAGAGAGCGTACGCCAACAGATCGATGTATTTAACCAACACAATTAAAAAATGACAAATTACAAACTATCACCCTCTCCAGAATTAATTTGTAATTTGTAACTTGTAGCTTATGAAGATACTGATTTTAGGAGCAGGAAAGATGGGCTCGTTCTTCTGCGATGTGCTAAGCGATGACCATCAGGTGGCAATGTACGATGTGGATCCTCAGCGATTGAAATTCACATTCAATTGCGAACGCTTTACCACTATGGAGGAGGTAGAGGCCTTCCAGCCTCAGCTCCTTATCAATGCTGCCACTGTAAAATACACGCTTCAGGCCTTTGAGAAGGCACTACCCCACCTGCCTAAGACTTGCATCATTAGCGACATAGCCTCTGTAAAGACCGGACTGCCTGAATTCTACGCCAACTGCGGTTTCGCCTTTGCCTCCACCCACCCGATGTTTGGCCCCACATTCGCATCGCTTAGCAATCTGGCCAATGAGAACGCCATCATCATCTCAGAGGGCGATCACATGGGCCGCATATTCTTCCGTGACCTTTATACTCGCTTAGGCCTCCACATCGAAGAATATACTTTCAAGCAGCATGATGAGACCACCGCATACTCTCTGGCCATCCCATTTGCATCGACTCTGGCTTTTGGCTCTGTGATGAAGCATCAGGATGCACCTGGCACCACATTCAAGCGACACATGGCAATAGCCAAGGGACTTATGAGCGAAGATGATTATCTGGTGAGCGAAATCCTCTTCAATCCCAACACTCCGGCTCAGCTCGATGGCATCCTGGGCAAGCTCAAAGAGCTCCGGGAAATAGTAGAGCGACGCGATAGCGCTGCCATGCAACAATTCCTGAAAGAAGTACGCCAAAATCTGAAATAAAATTATTAATTTTGCAATATGATCACCCTTACCGACATATCCAAGAGCTTTGGTTCGTTGCAAGTGCTGCGAGGCATAAGTCTTGTGATAAACCAAGGAGAGGTGATTTCTATTGTAGGCCCAAGCGGAGCGGGGAAGACCACCCTGCTCCAAATTATGGGCACACTTGATGCTCCAGATAGCGGACAAGTACTTTACGATGGCTCCGATGTATTGCGCCTTTCTGATAAACAGTTGTCACAATTCCGAAATAAGAATATAGGCTTTGTATTTCAGATGCATCGGCTGTTGCCCGAGTTTACTCTGGCTGAAAATGTGGCGATGCCTGCCCTGATAGGCGGAATAGAAAGAGGAAAAGCCATAGCCCACGCTAAAGAACTGTTGGCTCGTGTGGGGTTAGCTGACAGAGCTACTCACAAGCCAAGCGAGTGCAGCGGAGGCGAATGTCAACGCGCCGCAGTAGCGCGCTCCCTGATCAATAAGCCGTCAGTAGTACTGGCCGACGAGCCCAGCGGCAGCCTCGATAGCAAAAATCGCAAAGAATTGCACCAACTTTTCTTCGATTTGCGCAATGATTTAGGAGCCACATTTGTTATAGTTACACATGATGAGGGCTTGGCAGCGGATTGCGACCGAGTAATCCACATGCGTGATGGTCTTATAGAGCAAATCAAATAAGGATGCATAAAGGCTTTGTGTATATATCGATTATGGCCAGCCTCGCACTTGCGAGCTGCGGAGATGATGGAGTGGACAATACCCTGTCCAACACCTCTGTTTACGACTTCGTAACCCTCGAAGCTAAGGGCGATGACGGCTCTACTTTCACCTTGCGCAAAAGCGGCGATAGCGAACTGATTACCTATACCAGCTCGTTCAGCTTTGCCAACGATACCACCATCAACTGTGGCGACAGATTGATTATCAAATATTTGCGCACTGATGGCCAACCATATACCTCCGGTCCTATCACTCTATCTGGCTATAGATATTTGGACAATTATCCACAGATGGTGGTGAATGACAACTCTGATGGCATTGATGAGATAGTCTCGGAGCCACTCAAAGTCACCTCAATGACTCGCACGGGCCAGTACATAAATATGCAAGCCCAGCTCTCTTGCCAAGTAACCGACAACCCGGCATTGCTGTGCATGTGCACCGATGAAGAGAAGATTGACGATCCTATGCCAGTGCTGCGCATTCTGTACTTAGCTGCCCAGCCAGGAGAGAACTATATGACCGGCTACTGCTCCTGGGACATCAGCGCCATCTGGGATCGCGACACCTGCCAAGGTGTGGAAATCCAATATGTCACGCCCGCCGGCACAGCCTCCCAATCATTCTTAAAATAATCTTAACCGTAACCCCAATATGCCAGAACCACAGAAAACAGAGCTCAAAATTGAGCTTACCCCGGATGTTGCCTCAGGCAACTATGCTAACCTTACAATAATTGCGCACACCCCCAATGAATTCTTTTTGGACTTCATTCAGCGCGCTCCCAATAATCAAGCTCGCGTGCAAACACGCGTGGTGATGTCGCCTGAGAATGTAAAGAACCTACTTTTTGCCCTGCGTGACAACATCAGCAAATACGAAAAGCTCTTCGGCGAAATCAAGCATATAGCCCCTGTAAATTAATCGCAAAAATGATAAAAGACAACCAACTGCTGATTTACAACTCAATGTCGAGGATGAAAGAGCTGTTCAAGCCCATTCATCCAGAGCGCGTAGGCATGTATGTGTGCGGGCCCACCGTGTATGGCGATGGACATCTGGGTCATGCCCGCCCCGCTATCACATTTGATGTGGTGGCGCGATATCTGCGTCATCTGGGCTACAAGGTGCGCTATGTGCGCAACATCACCGATGTTGGTCACCTGGAACATGACGCCGATGAAGGCGAAGATAAGATAGCCAAAAAAGCGCGCATCGAACAGCTCGAACCGATGGAGGTGGTGCAGTACTATCTCACACGCTACCATCAGGCTATGGATGCGCTGAATGTGTTGCCCCCTTCGATTGAGCCCCATGCCTCAGGCCATATCATAGAGCAGATAGAGTATATCAAGACGATTCTTGATGCTGGCTACGCTTATGTGAGCGATGGTTCAGTGTACTTCGATGTGCCTAAATTTAACCAGGATTATGGCTACGGTCGCCTCTCCGGTCGCAACATAGATGAGCTGTTGAGTGCCACACGCGAGCTCGATGGCCAAAGCGAGAAGCATAATCCAGCCGACTTCGCCTTGTGGAAAAAGGCTGCTCCAGAGCATATCATGCACTGGCCAAGCCCCTGGAGCGAAGGCTTCCCCGGATGGCATCTGGAATGCTCTACTATGAGTGAAAAATATCTTGGCGAGACTTTCGATATTCATGGCGGCGGCATGGACCTGAAATTTCCACACCATGAGTGCGAAATCGCCCAGTCAGTAGCCCATCAAGGCCATCCGGCTGTGCACTACTGGATGCACAACAATCTGATCACCATCAATGGCACAAAGATGGGCAAGAGCCTGGGCAATTTCATCACCCTTGAAGAGTTCTTCACTGGCAACCATAAGCTCTTGGCTCAGGCCTATTCGCCCATGACCATTCGCTTTTTTATACTTCAGGCGCACTATCGCGGCACAGTGGATTTCAGCAACGAAGCCCTACAAGCCAGCGAGAAGGCTTTGCAGCGAATGCTCGAAGGTTATCGCCGTTTGCAAGAGCTCAAGCCAAGCGATCAGTCAACCGCCGATGTGGCAGAGCTGGAGCGCAAGTGCTATGAGGCAATGGATGATGACTTTAACACCCCCGTGCTTATTGCCAATCTCTTTGAAGCATGCTCATTGGTGAATAAAATCAAAGACGGCACCGCAAGCCTCAGTGCTGAGGATTTGGAAAAGCTCAAGAGCCTGATGCAAACCTTCCTGGTGGATATCTTGGGCATTCGCACCGAGATTGGCGGAGCTGGCAACGACAAGAACCTAAAGCCTTTTGAAGATGCAGTGGACTTGCTGCTGGAAATTCGCGCCACAGCCAAGAGCAACAAGGATTGGGCCACAAGCGATCGCATTCGCAACCGCATGGCCGAGATTGGCTTTGATGTAAAAGACACCAAGGACGGTGTGGAATGGAGTCTTAAATAACCGATGACTTCTGAAGAATTTCAGCAGGAAATACTAAGGAATCTTCCCTATGTCCCCAATGACCAGCAATTGCTGGTCATTGGAGCTTTATCGAGGTTTTGTTCGCCTAAAGCCCCGGAGGATGCCGTGTTCTTGCTCAACGGTTATGCCGGCACTGGCAAGACATCGCTCTGCGGGGCCTTAGTGAGAGCCCTCCGCGCTGTGGGCATCGGAGCCATGCTCTTAGCCCCTACTGGCAGGGCTGCCAAGGTGTTTGCCTCGTATTCCGGCCATCCAGCCTACACTATCCATCGACGAATATACAAGCATCCCGGCATAGGTGATATGGCGCCTAAAGGGCGCGAAGTGCTTGAAAATAAGTACAAGGATGTAATCTTCATTGTGGACGAGGCCTCGATGATTACGGCCCAAGATGGCACAGGCAATGTGCTGGAAGATCTCATCCATTTCGTATATACCGGAGAAAACTGTAAGCTGCTGTTGATGGGCGACACCGCACAGCTACCCCCGGTAGGCTGCGACTTTTCCCCGGCCATGGATACTGACACGCTGCGCAGCTACGGGCTCAGGGTGAGCCGTGCCACTCTTACCGAGACAGCTCGCCAGGCTGCCAACTCTGGCATCTTGCATAATGCCACTTGGTTGCGCCGCGCTATGCGGCTGAATCCCCTGCCCCTGCCCAAAATCTTTACTGACGGCTATCCGGATGTGAGATTGGTTGCAGCCGAGGAAGTGCCAGAGGATCTATACTCAGCCTATAACCGCGATGGCATCCAAGAGACACTGGTGATTACTCGCAGCAATCAGCGTGCTGCCGGATTTAATAGAGAAATCAGAGGCAATGTGCTCTATTTGGAAGAGGAACTGGCCAAAGGAGAGCTAATTCTTGTAACTAAAAACAATTACCACTGGGCAGAAAAAATCAAGGAGATTGATTTTATAGCCAATGGCGATGTGTTTGCAGTGGAGAGGGTGCATAGCGTGGAGGAAAAATACGGTTTCCGCTTTGCCGATGTCACATTGGCAATTCCTGATTCAGAGATTGGTTTTGAAGCGAAAATCATGTTGGAATCGCTCAGTTGCGAGCAAGCTGCCATACCTCAGGAGCGTATGTCGCAGCTCTATTATGCCATTATGGAGGACCCGGAGCTATTTAGTCCCTACACTCCGGCTGATTTCCGGCTCAAGGCCTTGCGCAGCAATCCCTATTGGAATGCGCTTCAAGTAAAATACGCTTATGCCGTCACTTGCCACAAGGCCCAGGGCGGACAGTGGAAGAATGTGTTTGTGGATATGAGCTATATCCCGCCAGAGGCTATGGGCATGGAATTTTATCGATGGCTCTATACTGCAGTGAGCCGCGCCACCTCTCGCCTCTATTTGATTGGCTTCAATCAGGATTGAAGTATAAGAGCTAAGAGCCTAAGACAAACAGGAGGCAAACTTGGCCAAGTCTGCCTCCTGCTGCTATTCCAATGTGATTGGAATTATTTCTTGCGGTTGCCGTAGCGGCTCATGAACTTATCTACGCGGCCAGCAGTGTCGACAAGTTTCTGCTTGCCAGTGAAGAATGGGTGTGAGCTGCTGGTGATTTCCAGCTTTACGAGTGGATAGGTCTTGCCCTCTACTTCGATGGTCTCGCGCGATGCTACGGTGCTGCGAGTGATGAAGATTTCGTCGTTGGACATATCTTTGAACACCACTTCGCGGTAATTGTCGGGATGGATACCTTGTTTCATATTTTTAGAGCTCTAATTTGTTGTCTTATTGAAATATACGGTGCTGGTAGGGCACCTTTTATTGCAATGGCTTGCAAAGTTACTCATTTTTTTCCACCTGACAAAACATTTTTACAAAAAAAGAAGTCCAATTTAATACAACCGTCACCCGCTAATTGACAAATTTCCAATCCAATTCGCGCTATTCGCCGGAGATGGTGGCCACAAGGTGGCGAGAGCCGCCGCAGTCGCGATGCTCGCACAGGTAGATGCCCTGCCATGTGCCCAGATTCAGACGGCCCTTGGTGATGGGAATGGTAAGCGAAGGCCCTATGATGCTGCATTTGGCATGGGCAGGCATATCGTCATCGCCCTCTAAGGTATGTTGATAATAGGGTTCGCGCTCCTTTACAAGGCGGTTAAAGATAATCTCCATGTCGCGCCTCACATCGGGGTCAGCATTTTCATTGATGGTCAGCGAAGCTGATGTATGCTTAATAAAAAGGTTGAGCAAGCCTATCTGTGGCAACGGTCCTAAATGCTCAACCACCTCGCGGGTAACCAAGTGGAATCCCCTATTGCGAGGCTTCAGCTCAAATTCTATCTGTCTCCACATATCTATTTCACATTTCGATCTTATTGCAATGATTATTCTATTCTTTCGATCAGGAGCATTAGGATGAAGCCAAGCAGGAGAGCGTAGGTGGCATATTTCTGGTAGCCGTGGGCATGGCTTTCGGGTATCATCTCGTCGCTCACCACATAGAGCATGGCGCCCCCGCTCAAGGCAAGCATAAAGGGAAGCACCGTCAGCGAAATGCTGCCTAAGTAATATCCTACATACACACCTACCACCTCAAGCAAGCCTATGGCAATAGCTATGACAAAGGTGCGCATATGGCTCACCCCGGCCAGCACCAAAGGCGAGATGATTACCATGCCCTCCGGCACATTCTGCAGCGATATGGCTATGGCCACACTCGCGGCTCCGTCTATATCCTCGCCTCCGAAGCCTACGCCAGCTGCCATACCCTCGGGAAACTTGTGCAAAGCAATCGCCATCACAAAAAGCATCACTCGGTTGAGGTGGCTGTTATTGCGATGAGCCTCTGGCTCCAAGCCAGTGATATTATGGAGGTGCGGTGTGAGATAATCAAGGAGATTGAGGAGTAGCACACCGGCTATCACTCCCAGACATGGCACCCATACAGTGCTCCAGGCATGGCACATGTCGAAAGCTGGAAGCAGCAAGCCCAAAATTGCGGCTGAAAGCATGATGCCAGCGCACAGACCGATAATCGTATCGTTGACCTTATGCGATACACGCTTGATGAAGAAGCCTATAAGAGATCCCAATATGGTGCTTCCACCCACTCCTATAGCTGTCAGAGTAATAGCATTCATTTTCTAAGCTGTTTTGGGAACTTCTGATTTTGAATCCACTGTGTCACGATGAGCGAAAAGCGATGCCAGCAAGGTGCCGCTTATGCTATGCCAAGCACAGGATATAGCACACGGCACCACTGCCAAGGGCATTGTGGCCAAGAAGAAGTTAGAGGCAAGATTGGTAGCAAGGCCAGCATTCTGCATTCCCACTTCGATGCTTATAGTGCGATTCTTCGCCTTGCTAAAACGGAATGCTTTCCCAGCCAAGTAACCAGTGAAATAGCCCAAGCTGTTATGGGCGAAGACCACAGCGAATGTAGTGAAGAACAGAGCCACGCCTCCGGCCAAGAGATTGTCGTGCACTACGCTCACCACGCCTCCCACAATGCAAGCCAGAGCCAATACCCCTAAGCCTGGCATTATAGTCTGAATTGAGGCGAACTGCGGCTTATGGCCCAGCCATACATTGAGAGCAAAGCCCAACCCCACGGGGATTAGGGTGACAATAAGAATATTCAGGAACATTCCCCAAGCGTTAACCTCCACCGTTTGGCCGGCAAGCCAAAGCATCAGCAGCGGAGTTACCATCGGAGCCAAAAGAGTGCTCACTGTGGTCATGCCCACTGAGAAAGCCACATCGCCTCGGCAAAGATAACTCATGATATTGCTTGACACCCCTCCCGGGGAGCACCCCACCAACATTATTCCCACCGCGATAGCGGGCTCCAAATCGAACACATGCCAGAGAGTAAAGGCAATCAGAGGCATCAATCCGAATTGCGCCATGGCGCCGATGCCTATATCTATAGGCCTCTTGGCAAGCACCCTGAAATCTTCCGGTCTCAGAGTCAAGCCCATGCTAAGCATAATGAAGCCAAGAATGGAGGTCTGAGTGTTGCCAATAACCCACGAAAATATTTCTGGGAAGAAAAAAGCAACAACAGCAGCTGCTATCACTATCCATGATGCGTGGGCAGCCAGCAATCGGCTCGCAGCGCACATCCACGCCAACATTTTATCCATTATTCTCCTTTTTTAATTTATTTTGGTAGGCCTTGAGGCGCTTTTTCCACTGAGCAGAAGCGGCGCGCTGCTTTGCGGCGCGCCTCGCTTCGGCCTCTTGCTGCATCCTCTCTATGTAATTATCTGCCATAGCTTTATATGCCTATGATGTTAGCTCTCATAGTGAGAGCATCAATAATCAACAACCTATCCAATAGAGGCGCACCGGCCCCAGTGAGCAGCTTGATTGCCTCCGTGGCTTGGATACTGGCTACTATGCCGGGCACAGGGCCCAACACGCCCCCGATAGCACATGGAGTATAGCCTTGACTGTCCGCTCCGATGGGGAAAAAGTCAGAGTATCCCGCATGACCAGGAGCCCAATCCATCACTTGGCCGCGCCACTGCGCCACACCGCCTAATACATAGGATATCCCCGCCTTTTCTGCGGCTTCGGTAACAGCATATTTGGTAGCTGGATTGTCACTACATTCAAGCACAAGGTCACAATCACCCATCAACTCTTCCAGATCTGACGGCTTTATAAGGCGATTGATAGCTTCAACCTTAATCTCCGAATTGATCGCTCGCAGCTTTTCAGCCAAGGTTAATGCCTTTGGCTTGCCCAAATCAGATTCCGCAAACGACAACTGTCTCTGCAGATTAGTTAGATCAATATTATCGAAGTCAACAATTTGCAGCCGCCCTACTCCGCTGCCAGCCAAATACATCGATGCTACCGATCCAAGCGCCCCGGCTCCCACCACAAGCACACTGCTTGCGGAGAGTCGGTTCTGACCCGCTTGGCCAATTTCAGGGAGCTGTATGTTGCGTATATATCTATTCATCTAATGATGGTTGCGCTAATCGAAGATCTGATCCCAATCTTTCCAAACTACATCGTAGCCATCGCTTCGAATGGCCGAGGTCACATCTGCGGGGCTGCGTCCGTCACTAATATGGAACTGCTCAAGAGCATCGGGACAAGAGGCATAGCCTCCAGGCTCTGTCTGGCTGCCAGCACTCATCGAAGTTACGCCCAAGCGCATCATATTACGACGAAAATCCGGCAGTTCGCGTGTGGAATAAGAGATGTCAACATCATGGTCGAAGATGCGGAATGCCATAGTCAGCTGAGCCAGTTCTTTGTCCGTCATCACTACATTGGGCTGAAATCCGCTCTCGCTGGGACACATTCGAGGAAAGTTCACGCTGTAGCGAGTGCGCCAGTAATGTTTCTGCAGATAGCGCAGATGGCGTGCCATCATCGTAACATCGGCGCGCCAGTCCTCCAGACCTATAAGCACTCCCATGCCAATCTTGTGCACTCCGGCTTGCCCCATGCGGTCATAGCCGTTGAGGCGCCATCCAAAGAAGCTCTTCATCCCCTTGGGATGGTAGCAGCGGTATCGCTCCTTATTGTATGTCTCTTGGAAGCACACCACGCCATTGAGCCCGGCATGGGTCAGGCGCTCATATTCCTCGGCTTTCATAGGTTGCACCTCGATTGTGAGGTTATGGAAATATGGTCGGCAAGTGTTGAGCACTTGCTCAAAATATTCCACGCCGCACACTCTGGGAGCCTCTCCGCTGACAATCAGCAGATTTTCAAACGGTCCGAGCTTCTTTATCGCCTTGCACTCAGCCTCCACTTGCTCCATAGTAAGAGTGGTGCGAAGCATGGGATTGTTGTGATTGAAGCCACAGTACACGCAGAAGTTGGTGCAGCGATTGCTCACATACATAGGGATGTACATCGAGATTGTCTTGCCAAATCTCTCCATAGTGTATTTGTGAGCAAGCTGGGCCATCTCTTCCAGATGAGCCTCGGCAGCTGGAGAAATCAAAGCCATAAAATCATGATCATCGAGCTGCTTGGCATTGCGAGCTGCTTTGGCCAGCACCCGGCGCACATCAGCATCAGTGACAGCAGCTATCTGAGCGATGGTTTCTTGCCACGACCATTGCTCTATCTCATCGGCAAAGCCGTGGCCCCAAAAGTTTATTTCTGACATAGGGATTCGCTACAGTTTTGTGAAATGCGCATTGCGCAGAAATTCGGGCCACACATGGTACAGAACCGATCATCGGCATCTGGAGCGTTTCTGCGGCTTTCCATATAGAATCGCCGAGCCTTTTCTGGATCAAGCGAAAGATTGAACTGGTCTTTCCACCGGAACTCATACCTGGCCTTGCTCAAGGCATCATCTCGCACGTTGGCACCAGGGTATCCCTTGGCCAAGTCAGCCGCATGAGCAGCAATTTTATAGGTAATCACACCCTCGCGCACATCATTGAGAGTAGGCAGCGAGAGATGCTCCTTGGGAGTGACATAGCAAATCATTGCTGTGCCAAGACTGCCAATGATGGCAGCGCCGATGGCGCTGGTGATGTGATCGTACGCCGGGGCTATATCCGTGGTTAGAGGACCTAAGGTATAGAATGGGGCTTCATGGCATACGCGGCGCTGGCGCTCCATATTTTCCGGTATCTTATTCATTGGCACATGTCCAGGACCCTCTATCAACACTTGCACTCCATGAGCCCAAGCTCGCTCAGTAAGTTCGCCAAGCACATCCAGCTCCAGAAACTGGCTGCGGTCATTGGCATCATGAGTGGATCCGGGGCGCATGCCATCGCCAAGCGACACAGCTACATCGTAGCGAGCCAATATCTCGCAGATTTCGTCAAAATGTTCGTAAAGGAAGCTTTGCTTATTGTGGATAGTGGCCCATTGCACCATGATGGAGCCGCCTCGGCTCACACAGCCTGTCATGCGCTCGCCTATCAGTGCGGCATGCTCTTTCAATGCTCCGGCATGGATGGTGAAATAGTCCACTCCCTGCTCTGCTTGCTCTATCAAAGTATCCCGATATATCTCCCAAGTGAGGTCTTGGACCTTGCCATTAACCTTTTCCAAGGCTTGATAGATAGGCACGGTGCCAACGGGCACAGGGCAGTTGCGAATAATCCATTCGCGGGTCTCGTGAATATTGTCGCCTGTGGAAAGATCCATCAATGTGTCGCCGCCCCAATAGCAACTCCATACGGCCTTTGCAACCTCTTCTTCGATACCAGAAGAAAGTGCGCTGTTGCCTATATTGGTATTGAGCTTTACCGCAAAAGCTTTGCCTATAATCATAGGCTCAGCCTCGGGGTGATTTGGATTGCCAGGAAGGACAGCACGGCCGGCAGCTATCTCCTGACGCACAAAATCTGGAGTTATGTAGCTTTCGATGCCGCGCTGCCTATTGTCAAGATTTTCACGGATGGCCACATATTCCATCTCTGCTGTAATGACCCCGGCGCGAGCATAATCGAGCTGAGTGATCTTCTTGCCCTCTATGGCCACTCGGGGCCTATAGGTATTTGGAAAGCGGATGGCATCCAGTTTCTTATCGGCCTTGCGCATGCGACCGTACTGGCTGGTGATGTCGTCGAGCACCTGAGTGTCGCCGCGTTGCTCTATCCAAGGCTCGCGAATGCGGGGTATGCCTCGATTGACATCATATTTGTAGGCAGGGTCGGTATATACTCCGCTGGTGTCATAGACGGTGATGTCTTCATTGGGATATTCCACTCGCTTGCCATTTTCAATTTTTACTGTGGGTAGCTGATGGATACGGCGCATAGCCACCTTGATTGGGTGGATCTGACCATCCACATATATTTTTTCACTGCTGGGATATGACGATACGTCGATATTCTCAATCTTCATGGTTTCTCGTACTATTTGTTTAAGAAAGCTGTAAGCGGGCTTGTTGCTTGAGCATACGTTGATACTGAGCCTAATCCCGCCAAGAAAGCTTTGCGGCCGGCGATTACGGCCAAGCGGAAAGCTTCAGCCATCTCAACAGGATTTTCTGCCACAGCGATGGCTGTATTTACAAGTACGGCGTCGGCGCCCATTTCCATCGCATCGGCAGCATGGGAAGGTGCGCCCAAGCCAGCATCTACCACCACAGGCACCTGACTTTGCTCTATGATGATTTCCAAGAAATCGCGGGTGCGCAAGCCTTTGTTCGTGCCTATGGGCGCTGCCAAAGGCATCACTGCAGCTGCCCCCACTTCCTCGAGGCGCTTGCACAGCACAGGATCGGCCTGGATGTAAGGCAGCACCACAAAACCATCCTTGGCTAACTCCTCTGTGGCTTGAAGGGTTTCCACCGGATCGGGCATCAGGTATTTGGGATCCGGATGAATTTCGAGTTTGATGAAATTAGTATCAAATATCTCTCGGCTCATCTGAGCAGCCAGCACAGCCTCCTTAGCGTTGCGCACGCCCGAAGTGTTGGGCAAGAATTGCACATGCTCGCGATTGATATGGGTGAGCATCTCATCGGTGGCCTCATTCATCATATTCACTCGTTTGAGAGCCACTGTAATCATTTCAGAGCCTGAAGCCACAATGGCTTCGAGCATTTTGTCAGGCGATTGGAATTTGCCAGTGCCTACGAATAGGCGTGATCCAAATACCCGGCCGCCAATTACTAATTTGTCATTCATATCTTTAACGATGTAGTATTAATTACTGAAGAGCCTCTACAAAGGCTTGAGTGGTCTTTATCGGATTTTCCGCATTTGCAATTGCTCCGCTTACAGCCACGCTATAGATGCCGAGCTGGCGCAAAGCAGCCACATCCTCGGGCATAATTCCGCCGATGGCCACAATAGGCAAGCTTTGATCGGCGCTGCGCAGCCAAGTCATAATCTCACGGTAGCCTTCAAGGCCAAGCACCGGGGCTAAGTTGCTCTTGGTTGTTGTAAACCGCAATGGCCCTACCCCGACATAATCAATATTATCGAAATCCAAGGCTTTTACCTGCTCGATATTATTAGCAGTAGAGCCAATAATGGCTTGCCGCCCTATTATTTTGCGCGCTTCGGATGGAGCCATGTCCTTCTGCCCCAGATGCACACCATCGATGCCCAATTTGTTGACCAAGCCTACTCTATCATCAACCAACAAGATAGCTTTAGCCTCTCGACAATATGGCTTCACTCTCCCAATGGCTTCAATCACGGTAGCTTCATCGGCCTCTTTCATCCTAACCTGAATCCATCGGCAGCCTCCAGCCAAAGCAGATTGCACCTCGGCTTCCACTTCATAAGGAGTGGCCCCGTTGGTGATGTATTGCAAGGAAAAACGGTCGCCACGCATGATTTTAATGCGTCGCAAACCTCGCTCTATGTCGCCTGTCTCCCATATATAGCCTAATAGAGCGGCCCCGCAGAAGCCTGCTCGGCGCAACTCATGAAATTTTTCCGGGGTTACTCCGCCCAAGGCCACTACATTTTTCTGTTCAATCTGGGGTTTGAGTTTCTCTAAGTTGAAATTTCCCCGATATCCCGGCTTGGAAATCGATGGATAGATTGGTGACAGTGTCACATATTCGTACTTATTGCCATCTTGCACCTCAGAAATCGAATGGCAAGATTTGGTTACGGTAGGCACCCATTTCGATTGTCCGTTCCCTACGGTTTGTTGCCATTCGGGACAGCGGCTATTCAAGTGCGGGCCCGCTAAGTTAAGTTCATTGAGAAGTACGAAATGACCATGAAGTCTCAACCTTGAATGCCATTTCTGAGGAACGGCCTCAATGAGATTGCGCATGTCGCGATATGTGGCATGGGGGTGGCGAAGATGTACCACATCCACAGCTCCGCTCTCAAGCATGTGCCAAATACGCAAGGGCTCATCAGCTCTGATCTCTGAAGGGGTGATGGCCACTATCTTAAAATCATCCACCATAAGCAGCTGAGATAATCAATATTTTATCATTGGGCGATAGAGCTATCTGCGTCCAAGTGTCTTTTCTTGCAATCTTGTCATTGAGAGCGACCGCCGTGCCTTTCTCAGGCACTTGCAGCTCTACCAGCAGCTCAGCCAATGTGATTCCATCGGCCACCTGCTTCTCTGTGTCGTTTACAGTAATTATCATATTCAGAAGAAATATACAGGCCCATGTCCATGGCCAAATTCATAGTCTTTGCCAATCACCAAGGCTTGCTGGAGCCAGGCTATGCCTTTCTCTACAGCTTCAGTCAATCCTTCTCCTTTGGCTAAGCCACATGCTATAGCGCTCGACAAGGAGCAGCCAGTGCCATGGGTGTTTTTAGTGTCAATCTTTTTATGACAAAATCGCCGGTACCCGCCATCCGAATAAAGGATATCGGCAAGGGTGTCGCCTTCCATGTGTCCTCCCTTGACAAGCACTGCGGCACAGCCATATTTTTGAGCCAAAGCCATAGGCCATTGCTCAGTGGGAAAAACGCATGAGCTCTCTCCCAACAATGCCTTGGCCTCGATAAGATTAGGAGTGATAATTGTCGAAAGGGGAAATACTCTCGATGCTAACACACTAATGGCAGAGCCATCGCTGAGAGCATCGCCTGAGGTGGCTACCATCACGGGATCCAGCACTACGTTGGTGAGCTGAAATTGCTCTATGGCGTCAGCTATTGCATCAGCGCAAGGCGCATCGGGTACCATGCCTATCTTTATGGCATCGGGTCTGACATCGCTGCAAACAGCCGCTATCTGGCTGGATAGGAGTTGTGAGCCAACTGATTTATAGCTGAATACTCCTTGTGTGTTTTGAGCAGTGACAGCAGTGATAGCTGACATTGCAAACACGCGCAGGGAGCCACTCGTCTTGATGTCGGCTTGAATGCCAGCACCTCCCACGGAGTCGCTCCCAGCGATAGTAAGTATGGTTTTGTATCTTTTCATATCTTTTCCCTACGGCAGCATTATCTGCATCAGGTATTAAGGGTATAATCTCAGCCCGGCTGGGCACCCCGAATAAACTACAAATTACAAAGTACAAATATCAGCCTAATCCATTAATTTGCAATTTGCTATTTGTCTCTGGTAATTTGTAATTATTTATTTTCTATGTCTTTGAAGTAGCGGTAAGTGGAGACTTTCAGATCATCGCAGGCTGCTTCGTCAGCCACAATAATTGCGTCGGGGTGGAATTGCAGTGCTGATATAGTCCACATCTGTGTGATGCCAGCCTCCACGCCATGATGCAGAGCACGGCTCTTGGCATGGCCATTGACCAACAGCATTACAGTCTTGGCATCCATCACTGTGCCCACGCCAACGGTCAGAGCTGTCTTGGGCACTGCTTTGAGATCGCCACCGAAAAAGCGAGAGTTGGCAATAATAGTGTCAGTGGTAAGCGACATCATGCGAGTGCGGCTCTTTAGGCTTGAGCCAGGCTCATTGAAAGCGATATGTCCATCCTGTCCTACACCGCCCATGAAGAGATCCACACCGCCGTAGCTCTTGATTTTGTCTTCATAACGCTGGCACTCGGCCACCACATCCTGGGCATTGCCGTCAAGAAAATTCACATTTTCTTTCTTGATGTCGATATGGCTGAAAAAATTATTCCACATGAATGAGTGATAACTTTCTGGGTGCTCTTCTGGCAATCCTACATACTCATCCATGTTGAATGTCACTACATTTTTAAAAGAAACTTTCCCCTCTTTATAAAGCTGGATGAGTGCCTTGTACATGCCCAGTGGGCTGCTGCCGGTAGGGCATCCAAGCACAAAGGGATGCTCGGCAGTTGGATTGGCTTGATTGATGCGCGATGCCACATAGTTAGCGGCCCAAGCCGACATTTTGTCGTAGTCCTTTTCGATGATTAGTCTCATAAGGTATTTCATTTAATAATCCGAGTGCAAAATTAGCAATTTACTATCAATAATCCAAAAGATTTTACAATCCGAATTTCAACGTAGATTCAATTTCTAAATGCAACTTTTCTGTAGCATCTCGTAGAACACTTC
>CAZRYC010000033.1:0-32000 GCA_964604175.1 uncultured Bacteroides sp.
AGCAGGTCCTTGGTCTTGCGATAGTAGTAGTCGAAGCTACCGCTGATGCGGTTGTTGAGGAATGCGAAATCGAGACCTACGTTCCAAGTGGTGGTTTCCTCCCACTTAAGCTCGCTGTTGTAGTTCTGCGGTGTTACCAAGTAATACTGGAAGTCACCGAACGGAGCTTTCTGACCTTGGCTTGTGCTTACGCTGTAAATAGGCAGATAAGGGAATAGCATTGAGAAGCTGGAGCCCAGATCCTGCTGGCCTGTGATACCCCATGTGCCACGAATCTTAAGGTCGTTCATCACTTGGCGAGCTCCTTCCATAAAGTTCTCATCAATCACGCGCCAGGCAATGGCCACCGAGGGGAATGTGCCCCAGCGGTGATCTTTGCTAAAGCGTGAGGAACCATCTCGGCGCACTGTGGCTGTAAGCAGATACTTATGAGCTAAGCTGTACTGCAAGCGGCCGAAGAATGATACCAACTGATATGGGCTGCTATAGTAATAGGTCTTATTGCGCTGATAGCCGTTGAAACTCTCCCCAGGTGCGTAAGCGATGCTCCAGTTGTTGCCTTTGTTGACAAACTTCTGCCAAGAATAACCCGCGGTGACATCTACCGATGAGTTGATGGCATCGAACTCCTTATTGTAATTCAGATAGAAGTCGAGAAGGAGGTTGTAGCGCTTCTGCTTCTCATAGTATTTGCTTGCGTAACCATCTTTGTAGACATTGTCTTCACCCTGGATGTAGTGGCCGCTCTTCCAAGCACTGGGCGAGAATGGATAATTGTAGTTGTTTACATTACCATGGTTGTACTCGTATCCGAGGTTAAGGTTGGCGCGAAGCTCTTGGAGGAAGGGCATTTTCAGGTCAAACTGTATATTGCCCACTGATTGGTAAACCTCTGATTTGCACTGATAATCTTCGAGCAATGACACCGGGTTAATACCGAAGATATTGCTCATATCAGTGCCCTTTGCGTCAGCTCCTAACGGCAGTCCGCTTGAGCCATAGGTGACATAGTTGTTGAATACGTTGCCACCAGGCATGTAAATTGGCAAAGTGGGGTTGAAGCTCACTGCAGCCCCCAGACATCCCTGCTCATACTGGTTGCCTATGTAGCTGCCCTTTACGTTGGCATTTACGCTAAGCAATCCGTCAAAGAATTTAGGAGTTAGGTTGATGCTGGCAGTGGCGCGATTCATCGATGTGGTCTTGATTACGCCATTGTTATTGGTGTAGCTGACAGCCACGCGATAGGGGAGCCAGCCCACTGTGCCACCCACACTCAAGCTATAGTCGCTTGATACAGAGGTGCGAAGCACTTCATCTTGCCAGTTGGTGCTGTAGAGTGTGCCATTCACCCCCAGGAACTGCTCTGAGTCAGGGTAATTGGCCCTTACGAAATTCGCAAACTCGCTGCTGCTCATCATATCCATGGTCTTGCGTGCATGGTTGATGTAGAGGTTGGCTGAGAAGTTTACTTGGGGCTTGCCACTCTGGCCTTTCTTTGTGGTAATGATGATTACACCGTTAGACGCGCGGCTACCGAAGATGGCGGTGGCAGATGCATCCTTGAGGATGGTCATCGACTCGATGTTCTCCGGCGATACCAGAGCCAAGGGATTGGAGCTGCCCTTTACTGAGCCGTTCTCCATTGGCACTCCATCGATTACGATCAGAGGATCGTTGCTTGCTGACAGCGAGCTGCCGCCACGAATGCGGATATCTGCTGAGCCATAAGGGTCGGCGCCTGTAGTTACTACCACGCCAGGACTTGCGCCTACAAGCATATCCTGGGCCGTGGTGGCGAGGCCAGCCTCGATTTCATCAGGCTTGACAACTGATACCGAGCCGGTTGCGTCCTCTTTCTTTACTGTACCGTAACCGATTACCACCACTTCCTCCAAGGCTTTGCTCTGGGTGGTGAGGGTAATGTCGATGTGAGTGCGCCCGTTCACGGCTACGTGCTGGGTCTCATATCCCACATACGATACATCAAGGGTAGCGTTGGGATCCACTTCGATGCGGAAGTTGCCGTCGATATCGGTGTTAACACCCACACCGCTCTGGCCTTGCACCATTACGCTAACTCCAATGGCAGGTTCTCCGTCGGGCTCGTAAACCGTACCCGTAACGGTGATCTTCTGCGCCAATGCCGGGAATGTCACCAGCATTGCCATCACGATGGCAAGCCAGGCTTTCCTACTCGTGTGTTGACAATAGTTATTCATGCAAGAGTTGTATTAAGTTAAAAAATTACTTGAATTTTGAATAAGTGAACGTGCTTGGTAATGTCTTCATGGTGCTTAGTAGGGGAGGGAAAGAAGAGGCAAAAGCCGCTTCCATAGGGCAATCAACGAAAAACATCAAAAATTAAACAATCCATCAACCCCTTTTGATAATTATTTGCCTAAAAAAATTCACCAACATTTAAAAATTAACAAGTTTAACTTAATTCCCATTCGATTTTTGCAATTTCATCGTGGCTCTTTCTAATATTATTTAGACCGATTTTTGTTATTAAGAAAAAATAAAAGCAGCCCATTTGGACTGCTTTTATTATTTTAGCGCAGGGCTTCTACCTCTTCGGTGGTGAGGGGGATTTTCTTGCCAAGGCGGCGAGCACCATCGGCCGTGATGAGATAGTCTTCCTCGTTGCGCACGCCGGTCCAGTCGCGCCACTTGTTGAGCTCGTCATAGTCGATGAACTCGGCGAATTTCTTGTCCTTGCCCCATAGGTCGATGAGCTCTGGAATGAAGTATACGCCCGGCTCTATTGTGAGCACGAAGCCTGGCTCAAGCGGACGGGCCAAGCGAAGGCTCTTGCGGCCGAACTGTGTGCTCTTGGCCCGGCCATTGTAGCCTACCCATACCTCACCGAGATTTTCCATATCATGCACGTCCAGGCCCATCATGTGGCCTAAGCCGCAGGGCATGAACATGGCGTGAGCCCCGGCGCGTACAGCCTCTGCTGGGTCCCCTTTCATAATGCCAAGATCTTTCATGCCTTGGCAGATGACCTCGCAAGAGAGATTGTAAACATCTTCGAAAGGCACTCCTGGCTTCAGAGCTTCCACGGCTGCCAAGTGGCTGGCTACCTGGATGTCATAGACATCTTTCTGGCGCTTGGTGAATTTCTTGTCCACCGGTATGGTGCTCGACATGTCTCCAGCATATCCGCCGGCAGTCTCGGCTCCGGCATCGAGCAGCAGCATGTCGCCCGGATTGAGGGTGTGGATATAGTGGTGATTGTGCAATGTCTGGCCATGGGTGGTAGAAATGATGGGGAAGGAGAGAGCCATTCCGGCAGCTTGGGCCACCTTCTGCACCTCGGCCATCACCTCATACTCCTTCATGCCGGGGCGAATGATGCGCATGGCATGCATGTGCATATCGGCTGTGACATCGCATGCGCGCTCAATCTCTGCGATTTCCTCTTCGGTTTTGTGGTTGCGCATATCTACCACAGCCTTGATCAGATCCACTGACGGCTCTGCAGCCCCGGGCTTGACTCCCAGCAGATTGAAGAGCTTCACTTGATGCTCGGCGCGATAGTAGGGGATATAATGTATGCGCTGGCCTTTTGCCTGAGCTTCTTTGAGCAGCTTTTCGAGATCGGCGGCCGGGCGAGTGGTGGATACTCCCACGCTCTGAGCCTTTTCGCTGAGGGTAGGCTGGTTGCCCATCCACACGATGTCGTCGATGGTGAGCTCGTCGCCGAAGATTATCTCTCGGTCGTTGTCAATGTCAATGATTGCATTGAGCCCCGGGGTGGTGAGCCCGAAGTAGTAAATGAATGTGGAGTCTTGGCGATAAGGATATTCATTGTCGGCATAGTTCATGCCCACCAGATCATTTCCTAAGATGAGGACTAATCCAGAGCCTACGCGGCGCTTTAGCTCTGCGCGGCGCTTTTGGTAAGTTTCTTTGCTGAACATATTAAGTATTAAATTTTCGGTGTTTTCTCAGTCAACATATAGTACCGCAAATTTAGATAAAATCTGCGAATTTATCAAATGAAAATTAGAGGAGGGGAAATTAAGTTAAAAATTGTTAATCGGGGGGGGTAAATTGGCGTTTTCTATTTGTGAAATATTTGGTGATTGAAAAATAGTGAGTAACTTTGTGACCGAGAAATGAACAGTGACTAAGAATTTGGGACTATGCTTGTCACTGTGTAAAATCAGTATATTATATGGGAAGGCGCCTGGCTGTGAAGCCGGGCGCTAATTGTTTAAAGCCTAAACTTTGGGAGTGGGTGAAGCGTTGTATTATAGATGTATAACCAAAATTCTTAACTACTATGGGAGACGATAGACTTTCTTACCGCGAAAAGGAAGACCTTCCTGATAGCGTGTTCGGCCTGCCCGAGCGCCGCGAATATCCTATGCCGGATGCCGCGCATGTGCGCGCCGCCGAGGCATATTTCCGTTATTGTCCTGAAGATTTGAAGCCCAAGCTGGCTCGCGCCATCTTGGCTCGCGCTCAAGAATATGGAGTAGACATACAATCGCCTACAATCTTGAGCTACGCCCAAGAATAGCGATTACTCATTATCGCTGGGGTTGAGGCTGGCTACATAGTCGCTGAACGCCTGGCGGTAGCTTTCTGAAACCGGAACCACATGATCTCCGATGATTATGTGGTTTCGCTCTATTATGCTTATCTTGCTGGTGTTCACTATGTAACTGCGATGCACGCGCATGAAAAGCCGCGAGGGGAGGGCCTGCTCGATGGCCTTCATAGACATAAGCGTAAGGATAGCCTTAGTCTGCCCTGTCACATAGATTTTAATGTAATCCTTCAAGCCTTCGATCAGCTGTATGTCGGCTATGCGGATTTGAATCAATTTGTATTCGCTTTTTACAAGCAGAAACTCTCGCTGAGTGGAGAGATTGCTGCCTTCGGCCCCGGTGATAGCCTTGATGGCTCGGTTTACGGCATCCAAAAATTCCTCATAGCTGATGGGCTTTAGCAGATAATCCACGGCATTGACCTTAAAGCCTTGCACTGCGTACTGGTCATAGGCTGTGGTGAAGATTATGCGGCAGCTCGGCGGGATGATTTTGGCAAATTCCATGCCGTTGATTTGTGGCATCTCTATGTCGAGAAATACCAGATCCACGCCTCCGTCAATGATGGTGCGCACAGCATCGGACGCGCTCTGGAAGCAGCCTACCAGCTGCAGCGATGGTGTTTTCTCTACATAGCTGGCGATGAGTTGGGAGGCCAGGGGTTCGTCATCGATGACGCAGCAGCGCAGTGGTGTCATATCGTGTTTTCAGGTTTAATGGTTAACATTGCTGTATATTGGTCGTTGTCGATGCGTGTTTCAAGCGAAGCGCGATCACCATAAATCAGTTGAAGCCGGCGGCGCAAATTTGCTAAGCCGATGCCTCCGCTTGGACGCGTCTCTGTTT
Organism: uncultured Bacteroides sp.; assembly: GCA_964604175.1. Taxonomy (GTDB): domain Bacteria; phylum Bacteroidota; class Bacteroidia; order Bacteroidales; family Muribaculaceae; genus CAG-873. Next base: position 5,412 of record CAZRYC010000033.1, read on the forward strand.
CCGCTTTGTTGCGGCAGTAGTTGCTGGTGTTGCACACCACTGTGCCGTCAGGCAGGCTGGCAATAGTAATGGAGATCGGCTGGTTGGGATTGCCCGTGTTGCCATGCTTGAAAGCATTCTCAATCAAGGTGATGAAGAGCAGAGGGGGTACCTGAGCCTCGGTGGGAGCCTGCTGGTAGAAATGAGCATTGACAGAGCCCTGGGGCAAGCGCATCTCCATCAGAGAGATGTAGCTGCGTGCAAACTCTATCTCCTTGCTCAGGGCCACAGTGGTGGGATTTTCATACAGCACATACCTGAGCAGGGCAGATAGCTGGTGCACAGCCTGCTGGGCCTCTCCCGGACTTACCGCGATGAGGGCATAGATGGTGTTGAGCGTATTGAAAAGGAAGTGGGGATTGAGCTGGCTTTTGAGGCTGTTGAGTTCTTCGGCTTTCTGAGTTGCCAGCATGGTCTGGTGGCGCTGCTCTATGGTGCTCCAATTCTCGCCGAGCTTGAGCGCCACGCTCAGGGCTATAGTGAGCACTGCCATGCCGATGTCGCGCACATAGAATGATGCGGAGCGCAGCATCTTCATGCGGGGGCTGTCAAAGAAATCCGGCTCCGGCTTATCAATGCGTGGAGGCCGAGGACCCGGGCCTCCGCGACGTAGGCCCTCTGATATGGTGTCCTCTATTCCTGGATTGGCCAAGTATTGGTTAAGGTAAAGAAGCACCACCATCACTGCTATCAACAAGAGGTTCCAGCCTACAAATGCCCAGATATGCCTTTTTGAGCCAAGCAGGGTGCGATTGAGCAGGAAATAGAAGTTGATGTAGAAGATGGACACAAAGATGGCGCTTTTCACATAGAAAGGCAGCACTGAATGGCTGTGATGCCGACCCCCGCCCGGAAGCGAATATTCAAGCAAGAGCTCCGGCAGCACGAAGAGCATCACAATCACTAAGAGATGGGTGAAGAATGAGACCCATTTCTGGCAGTCGATTATATGTGAGGATAAGGCTTTCAGTTTGTGGTTACGATTTACGGTAATTTACAAAGTTAAGCCGTAAAATCTACACTGACAACTGAATGTGGACGAGTGTAGAAATTTTATCTACCAATCTTATCATCCCCAAGGCGGTGACGCATATATTCGAGCACCAATTCTACGCATTGGTCCATGGAGAGGAGCGACGAATTGAAGCACAGATCATAACTTGTGGCATGGCCCCAGCGCTTGTCGGTGTAGAAGTTATAGAAGTTGGCGCGGAGCTTATTGGTGCGTTCAGCCATTTTGCGCGCCTTTTCGGGCTCTACGCTGTCGTTGCGGCTGATAATGCGCTTCACGCAATCTTCCATATTGGCATGCACGAAGATGTTGATGATATTTGGCATGTCGCGCAGCACATAGTCAGCAGTGCGCCCCACTATGATGCATGGGCCCCGCTGGGCAATCTCGCGGATGAAGTCGGCTTGAGTTTTGTATAGCCCGTCATCGCTTATTGACGAAGGGCTGGAATACCATGGTATGGAATTTACCCCGAAGCCGAATGGGAAGAGGCCGTTGACGATGGTAGGCATCTTCTCATCGTTCTTCTCAAAAAACTCGCTGCTAATGCCGCTCTCTTGGGCTGCTTGCAGGAGCAATTCCTTGTCATAGAATGGGATGCCCAGGCGCTCAGCCAGGCGCCGGCCCAGTTCCCGGCCTCCGCTGCCGAATTGGCGGCCAATAGTTATTGTGTACATATCAATATGCGTTTTCTTCGCCCGATAGGGCATTTATCATTGTGCGTACTATTATTTTAAGGTCAAGCAGAAAATTCCAGTTCTCAATGTACCATACATCGTATTCCACCCTGCGCTCCATCTTCCATAGCTCGTCAGTGACACCCCGATAGCCGTTGACTTGAGCCCAGCCCGTGATGCCAGGCTTTACGGCGTGGCGCACCATATAGAGGTCGATAAGCTTGGCGTAGTCTTCAGTGTGGCGTAGCATGTGAGGCCTGGGCCCTACAACCGACATCTCTCCTAACCATACATTGATAAACTGTGGCAGCTCATCGATGCTGGTTTTCCTTAGAAATTCTCCTAAGCGTGTGGTGCGGCTGTCACCCGGAGTGGCTTGCTGCTCATCGGCCTCATCATTGACTCTCATGGTGCGAAACTTCCAGCAGTTAAAGGTGCGTCCCTTGTATCCAGTGCGCTCTTGCTTGAAGAATATTGGTCCGGGACTGGTGCATTTGATGGCAATTGCCACTGGCAAAAATACTATCGGGGAGCAAATCAGGGCGATTGTAGAGAAGAGAAAATCGAACGTGCGCTTCAGAGCGCGGTTCACCAGGCTGTTAAGAGGATTGCGGCGGATCGACAGCACTGGCACCACTCCCACATTGTGAAGCTCAAATGATCGTGAGATACGCCGTGAAATCTGAGGCACATAGTAGAATTGTATCACATTGTCATCGGTGGCGCGCACTACTGTGGAGAGGGTCTCTTCATTGCTTCCCGAGAGGGTGTAGAAAATTTGGTCTATTTGCAGCTCTTGTACGAGACGCTCGATCTCAGAGATAGAGCCGAGCAGATTGCCGTGGAAGTCAGGGGTAGGGTTGTCGCTAAAGAAGCCCACTACCTTGTAGCCGAAGCCAGCATCGCTTTTCAGCTCTTCGAGCAGGCGAATAGCAGTGGGACCGGTGCCCACAATCGCCACTCGCAAGAAATTGTATCCATGCCGGCGCAAGGCCTTGATGATACGGCGAGAAATAATCCACCACAGAGGCACCGCTACTGCCATCAGGGCATAGAAAATCAGGAAGCCTCGCAAGGGGAGCCGGATTTCCACAAATGTCATAAGGGTGAAGAAGAAGAGGGCGTGGACGCCTACAACAATAAAGGCGTGCTTGACCACATGATCCATCAGCACCACTCGCAGCTGATGGGTTTTGCCTCGCATCCATATCATTACGGGCAGATAGGATGTGTTAACCAACACCCAAAGGGTGCGAATCCTTTGGGCGTGGTCAATTTCCGGGCTTAAAAGGCAAGTAATGCCAAACAGGATGTTGACAAGGACAAGGTCTGAGACGGAGAACAGCCCAGCCAGATGTTTTCCGAAAGAGCCTTTCTTAAGTTTCACCTTGGTTATTGCAACTTGCTGTCAATCAGTGAAATTTTTTCTTGAATGGAGGCTACGTCTTGGCGCAGGCGTTCGATTTTTGCCTCCATGTCGGCTACGATCGATGAGCCGGATTTGGATTTTAAGGTAAGGAAGCCAAGATTGTTTTCGTAGGTGCGGATCTCGTTGCGGCGATTTTCCAGGGCGCGCACCAAGCGGTCGCGCTCGCGGAAGAGCTTGTTCTGGTCTCCCTCGATGGCTGCTATGTTGCTCTCGAAGCGGTCATAGCTGGCTTGGTTATCGCTGTTCTTGAGCACTTTGCGCAGGGCATTCAGGGCAGCGCGGTAAGCATCGTTGATTTGGTCTTTGTCGCGGAATGGCACATGGCCTATGTCCTGCCAGCGATCTTGAAGCTTGCGCATGCGCTCAGCAGCATCGGGGGCTTCCGGCGTTTTCACTAAAGCCTCCAGATCAGCAATGACTTGGCGCTTATCCTTGAGGTTGGCTTGCTCGATGCTGCGCTGGCCACTGGTGGCTGATTTCTTCTGCTCAAAGAAATAGTCGCAGGCAGTCTGGAAGCGTTTCCACACACTGTCGCTATGCTTTTTAGGCACAGCCCCGATGGTCTTCCACTCTTTTTGCATGGCCACGAACTCATCTGTTGACTTCTTCCAATCCTTGCTGTCTTTGAGCTCCTCGGCCCTTAGGGCTAAGGCTTGCTTCTTGGCCAGGTTGGCAGCATACTCTTCCTTTACTTTCTTGAAGTATGCGGCCTTGGAAGTGAAAAACTCATCGCAGCGCTGGCGGAAGCGGGCGAAGAGGCTGTTGTTCACTTTCCGAGGCGCAAATCCAAGCTCTTTCCATTTTGCTTGGAAAGCGATGATTTTCTCGGTCATGGCATCCCAAGCTGCGAAATTGCTCAGGCCAGAGAAGTCCAAAGCCTCGATTTCCTCGCAAAGTGCTGTCTTGGCGGCTTCTGCTTCAGCTTCCTTGGCCTTGCGCTCCTCGAAGAATGTCTGATATTTCTTGTTGATGGCTGCCGAAGCATCCTTGAACTTCTGCCAAATATCCTCGCGGAGCTCTTTGGCTACCGGGCCTATTTGGCGCCACTTATCGTGGAGATCCTGCAGCCGGCGGAAAGATGTAATCACATCCGCCTCCTGATCCAGGGCTTCGGCCTCAGCAATCAGCGCATTCTTCGCTTCGAGGTTCTTCTTGAAATCGTAGTCGCGAAGCTCTTTGTTGATTTTCAGATTGTCGCTGAAATGTTCGCGCGCTTCTTGGAATCGCTTCCACACGCTTGTCTCATCTGTGGCAGGCACTTCGCCAATGGCGTTGAAGCGATCCTGCAGTTCCCGGTACTCCGGGAAGGTGCGGTTCACATTATCGGTGTCTGCGGCCAGGGCGTTGATGCGATCGATTATTTCGTTCTTTTCCTTGAGATTGGCTTGGCGCTGCTCTTCTTGCTGGGCAGCCCAGGCGTTTTTCTTATCGCGGATCTGTGAGATGACATCGTTGAACTCCGTCTCCATCGGATCCTCGGGGGCCTGGAAAGCTTCTGGCTGATTTCCAGCCTCGGCAAACGCAGTGCGAGCCTGATCTACTTCAACCTTGCGGAGTGCGGCGAACTGAAGGCGCAGGCGCGTGATTTGGTCGCGCTGTATTTCAGCCCCATCCTTTTCGAGCAGGGCTTTGGCGCGCTCAAGCAGAGCCTCTTTTGTAAGAGCCTCAGCTGGAGCCTCTGCCTCCTCTTGCTCTGCCTGGTCAGCCTCGATGGCATCTGTCATCAGCTGCTCGGCCTCGGCCATGGGATTGGCTGCGGGTGTCACTTCTTGTTCATCGTTAGCTCCAGTGGCTGTATCCTCTGCCTTGGGGGCTTCGGGCACTGGGGTAGCAGTTTGCTCCGGTTCGGTAGCGGCTACCTTTTCGGAGGTGGGATCGCACATTTCCATAATGATTGAAATTAAATAAGTTGTACGGAGCTGTTCATGGTGTCAGCTCGGATTTCGATAAGCGGCTAAAAAAGAATTAGCCCTCAAATTTAAGCATTATTTTTCAATTAACGACAATTTTCCAAAAAAAATCCGAAAAAAATTACAGAATACCACCCTTTTCCATATTTATTTCTTAAATTTGCACAAAGAAATCACACAAACACCTATTGATATGGACAAGCGAATTGAACTTGACGTAAAGAACGTCTACGATGCAGCCCCGGCAAGCGCCATAGCTGCGTTGGAGCCCGAGGCCAAGGCTGCCCTGGACCATGTGATTAAGAAGGATGCCGCAGGCAACGATTTCCTCGGCTGGGTGGATCTGCCCACTCGCACTGATGCCGCTCTCATTGATGATATCAATGCTTCGGCTGCCGCTCTGCGCAAGAGCTGTGAAGTAGTGGTGTCAATCGGCATTGGTGGCAGCTATCTGGGCGCTAAGGCTGTAATCGAGGCTCTTAGCGACAGCTTTGCCGCTTATGGCCATCGCCGCCAAGGCCCGGTGATGCTCTTTGCCGGTCAGAATATCGGCGAGGATTATCTCAACGAGCTGCAAGACTATCTCAAGGACAAGAATTTCGGCATAATAGTAATCTCAAAGTCAGGCACTACTACTGAGCCGGCAATCGCTTTCCGTCTGCTTAAGGAGCAGCTCGAAGCTAAAATTGGAAAGGCTGAGGCCGCCAAGCGCATTGTGGCTATTACCGATGCTAAGCGCGGAGCCCTGCGCAAGCTGGCTGACGAAGAGGGCTACAAGACATTTATCATCGAAGACTCCGTGGGCGGTCGCTTCTCAGTGCTCAGCCCGGTAGGATTGCTGCCCATCGCTGTGGCAGGCTTCGACATCAAGGCTCTTATCGCCGGCGCTCAGCAAATGGAAGCTGCTCTTACCAAGCCCGGCTCTGACAATATGGCCATGACCTATGCTGCCACTCGCAATGCCCTATATCGCGCTGGAAAGAAGATTGAAATATTGGTCAACTACAATCCCAAGCTCCACTTCTTTGCTGAGTGGTGGAAGCAGCTCTATGGCGAGAGCGAGGGCAAGGATCACAAGGGCATCTTCCCAGCTGCCGTAGATTTCACTACTGACCTTCACTCAATGGGCCAATGGATTCAGGACGGCGAGCGCTCGATCTTCGAGACCGTACTTTCAGTGGAAAACCCTGATAGCCAGACCATAATTCCTGAAGACAAGGACAATCTTGACGGACTCAACTACATCGCTAAGCTGCGCGTGGATTATGTCAACAAGATGGCCGAGCTCGGCACTCGCCTGGCTCATGTCGATGGCGGGGTGCCCGTGATGCGCATCACAATCCCGGCTATCAAGGAGCTTTATCTGGGCCAGCTCATCTACTTCTTTGAGATTTCTTGCGGCATTAGCGGTTACATGCTTGGTGTAAACCCGTTCAACCAGCCTGGCGTAGAGGCTTACAAGCGCAATATGTTTGCCCTGCTGGCCAAGCCCGGCTACGAAGAAGAGACCAAGGCTATACGAGCTAAGCTCTAACAGATGATCGGAGTATTCGACTCAGGATACGGAGGACTTTCAGTATTGCGGGAGATTCAAAAGAAGCTCCCGCAATACTCCTATTTGTATCTGGGCGATAATGCCCGTGCGCCTTATGGCACACGCTCGTTCGAGTGCGTTTACGATTTCACGCTCCAAGCTGTGCGATATCTGTTTGGACAAGGCTGCCCCTTGGTGATACTGGCTTGCAACACTGCAAGCGCCAAAGCCCTGCGCACTATCCAGCAGCGTGATTTGCCGAAGATGGACGATCCCACTCGCCGAGTGCTCGGTGTAATACGCCCCACCGCTGAAAAGGTGGGTGAACTCTCAAAAAACGGGCAGATAGGAGTGTTTGGCACGCCAGGCACTATAGCGTCGGAGTCCTACGATATTGAAATCACTAAGCTTAATCCCAATTTCCAAGTTTATGGGCAGGCTTGCCCCTTGTGGGTGCCTATAGTGGAGAATATGGAGATGAACACCCCCGGCGCTGACTACTTTGTGAAGAAATATGTGGATGAACTATTTGCCAAGCAACCTGCCATCGACACGGTGTTGCTTGGGTGTACTCATTATCCGCTTTTGTACGATAGCATCCGCCGATATGTGCCGGCTGAGGCGCAGGTGGTGAGCCAAGGACAAATTGTAGCCGATAGCTTGGCGGATTATCTGCGGCGTCACCCCGAGATGGAGCGCCGGCTGGAAAGAGGCGCTAAAGTGAGCTATCTCACTACCGAACAACCAGAAAAATTTCAAGACATGGCCTCAGTGTTTATGGGCGCTGCAGTGCAAGCTGCCCATGCTGAGTTGGCTATCTGACTTGTCTGCGGATGGTCAAGTAATTAATCAATGTCACACCCGCCATGATGGCTGTGGCACAGATAATAGCGGCCATAGGGGAAGCTGCTGTGATGCCGGCCGCAGTAAGAGCATCTTGCCACAGCGACTTGGCTATGAAAAGCACAATCACTGATAATGACAATATGCAGCCGTTGACTATTGCCACAAAGCGGAGATAGCAGCCGATGATTTGCCCAGGTGAGTAGCCTAAGAGCAACAGAGTGCGATTTTTCTCGCGATTGCGCTGCATAAGCAAGGTGATGCTGAGCATCAGGATAAATAAGGCCAAACCGCAGATAATGGCCCCGATCACTGCCACAATCGAGGTGAGAAGGGTCAAGAAATAGTGCGCTTTGCCTTGGCCCAGTCCCTCGCCAGCTACTTCGTAGCCATTGGCATGCAAGTACTTGTCAATTTCCGGATTGCCGGGATCTCGGAGCTGTATCACCAAGCGAGATGTCTCTTGAGCGTTGGCTGTGGAGAAGCGGGCGTTGGCCCACTGGATAAAGTCGTAAGGCGCGGCGATTGTGTTGTAGCGGTTAGAGAAGCCAGCAATATAGGCTCTGAAGCTTTCTCTGCGTCCGTTTCCGCTTAGATACAGAGTGATGGGAATGCGTGAAATCAGGCCTTCGCTCAGCTGGGGCAAGCCTCGCGATGTGGCAAAGCCGAAATTGTACAGAGCCAGATAATCCCGAGAGATCAAGATTGGCACCGGGGCATCTGGGTGGTGGGGGTCAAAACCCCAGCCTTCGGGAGTGACATCTAAAAACTCGTCAGGGATGGCCTCCAAAAAGAGATAGGTTGACATGCCCCTGCCATCAAAATCCACTGAAGCTGCCACCCCGAAATTGGCACTGGTAAAGGCTCCTATGGCTTGCACCCAGGGCTGCTCTTCCAGGCTCTTGATATCTTCATCGGTGATTGCAGTGGAAGCATGGCCCAGACCAAGAGTGTTGAGCATCGAGACCTGCTTGCTGATTACTATGAAGTCAGCCGGAGCGGAAGAGTCGTCGCCTCTAAGCGCAGCGGAGGCGTCGTGGTAAAATTGCACCGCGCAAACAATGATGCACAATCCCACCAGATTAGCCAGGGCATATCCTCCGATCTGTGCGGCGCTTATATTTTTCTTAAGCAGTCTCCAAATCATAGCAATATTCGGTTAGCGTGGGGAAGCATAAGGGAGTTGCCTACAGATGTAGAGATGATGCCGGCGCCTTGCTTTTGCGCATGCTCCTGTATCATCTGGGCGGCTATTTGATTGTTAGCCGTGTCGAGATGGCTTACCGGTTCGTCAAGCAAGATGAAATCGAAGGGCTGGCACAGGGCGCGAATGATTGCCACTCTCTGTTGCTGGCCTATGGATAGCTTTGCTGCTGGCACTTTGGCTTTATGGCTTAGATCAAAAGCGGCCATCATTTTATTGATTTCCTCCGATGTGCAATATCCGGTAAGCCGATTTTTGATTTGGATATTCTCCAATGCTGTCAATTCAGGGAAGATTGCCATCTCTTGCGGCAGGTATGCCAAATGGCGGCGCCGAATATCCACCCATTGAGCTGTATTTAGGGTGCGAATATCGGTGCGGTTGAAGAGTATCTTGCCTTGGTAATCTTTGCGCCAGCCATATAGGTAACTGCATAGCGATGACTTGCCCGTGCCAGAGGCAGCTTCCACTAAGTATGCCTCTCCCCGCTTAAAATTTACGGCTGTAAGCCATACCTGCGAGCCGGCGGGCTGCTCATCCTGAAAGACATCAGGCAGGGCTTGGTCCAGTGAGATGCTATCTATTTGCATTTATATCGCGGATTAAGGCTGGTAAGATGTACTGAGCTTGGCCCATAATGCGCAGATTGGTGCGAATCTCGCACGCAGTGGCGTACGCCTCAAGTTGATAGCCATTACTCAGGTTAAGCGCACGCATCAGGGGACTATTGTAAGGCACCTGAGCGTAAACCCATACTCTGGCATTGGCAGGCGGCGAGGGGAGGTCTTCTTCTTCAGGATAATTGTCAATGTCGTAGCTGGTTATGGCTAATGCGCTATCCAAGGCGTAGCAGTGAAGATTTTCCGGAGCGAACTTATTGATTAGCTTGGCCGCATCCTCAGCCTTGTCGCCCATGGGAAGCCAGGCTCGCACAAGCCAATTGTCAAGATTGAATTTCTTGATGGTTTCGGCGTTTCCTCCCGGCGCCGCCGCGATGGACAGAGTGCCGCCCTCGGGGTCGCAGAGGCTTACTACTGCATCCACTGCCAATTGTGACGTGAAAGGCAATCGCTTCCTAAGCGGACCCAAGCGGCTGATGGTATTGGGGCCTAAGCCGATGCCCAAATAGGCCACGGCTCCTAATGGAGCCTCAAAGAATGCCCCTTCATCTATTGGGGCTAATTCGCTGAAAGGACAGCCCGATGACCCCTCCCCCTCGAACTCCACTTGCATCTCAATAGCGCGGTCGCGCACATCCAGCCGCAATAGGGCTGCTGTAGCATTCTGGCCAAAGGGATTCTGTATGTCCTTGGGAATAATGGCATAAGCCTTGAGCGTCTCTTTGCCAGAGAGGAGCTTGGTTACCTCTGAAGCTGAAGCAATTGAGGATTTGTCAGCAGCTTTGACAGCTTGGTCAATTAGCTCCGCCACCGCTTCAGGGCTGCCACTGGCAATCCAGCCTTGGCGATGCGTGGCTACCAGGGTGGTGCCTCGGGGCAGCGGCACTGTTTCCACAGACCCTAAACTGACTATCTTCATCTTGTCCACTGGCCCGCGAAGATCCACATTGTTTTTGCGCGGGGCAGTGAAAATCAAATGTCCGCTGTAGTGGAAAGCGTAAGCGCGCTCCAAATCCAAGCAGTATCCCAGCTCGGCTACGGATTGTAGAAGAGCCAAGGCCGAGGTGTCGGTCTTGGCTATTAGGTGGTTGATGTCGCTTGAAAGGGTGATGGCTCCCCCATAGCTGGGGCAGGCAGCCATCTTTAGAAGCAAGTCCAAATTGGCCCCTGCCACATATTCTGAGCTCGCCGGGATGGTATCGAGCAGGGCGCGCTGCTTTGTCGTGGTGGTGCATCCCACCAATGCCAAGACAGCAGCGGCGAGTAAAAAGCGCATCAAAATGGTCAATGACATCAGGTTATCGCATCTGCGAAGCTACGAATTTGAATATGTTGTCAAGCAGTAAGCCCTCAGTCTCGGTCTCTGACAGAGAGAAAGTGGTCTTGTCGGCATAAGAGATTGTGGAGAGGTTGATGCCGAATGGGAATGTCATGAACGAAGAGAACGCATTATATCGGGGCAAATCGATGATTACGCCGCCAGTGGCCCCTTTCAGGGGAGTGGTGTCGATCTTGCATCCACCAGCTGTGCTGATTTCGCCCAGGGTGGCTACAAAGTCGTTGCCTATGGCTTGGACGTTGAGGGTGCCTCCACCGGGAAGCTGCACAGCAAGCTTGCCATCCGTGTAGGAGGTCTCTATAGTCTTGGGGCTATAGCTAAGGCCCATCTTGCGGTAGTCGGCAGCCATGTCGCTCATGTGCTCATTGTTGATGTCAATGAAGTTTTTAGCCATCTCCACATACTGCTTGGCTGCTCCGTCTTTCATCTCAGCCACTAACACTGCGCTCCAGCCGGCAGGTGAATTAATCTTCATAAGATTGTCAGGACCGGCAGCCAACATTACTGTGCCATCGAGATTATTAAGGACAGCGCCGATAATGCTCAGCGACTGGTTGTCGAGCCCGAAGGCGCTGGGGCCTCCCATCTCGTTGACCATCTGCTTGAGCAGGTCGGCATAGTCAACGCCAGCCGGCACAGCTCCTATAGCCAGCATTATATCCTTTTCGCCGGCATATTTCATCAAGTCAAGATTGACCTCGCTCTTGGCGTATTTGCTCTCTAAAGGCTTGCCATCATTGCCAACCACATTGAAATCGCCGCTTAGCTTTACTCCCTCAAGAGTGGAATTCACAGTAAGGTAAGCTGTCTCCAGAGCTGCGGGGTCGTAGGCCATAGAGAACTGATTGTAACTGAAAGGAGTAGCAGAGTTGTACTTATTCATCAGATCCTTGGCTGCGGCGAAGCTAAGAAGCATATTGAATGTCTTGCCGCTCTCAAGGGTCTCTTTCTGCCATTTTTGCAGCGGAGTATTCTGCGCGCGTTCTTTCAGAGTGGCAATGTCGGTAGCCGACACAGTCTTATGCTCTGAGAAGAGGAGGCAAGCGATATTACTGGTCAAAAATATAGCCGATGAGCCGCCTATGGTGTAAATGGTATAGCCCTTTTCTTCGCTTTCAGTAAGTTCACCGTAGCTGATTGATTCCAAGTAGGATTTGAAATTCTTCTGATTTGTAACCTTGAATGTAAGCGCCGGCTCCAGATTGTTGCTCACTGAGAGCACCATCTGGCTGAGGTCAATGCCTTGGCATGCTAAAATCTTATTTAATTCCTCGCGCTCGCTGGGTCGGCGCACCATCTGTGACATCAGAGTCTGCAGGGACTCAGAAAGGTTAATGCCATCCTTGTCCACAGTGCATCCGGCATTATCGACAATGCTCTGGATATTCATTGACATGACGGTCAGGTCATCGGAGCTGCTGTACTGATACAAGTCATCGCCCGAGCTGCAGCTGCAGCACTCAATCAAAGCCACGCAGGTCAGCACCCAGGCCCACATCTTGGCGGAAATCATTTGTTTCATATAGTTTTCGGTTTTCGGTTTTCAGTTTTCAGTTTTCGGTTTTCAGTTTTCGGTTTTCGGTTTTCGGTTTTCGGTTTTCAGTTTTCAGTTTCTTTTATTAAGGTACAAAGTTAATACAAAGTTTTCAAATAAAAGGTTCAAGTGAAAACTTTTTTGTAAATTTGCGTTTTATTTTCGTAGGTACAACCCTCTTTTTGGGTTTCTTGTAAAGCAGAAACTGTATGGCATTCAACAGCAATTTCATAAGCAATATGCCTCCAGTAACCAAGAATCTGTTGATTATCAACGTCTTGGCTTATCTGGTGCTGATGATTATCCCGGGGCAGAAAGCAGCTATGATAGAGCATTATGGCGCGCTGCATTATTTCACTTCCCCGGATTTCAATGTGGCTCAGCTCATTACATATATGTTCCTCCATGGCGGCTTTGAGCATCTCTTCTTCAATATGTTCGCCCTGCTGATGTTCGGCCCTCAAATTGAGTGGGCCTTGGGCAGTAAGCGTTTCCTTTTCTATTATATTAGTTGCGGCATCGGAGCCGCATTGGTACAGGAGGGTGTCTTTGCCATTATGATTAGCAACTACAGCTCAATTTTTACATCTCAGGAGGTGCATATCATCAGCCAGGGCTATGTGCCCAGCACTATGGATCCGGTGCTAATGCAAAAGGCTACAGCCTTGTATAGCTTGGTCAACACACCCACTGTCGGGGCTTCAGGCGCTATATACGGCATCTTGCTTGCTTTTGGCATGCTGTTCCCCAATCAGCAGCTTATGCTCATAATCCCTCCCATGCCAGTGAAAGCAAAGTGGCTGGTAATTGGCTATGGTGTCTTGGAGCTTGTGCTCGGCTTCACTGGCACCACTGATGGGGTGGCTCATTTCTGTCACTTGGGAGGCATGATTGCTGGCATCTTGATTATCTTGTATTGGAAAAAGAAAGGCACCTTTAATGGCTATTGGTAATTATGGCTAACGGCGGAATCAAACAATACATCTGGGGCGATATGGTCACCAAGGTGATTACAATCAACACCGTGGTGTGGATTGTAATCAGCATAGGCATGATTGCCCTCCCCACAGCGGAGCATAACTTTTGGGTTAGTCTTTTTGCCCTCCCGGGATCAGTAGGTCGGTTGCCGCTGAGATTGTGGACTGTCTTCTCCTACATGTTTACCCAGACTGACTTTCTGCATCTGCTGGTGAACATGATGTGGCTGCTGCTTTTCGGGCGCCTGATGCTACAGATGCTCGGTCCCAGGAGGTTGCTATGGCTTTATATTGGCAGCGGATTGGCCGGGGCGGCTGGCTTCGTGGTCTGCAATGCCATTGCATATGGGGGCTATAATTTTATGATGGGGGCTTCTTGCGCCGTGATTGGCGTAATCGGCTGCTCGGCCATGATGCTTCCCAAGCTGCATGTGTCGCTGCTCTTCTTAGGAGATATTAAAATCGTATGGATTGCAGTGATGGCCATTGTGCTATTTGTGGTGCTGGAGCCATCAGCCTATGTGAGTGTAGCCCATGCCTCTGGCTTGGCTTATGGCGTGGCTTACGCTTATCTGCGCAGCCACAGCTATCTCAAGTATAGGATTGTCAACGCTTTTGCTGGCATTGGCAGGAAGAAGGACGCTCATACATATAAGATGCCCACGGGCCAGTGCAGCGAGCAGGAGCTTGACCGCCTGCTTGACAAGGTGCATAAGAGCGGATATCAATCGCTAAACCCCAGTGAGCGGCAGAGGCTCTTCGAACTTTCACAAAAAATCAAAAAATGAGTGAAGGCTTTCACATAGACACCCCGGCTCCTGAGGCTCGCGAGGTAGGAGTGCGCCCTGTGCGACGCCTCTCCGATGATCAAGACCGCCCTCAAGCCCGAAAGCCTGTGCAAATGCCTAAGCGACCTGGATTTGTCAATTTCTTGAAAAATCTGTGTCACCTATTGGTGCTTATAATTAATGCACTCTGTGCTGTGGGCTTGGTAGTATCAGCCTATGCCAGCCATATAGCCCCCTCTCATTGGCCTCCCGCAGTAGTGGTGGCTATGACATTTCCCGCTTTCTTTTTAGGCATTGTGGTGAGCTTGATAGCTGATCTGATATGGTGGCGCCGCACATGCTGGGTGCCAATTTTGGCTATCATAGTGTGCCTGCCGCAAGTCAGGGAGTATTGTCCCATAAATCTTCCACATTTGCATGTATCCGAGGCGGTGAAAGAGCGTCAGTTCACGCTGCTCTCTTATAATGTGTATAATTTCAACGACTATCCTGGACACGAAGGCGACTACAACCGCCAGCTTGAGTATATCTTGGAGAAAAGCCCCGACATTGTATGCCTCCAGGAGGCTGCCTATATCGCTCCCACCAGCGATAATCGCATCAGTCAGTTCCAGCTCGACGAGATACATGAAATGTATCCCTATGTTTTCACCCAGGGCAAAAATTTCGCCTTGCTTTCAAAATTTCCAGCCAAGCCTATTAATCTCGATTTTCCAGCCAATGAGTTCCGAAGCGGCGATATGGCGGCTTGGCGCTTGGATATCAAGGGCCAGGTGGTAAATCTCTTCTCCGTGCATTTGCGTTCGCTTGCGCTTACGGTAGAGGATAAGACAGCATACCAAGATATCGTAAAACTCGACAGCATCAGCAAAAAAGACATTCGAGAGGCCAAGAGCGCCATTATGCCCAAGCTTTGCCAAGCTGGGGTAGAGCGTGAGGGGCAGATCCACTATTTGCAGAAATATCTGAGCCGCTATGGCGGCAAGAATGCGATTGTCTGCGGTGATTTCAACGACCCGGTCAATTGCTATGGCCTATATCTTCTTAAGAAAGAGAACCACATGCAGCAGGCCTATGAGCATGCCGGCTTCGGACCGATGATTACTTACAATGCCAATGACCTGTATTTCCGGATTGATCATGTGCTCTACCGAGGCAATCTGAAGCCCTGGTCTATTTCGCGCGGCCGCACAAAGGCAAGCGACCACTATCCAGTGCTCACCACCTTTGTACTGGAATCTGATTAAAATACGAAATACGAAATACGAAATACAACTTAATAATTAACAAAAGTTATTTCGTATTTCGTATTTCGTATTTCGTATTTCGTATTTTGTATTTCCCTTTAATTGTCTATGGCGTCAACCTCGAGGGGCTCGTTGAGGATTTCGTGCCATGGAAGGCCTTGTACTGCCAATTCTGCCAGGAACGGATCGGGATCGAATTCCTCTACATTGTGTACGCCTGGCTTGCGCCATTTCCCAGTAAGGAACATCATGGCTCCCACCATGGCCGGTACGCCAGTGGTGTAGCTTACGGCTTGCATGCCAGTCTCTTTGTATGCGGCTTGGTGGCTGCAGTTGTTGTAGATGTAGTAGGTAAGGGGCTTGCCTTCCTTGTCAATGCCGGAGATGCGGCAGCCGATCGATGTCTCGCCAGTGTAGTGCTCGCCCAAGTCTTGCGGATTAGGCAACACGGCTTTCAGGAACTGCAGGGGCACAATCTTTACGCCGTTGTAGTCCACCTCGTCGATGCGAGCCATGCCAATGTCTTGGATTACGCGCAGATGAGTAAGATACTCCTGCCCGAATGTCATCCAGAAGCGTGCGCGCTTGATGGTAGGATAGTTCTGTACCAGGCTCTCCAGCTCTTCATGATAGAGCAGGTAGCTGTCGCGCGGACCGATGTTGGGATAGGTCAGATCCATATGCACCTCCAGGGGCTTGGTGGTTATCCATTTGCCATCCTTGTAGTAGCGGCCGTTCTGGGTAATCTCGCGGATGTTAATTTCAGGGTTGAAGTTGGTTGCGAAAGCCTTGCCATGGTTGCCCGCATTGCAATCCACGATGTCGAGATACTCCATGGCTTTGAAATAATGCTTGGCAGCGTAGGCGGTGAACACGCCAGAGACCCCGGGGTCGAAGCCGCAGCCCAAGATGGCTGTCAGGCCGGCTTTCTCGAAGCGTTCGCGGTAAGCCCACTGCCATGAATACTCGAAGTGAGCCACATCCTTTGGTTCATAGTTGGCAGTGTCGAGATAATTCACTCCGCACTCCAAGCAGGCATCCATTATGGTGAGATCCTGGTAGGGGAGGGCTACATTGATTACCAAGTCTGGTTTGTGGCGTTTGAACAGTGCTACTAACTCTGGCACGCTGTCGGCATCCACTTGGTCAGTGGCAATGTTTTTTGCTCCGATGGTTTTTGCCAGTGCGTCGCATTTGGCGCGATTGCGGCTGGCAATCACGATTTCATTGAATACTTGCGGGTTCTGGGCGCATTTGTGGGCTACCACCGTGCCTACGCCTCCGCATCCGATGATGATGACTTTGTTCATTTATGGTTTTCAGTTTTCAGTTTTCGGTTTTCAGTTTTCAGTTTTCAGTTTTCGGTTTTCAGTTTTCGGTTTTCAGTTTGCGCCGGTCCAGCATTACCGCTATAAAGGTAATGATGCCCAGCAATATAAGCAGGAGAGTATTGGTGCCTAATACAAGATTTGCGAAAGATGAAGCCTCAATCGTGCCAATGCCGTAAACGCTCATGGCGAATATGCAAGCCCATTGCCAGGGGCCTATGCCGCCATTGCTTGGCACTCCCATGGCCACGCTCGTAAGCACGAATGTGAGAAGCGGAGCCACTATGCCGTACTGGCTAAAAGCTTCGCGAGTGAAAGGGAAAGCCATATAGGCTATCACCATCTGGGTGAAGTAGCAGCCCCATAGACATAGGGTGAAAAAGAGCCAGCGGCCTTTGTGCGGCATAGTGGCTATCGAGGCGAAGCCCTGCCACAAGCCTCTTACGAATCGCTGAGCCTTAGCAAAGATGCTGTCTTGCTTGGAGCGGCGCGTAAGAAACCACCAGGCAAAAGCCAGGCACAAGGCAATGGCGAGCCACAGCCATGGCGAGGTCACAGCATCCAAGGCCTTTTCATACAGGGCTTCATTCTGGCCCAAATAGCTGGCGATATGCTGGTAAGCTATCAAGCAGGTGGATACCAAGAATAGAAAAACCACCACTGTATCGCTCAACCGCTCGGCAACCATTGAGCCGAAGATGGTGGCGAATGGAGCGCGCTGCCGCTGCGCTATGTAGCCAGTGCGCCATAGCTCTCCCAAGCGAGGAAAGATCAGATTGATGGCATAGGTGCCAAAGATGCTGTACACCAGTATGTGGCGAGGCACCCGGTACCCTAAGGCATCCAGCTGAATACCCCAGCGCCAAGCCCGGAAAAAGTTAGAGAAAAAACTTAACAGCAAAGCCAAACCTATCCACCAGAAATTGCACTGGTTGTGGATTATGTCGAGCATCTCGCGGAAGTCGATGCTATGGAACATCAGCCAGCACAGGCCCACAGTAACCACCAAGGGGATGAAGAACTTCATCACCTGAGTCAGCCACTTGGCTTTCTTCTTTTCCGGTTGCTCTGCGGGAGTGTGGATAGGGGTGTCTGTTGCCATCGCTTAGCTTTGCAGTATCATTGCCAGCGGCCAAGTCATAAGGCAGGTGACAATGGTAATCATTATCCACCATTCGGTGATGGTGGACATCTTGCGGGCTCCGGCATAGTCGCGATTGCGCCATTTGGTGCGCACGGAAAAGCCGGTGCAAATGGGTATGATGCCAATTGGGTTGCAGAACAGGAGGGTCAGGATGATGGACCATCCAAAGAAGGTCTTGGGGCATGGCGCTTCTGCATGGCCAGCTGCGCAATTTCCAGCCTCACTAATGGGTTCAGACTGGATGTCAGTGCGTCGCAAGGCGGCATCGTAGAGATGCTGCGTAGGCTCTGCCTCTTGACTTGGCTCTTGCTCTTGCGGCTCGTCCACAGTCACCGTCTCTTGGAAGCCACCCACTTCCTCGGTGACAGTGGCTGAAGGGAAGAGATGGGCGGTCAGCGGAGCCTCGCTGGCCTTGGTCCAGTTGTCCAAACCATCGTACCATACGGGCGTGTCGCCGTCCATGCGCTCCAGAGGCAGCTCTTCCACTGTGTAGGGACCTTCTTGGGCCTCATTGATGTGTATCCAAATTTTCACTGTAAGGATTTGGCTTTGGGTTTCAGGATCTAAATGCTATTTAAAAGAATTTTGTTTCTTCGCCTAAGATGGCGCTGAGCAGGTTGTTGGCCAAGCGGCTGGCTCCTATGCGGAAATATTCGTTGTTGAGCCACTTTTCGCCCAGCACCTCTTTCACTATGGTGTAGTATTTCACCGCATCTTCGGGCACGCTTACGCCGCCAGCGGCTTTGAAGCCGACCATGGTGCCAGTCTTCTCATAATATTCCTTGATACAGAGAGCCATTACATAAGCAGCCTCCAGGCTTGCTCCGGGATAGCCCTTGCCGGTTGAGGTCTTCAGAAAGTCGGCCCCGCTGTATAATGCCAGCAGCGAAGCATCGCGGATATTCTGTGCGGTCTTCAAGGCTCCGGTCTCAAGAATCACTTTAAGGCGAGCATCGCGGCATGCCTCTTTTTGCTCGGAAATCTCGTCGCATACCTCCTCGAAGTCGCCATCCAGATAGTTGCCCACATTGAACACTATGTCGATCTCATCAGCTCCGCTGTCAACAGCCAGGCTCGTCTCTGCGATTTTGGTTTCGATAAACGATTGAGCAGTGGGGAAGGCTCCGCTCACGCATGCCACGCGCACACGGGTCACATCCAGCACTGTGCGCACCACCTGCGCAAAATTGGGATACACGCAGATGGCAGCCACATTGGGGATGTCGGGGTGCTCATCGTCGAAAGCATTCACCCTTTCCACAAAATCGGCTACCGAGCGGGGCGAGTCAGTGGTGTTGAGGGTGGTGAGGTCGATGCAATTGAAGATAGTGCGATAGACCTCTTTGTTCATGTTTTCCTGGGCGTGCTCACTTATGATTTTTTGCACGGCAGCGGCCACCGCAGCATCATCGGTGGTGACATGGCTCTGAGACAGAGTGTCGCGATATTTGTCAGACATATCTTGTGAGTTGAGTTAATTTTACAAAATTACATAAAACTTTTTAATTATAACACATCTTAATCCATTTTTCTTTTGTAACTTTGTACCGAAAACTGAACTTTTCTCATCGACCGGATGGGAGATAAACTGTAAACCGAGAATGGAATTAACACCACTGACCGCCATTAGCGCCATTGATGGCCGCTACCGTAGCAAATGCGAGAAACTCGACGAGTATTTCTCAGAGTACGCGCTTATCAAATACCGTGTGCGCGTAGAGATTGAATATTTCATCGCCCTCACTGAGCTGGGCTTGCCGCAGCTGCCGCAGCTCAATAGCATTGACAAGGAAGTGCTCCGCGACATTTATCGCCGCTTCACCCTGGAGCAGGCCCAGCGCGTTAAGGACATTGAGTCTGTTACCAACCATGATGTCAAAGCTGTGGAATATTTCATCAAAGAGCAATTCTCAGCTCTCCACATGTCGGTCGATATCAACGAATACAAAGAATTTATCCACTTCGGCCTCACTTCGCAGGATATCAACAACACTGCAGTGCCAATGATGGTCAACGAAAGCCTGGGCCATGTGTATCGCCCCATGATTGTGGAGGTGATTTCTGCCCTGGAGGCGCGTGCCGAGGAATGGAAGGATGTGGCCATGCTTGCCAAGACCCACGGTCAGCCGGCCAGCCCCACTCGCTTGGGCAAGGAGCTGATGGTGTATGTGTACCGCTTGCGCGAACAGCTCGCCAGCCTCGATGCTGTCAAAATCAGCGGAAAGTTTGGCGGAGCCACTGGCAATTTCAACGCTCACCATGTGGCTTTCCCTGAGATCGAATGGCATGAGTTCGCCAACAAGTTCCTCAAGGAGAGCCTCGGCATTGAGCGCGAGCAATACACCACCCAGATTAGCAATTACGACAACTTGGCTGCCCTCTTCGATGCTATTCGCCGCATCAACACTATCCTGCTCGACCTCGACCGCGATATGTGGCTATACATCTCCATGGACTACTTCAAGCAGAAGATCAAGGCTGGCGAGGTAGGCTCAAGCGCTATGCCTCACAAGGTCAATCCCATTGACTATGAAAATAGCGAGGGCAATCTCGGCATAGCCAATGCTCTGTTAGCCCACTTGGCGCAGAAGCTGCCTGTGTCGCGCTTGCAGCGAGACCTCACCGACAGCACAGTGCTCCGCAACACTGGAGTGCCTTTGGCTCATGGCATGATCGCCATGGCCAGCACCCTGAAAGGCTTGGGTAAGTTGCTCCTTAATAAAGCTGCCATCGACGCTGACCTGGACCGCATGTGGAGCGTGGTGGCTGAGGGTATCCAGACTATCCTGCGCCGCGAAGGCTATCCCAACCCTTACGAGACTCTCAAGGCTCTTACCCGCACCAACACTGCAGTGACCCCTGAGACCATCTCCGAATTCATCGATACTCTCGAAGTCTCTCCCCAAGTAAAGCAAGAATTGCATTCCCTCTCACCAGAAACATACACCGGATACTAACATTTATTGAGATGCCTGTAAGAAAGTGGCGCGTGGAGGATAGCGCCGAATTGTATAATATCATCGGATGGGGCAGAAACTATTTCTCCATCAATGAAAAGGGTCATGTAATCGTGACCCCTCGCCAAGGGTTTGCCTCTGTGGACCTGAAAGAAGTTTTGGACGAGCTGCAGCTGCGCGACATCACCGCGCCCCTGCTCTTGCGATTCCCGGATATTCTTGACAACCGCATCGAGAAAATCACAAGCTGCTTTGCCGAGGCCACTAAGCAATATTCTTACAAAGGCTCCAACTATCTGATATACCCCATCAAGGTAAATCAGATGCGCCAAGTGGTAGAGGAAGTGGTCACTTATGGAAAGAAATTCAATATCGGCTTGGAGGCTGGATCGAAGCCGGAGCTTCACGCTGTGCTCGCTACCAATATCTCAGAGAACTCGCTGATTATTTGCAACGGATACAAGGACGAAAGCTACATCGAGCAGGCCCTGCTTGCCCAGAAGATGGGCCGCAATATCTATCTTGTAGTTGAGAAAATCAATGAGCTTCAGACCATAGCCGAGCTGGCCCGCAAAATCAATATTCGCCCCAACATCGGCATTCGCATCAAGCTCTCCAGTTCTGGCTCTGGCAAGTGGGCCGAGAGCGGTGGCGACCAGTCGAAATTCGGTCTCAACAGCAGCGAACTCTTCAATGCAATCGATATGCTCAAGCGCCATGGCCTCACCGACTGCCTCAAGCTAATCCATTTCCACATCGGAAGCCAGATTACCAAGATACGCCTGATCAAGAATGCGCTGCGCGAGGCCTCGCAATTTTATGTGCAGCTCACTAAGATGGGCTTTGACATCGATTTCGTGGACATTGGCGGAGGCTTGGGCGTGGACTACGACGGCACTCGCACCAGCAGCAGCGAAAGCTCCATGAACTATTCCATCCAGGAATATGCCAACGATGCTGTGTCCACATTCGTTGACGTATGTGAGAAGAACAATATCAAGCAGCCGAATATCATCAACGAAAGCGGGCGCTCATTGGCTGCTCACCACAGCATCCTGATTTTCGAGGTTCTGGAAACCACTTCGCTCCCTATATGGAAAGACAATGAAGAGCTCCCGGCTGATGCTCACGAGCTGGCCAAGGAGTTATACGATATTTGGGACAAGCTCAATCAGCCTCGCCTCTTTGAGAGCTGGCACGATGCGCTTCAGATTCGCGACGAGGCCCTCGACCTCTTCTCGCTCGGAATGCTCAACCTGGAAACTCGCGCCCAGATAGAAAAGCTTTTCTGGAGCGTGGCTCGCGAGGTTGGCGAAATCGCTGCCGGCATGAAGCACCCGCCGGAGGAAATGCGCAAGATTGCCAAGATGATACCCGACAAGTATTTCTGCAACTTCTCGCTCTTCCAGTCCCTGCCCGATAGCTGGGCCATCGACCAGATTTTCCCCATAATGCCCATCACTCGATTGGATGAGAAGCCAACCAAGCTATGCACTATCCAGGATATTACCTGCGACAGCGATGGCAAGATTTCCAATTTCATTACCAACGGCGACATGCAAGGCTCCCTGCCAGTGCACACGGTAAAGCCCAATGAACCGTACTACTTAGGAGTGTTCTTGGTGGGGGCCTATCAGGAAATATTGGGCGATATGCACAATCTCTTTGGCGACACCAACACTGTGCACATCCGCGTGCATGAGACTGATGCCGAGATAGAGCAAGTGATCGAGGGCGAGACTGTGGCTGAGGTGCTCGAATATGTGCAATACAACTCTAAGAAGCTGGTGCGCAATGTGGAGACTTGGGTTACCAAGTGTATGAAGGAGGGCAAGATCACCCCGGAAGAGGGGCGCGACTTCCTCTCTACTTATCGCTCAGGCCTCTTTGGCTATACCTATCTGGAATAATAACCTTTGCGAGTGCGATATTTTTTGCGCTTATCATATAGGGGCGAGGGCTTCTTGGGGTGGCAGGTGCAGCCCCAAGGCCCTACCGTGCAGGGAACCTTGCAGGAGGCTCTCTCTACTCTCTTGCACGAAAAGATAGAGATTACAGGGGCTGGCCGCACCGACACTGATGTGAACGCACGCATGATGGTGGCGCATTTTGATGCTGACAGTGTGCTGCCTGCTGATTTGCTTTACCGCCTCAATTCCATGATTGGCAAGAGCATCGCAGTGCAAGAGCTGTGGCCTGTGGCGCCTGATGCCCATGCTCGCTTTGATGCCAAGGAGCGCACCTACCGCTACTATGTGTATGTGGGCAAGACTCCTTTCTTCTGGAGGCTTACTTATAGGGCCGTGCGTCCCCTCGATTTTGAGGCTATGAACCAGGCTGCTAAGCACTTGCTCGGCAGGCAAGATTTCACATCTTTTTCTAAGCTTCACACCCAAGTTAAGACCAATATCTGTGATATTCGCCGAGCGCAGTGGGTACAAGCGGATGAGAACGTGTGGTATTTTGAGATAAGCGCTGACCGCTTCTTGCGCAATATGGTGCGAGCGATCGTAGGCACCCTCATTGATGTGGGAAACCACAAAATTGCCCCCGAGGAAGTGAGAGCCATAATAGAGCGCAAAGATCGCTGCGCAGCCGGCAACAGCATGCCGGGGTACGCCCTATATCTTTGGGATATCAAGTACTAACGAGCAAATAGGGAAAGGATCCAGGTGCTTATCCATACATAGAAAAGCAAGCCAATGATATCATTGGATATCTGTATAAAAGGGCCAGTGGCCAAGGCGGGGTTGACATGCAACTTCTCCAAAGTCAAGGGGATCACAGTGCCCAAGATAGCAGCGAATAGCGATACCGCGAACAGAGAGAGGCTCACGGCTATGGTCACTCCGAAATCATCTGGAATAAAGAAGAGGTTGTACACAAATACCACCGCCGCTATGATTGTGGCATTGAGCATGCCAATCCAGAATTCTTTTCCCAGCTGCTTGGCGAAGTCTTTTATCTCCAGCGTGCCGTTAGCCAAGCTTTGCACCACGATAGCGCTGGCTTGCACGCCGATGTTGCCGCCGGTGCCTCCAATAATGGGAATGAAGAGAGCCAGGGCAGTGACTGCCTGAAGCTGTGTCTCGAAGCCAGCCAAAATCAAGCTGCCAAGCAAGCCGGAAGCAATTCCCACTAAAAGCCAGGGGATGCGGGCTTTGGTCTGCTGGAACACAGAGTCCTCGGCATCCACATCGCTCGAGATACCGGAGGCCAACTGGTAGTCGCGTTCGCTCGATTCGCGCACCTGATCCATCACATCATCTACAGTGATGCGGCCCAGTAGCCGACCTATGCTATCTACCACGGGCATGGCCACCAAGTCGTATTTCTCAAAGTCCAAGGCCACCTCGTCAATCGGTGTTTCGGCCTTTACGCTTACAGGGTCATCCTCCATCACATGCTTGATCTTGCTTACGGATGGATGCGTGATCAGCTCTTTGAGCGGTAGCACTCCTTTGAGCTTATTGTCGTCATCTACTACATACACGTTGTAGATTTCGTCCATATCCTCAGCTTGGAGGCGCATCTGCTTGATGCATTCGGGCATTGACCAGTTCTCGTTGACCACGATCATCTCGGTGCCCATCAAGCCGCCGGCAGTGTCCTCATCGTATTTCAACAGATCGATGATGTCGCCCGCTTGCTCCACATCGTCGATGTGGCTAAGGATCTCGTCGCGGTCATCCTCGTCGAGTTGCTGTATCAGGTCCACAGCGTCATCTGTGTCGAGGTGGTCGATCTGCTTGGCAATCTCCTCGGCGGGCATGTGCTCGAGCAGCTTCATTCGGTCATCCTCGTCCAGCTCCATCAGCACATCGGCTGCGGTGTCTTCATCAAGCAGTCGATACAGATATTCTGCCTCGTCGAGTTCCAGATCCTGATACAGCTCGGCAATGTCGGCTGGGTGGAGCTCAGCCAATTCCTCACGCGCAGCCTTTTCATCGTTGGCGCGGATTATGTCGCGGATTTTGTCGAGATACTCTTCGCTGTATTCTTTCATTGCCGTAAATCCGTTATCAGGTTAGTAAGATCGTAGAACTGTTGGTTGCTCAGCTGCTCAGGTCGCATAGTCATCAATGGCGAGTCTGGCACTGGGGTGCTGGCTGGCAGCAGGGGCTGTATGGATTTCCGCAGCATCTTTCGGCGCTGGCCGAAGGTGGTCTTTACCACCGTGCGCAGCAGCCGTTCGTCGCAGGGCAGAGCCTTGACATCGTTGCGCACCAGGCGTATCACCCCGGATTTCACCTTGGGCGGAGGATTGAACACATTCTCGTCCACTGTGAATAGGTATTCTATGTGGTACCAGGCTTGTAGCAGCACGCTCAGAATTCCGCGTGTCTTGGTGCCTTCTTTGGCGGCTAACCTCTGTGCTACCTCGCGCTGAAGCATGCCGCTGCATGCTGGTATCTGGTCTTTGTATTCGAGGACTTTGAAGAAGATCTGGCTGCTGATGTTGTAAGGGTAGTTGCCAATCACGCAGAACTCTTTGTCGCCAAAGATCTTCTTTAGATCCATCTTCAGGAAGTCGCCCTCTATAATGCGGCTTTCGGCTTCGCTGGGCGTAAGTTCTGGGAAATTTCTTTTCAGAAATTCCACACTTTCCGTGTCGATTTCCACCACTCTCAAGTCATGCCCTTTGTCGAGGAGCCAGCGGGTGAGGATGCCCATGCCGGGGCCTATCTCGAGCACTGGCAGGGAGCGCCAATCATCGAGAGTGGCAGCTATCCGCTCAGCCACATGCTGGTCGGTGAGGAAATGCTGCCCCAAAGCCTTTTTTGCCCGTACTTCTGGCATTGCGTACTTATTCGCTTGCAAAGTTACGAAATAGTTTTCAGTTTTTCAGAGAAAAAATAACCCCGGCATCACTGCCAGGGTTATCTTCGTCAAAATTTACCTTATTTTTACATCAAAAACAAATGTGAGTTTACCTAAACTTTATACCTAATTCTTGCCTTAGTTTCTTTTTCTACCTAATAAACCAAAATCTTACCTTAAATTAACTAACCTAATCCTTATCCTAAAATTTCTTTTTTACCTTAAAAGTACCTATGAAAAATTTAGAATTTCCTTTTATATTTATCTTGCCATGAAAAAACGTCTCAAACTTTTGGGCTGGTCAAACAGCAGGTGTAAAAGATTTACATTGCAAAGTTACATCAAAAAATCTGGAATTGTTCACCCTCTCGGCCCCTTGGAAAATTTTAGTAAGTTGAAATTCAACTAATATCCTAAAAATCAATAAGATAGTATTGAAAATTAGTAAATTTTGTATAAACCCGTAAACAAATACGTCAACGCTACGTCAACCCCCTCTCCCCCTCTCCCCACCTACTTTTCCGCTACGTTTCTGCTCCTAATACTCGCTTTTTCTTCGGGCTTGTGGGCCGCCCAATCTTTGTATCTATGACACTGACGATGCCCGGAATCTCAACAGAGATTTTGTATATAGCAAATGCGCGACAAGATAGCAGGCGTAGCGCGTCAAAGCGTATCATCTATCTGACGCTGAGCGCCTGAACCCAACGAGAACATTTTGCTGACGTCAGCAAAATGATAGGTGGTGTCGTTGCCAACCCCAAGACACGCTTCTTTTGCTTTCTCTATCACTTTTCAAGTTTCTCAAGCCTTAAGTGCCTGGAAGGCACGTCTGTGGATAACCGCGGCTTTATGCCGTGGGATAAAAATACTGCCATGAGGTAAGTGCCAGAAGGGCACGTCTGATCAACTTGGATTTGACTATTAGACGCCCCCTCTGGGGGCTGAAAGAGGGGAAGTCTCTTGAACCCCACGGCATAAAGCCCTGGGTTATCCTCAGGCGTGCACTCCGTGCACTACTTAAGAAACTTGATATAGCTACAGTTTTCATAGAAAACATAATTAGATAAATAGGGAACAGGCCGCAACCCACTAAAGATTGTTTTTGCCGCCAATCTTGACAAGGGATAATTAATTTAAGTTTCCAAAGTTAGTTTAAGCCCGTAATTGGGTACCTAATAAAGAG
>CAZRYC010000034.1:0-30287 GCA_964604175.1 uncultured Bacteroides sp.
CAATAGTGCCGTCGGCTGCAGCAAGCCGGGCTATCCAGCCCACGGCATCGTATAATTTAATGTAGTCTGTTGTCACGTTATTTGATTTTCTTTCCACTCCATGCTATATTACCTGCCATGCTTTGTGATGCTTTGCCGTGGTTGTCTATGACATAGGCTGCAAAGGGCGCCATGTTGATGGCCAGCACATAGTATGAAGCGACTTTAAACATTATTAGCCTATCAGTTTGATCAGTTTCTTTCGGGCACATCCAATGATATCGCACTCTCTGTGTTATCGTCCATGTATGAGAAAGGCCTACACTCCCTGGCCCAGGATGGGGGCTTGGGAGTAGGCGGTGAAGCGGGAGGAGAAGCGGGATTGCTCACTGCGGGGGATGCGCGCTAGGTCGGCTAACTGCGGCCAATCGGCCACACCCTCCTGAACTTTCTCGATTATGTCACGAGCAGTGCCGTAATCAACCATATAATCATCACAAGCCAGCAGCAGGCTCCGCAAATCAGCATCGGACGAATTCTTGTCAATCAGCAACGCCTGATTTGGCTCGTTGGTGGGGTTCATGTCATAAGCTGGCGACAAAACCCAACCATCAACATCAAGGAGAAACGAATGGTTACGGAAGTGGTCATCAGAATTGCCAATGCAAATGTTAAAGGCAATGCGCCGATACAATTCCTCGGCATCACGCTCAGGTTTCGGGCTACGCTGCAGCATCGCATCAACGATGTCAAGATAGCCGTGGCCAGTGTTGGCATTGTCGCCATCCACCAGTCCACACAGTGTCATGGCTGATGCCATGTGTATTCTGCGGCCATCAGCGGTGCGGTCGAAACGCTTCGACAATAGGATTTCCCCCTTGATGCCAGAGGTTAACTTAGTTTCGGCCACATTGATGCCGCAGTGCCGAGCCAGCAGGTGAGAGAAATGCTCCCATTGTTGTAAGTCATACACATCCCTCCGTGATGGGAACTTGGCCACCCACAGCACACCATCCTCATCAATCACATTAGCCTTGGGGCGAGCACCGCCAAGGCTACTGCCCGGAGCCACCAAATCCATTACCCACTTCGCTTCGGGTGTTAGATGCTTCGTCTCAGCCTCCTCAAAGTGAGCTATGCAATCCTCCAACTCTCTCAGCCGAGCAAAAGGCGGAGTGGCGAATTTCTCATTCGTGTTTGAATATTCGCCGTTTGGGTCAGTCTTGAACCTAAGGCCACCGCGCCGACCAAAGTCATTGATAAGGGCAAGCGAATCAAAGCCAGTTATGGTGCGTCTGGCCCGGCCCTCTTGCTTTGCCAGCACAGCCTCCCGCCGGTCGAGCAGGATTCGACCCCAGCGGTCAGGCAGGGCATCAGAAAACATATTGAATATCTCCCGGTCGGTTGGCACATATTGCGCGCCCACATAAGGTTGCAGATTAGGGTCAAGCCACAACTGGCCATGGGCCCTCAGCCAATCCTTGCTGTACTCCAAGGAACAGGTTTCCTTGCCTGGTACGTTTTCCTTTCGGAGCACCCCCACCAATGTCGGCTCGCCCAGTGCGGTACAATCGAGATAAACATACAATTTGTTGGTTTCCATATCCTAAAGGTTATATGGTTTCTTTGCGCTTGGGAGCACGCTTTCGGGCCATCAATTCAGAATCTTGTATAATGTGGCCCAGCGGATCTTCTCCAGCCCACAGGGGGATGTCCTTCTCCAAGTTGAGGGCAAACAGGATGCGGGCATAAATCCCGATTGACACCGTGGGATCGCCCTTCTCGGCTTTGGCCAATGTCAAGGGCGAGCAACTGCTACGTTTTGACACCACATCCATGGTGAGTTTGCGGCGAAGTCGGGCCAGCCGAAGCTGTGCGCCCATCTGTTTGAGCAAATCCTCCACCTTTCGGGGCATGTGTTTAGCCAATGTGTTCTTTGCCATAAGCCTTAATCTTAGATATAGTATGCAAAATTACAAAATAATCTTTATTTTACAAAAGATTATAACACATTTTGCCTAACCCAGCCAAATACTCCTAATATCTTCCACACCCACTTCCTTAAGTTTGTCACGTTATTTGATCTTCGGCTCAAGCCAGAAAAAGGCCTTTTCGGCACCCAAGGCGCGCGGCTGCGGCAAGCGCAAGTGCAACAACAAAAGGATTCCTCGGGTAAAGTCTCATAAGATATTCAAGGAGAACTGCTCATCTTTGTCATTACCAAGGCGAACGTGGATGATCGCAACGAACTTGTGTTCAAAGAGTTTGGAAAGAATTATCACCTTTCTCGCAAAGAAATATGGCAGAAAACGTCACAAACTCGGTCTTTTTTTGTAACTTAGCACTCAAATCAGATGCCTCAAAGTGGTAAGGAGACTCAATCTGATTAAAGTGATGCTTGTTGAGAAAGGCTTATCCCTAACCGAATTGGCGAAAAGTATGGATATGAGTTTCAGTAGCCTAAATACTAATACCAGAAACTTCCCTCTCAGGAATCCAATATAAGATTGCCAAAGTTTTGAACGTAAGCATCAAGATTTGATTGTAGATAACGAACTCGCCAAATAGAATTGCCATGGCAAAGAAAACAAATAAAAAGAAAGAAACCGTGCTTCGTCTGGAAGATGTACTG
The DNA here is from genome assembly GCA_964604175.1 of uncultured Bacteroides sp. GTDB lineage: Bacteria > Bacteroidota > Bacteroidia > Bacteroidales > Muribaculaceae > CAG-873. Next base: position 2,612 of record CAZRYC010000034.1, read on the forward strand.
ATGAACTGCCGCAATATCATGCGGGGTAAGGCAGGCATGACAGTGAGGCGAGACATCATTCTTACACTTGTATTTCTGAAATTCCTCGACCAGCGTTTCAGCAAGCGTCGAGAGGAAATCAAAGATGAGTACAAGGACAAGCCCGGACTGCTAAACGTGGTAATGGAAAAGGCCGCCAGCTATGGCAAGGTGGGCGTGGCCTTTCTGGATGCTTACTGCCGTTGGGAGCGCATTCTGGAATTGGAAGAAACCACCCGGGCCTTGGAACTGGACAATATCATCCATAAGCTCAACCAAGACGAGCGACTGCGTGGCGCCCTCCCTGCCAAGATATTCACCGACTCGAAGATTGACCCCAAGACACTCAAGCAACTGGCTGAGGAGATTGACAAGATTGACGAGAGCCGCTTCCACGAGAAAGACCTAATAGGGCGCGTCTATGAATATTTCCTTCAGGCTTTCTCTATCAATGCCGACAAGGAGGAGGGAGAGTTCTACACACCTCACAGCATTGTGGAGACCATCGCCGCATTGATAGAGCCATTCGACGGCACCATCTACGACCCGTGCTGTGGTTCGGGCGGCATGTTTGTGCAGTCGGCCAAGTTTATTGAGGCGCATGGCGGTAACACCAACAAGGTGCAAGTATATGGGCAAGAGAGCAACCCAGACACTTATCGCCTTGCCAAAATGAACTTGGCAATACGCGGAATCTCGTATGACCTTGGCGACGAGGATGCCTCCACATTCACCAATGAGAAACACAAGGAGCTGAAAGCTGATTTCATCATGGCCAACCCGCCTTTCAACCTGAAGAAGTGGCGTGGCGAAGACGAACTGACCACCGACCGCCGCTGGGATGGATATGGCCTGCCCCCGGTTTCAAATGCTAACTATGCGTGGATTCTACACATGCTCTATCACCTCAATCCCTCCCGGGGCATAGCCGGCTTTCTGCTTGCCAACGGCGCTTTGGGCGACCCCGATACGCTGGAGATCCGCCAACGGCTTATTGAGAATGACAAGGTGGAGGCCATCATTGTACTGCCACGAGAGATGTTTTATTCCACAGATATCAGCGTGACACTGTGGATTCTGAACAACAACAAGCGCGGTGGACAGTGGCATGACCGCCATCTCCGCAACCGCGAGGGCGAAGTGCTTTTTGTTGACCTCCGTACGTGGAACCAGAACATCTATGAGAAGAAATTCGTGCAATTCGTGCCAGAGCAAATTGTGCGTCTCGTGGAGATATACCAGCGATGGCAATCTGTTGGGACCAATGGAAAGGATTACAGCGAGCCGGAACTATATCGTTCCGTTGGTCTTAATGAGATTGCATGCAATGGATGGAGCTTAGTGCCAAGTCGCTACATCGAGTTTGTGGATCGAGACACCAATCTTGACTATGATGCCATCCTCACCGATGCTGCTGGCAAGACTGCCAAAATTATCGAACGACAAGTGAAAAACCAACAAGCCCTGCAAGCCGCTTTTGCAGCTTTAGGATACAAGGCCTGAGAAGATGAAAGACGAAAACCAAAACATAGAATACAAGAAGTCATGGCGCGATGAATACCTGCAATGGATATGCGGTATGGCAAATTCCATAGGTGGAACCATCTTCATCGGGAAAGAGGACAAAGGCAAAGTCGTTGGCTTGGCAAAAGTCAAGAAACTATCGGAAGACATTCCTAACAAGGTGAGAGACACTATGGGTGTTATCGTCAACTGTTTGCCACACGAACAGGATGGTATGGAATACTTGGAGATAACCGTTCCGGCCACATCTTATGCTGTCAACTATCGCGGGCACTTCTATTACCGTAGCGGTGCCACCAACTTGGAATTGACACAGGGTATGCTTCATACATTCCTGCTCAGCAAGAACGGCATGGGCTGGGACGAGGTGCCAGTGCCCAATGTGACAATTGATGACCTTGACCGAGACAGCTTCAAGATTTATCGCCGCGAGGCTTTGCGTCACAATCGATCTACTCGTGCAGAGCTGAATGCAATGACTGATGAAGAGCTGCTTGACAAACTGCATCTGCGCACAGAAGATGGAGCGCTGAAGCGGGGCGCCATCCTATTGTTCCATGAAGACCCGGAGCGATGGTTTACAGGAGCCTATATAAAGGTTGGCCGCTTCACGGGCTCAAACCTGCGCTATCAGGATGAGTTGCACGGCTCGCTTATGCGACAGGCGGACCAGATAACCGACCTTGTATTCACCAAATATCTGATTGCGGATGTCGGTTACGACAACATAACCCGCGTGGAAACTTACCCTTATTCAAAGGAGGCTTTCCGCGAGGGCATCTATAATGCCATCATGCACAAAGCATACGAGACAGGCAACCCGATACAGATTCGCATTGAGGATGACCAGATGTATATCAGCAACGGCCTGACCTTCAACTTCCCTTGGACTCCAGAAACGCTGATGGCTCCTCACCAGTCGCTGCCTCCCAACAAGGCCATCGCTCACGTGTTCTTCCGCGCTGGCTATGTGGAAGCTTGGGGACGGGGCATCAGCAAGATGTGTGAAGCTTGTAAGGAGTGGGGGCAACCCGCACCCGAATATGTCATGGATCCGGGTGGTCTGCGCCTGCTCTTCCACGCTTTGGCCGCGACAAAGGAGATGCACATCACCGACGGCGGTCCAAAAAGCGGTCAAGAAAGCGGTCAAGAAAGCGGTATGAAAAGCGGTATGAAAAGCGGTATGAAAGGTGATTCAGAAGGCGGTATGAAAAAAGAGATAGCCTTTTTCGTTGCCGAGAAGAAATACTGCATACCTTTGGAGTCAACATTAGGAAAGGTTATGCTAATACTGCTGAACAATTCATACGCCTCTCTTACATCAATGTCCAAAGAGATTGGCATAACCCGAAGCACCATACAGAAGCACCTAGACAAACTCAAAGAGTATGGTATTATCAAACGTGTCGGCCCAAACAAGGGCGGGCACTGGGAGTGTATCGCGCCTGAAAACAACAAGAGGAAAGGAGGTAAGCGATGAACAGGAACGAGGATATCGCGCGCATGATGCGGATGGCGCCAAGAGTCAAGCTCGGAGAGGTGATAGAGCAAACAGATGTACGCAATACTCATGGACGGTATGGTGTGGAGGATGTTCGTGGAATTAGTACAGAAAAGCAATTCATTGCCACGAAAGCCAATCTTTCGGGTGTATCGTTGTATTCTTACAAGGTCGTTCCTCCGAAAGGATTTTGCTATGTGGCTGATACCTCTCGCCGTGGAGATAAAATTGCATTGGCATATAACGATGATGAACAATCATTCTTAATATCTTCTATCTATACCACGTTCCATGTAAAGGATGAAACGGCTCTTGCCCCACAATATCTCTACTTGTTATTAAGTAGACATGAGTTTGACCGCTATTCTCGTTTCAACTCATGGGGTAGCGCACGTGAAACTTTTGATTGGGATGAGATGCAACGAGTGATAATTCCACTTCCCTCAATCGAGGTGCAGCGGGAACTGGTAGCGGTGTACGAAGGTTTGCAGCAGACGGCGGAGCAGAACGAGGCTCTGCTTGCCCCGCTCGCCGATGCCTGTCACGCTTATATTGTGGACTGCAAGGCCAAGTATCCGAGCGTCAAGTTGGGAGAATATATTGAGGAAACAGATGAACGAAACACCGAAGGGCACTACTCCGTTGATGATGTAAGAGGTGTTAGCATTCAAAAAATGATAATCCCGACAAAAGCTGATATGACCGGTGTATCGCTGAAATCATACAAGGTGCTAAACCCACAAGATTTTTGCGTCGTAACAGTTACTTCGCGCAATGGAGGAAGAATATCATTGGCCATCAATCGAGACAACCAACCATATATTTTCTCGTCATCCTATCTGACATTCAAGGTCAAAGATAGAGAGACACTCAATCCTGAATATTTGTATCTCATCTTTGCTCGCGACGAGTTCGACCGCTATTCACGTTTCAACTCCTGGGGTAGCGCACGAGAGACATTTGATTGGCCAGAAATGGAGCGTGTCCAAATTCCCCTTCCACCAATAGAAGTCCAGCGTGCTATCGTCAGCCTCTACCGCTGTGCAGAGGAAGCAAAGTCCATTGCACGGGAAGCACGAGAACTGATGCGCTCGCTCTGCCCGGTACTCATCCAAAAAGCTCACCATAGCCTATGAAAACAAAATATTACGAAAGCGACTACGAGGAAGCCTTTATGCAAGAGTTGGCCGACAATGGCTGGACGAACACCAACGCCCTCGAACTGCACCGCATGGAGACAGAGGCCCTGCTGGTGGACGACCTGCGGGAGAACCTGCACAGCCGCCACGGAGAACTCACTGAGGCCGAGGTGACGCGAGTCATCGCCAACTTGCGCAACACCGACTGCGGACGCCCCTACCTTACGCTGCGCTCTGTGTTCACGCTCTATCGCGACGGCTACGTGATGAGCCGCGACGACCAGTCGCTGCCCGACATGCACGTGCAGTATATCGACTTCGAGCACCCAGATCGCAACATCTTCCGTGCTGTGAACCAACTGACGATGATTGAGGGCAAGGAAAACCGCCGGCCCGACATCATGCTCTATGTCAACGGCATACCTGTATGCATCATCGAACTGAAGAATCCTGCCGACCCCGATGCCGACATCTATAAGGCGTGGGAGCAGATACACGTGCGCTATCGGCGTGACATTCCATCGCTGATGAAATACTGCGCCCTGTCGTGTATCTCTGACGGTGCAAACTCGCGCCTTGGCACCACCTATTCCCCCTACGAACACTACTACGCCTGGAAGAAAGTACACAACGAGGACAAGGCAGCTCGCGGCGTGGCCGAGATGCACACACTCATAGCCGGAGCATATTCACCCGTGCGCCTGCTCAGCATACTGCGTGATTTTGTCTATTTCCCAGACGTGAAGGAGGGCAGCGATAAGGAGGTGGAGATAGTTTGCCGCTATCCGCAATTCTTTGCTACAGAAAGTCTTTTTAGCAATGTACTTGCCCACATGCACACCAATAAGGGTGGCGATGGCAAGGGTGGCACCTACTTCGGGGCTACGGGCTGCGGCAAGACCTACACCATGCTCTTCCTGGCACGCCAGCTGGCCCTTCGCGCAAAAAGCAAGATAGGCTCGCCAACGATATTGATCATCGTTGACCGCGAAGACCTGCAGACGCAGGCCTCAAAACTCTTCTGCGCCTCCACCGACTTCCTCTGCGATGGCACTGTGCGCGAGATAGAAGACCGCGAGGACTTGAAGAAAGAACTATCGGCACGCGGCAGCGGCGGCATCTTTATCATAACCATACAGAAGTTCTGTGAAGACATCGGTTTCCTCAGCGACCGCAAAAATATCATCTGCTTCAGCGACGAAGCCCACCGCACGCAGACTGGTACAGGAAGCAAGTTGAAGGTCGTTACGGAGAAAAAGGGAACAGATTCGGAGATTGCTCTTGTTGCTAAGCAAAACGGCTCAAGCAAGCAGGAGAAAAACGGCGCTTTCTTCACTTATGGCTTTGCTTACTACTTGCACACAGCCTTCCCCAGCGCCACTTTCGTAGGCTTTACAGGCACTCCGATTGATGAGACTATCCATGTGTTCGGCAATGTGGTGGACACCTACACCATGCGCCAGGCCGTGGAAGACGGCATCACCGTGGATTTGAAATACGACCCGCGTCTGGCTCGCGTCGAGATTGACCCTGAGCAGGTGAAACTCATTAAACAGTACTACCAACAGTGCGCCGAAGAGGGGGTTGACCAAGACAAGATTGAAAAGAGCAAACGGGCCATGGCCTCGCTCGGCGTGATTCTCGGTGATGAAGGAAGGCTGGAACGTCTGGCCAAGGATATAGTGGAGCATTATGAGGCATTCACTGCCAATTCGCCCAACGTGGTACAGAAAGCCATGATAGCGTGCAGCGAACGTCCCATAGCCTACACACTTTTCCGCAAGATTGCAGCCCTGCGACCTGAGTGGCTGGAACCCAAGCGGGTGGATGATGAAAGCCAGTTTCAGACACCAGAGGAACTGGCCGAGTTGCAAAGCTATGAGCCATTGCCCATGGTCAACCTTGTGGCCACTCGCAATGCCAACGAGCGCGACACAGAGATGTATCACCTGTTGGGCGACAAGGGACACCGCCAGATGTTGGCCACAGAGTTCAAGAAAGACAAATCGCACTTCAAGATTGCTATCGTGGTAGATATGTGGATTACGGGCTTCGATGTGCCGTCGCTCACTATACTCTACAACGACAAACCCCTGCAGAAGCATACGCTGATCCAAACCATCTCGCGTGTCAATCGCAAATATCCCGGCAAGGAGTTCGGACTTATAGTGGACTATATAGGCATACGCGAGAATATGCTGCAGGCGCTTAAGAAATATGGCGGCGAAGGTAGCACATCGGTGGATGACCTCGAAGCCTCTTATGAGATATTTGCCAAACTGCTGGCGCAGTTGAAGGAGGATTTCTCGTCTTTTGACACCTCCGCATTTTTCAATTCCGATGCTCTCGGACGCTTACTATGCCTGCAAGCCGCCTCTGAGTTTGTGTTGGCACAGCCAGTTCCGCAAGACAAGGAAACACCTTCGTTCAAGACACTCTTCCTGGGCCATGCGCGCCAACTGAAAGCAGCATACGCTATCTGCCAACCTGCTGGGAGGCTCTCAACCGACGAATGTGCTTGGGCACAATTCTTTATGGCCGTAAGCTCGCTTGTAGCTAAAATGACTGACAGCGGAATAAGTGTGGAAACCATGAATCATGCTGTAGAGGAATTGGTGCGTGGTGCGATACGCTGTACTGGCGTTGAGCGAGTGCTCAATGCCGATAGTGAAGAAGAAATCTTTGGCGATGAGATTTGGGAGGAACTAAATCATGTCAAGGAGCCAAACACACGATTCCAACTGCTCGTGAAATTGCTAAAACGAGCCATCAAAGCTTATGGTAGAGTGAACAAGGTAAAGGAGCAAGAGTTCATGGCTATGCTGAAACAGATTGTGGACGAGTATAACACGCGCGACAAGTTGACCTTTGCCAATGATGTGGCCACCGATACAGTGAACGCTATCGGCGAGGTGGTGGAAAACAAGGTGTCGTCACTAATCGACCGTCTGAAAGACCTTTTCGGCAAACTAAAGACCGACAAGAGCGAGTTCCGCAAACTGGGCATTACCTTTGAGGAAAAAGCCTTCTACGACATTCTCGTGGAGGTGCGCGACAAATACACGTTCGACTATCCCCAGGAGAAATGCCTACAGTTGGCCAAGAAAATCAACGAGTTGATAGCCGGCAGCAGCGTCTATGCCGACTGGCTTAACAACCGCAACATCCGCGATGATCTCAACATTGGCCTCACGGAGCTTCTCTATGAAGAGGGATATCCGCCCGAGTGGGACGAAGAGGTGTTTGCCAAGGTGATGGCGCAAGTGGAGAACTTTAAGAAATACAACTAAAATTCAGCCAGATGGACAAGTTGAATTTTACAGCAATAGATTTCCTGAATATAGTCCAGTTACCTGAATTGCAAAAAGCTTCGGAAGAAGAATTTGCACGCCGTTTAGCTATAGCCGAACGCAAGGCAATGGCAAACAGTAGCAACGAAGTCACCATAACCATTGACATTGCAGACATCATTGAAAAGCTAATAAACGAAGGATAAATAAGATATGGAAGGACGCGAACAACCCTTAATCCGTTTTTTTGAAGGGTCAGAGAAGCGGTTTATCATACCATTGTACCAACGTAACTACGATTGGAATGAGAAGAACTGTGCCCAGCTCTTCAATAATCTTGTGTCAATACATGAGCAAGGAAGAAAGAATCATTTCTTCGGGAGCATAGTGTCTGCTCACGCAGACTCGCATTCCGACGACAGACTGATTATAGACGGTCAGCAACGCATAACGACGGTGTCCTTGATACTCATAGCTCTTGTCAATGCAGCCAAGGCTAACGACATCCCGTGTTCCGACCATCGGAACATAGATCGAATCTGGGAAACTTATCTTGTTGATAAGTACCAAGAGAACACCAGAAAGGTTAAGTTGAAGCCTATCAAGAAAGATATGGATGCTTTCGATGCGCTCCTGTTCAAAACCAAAGACGAGTACATTGAGACTTCTAACGTTACGAGGAACTACAAATACTTTTATAACAAGATTAAAGAGTGTGGTCTTACCTTGGACGAACTATTCAACTCTATCAAGAAGTTGCAGGTAATCAGTATCAAACTCTCTGGCGATGATGACCCACAACTTATCTTTGAGAGCCTAAACTCCACAGGTATGGATTTGAGCGAGGCTGACAAGATACGCAACTACCTCCTCATGTCTTTTGATACTGAGAAACAGGAGTTTTTCTACAACCAGTATTGGAACAAGATCGAAGAGTGCACCGGCTACAAGCCATCGATGTTCATTCGCGACTTCCTTACGATTAAACTGCGTCGCATCTGCAATACCAATGTTTTATACTTCGAGTTCAAGGACTATGTAAGCAGTTCATCCACACGTGAGCAGGTGATGGAAGAGATGCGTACTTATGCAAAATACTACAAACAAGTAACTCTTGCAGAAGCCGACAACGAACAACTCAAACGTAAATACAAGCAGTTGGGTTATATCGGATCTGCCGTTGCCATGCCATTCTATATGCAGTTTCTGGAATATGCATCCAGTAAAGGTCTCTCAGACACTGATATATATGCAGTACTGGATACAATCGAGAACTATTGGGCACGACGCATCATCTGCAATCTGCCGGCAAACGCTCTCAACAAGGTGTTCTGTACGCTTCACTATGACGTGATGAAAATCATTGCCGACCACGACAAACGAGATGTAGAACTTCGTGTCTCATATTGCGAACTGCTCAAATTCGTTCTGCTAAAGAAACAGGGAACGGCGGTTTTCCCGAACGACCACTATGTTACTGAACAGTTCAAGACACGACAGATATACAAGATTCCTATTGATTATCGCTATTTCCTCTTTGAAAGGATGGAGAAGGAGAACGGCAAGGAGATTCATGATGTTGTAAAAGAGATGAAGGCCGGGCGCACCACAATAGAGCATATCATGCCGCAAACTCTGACAACAAAATGGAAAGAGGCTCTGGGCGAAGACTATGAGCGCATTCATGATGAATACCTCCACACGTTTGCTAATCTGACGCTGACTGGCTACAATACGAGCTACAGCAATCATACGTTTGAAGAAAAGAAGAACGGATACACAGACCGAAAGGGAAACCATGTTTATGGCTTCCGTGACTCTGCCTATCGGTTAAACAACTTCCTAAAAGACTGTGATGCGTGGAATGAAGAAAAGATGCTTGATCGTCAGGCTATCTTATTGGACAAGTTCTATGGTCTTTGGCCAATGATAGAAAGTAAGTATGAGCCTTTAAGGAAAGAGACCGAGGTTGTCTCACTGGACGAAGAATTGAATCTTACAGGGCGTAGTATCAGCGCATTCGTATATCGTGGTACCAGGTTCGACGTGAGTACTTGGAAAGACATGCTTCTGCAAGTCTGCAAACTCGTCTATGCTGAGAAACCGGAAATGGTTGGTTGTCTATGTGTCAAGGGATATTGGTTCCACTCTAAAGCTGCGAAAGAGCACTCCCTCATCGCAGATGGTTGCTATGTGTATTCGTCATGTAGCACTCAGACCAAGATGACCATTCTCAACCTTCTGTTCGATAGTTGTGGTATTCCCGCATCGGACTTGGAGTTTGAGTTGGTACCCTTGCAGGAGGAGAAAGACACTGCTGATGAAAGCAACGACGAGTAAATTATGATACAGACGAAAATAATTGACGTGTACCGGAAACCGCAGAAATGCCCTGTTTGCGGGAGTGAGGTCATTCCTATAGTGTACGACACCGGCGATATGACAGAGATTGAGTTTCTCTTGCAATATCGTAAGAACTGCATAATGGGTGGCGACAACATTCCACGGCGACCGCCAATCTGGGCCTGTTCATGCGGCTGCAAACGGTTCCGTAAGATTAACCCCGACGGAACTGACGCTCAGGTTAAGATAAGGCTGCTGAAGAACGAACGTGTCGGTAAGATTGTTTTGATTGAATCAGAATAATATAGCATAATGGAAACCTACTGCAAGAACATAAAGATAGTCGTTGGCGACATCACCCGGTATGAAGGTGATGCCATTGTTAATGCGGCCAATTGCTCGCTACTGGGTGGTGGTGGTGTGGACGGAGCCATCCATCGTGCTGCCGGATGCGAGTTGTTGGAAGAGTGCAAAACACTTGGCGGTTGCGAGACTGGCCAAAGCAAGATTACTGATGCCTACCGACTGCCTTGCAAGAAGGTTATCCATACTGTTGGTCCAGTGTGGCATGGTGGCAGCAAAGGCGAGGGACGATTGCTTGCCTCATGCTATGATACCGCCCTCAAATTGGCCAAAGCAAATGGCTTGCATCGCATTGCCTTCCCATGCATAAGCACGGGCGTATATCATTTCCCAAAAGCGGAGGCAGCCCGTATTGCGTTACACTCCATCTTTGCTTTCATTCGGGATAACACCGAACAGACAAAGATTGGTTGTGCCTACGAAATTACGATAGTCTGCTTCTGTGAGGAGGACGTAGAGTTCTACCGCGATTGCTTCTGGGAAGAATCTCTCACCCTCCTTGGCAAACGTGATGAAGTTAAGACGTTCAAGGCTAACATCGATATGCTTGGTGATGCTTATTGGAATGCTCTGTTTGCCTCAATACCTGTTTTGAATGAGAATGTGAAATTCCCTGTGGCAATACCTTGTATCAGGGGAAACATAGATTCTTGGGGAGAGCGTTTTGAGAATAATTTATCGAGAGATGTTCAAATTATTAATGACTTTTACGCTCTGTGTGCATTTTCCTCCTATTGGATGAATGAGAGGCACACCTATTTGTATGAATATAACGTCGAAACAGATGCTGTGATACAAATGCTTCTTGCCCTGCAAGATGTAAAAATAGAGCGGGTGAAAATCTTTCGCATAGTTCAAATACTACATCAATGGGGGTACCAAAATGTGCGATTATGCCCACAGACTTCCAATATGGGAAATATCTACTATGTCATAACGACGAAGAACTACACTTCTGCCAAGTGTGGCGCACTATGCTCTACCGAAGATGAAAAGACAACAATTCCCACGTGGAACTGGTTGCATGACTATCCATTTACGACAATGCCATCATTTCTTGCTAATAAACTGCTATCAGATTTCCCCCTTTTGAAGAGAAACGGTTGGGGCGAGGATAAGGAATATGTTCGTTGGTTCAATAAAGCTTTCGAGGAAGCACGTAGTGGTCATTACTTCTACACCGAATGCGAACATTACTATTGTCTTGAAGATGGAGATATAGCACTGACCGGCACTCAGAGACGACTTCCCTTTCCTCCACCAGGCACATCGCATAGTTCCAACTGTTGAAATCACTAAAGGCAACGATAATGAGACACAATAATAAAATTCAGCAAATAGCAGATGAGTGCGCAAAGGAGAACGGATATCTCTGCGCATTGTATCTAGGTAAGATCGGCGAAGAAACCTTTGTTTATAAGCCAATGGAAGCCAATTCTGAACTTCGCTGTGAAGGATTATGCAAGTGGATCGTGGTGAGAGGTGGCAAAGCTGAGTTCTTGCGATGTCTCACCTATGAACCTCTTGAAGGCCTGAAGAGGCGTGATTTCAAGAAGGGGCGCGAAATGTATCGAAAATATCGAGATATCTGGTTTGACCAAAAGTCATCAACAGAAGAGGAACGGCAATATGCTGCCACCATCGTGCATCTTGTCGAGGGTTTTTGCTATGACGGAGGAAATGTTGAGCCTACTACAATGTACCAGTATCTTGAAATAGCAGGCAGATTGAATATGAAGATTACGAGTGTTCCAGATCCTTCAACTATGGATAGATGTGATGGATGGGAATATTATATCCAACTTGTTGAGATATAGTCTAATGCTACAATCAGGGATTGAACAGTAAGTGATATTCCACCCATCTGCGGCGGGGATGGAGGAGATTGGACGTCCTTTGTAACGACAGAAGAGAAGGCACTGGGCGATGATGTCACGGTTGCCTTGCTCAAGTTTGCGCAAGAGGCGGCTCTTAGCCATCGTCAAGATGGATGCCATAACGCTCGGTCCAACCGCATAATCCGAACAACACCAAAGCCAACTTGGAAATAGCCTCGCATCTATTCTCCGATTAATATTCCTTTGTCCATGCTGCTGTTTTGTCAAAGAGGGGCTTGTCGCTATGCATCATTTCGTTAAGGAATAGGCTTTCTATACTTGACAATGTCATGTCCTTTTGGTCGAAGATGGCTCCGGCAGCCCTCAACACTGTAACGCCATACGCTGAAGGCAGGGCTTTATCGTCTATCAGTTGGCGATAGAATACAGATTTGTCCCGTTGCCATGTATCTACAGCAAGGTCTCCAATAAATGCTCCTAACATATTACAGGGGATATTGACGATTAAACTCTGTGATTACACTCTTTAAATCATCGGGGATGCGGGCCGTCACGAAGTCGTAGATAGCGTCGGGCATCTCCTTGTAGTAGGCAATGGCTACGGCACCGGTGATGGCTCCCATTGTGTCGGCATCACCACCGAGTGAGACGGCCAGTCGGATGGCATCCTCATAGTCCTTGCTATCAAAGAAGGCGATGAGGGCTTGGGGCACTGTGCCTTGGCAACTTTCGTTGAAGCGATATGTGGGGCGTATCTCCTCGTAAGTCCGACTGAGGTCATATCCGAATTTATCCTGTATATGCTTTCGGATATCGTCTTTGTTGCTCCCATTACGAGCCATCCAAATGGCAGCGGCCACTGCTTGTGCACCTTTTATGCCTTCGGGGTGATTGTGAGTAACGGCCGCACTGCACGTGGCCAGTTCGATTGCTTCTCCATAAGACTGACTAGCAAAGCCACAAGCCGCCACACGCATGGCAGAGCCATTGCCCCAAGAGTTATACGGCCGCGGATTTTCGCTGTCTATCCACTGACCGAACCTGCCGCCGTAACCGCCCATGGGATAACGATACTTACGGCCCCATTTCTGCATAATAGGGGCGAGGTTTTCAGCAGGAATGCCTGTGTCAAACCCATGTAGCAGCCAATCGGCCACAGCAATGGTCATTATGCTGTCATCAGTTATCTCCATTCGCTCATCGAGCAGACGGAAGTTGTAACACTTGGTCGGATTGAACTCATAGATTGAGCCTATCACATCTCCGGCGATGGCTCCGAGGATTGTTGCTTTCTTCATAGTGTTGCTGGTTTAGAAGTCAAATGGATATTTGCGGGGAGTGGCCTGCATTTCGTTGAAGGCCTCTTCGCTGAAGCTGTATAGTTCCGGCCGCTTGTTGGGCTGGGGGACAGGGCTTGTACCCTGGTGCTCGATAAAGCTGGCACCTACAGTCTTCTTGTAGAAGTTGCGGTTATCGTAGCTCACTCCATTCACCGCTTCGCAGAGGGCTTGCAGCTCGTTGATGGTGAACTTCTTGTCAAGCAGGCGGAATGCAATTGAGGTGAAGCGCAGCTTCTCCTGCAAAGCCTCGTGCGCCTTGCGGATAATCTCATTGTGATCGAATGCTAACTGCGGAATCTCGTCAAGCTTGAACCAACGAGCCTCCTTTGCATCGTCGCCGCCGGCCACATTATTATAATCGCTCTTGCGCACGAGTGCGAGGAAGGCCACTGTCATAACGCGCTCACGTGGGTCGCGGTCCACTGCCGAGAAGACGTGGAACTGCTCCAGATACACGTCCACCGCGCCCGTTTCCTCTTGCAGTTCACGACGAGCGCACTCTTCGATGGTCTCGTCCATCAGCATAAATCCGCCTGGGATGGCCCAGTGGTCGCGGAAAGTTTCTTCACCTCGTTTGATGAGAAGCACGTAGATGTCCTTCCCGTCAAACCCGAACACAATACTGTCAGCTGTTATAGCTGCATGGGGGTACTTGTACCAAAATCCTTGTTGTTGTTCCATAGATAATCCGTAATTTTGACGCAAAGTTAATGCCTTTATTTGAAACCACCAAACTTTTTCTGCGTAAATTTTACATTTAGGACTATTTTTCTGCATTCAAATGCATAAAATGAATGATAAGACATAATCAAATCTCATGAATGAAAAGTTTGTGCTACGCCTCAATTTTTCATAGATTATTGGTAACTTTGCAATCAAAAGATCAAAGCATTAGATATGGGAGCACGTAACGCAGACCTGTTTGGCCGCTATGTATGGCTGATAGACACCATACGGAGCCATGGGCGCATCACATTCCAGGAAATCAATGAATGCTGGAAGCGCAGCCACCTCGGCTATGGCGATGACCTGCCGTGGCGAACATTCATGAACCACAAATGACGAGTCCACGACCTACGCTTACGAAGTGCGGCCTAACTATGAGTTTCTGCAAGCCCTGTTGATGCAGGCCGACCAGATAAAGGTGCTTGAACCAGAATGGGTGCAAGACGAAATGAAACGCTTTGCAGAAAACATCTTAGCCTATTATCAGAAATGAATACAGATATTAATTTCATTGCCATTGACTTTGAGACAGCTACATCGCTGCGCTCCTCTGTCTGCGAGGTGGGGGTTTGTGTGGTGCGTAATGGGCAGGTGTGCGAATCAAAGTCCTGGCTTGTGCAACCTATGGGCAACAGATACCAGTACTGGAATATGCGATGCCATGGCATAAGGCCTGAGGATACTCAGGACGCGCCCGACTTTCCACAAGTATGGGAAGAGATCGAACGCCTTTATCTTGATGAGTTTGATACGCTGGTGGCTCACAATGCCTCGTTCGACCGAAGCTGCTTGGAGCACTCTGCCAAATTCTACAACTTGCATCTGCCACAATTGAAATGGCATTGCTCCCTGCAAACAGCACGCCGCATCTATAGCTTCGGCTGCAACTCTCTCGAATATCTCTGCAAACAACTCAACATTCCCGAAGGCACTCACCACCGTGCCGGTGACGATGCTGAAATGTGCGCAAGATTGTATCTTAAAGAATTAAACGACCAAAACCTATAAATCCAAGTTGATCAGACGTGCCCTCTTGGCACTTACCTCATGGCAGTATTTTTGTCCCACGGCATAAAGCCGTGGGTTATCCACAGACGTGCCTTCCAGGCACTTAAAGCTTGAGAAACTTGTATTGCAGGCTCTAATTTTGTCAATCAGCCTATACCGGTATGGCTATATGGTTTGTTATCCCTTGTGGAAGAGATAGCCAGCCTGGCCATGACAGAGCAGGAGCAATCCGAGCTTATTTTGGGGCAGAGGCGAGCAAGCCGGCGATGACTGCGGGAGTAAAGCCGGCAGCCTCCATGGCATTGAGGCCCTTGATAGTGATGCCGCCAGCGGTGGTCACGCGGTCAATGGCAGCCTCTGGATGTTCGCCTGTGGCACAGAGCAGCTGTGCGGCTCCAAGCATAGTCTGAAGCACTGCCACTTTGGCCTCGTCGGGGCGGAAACCAAGCTGCACGCCTCCCTCCATGGCTGCGCGCACATAGCGCATGGCGTAAGCTATGCCGCATGATGCAATAGCTGTGCCGGCTCCCATATTGTGCTCAGGCACAAGCATGGCGCGACCCAGCTCGTTGAAGATAGCCACCAGCTCTTCCTCCTGAGCCTTGGGACAGCGGCGAGTGGACATAAAGGTCATGCTTTGCAGCACTGCGATGCCTGTGTTGGGGATTATCACGGCTGTGGCAGGCCCATCTGTGGCGCCAGCTATGCCAAGCATCTCATCGATCTTATCGAGCTTCATGCCCCCGATTACGGTGCACACCATCTGCTTCTTCAGGTCAAGCACAGGTAAAATCTGCTCGAACACAACCTCGGCAAGCCAAGGCTTTACTACTACCAGCACCAAGTCTTTTCCGCGGACAGCCTCGCAGTTGTCAGTAGTGGTTTTAATATCAGGATATTCAGCTTGTATGGCATCCAGAGTGGGGCCAAAGGGGTCAGCTACAGTGATGTCCTGGGCTTTGATTAGAGTGCCTTGAGCCAGGCCACGGGCAATGGAGCCACCCATATTGCCGCCTCCGATAATTGCTACGCTTTTCATGCTTTCAGTATGTGAGTTTTCTGTTTTTTTCTGTCTTATCTCCCATCTGGCCGATGAGAATAGTTCTGATATGCAAAATTACTGAAATTTTGTGTACGATGTGCTGAAAAGCACAAAATTCACCTATTTTGCACAAAATTTTCGTAAACAGATTCCTTAAAAAGTCACATGCACTGCAATGCGCAACCCTCGCTTATCAATCTTATAGGGCACATTCAGATAATTCAGGCGCCACACATAATCCACTCGCAGGCATCTGAAAATATTGTCGAGCCCCACGCTTGCCTCCATATATGGCGCACCAGTCATGCGGTTAGTGTTCACATCAGCCGGTATTTGCAGCAGGTCGGGGTTCTCCCATGGCAAGTTTTTTGTGCTCCAGCGGCCCCATACTCCCTTGAACGAAGCCACCTCCCTCAGACGCAGCTGCTTAAAGTAGGGGATGAGATTGAACAAAGCGCCGTTGGCCCAGTAGGTCACATCCCATGAGCAATAACTGTCGAAGAGAAACTCCAGCGGATTGAGGCATGCGAAGCTTTCCGGCTGTATCGTATAGCTAAGGTTCACATTCGGGGTGAGCAGATTCATGAACGGGCTCTTGCTCCATACATGGCCACCCTTGAGGTACACATCAGTAAAGCCGAAAGCCGAGAACCAGAAGCGCTTCTGCAGGCTGAGCTCAGTGGTGTTGACCATGAATGCCGAGCCGAACCAATTTTTCGGAGCAATGCTATGCTTGAGCGTGATTACTGGGGGATCCAAAGTGATGGGCACGCGGTAGCTATTTGCCTGATAGAATTTCTCGCCTGGGGCAAAGCGAATCTCCACATCCAAGAAATTTTCAGTGTAATGGGGAAATACCTTGCCATATCCATTGATCAGGGTAATCTTCTCGGTGGCTCGCTGCTGTATATTGCTTACAGCTACCTTAAACGAAAGATTGTTGCGGAGCTCCATGATCCACTCCAACTTGTTGAGCCGTCGGTAGGTGCCATAGTCCAGACCGTTCATTCGCTTGAGCGACAGGAAGAAATTGTCCATGTTGGTGAATTGGTACTGCTGGCCAATCTGATCCAGATCGTACTGGCTGGTAAAGCGCAGTGATTGCACCGGGAACTCACGAGTATGATACTTCTTGTCGATGAACGAATACTCAAGCTCTGACTTATATTTCCACCTATGGTCGCCAAAGCCGTAAGCCACATATCCTCGCCAGAAAAGGCGCTTGTTGAGATTAGCGGTGGTCATGCCTCCCAAGCGCAGTCTCCACCCCTCGGTGCCATTGTGGCTGTAAAGAGTATTGACCGGGCCCACATCAAATTTGCTGGGATTTCCCGTGGGCAGATAACCCATGAACATCACTTTCAGCACCTGCTCAGTCCAATAGTACAAAGGCTGCTTTCTGAGCTTAGTCAGCAGGTCATCAATGTCACGCTCATTTCCAGAGACTTTTATCAGGCGATTCTGCTCCCAATATTGGGCATCCCTGGTCTCGGCTTCATCAAGCGTGATGGTGCTTCCCAATTCGCCGAATACAGCCATGTCGCTGGGCGCATCAAAATTATGTCCATCACAGGCTATGGTGCGCCGCGCATAAAATCCCGGGGTGCCAGGGGCGATTTTCATTTCAAGAGTCAAGTCATCAGTCTTTTTCAGGCGGCTGCCATCCGGGGCGCGGTCAAACTCTTGGGTAATGTAGAGATTTTGGATGAAATTGAGGTTGATGTTGCGCGGAGTGCGCATAGTCACTTTCTTGATGAACATAGTGCTGTCCTCAGCCACCACGAACACTTGGCCGTTGAAGCCGAATGAAGCTGTGTTATGCGGATAAAAGCTCAGCACAATGCACTTCTCTTGGTCCACCTCCACCGTGTCAGTGAGATAGAACTTATAGAAATCCGGGGCAATACGCGATAGGGGGCTCACAAAGCGGTTCTGCATAATGTTGACGTCGCCCCCATAGAGATCCACTTCTTGCATCACATCCTCCAGAAAAGTGAGCATGCTTCCCTTGTCAAATATCTCATCCACGCCCTCTTGGCGCAGACCCGTCACCACTTCTTTGGTGCTCTTGGGACTTTTGCGATAATGCACCTCCGAAGCCTTCTCCTTTATTAAGAAATTAAGGATTGGCTTGCCAGAGACTTCCGAAGTATCCACATGTTCCCAAAGGAAAGGAAACCTCTTGAACCACCAAGAGTCCTCCTTTTTCTCGCCGAAATCATTCAAGGCAAGAGATATGATCTGATATTTATTGTAGTTGAAATAGGGATTGCGCTCCGGATCGGTCATTGAGCCGGCATCTTTGAGCCGCTTTACAAAGGCATACGCAGGGTTGTCTTTCTTCTTGATCTTTTTGCGGCGCACTACCACCTCTTGGAGTTGCTGAGCTTGCGGGACGAGCTTGATGTCATACATATTCACCTGCCCCTTGTGGATAGGCACAGTCTTCTTATCGTATCCCAAGCAGGCTATTTGCAGAGCCTTAGCATTGTTGGGGGCTGTAAGCTCGAAGATGCCGCGTTCGTCGGTAAGTGTGCCCGCAGCCTTGTCGCTAACAGCCACAGAGGCATAAGGCACCGGCTCATTGGTGACAGAGTCGCGCACGATGCCGCTAATATAGTAAGCATCGCGAGCCTGGCCGAGCGAAAGAATAGGTAGCAGGGCGACTAAGATAAGGGTAAAATATTTCAGAGCACTATTGCGCATTGCTTAGGTTAGAATTGTAATATCGGGGGTCTCCAGTGACCTCCGGGCCCACGAACGGGGGCAGCTCTGCCTCGGCATCAGCCTCAGGCAGCTCCACCTCGGCCAGCACCAGGCCTGTGTGTCTGCCCATAAAAACGTCCACCTCCCATAAATATTGTGCATAAGGCACCTTATAACGCACCTTTTCGATCACACCTTGGCAGAGCTGCAGCATTTGGCGAGCATCCTCGGCGGGCACCTCATATTCCCATTCATGGCGCACAGCCCCATGATTCTTGCTTTTAACCGTCAGCCAAGCCTTTGTGCCGGCGATTCTGATGCGGACTGTGGCCTCTGGATTGCGGCTCAGGTAGCCTTGCACCATAGGGGTTGCCTCTTGGGCCAAGGCCTTGAAGCTTTCATCTCGCACTATATATTTTCTCTCAATCTCAAATGCCATCTCTCAGGGTAAGTTTTACCACATTCTCCACATGCTGCGTGTGTGGGAACATATCCACAGGCTGAATTGCACGCACCTGGTACTTGGCATCAAGCAGGGCTATATCGCGAGCCTGAGTAGCCGGGTTGCAGCTTACATATACCAATGTCTTAGGCTGGGCCTCCAAGATCACATCTACCACATCTTGATGCATGCCAGCCCTGGGGGGATCAATAATCATCACATCCGGGCGCCCATGCTCTTGGATAAACTCAGCATTGAGCACATCTTTCATGTCTCCGGCGTAGAAAAGAGTGTTGTCTATGCCATTTACGGCAGAGTTCACCTTTGCATCCTCAATTGCCTCCGGCACATATTCAATGCCTATCACTTGGCCAGCCTGCCGGCTTACAAAGTTGGCTATGGTGCCAGTGCCAGTGTAGAGGTCGTACACCAGATCTTTCCCAGTAAGCCCGGCGAAATCACGCGCTACCTGATACAGGCGGTAGGCTTGTAGCGAGTTGGTTTGGTAGAATGATTTTGGACCGATGCGGAAGCGCAGACCCTCCATTTCTTCTTCGATGTAGGGCTTGCCGCTGTGCACCAATATCTCTTGATCCGTGAGGCTGTCGTTGACCTTAAGATTAATGCAATATTGGAGAGAAGTGATTTCTGGGAAAGTCTCACGTATGGCATCGAGCAGGGGCTTAATCTTGTCCAGGTCATTTTCACCGAATGCCATCAGGACCATTGCCTCGCCTGTGCTGGCAATGCGTATCATCAGGGTGCGCAGCAGTCCGGAGTTTGCCCTCAGGTCGTAGAAAGAGTATCCATGGTCTATGCCATACTTCTTTACAAAGAGGCGAATCCTGTTGCCCAAATCATCTTGAAGATGACAGCAATTGATGTCAAGCACCTTGTCGAAAGCCCCGGGGATGTGGAATCCCGCGCCATCGCGCTCCGGAAAATCCTCGCCGCTCTGAAGCTGCTCAAATGTGAGCCATCGCTTGTTGCTGAAAGTGTACTCCATCTTATTGCGGTATGCCCAGATCCTTTCCGAGCCCAGGATAGGGGATATCTCAGGAATTTCCACTTTGGCTATTCTGCGCATAGCATCCGCCACTTGCTGCTGCTTGGCCGCAAGCTGCATCTCATAAGGGATGTGTTGCCACCGGCAGCCACCGCAAATGGTGAAGTGCTCGCATCGCGGCGCCACTCTCATCTCCGAAGAGGTCACCATACGCAGGATTCTCCCCTCGGCATAAGACTTCTTCTTTTTGGTGATTTGCACATCCGCCACATCGCCAGGAGCGGCAAAAGGGATGAACACCACCATGTCGTCGACCCTTGCTATGGCATTGCCCTCAGCAGCGAGGCCTGTGACATGTACATTATCAATAATGGGTAGGGATTTTCGCTTTCGAGCCATGATTCTCCATTGTTATCAGCATCAGCGGTCTGAGCCTCTGGGGCTTTGGGCTTCTGCGGGTTGGCCGGCACCGGAGTGCCGCTTCTTTGTTTCTTTTTCTTAGCTATAGGCACAGTAGACTCTTGCAACATAAGCTCTTCCATCTCTGGCGGTATGATGAAAATGTCTTCGGGCGATGTGGGCCTGATGCCAGTGTACCACTTGAATTTCGGCAGGTAAAAGAGTGATCTTTTAGCCAGATACAGGGGCGTGACTGTGCCAGAGGTCTCTGGCCACATCTTCATTCTCAGTAGATTGCGCCCCTCGAAGTCGGCGGTCATGTAGCTGCTCTCGGTGTTGATAATCTTATTGTAGGTAGAGTCGTTCTCTTGAGGAAGCATAATCGACTCCACATTGCCGTTGACATCGAGGCGTTTCATCTCGCTGTTCTCGAAATAGGCTATCATCTCTTTGCCGCTGAGCTGGTTGAAGAACTCGCCTTCTACCTGCTCGGCCGAGAAGCCGAAATCGGGTAGGGTGGCGCGGTCGATTGTAGAATCGTTCATATGCAGCTCTATCACATTTCCGAAGATTTGTCGGGCATCGCTCCACACAATAGGATGGCGATACATATAGAGCGTGGAGTCGCGTTCCTCAAATCGCATGCTGTCGCACACACCTTGCATATCGCTGCGGAAAAAGCGCACCCTGGGGTGGCATACCATCACATGGTTGGTGTCCACTCGCTCATAAGCTGGGAGCTTGGCCACAGTGTCTTCTGGCACATAAGTGGTGTCAAATGTGCGGAAAGAGAAAATCTCGCGCCCGTGCAGATATAGGGTGTCGCCCTGGGAGTATTCTCTGGCTAAGGCTCGGCCTGTGACATAGGTGCTGTCGATGTTCTGGTCGTAATAGCCGTAATCGCCAGAGAGGGCCGACTGCTTTGCACTGTCGGTGAGCACCATATTGCCCCGGGCCCAGCCATAGCCGGCATTGCGATCGTAGAATAGGGTGTCACCCTCAAGAGTGGTGCCGCGACCCATGCGCACCAGCGAACGCTCGAATAGGTTTGCAACCTTGTTCTCAGTATCGTAGGTGCCATTGGTGGTGAAGATGGTATCTTGCTTGTTGATAATCAGCGACGGCGAGAATAGTTCGGAAAGATGAGTGTTGGTGTTGTAATATAAAGTATCGGTGTAGATATAGAGCGAGTCATCATTCTCTGTCAAAGAGTTAAGGCGCACATCAGTGTAGAATACAGCTTCCTTGGTTGATGGCACATATTCACCCTCCTGCGACACCAGCCGGTTCTGAGCATCCGTGAGCACACCGCCCACAGTATAGTATCCGAACTCGGTCTCCATATCGTAGATAAACTCATCGGTGACCAATGTCACATCGCGATTAGTCATGCGGGCCGGAGAGCCAAATAGCCAAGCCAACTGTGTCTCGCTGCGGTATATCATCGAATCGCCAGTCACCTTCAGAGTATCTCCTTGCTCCATGCGCACATTGCTAAATGCATCTAGGCTTTCAGTCTCCGGGTAAAAGTGAGCGCTATCGCAGTACATATGCATACCGCCCTTTGTGAACTCTACATTACCCGAGAGCACCAGGAAAGAGTCGCTGGTCTGCTTGTGCATGATGTCGGCATGCTCCAGGAACACTCGATTGTTGTCTCTCTTTGCCTTGGGCACTTGTGGCGTGAAGAGCGACTGAGGCGGCTCTTGCCTCTGATTCTCAGCCGGGAGCAAGAGCGGCAGGGCAATAATGGCGAGCACAGCTCCTGCGGTCAGCTGTGCTCGCCTTAGTTTTTTCTTATGGCTTGAATTAGCCATCGCTTATTTCTTAATCCAACCTTGATGCTCAAATTCGCAGCCTCGCCAACCATCCTCAATCTTCACATAAGTGTCCTTGATTTTCTTGGCCAGCCACTTGTCAAGCAATTGTTGCTTGGCCTGCTGCTCGTACATGTCTTGTATCAATTGGTAATCGTCCACAATGTTGGCTCGGTGAGCATCTATGCGGTTAGTGAGCTTCACAATAGCCACCTGCTCGCGATTGCTTTTGGAATCCATCATGATGAAAGACTTCGACACCTCGCCGGGCTGCATATCAGCGATCTGTTTGGAGATTTCCTGGGGTAGGGCCGACATCTCGAAGCGAGTGCTGCCAGTGTTTTCGTTGACCATCACGCCATTGCTGTAGCGAGTGTTCTTATCTTGGGAGTAGTATCGAGCGGCCTCCTCGAATGATATGCGCTTGTTCTCCACAATATCTTGGCGCAGAGAGTCCAGGCGCTGCGTAGCCTCTATCAGGTCCTTGTCGGCCACCTTTGGGCGCAGCAGAATGTGGCGAGTGTTCACGCGATCGCCACGTTTCTCTATAAGCTGTATGATGTGGAAGCCGTACTCAGTCTCCACAATCTTCGAGACTTTCTTTGTATCGTTCAGATTAAATGCTACAGCAGCATACTCAGGCACCAATTGGCTTCGGCCCATAAAGCCTATCTCGCCCCCTCGCACACCCTCGGGAGCCTCGGAATATAGCACAGCGAGTGTAGAGAAATCAATCTCGCCATTGTTGACGCGGTCGCTGTATTCGCGCAGTCGTGCCTTTACATCTTCTATTTCCTGTCGCGGTATGCTCGGGCGCAAGGTAATTATTTGCACCTCCACTTGCAGAGGCACAAAAGGCACCGAATCCTCCGGCAGGCTTTTGAAATAGTTGCGCACCTCGCTGGGAGTAGTCTTGAAATTTTTAGTGATTTCCTCTTGCACCTGCTGCACACGGCTTTGATTTTCAAGATTCGTGGTGTACATTTCGCGCAGCTGCGGTATGGTTTTGCGGAAATATTGCTCTACCTTTTCACGGCTCCCGAGATTTGAAATCAGATAGTTGATCTGACCGTCCACTCTCTGCTGTACCATCGACATATTAGCCTCGATTGTATCCAGCTCAGCCTGATGCAGATACAGTCGCTGCACTGCAATCTGCTCAGGAATTACACAATAAGGGTCACCATTTATTGGAATCTTTTCCTCAAGATATTCTTGGTAGGCTTGCTCAATTTCCGATTTGTAGATGGGTTCATCGCCAATCATCCAAGCCACCTCTTCGGCTATATTATTCTGAGCCAGAGCGGCTACAGCTACAAAAAAGCATATTAATGAAGTACAAAATCTCATGTTTATATAGAAATAAAAATAAATCCAGCCTGGATTTGGGCCGGATTTCTAAAATCAAGGCTCTAAATCCTAAATCCTTTTTCACTGCAAAGGTAGGAAAATTTTGGGAAAAAGTCAGTCTAAATCACAGAAAATTGAAATTTTGCCTACTTCGAGGGCATTTTCATAGAGATTGCGTTTCAGCTGGTCATCGTAGCTGCGCTTGTTGCGAAATTCCAGACGGTCCTCAATCAGCTCGCGAGCAGCCTCGTAGGGCATCGTCTGCCCGCTATGCAGCACCTCGGTGACATCCAAGAGATATGTGAAGCCTCCATGTGTGAAGTCCAGTGGCTTATGAGAGCGCAGATAAGCATCGCCGGATGGGCCGAAATCGTAAGGTATTCGGCTCTCAATTTGCTCCCAGTCCACCCAGCGGTCACGGAAATAATCGTAATGCACAGCCCCGCTCGTGCCTAACTTATCGAGCTGGTCAATGTCCGCCGGGCGATTGCTGCGATACAGCTTGCGCATAGCGGGCAGATTTTGGGCATCGCTCGCCACTTTCAGGTACACTCCCTTGACCATTGGGCGGCTGAGCACAAATTCATCCTTGTTGGCATCATAGAAAGCGCGTATGGAGTCCTCGGGAATTTTCAGGTCAGCGTGGCTTTCGTACATCTGCTTGCCATACTCCCACATAATCAGTTCGTCGCGGTATTGCTCCACCATCTTGTCTATCTCAGTCATGTCAATCTCCGAGGCCGCTACTTGGCGCACAAGCTGGTTGGTAATCCAGGACTTAATGTATGCCCGGGCATATTTCACACTATCATCGCTGCTCACTCCTGACGGCATCACAGCCGTCAAGTCTTGGCGAGATAGGGTGGCATTGCCTACCATCACCAGCGCATCAGCCGTATCCGCTTCAGAGCCATTGCTTTTGCAACTTGCGCACAGGCCTATTAACAAGACAACCCCGACGAGCGGGGCTGCTTTCCAAATCACGCTTATTCTCATTCTTTACGCTTGGCTTTTTTGAGATTTTTTTCATAGATCTTCACGGGATATGTATCGTGGAGATACTGTATCCACTCCTGCTCAAGAGCGGCCTGATAGTCGTTGACCACCATGGAGCGCACATCATTGGCCTCTTGTGGCGCATCGATCACCTGGCCTCTGAAGGAAGCAATGGCCGGGGCGCTTTGGCCCTCCGGCACTGGCAGCTCTGCTCCGAAAGCTACATGGTCGATTACGGGATTGTCGCCTTGGGGAGCGAGCACTCTCACCATTCTCATCATGGGGCCGAACTGGCGGCGCATCTTCATCGAGAATTCCTCGCCGCTGCTGACAGTGGGGTACACCTCCTCAGCCTTGGCTACCACTTGCTCTAAGATGGAATCAGTAGGAGCCATGATGATAAAGCCCTTGTAGTGAGGCTTGTCCCAAGTGTAATTGGCTTGGTTGGCCCTGAAATATTCCTCCAGACCAGCCTGATCTTTGGAGGCGCGCTCCCATACTTTCTGGTTCGACACATCGAAGAGCAGAATGCCATCGCGGTACTCTTTTACCAGATGCTCGAAGTCTGGGGCTGCGCTATCAAGCTCGGCGCAGTATTTCTCAAATTCGGCGCGGAACGAAGCCGTGGTGTCCAAGCCTAATGCGCAGGCATCAGCTACCTTAAGCTTGTAGTTGACAAACATATCCACATACTGTTCGAAGCTCACCGGTTCCACCTGCTGAGCATTATTCTTATTGTAAAGGTATTCAAATTCGCTCAGGGGCACATCCTGGCCTCCGACAGTCATCACCACCGGGTCGCTCGAGCCCTTGCCGGCAGCCATGGCTGCTGCCACAGTGGCCAAGGAAGATATCAGTAATAATTTTTTCATCTGTAAAGCATTAAGGATCCGGGCCAAGGCCTGAATCCTTAATATAACGATGCAATCTGTCAAATATTGTGGACCCCGCAGCTTATCGGGCAGCTGAGCTGTAGTTTGGAGCCTCGCTGGTGATAGCTACATCGTGGGGATGGCTCTCGTTGACGCCAGCCACTGTAATGCGGGTGAACTGTGCATGGTGCAGAGCATCTATGTCCTTGGCTCCGCAGTAACCCATGCCGGAGCGCAAGCCGCCCAGCATCTGGTACACCACTTCGTAGAGACTGCCCTTGTAAGGCACGCGAGCTGCTATGCCCTCAGGCACCAGCTTCTTCACATCCTTCTCGTTGGCTTGGAAGTAGCGATCTTTGGAGCCGTGCTCCATGGCTTCGAGCGAGCCCATGCCACGATAGCTCTTGTACTTTCTGCCATTGTATATTATGGTATCGCCGGGGCTTTCCTCAACTCCTGCCAGCATTCCGCCGAGCATCACAGAGTAAGCGCCGGCAGCCAGGGCCTTGACGATGTCGCCGCTGTATCGGATGCCGCCATCGCCAATCAACGGTACGCCTGTGCCCTCCAGAGCCTTGGCCACATCGTAGATGGCAGTAAGCTGGGGCACACCCACTCCGGCAATTATGCGAGTGGTGCAAATAGAGCCGGGGCCAATGCCTACCTTTACACCGTCGGCGCCGTTCTCCACAAGGTACTTGGCAGCTTCACCGGTGGCAATGTTGCCCACCACCACATCGATATGCGGATATTTTGCCTTGACAGCTTTAAGCACATTGATTACGCCGGCTGAATGGCCATGCGCTGTGTCGATCACAAGAGCATCCACACCGGCAGACACCAGAGCATCGGCACGATCCATGAAATCCACAGTCACGCCTATGCCAGCAGCTACTCGCAAGCGGCCAAGCTGGTCTTTGCAAGCGTTAGGCTTGTCCTTGGCTTTTGTAATATCTTTATATGTAACGAGGCCTACGAGCTTGCCATGGCCGTCAACCACGGGCAGCTTCTCTATCTTATGGTTCTGCAGTATGTCTGCTGCTTCCTCAAGATTGGTGCTTTGGTTGGTTGTCACCAAGTTTTCGCTGGTCATCACCTCATCAATCTTGCGGTCGAGGCGGCGCTCAAAGCGCAGGTCGCGGTTGGTGACGATGCCGACCAGCAGGCCAGCCTCGTCAACCACAGGGATGCCGCCAATGTGGAATTCCTCCATCATGTGGAGAGCATCGGCCACGGTCGAGCCCTTGCGGATGGTCACCGGGTCGTAAATCATGCCGTTCTCAGCTCGCTTTACGGCATGTACTTGGCGAGCCTGCTCGGCAATAGACATGTTCTTGTGGATCACACCGATGCCACCCTCGCGAGCAATGGCGATGGCCATCTGGTATTCGGTAACAGTGTCCATAGCTGCAGAGACGATGGGCACATTCAGAGTGATGTTGCGGGAGAAGCGTGTTTTCAGGTTCACCTCCTTGGGGAGGACATTGGAAAAGGCTGGTATCAGGAGGACATCATCGAATGTGAGTCCGTCCATTTTTACACGATCGGCAATAAAAGACATTTCGCAAAAATGATTTAATGATTTTATTGCATGCAAAATTACTAATAATTTTCGACCTGAGAAAATATTTCGCCATTTTTTCTCCCCACCCTCGCAGGAGCCCCCCCCACGGCCCTCAAAAGCGTAGTGCACAGAGTGCACGCCTGAGTGTAACCCTCGGCTTTATGCCGTGGGGCAAAAATACAGCCATGAGGTAAGTGCACAGAGTGCACGCCTGATCCACTTGGATTTGACTATTAGACGCCCCCTCTGGGGGCTGAAAGAGGGGAAGCCTCTTGAAACCCCACGGCATTAAGCCGTGGGATATCCTCAGGCGTGCACTCCGTGCACTACTTGAGAAACTTGATTAAGAGCCTGTTTAATAAGAAATGTTAATCGAAAAGCTGCAATCCGTG
>CAZRYC010000035.1:0-29935 GCA_964604175.1 uncultured Bacteroides sp.
GAATCATGCCTTCGCGAGGCATCTACAGCCACATCTCGGGCATCGACCTGGTGGAGGGAAAGGACGGCGAGTGGTATGTGCTGGAGGACAACCTGCGCATCCCCTCGGGCGCCTCGTACCCCATGATCGCACGGAACATCACGCGGAAGGTGAGCCCGCAGACGTTCGTGGAGAACGCGGTGTGCGACAACAGGGGCTACGCCACGCTGCTGCGCGCGATGATGGACTATGTGAACGTGGGCGGAATCAACGTGATCCTGACGCCGGGCCGGTACAACTCGGCCTATTTCGAGCATTCTTACTTCGCCGAACAGACAGGCGCCGTGCTGGCGTTCCCCGGCGATCTGAGCGTGGCGGACGACGGCATGGTCTACTACAACGGCCTCGGACAGGAGCACCAGCGCGTGGGAACGGTCTACCGGCGCGTGTCGGACGAATACCTGGACCCGCTGGCCTTCGAGCCGTCGTCGCTGCTGGGCGTGCCGGGGCTGATGCAGGCGTACGCCAAGGGCAACGTGGCCGTGGTGAACGCGCCGGGCAACGGTGTGGCCGACGACAAGGGGATCTATTACTTCGTGCCGAGGATGGTGGAGTACTATCTGCACGAGCATCCGATATTGAAGAACGCGCCGACGTACCTTCCCTATTTCGAGGAGGACAGGAAGAAGGTGTTGGCGGACCTGGAGACACTGGTGATCAAGGACGTGAGCGAGGCCGGAGGCTACGGGGTATTGTTCGGCAAGGACATGGAAGCCAGGCAGTTGGCCGACATGCGCGGCCTCGTGGATCGCGAGCCGCGCAGGTGGATCGCGCAGGAGGTGATTGATTTCAAGGACCTGGAGATCATCGAGGGCGAGGAACGCGTGGAGCGCAAGGCGGATCTGCGTGCCTTCGTGGTTACGGGCGAGGACACGGTGGTATGGAAGAGCGGCCTCACCCGATTCTCCCGCCAGGCCGACTCCTTCGTCGTCAACTCATCCCAAGGCGGAGGCTTCAAAGACACCTGGGTGCTGGCGTGAAACAAAATTTCCAATAATAAAAAGTGAAGACCACAGATGAAACCAAATTAGTAACTCAAGTTTCGCAAGTGTTCCACTTCTCGCCTTGGCGAGCGTCCCCTTGGGCCGTGGGTCTCATCTTGAGAGGGTTGTGGGGTTTAGGGTTTTAGGGTTTAAGGTTGATTACCTGAACTTTTCAAGAAGTACAGCATTTCAACCCAACAACCCGAGAACCCCCAACCCTAAAACCCAACAAGTTGAGCACTTGCGAAACTTGAAATAATTATCTGCGTTCATTTGGTTTAATCTGCGGTTTAAAATATACGAAGAAGAATATGAATTGTGTTACAAGTACGACAATGCCCGTGAATACCATGTCGGCCGCGAAGGCCAACCATCTGTTCTGGCTCGGGAGATACGCCGAGCGCGTGTACCTCAGCTTGCACTTCCTGCGTCGCTACACCGACCGTCAGATTGACGGCGACGAGGCGGCGCTCGGCGAATACCACGCCTGTCTGGACGTGCCCTACCCGAGGGACGGCGGCGCGCTGAACATGGCGCATATCTATGACAAAGGCAACCCAGCGTCGCTGATCGCGGGCATCACGGCGGCCAACGACAACGCGGTGCTGCTGCGCGAGGAAATCAAGAGCGAGAGTCTGAGCTACATACAGATGTCGCTGGCGCTGGTGGAACGCTGCAAGGCGGCAGGCGAGACGCGCATCGACGCGCTGCAGGAGGTTACGGACTCGCTGCTGGCCTTTTGGGGATCGGTGGACTCGCGCCCGCTGACGCCGCGCGTGCGGCTGGTGCTGCGCGTGGGCAAGTTGGTGGAAGACATGGACATGCACCTGCGCTTTGGCTATCCCTACGAGCGCATCCTGGAGTATTTCACCGAACTGATCGACCTGGCGCGCATCGAACCGCGCGTGTTCTCGCAGCCCGTGTTGCGGAGCCTGGCCGCACAGATGGCCACACGTGCCGCATGGAAAGACGGCGACGACGCGGCACGCTTCGCGTTGCTGCCCCTGCTGGCCCAACTGGTTACGGTATGACGGCGCGCTATTGGTGGCAGTACTCGGCGGTGGCGACCTACAGCCGACCGATACAGCGGCACTCCTTCTCCCTGAGAATCACCCCGTTGGAAGAGGTGGGACAGCGGACAGAGGCGTGTAGGGTGATGTGCATGGACAGCACGCTGACAGAACGGCGGACGGCGGCGGGCAACATCCTGTACGGACACATCAAGGAGCCGCACACGCGCCACATCTTCGGATCGGAGGGCGTGGTGGCGTTGGACGACGCGGCGGCGCGGCCCGCCGACAGGTTGACGGCGGCGCTGTGGCTCTCCCCCACCCCGCTGACGCGCGCCACGCCGCAGATGACGGACACGCTGCCGAAGTGGATCGGATGGGATGAGCGCGAACGCGCCGTGCGGCTGTGCAGGCATGTTTACGAGACGATGAGGTACGAACCGTACTCCACGCTGTACACGACGACCGCCGCCGAAGCCTACGAACAGGGCTGCGGCGTCTGTCAGGACTTTGCCCATATCATGCTGGCGCTGTGCCGCGCGGAGGGATTGCCCGCACGCTACGTGAGCGGTCTGCTCGACGGCGAGGGCGCCACGCACGCGTGGGTGGAGGTGATGGCGGGCGGCGAATGGCTGCCCCTGGACCCCACGCACGGCCGCAAAGTCAGGGCAGCGGAGGGTGGATACATCAAATGGAGCCACGGACGCGACGCCCGCGAGACGGATGTGGTAAGAGGAAACTACCTCGGACTCTGCACGGAAACGGCGGAGGTACGGGCCGTAGTATATAAGATATAAAACAACACAAGTTTCGCATGTGAATATTTTCGTCATTTTCAACATCCTGAGAAAAAAGTTCTCACGAAAAGAACGAATAAAACGAAAAGGCTAACGCTATCCCATTCGTTTGTTTCGTTTGTTTCGTGAGAAATTCCTCAAAGGAAAAGAACGAAATCCACATGCGAAACTTGAGTAAATAAGAAAAACAATGACTGAGAATATCATTGAGGTGGTCCTGCCCGTGGATGAGAAACTGATGATCCGGCGGAACAGGATCAAGGGCGGCACCTCGAAAAAGCGCGTGTGCATCGTTACGGGTACGCACGGCGACGAACTGGAAGGGCAGTATGTCTGCTTCCGCATGGCGCAGGAGTTGCGCCGCAACCTGCACAAACTCAACGGGACGGTGGAGATTTGGCCTGCGCTGAACCCGCTGGGCGTCGATTCGATTATGCGCGGAATCCCGGGATTCGACCTCGACATGAACAGGATCTTCCCGGGCGAGCGCGAGAGTTCGATGGCGGAGAGCGTGGCGCACCGCATCATCGGCGAACTGCAAGGCGCGGACATGGTGATCGACATCCATTCCTCAAACATCTTCCTGCGCGAGGTGCCGCAGGCAAGGATCAATGTGCTCTGCGAAGAACAGCTGCGCCCGTGTGCGATGATGCTGAATCTGGACTTCATCTGGATTCACGACGCGGCCACGGTTTTGGAGGCCACGCTCGCCCATTCGCTGAACACGCGGGGCACACGCTGCGTGGTCGTGGAGATGGGGGTGGGTATGCGCGTCAACCATTCGTGCTGCAACCGCCTCGTAACGGGCATCTTCAACCTGCTCAACCACATGGGAATGTGGCGGGAGGCGACGGACCCCGACGAACTATCCACACCGTTGGTGTCGAAAGGCAGCGACAGTGTGGCCTTTCTCAACGCCCGCGCGTCCGGCATCTTCGTGCCGGAGAGCAAGACGGACACAATGGTAGTACCAGGCGACCACATCGGAGACATCGTCAGTTCGCTGACGGGCGACGTGCTGGAGCACGTCGTGGCGCCCGTTGCGGGCTATCTGTTCACCATCCGCGCCTATCCCGTGGTCTACGAAGGATCGCTGATCGCGCGCATCCACAAACTTTAAACGACTATGACAGACGAGATCATCATGAACATGGCGTCGCCCATGCGCGACACGTTCCGCATACATGCCCTGCACTTCGGCAGCGGCGAGAAGGCCGCGGCCATCGTCGGCGCGATGCGTGGCGACGAGGTACAACAGCTGTACATCGTCTCGCAGGTGGCGCGGCGGCTGGACGAACTGGAGGCTGCGGGACTCCTTGTGCCCGGCAAAAGAATCACCGTGATTCCCTCGGCCAACCCCTTTTCCATGAACATCGAGAAACGGTTCTGGGCCTTGGACAACACGGACATCAACCGGATGTTCCCCGGCTATGACCTGGGCGAGACGACGCAACGCATCGCCGCCCAGCTTTTCAAGCAGTTGGAGGGCTACACCTACGGCCTGCAACTGGCCAGTTTCTACATGCCGGGCGAGTTTATCCCGCATGTGCGCCTCGTGGACACGGGCTATCAGGATCTGGAGGCGGCGGCGTTGCTGGGACTTCCCTACACATTGCTGCGCACGCCGCGCCCTTACGACACCACATTGCTTAATTACAACTGGCAACTGTGGGGCACAAAGGCGATGTCGCTGTACGCGGGACAGTGCGGTGTGGTGGCTGATGCGGTGTGCGAACAGATGGTGCAGGCGATCCTTGACTTCCTTTCGCGCGCCGGTCTGCTGCGGTGCAAGCCCGCGAAAGAGGCGGAGCCGCAGTCGCAGGTGATCGGCGAAAGCCAGCTGGTAACAATCAAAGCCCCCGTGGCAGGCATCTACGTGCGCCACGCCACGGCGCCGGAAAGCGTGGAGAAAGGCCAACTTCTGGCGCAGATCCTGGATCCGTTGCGAGGCACGCCGTTGGCCGAGATCAAGGCGCCAGCGCGCGCCCGCATCTTCTTCGCACACGCCAAGGCGCTGGCGTTGCAGCACACGCCGCTGTTCAAACTGCTGCCGTTGGAATGATGGGACTTGTAAAAACCGCAGATGGAACCAAATGGACGCAGATTTGTTGATTGCATCTGCATGAATTTGGTTTCATCCGCGTTTTTTTAACAAACTGGCTCACCTGCAAAAGTCCGTGAGTATCTCTGATTTGCCTATGCCATGGCGCCCAGAGAGCATTATGTTTTGGTTGGCAGGTGTCCGATCCAGGGCATGGTAGAGCTCGGCGATATCGATGCTTATGTTCATAATGGGATTTCTCGAAAAATTAATTTCCACAAATTTACACACAATTATCGGTATTTCAATAAAAAAGCGTAACTTTGGAGAAAAATTTGCCTTATGACCCCACTCGAAGCCATATCAGCCCGCCACTCGGTGCGCAGCTACCTCCACAAGCCTCTGGAGCCAAAGAAAGTCAAAGCCCTCCAAGCCAAAATAGATGACATCAACGCCACTGGCCGCCTCCACATACAGCTTATACAGGATGAGCCTCGCGCTTTCAAGGGGATTTTCGCTTACGGCTCTTTCCACGGAGTGGAAAATTATCTTGTAGTGGCAGGGCCAAAGGATGACACACTAAAAGAGCGAGCTGGATTCTACGGCGAGCAGCTGGTGCTATTGGCACAGTCTCTTGGACTTAACACATGCTGGGTTGGCCTTAGCTATTCCAAGATTCCCAACACCTATGCGCTTGAGCCTGGTGAAAAGATAGTGTGCTACATAGCAATTGGATATGGGGCGACCCAAGGTTCAAGCCATAAAATCAAAACACCCCAGCAGGTGAGCAACGTAAGCTCCAGCACACCTGACTGGTTTGCTCGCGCTGTTGATGCGGCCTTGTTGGCTCCCACTGCTATCAACCAGCAGAAGTTCTATTTCGAATATGTAGAGGGCAATAAAGTGCGAGCCCGACGACTGCCCTCTCTTGTGGGATACACCCACATTGACCTGGGCATCGCCAAGCTCCACTTTGAAATTGCGGCCTATCCAGAGCCTATTTCCTGGGTATAATTTATACCGTGAGTATTTCTTTTTCTTTGGCGGCGAAAAGCTCGTCGATCTTCTTGAGATATTTGTCGTGAAGCTTCTGCACTGAGGCCTCAGCATCTTTCTCTACATCCTCGGAAAGCCCCTGCTTGATAGCTTTTTTCAGGCCCTCAATAGCTTCGCGGCGCGCATTGCGCACACTCACCTTAGCCTGCTCGGCCTCAGCCTTTGACTCCTTAACAAGTTGCTTGCGGCGCTCCTCGGTCAATGGAGGGATGTTGATGCGAATAACCTCGCCGTTGTTCTCCGGGGTGATGCCAAGCGATGAGTTCAGAATAGCTTTCTCAATCTCCTTAAACATAGCTTTCTCCCAGGGAGTGATGGTGATGGTGCGAGCATCTGGCACAGAGATGTTAGCCACATTGGAAATCGGAGCCTGGCTTCCATAGTAATTCACACGGATAGCATCCAAAATCTTCGGATTAGCCTTGCCAGCGCGGATATGGGCAAGTGCGTCATCCAGATAGGCCACTGCCATTTCCATATTCTCTTCGGCAGGGTCAATGTAAGTCTTTACGTCAATCATGATATGGTTTTCGGTTTTCAGTTTTCAGTTTTCAGTTTTCGGTTTTCGGTTTTCAGTTTTCGGTTAATAGACCAGGGTGCCAATGTTTTCGCCATGCACTACCTTTGCGAGATTGCCCGGGGTATCCATGTCGAATACTATGATAGGCATAGAGTTCTCCTTGCACAGGGCTGTAGCTGTGAGATCCATCACACGCAGGCCCTGATTAAGCACCTCTTGATATGTAATCTCATCATACTTCTTGGCATTGGGATCTTTCTCCGGGTCAGCTGTATATACGCCGTCCACGCGAGTGCCCTTGAGCATCACGTCGGCCTCTACCTCGATTGCGCGAAGAGCGGCTCCAGTGTCGGTTGTAAAGAAGGGATTGCCTGTGCCGCCAGCCATAATAGCCACCTGGCCCTTGTCCATAGCTCGTGTGGCTCTCCACTTGCAGAAATACTCTCCGATTGGATACATATTGGTGGCGGTGAGCACAGTGCTGCTACAAGCGCAAGCCTGTAGCGCGCTGCTTAGGGCCAAGGAGTTGATTACGGTTGCCAGCATTCCCATCTGGTCTCCCTTTACCCGGTCAAAACCCTTGGATGCACCAGAAAGGCCTCGGAAAATGTTGCCTCCGCCAATTACAATGCCCACTTGGATGCCCTCGTTGACTATGGCAGCGATTTGGCGCGCGTATTCGTTGAGTTTGTTGGTGTCAATGCCGTAGTTCTGGCTGCCCATCAGCGACTCACCGCTCAGCTTTAGCAGCACTCTCTGGTATTTAGTCCTCATAAATGCGTAGTGTTAGGGGTTATGTAATTGTAACAACAATTATCGTAACCACAAAGTTAGCACAATTTTCTCAACCCACTGCTATCGAAAAGAATTTTTTTCAAAAAATTTTTTAGGGCCTGTTTAAGAGCCTGTTTAATAATCTGAAAAGAGTTGGGGCTTGATCTGGATGCCGAAGCGTATCTGAGTCTGAAACACTTTATAGTCGAGCATTCCCTCGCCATAACCGTTGTAGTACTGTATAAAGAAATATTCATTGGCGTTGCGCCACATGCGCATGCCCAGCTCGACTATCGTGTTGTAATTCAAATTCCACCCCTTGCGCTTTACCAATGTCACTGACCCATTGAAGCGACGATTTGTTGACATCACTTGCACGCCCGTCTGATAGATACCGCTGTAATCAAGGATATCCTTGTTGTTGGCCCCATCCACGATCGGTATCCAGAATTTGCCATGCACCATCAGGTTGGGATCCACCATGAAGCTCCCTCCCAAGGAGATCTTGTTCCAGGAGCGAGATGCATCTCCGTCCTTGCCATTGCTCTCATGCTCTATCACAAATGTGAGCTTGCCGATGTAGCGGCCGCGCACGAAGAGCGGCTTTGCCAAGCCTATGCCCGGATTGAAGTTGAGATCGGTCATCGGCATGGAGTTCTCCAGCACATTCCAGAATACTTTCTGCGTATAGAACAGATACAGATAAGTGCCCCATGGCAACACGCTCTTGGTCAGGCGCTGGGCCACAGAAATCTGGAATTTTATATTGGTGTTGTGGCTATTAGCTCTTTTGCCTATAGGGGGCCCAAAAATAAAATAGTTGTCTTTATAGAGGCCAAAATAAGGCTGGTTCTCAAAGTCGCGTTTTATGCTGTCAGCATTTAGCTCCTGGCCCGGTGCGCCCACAATCTGTGCTTGGCCCAGGAATGCTCCCAGGCTGCCTACGATGAATGATATTATGAGCAACAACCTTTTCACTGAATTGCCATCACATCGCAAAATTACATAATTTTCATACAATCCACAACGGCATACGAAGAATTAACCAATTTTGCTGCCCTTTAGACTTATCTCTTAAATATGCGTATGATCTCTCCTATCCATAGCACCAGCGAGGTAGAGACGATGATAATCACCCAATCCAGCAGCCGCAGCGGAGTGACATTGAAGAATTGGCCTCCGATGGTAACAATCAGGATCTGGCCCACCAAAATTATCAACGCTATTAGTTCGAAACCTCCGCAGTTATGCAGAGCGAAGGCGCTGCCATGGGAGGAGAAAGCGCGAGCATTGAACATATTCCAGAACTGCAAGAACACGAAGATCGTAAAGAACAGGCTCAGCTCATAAGGCGTAAGAGGTCCCTTTTCTCCAAGCTTCAGCCCAACGAGCTGTGTAAGGCATGTGATGTCGCTATGCTCAAATATGTACAGAAGCCCTAACAATAGGAAGAAGAACAGGCCACCCACAGTGATTATGTCAGCCCACATTTTACGGGTGATTATAAAGGCGCGGCGGTCGCGAGGCTTGTCTTTCATCACCCTCTCTGAGGGCGGCAGCGAGGCCAAAGCCATAGCCGCGAAGGTATCCATAATCAAGTTGACCCAAAGCATCTGTGTCACAGTCAGCGGGCTTTCTGTGCCCATAAAGGCCCCGGCCAACACTATGAGGCATGCTGCTACATTCACCGTGAGCTGGAACAGGATGAAGCGCTGGATATTCTGGTACAGAGAGCGGCCCCACATCACAGCCCGGCCTATTGAAGTGAATGAATTATCGACAATCGTGATGTCGCTGGCCTCCTTGGCTACCGAGGTGCCATCGCCCATAGAAAGGCCGACATGCGCGGCATTGAGCGCAGGAGCATCGTTGGTGCCATCGCCAGTGACAGCTACCACTTCATTTTGGCCTTGGAGGGTCTCCACAAGCCGTTTCTTATCGCCAGGCCGTGCGCGAGCTATGACCTTGATTTTTCCTACTCGCCGCTTCAGATTGTCATCATCGAGCGCGGCAAACTCCGGGCCCGTAATTATGCATTCATCGCCATCAGCGGGTTGCACCAGCCCTATCTGGCGGCCTATTTCGCGCGCCGTGGCTGGGGTGTCGCCAGTGACTATCTTGATGTTAATTCCAGCATCAAGACATTCTTTTACAGCCTGCGGCACATCTGCGCGCACAGGATCTGAGATGGCCACTATGCCCTCGAAGGTGAGATTGTCAGCATTAAGCTGGTTGCCTTCAATCACACCTTCGGCCTCATCAAGCACCTGGTAAGCAAAGCCCAATGTGCGCATAGCCTGGGTTTGGTATCCTAACAACTGCTTGGCGATATCATCGCGCGACACGCCACCAGCGACATTCTTGCTAAGCCCAAGCACAATCTCCGGCGCACCTTTCACATAGAGAGTAGGTTTGCCAGTAATTGGCGATTGCACTATAGTGGCCATATATTTGCGCTCTGTACTGAAAGGAATTTCAGCTAAGTGGGGAGCAGCCTCTTGGAGTTTAAGATAATCCACTCCTTTGCCATGAAGCCAAAGCAGCAGGGCTCCCTCGGTGGGATTGCCAAGTGCCTTGGGCTTGTCGCCAGAAAGGTCGAGTGTAGCTGTAGAGTTTACGGCAATTCCCTCTTCTACTATTGCCGGCTCTCTAAGATAGAAGTTAGCCTCGGCCACTTGCATCTGGTTCTGGGTCAGAGTTCCAGTCTTATCAGTGCAAATCACTGTGGTGGCTCCCATGGTCTCGCAGGCGTGCATCTTGCGCACCAAGTTATTGGTCTGGAGCATGCGCCTCATGCTGAATGCCAAGCTCATTGTCACCGCCATAGGCAAGCCTTCGGGCACCGATACCACTATAAGGGCCACTGCTATCATCAGCGTATTCAGGAAATATGCTCCAAAATCGAGGGTCAGAAATCCGCCAAAGGCCGGGTCGAAGTAGTACATTATGCAGCGGCCAACGATAATCAGGGCTGCTACGGAGTAGCTGGCGCGTGTGATGAATTTGCCCAGGCCGTCAAGCTGCTCAGTGAGGGGAGTCTTTACATTGTCGTCTATTTGAGCCTCTTCAAAGACCTTGCCATTCTCTGTGGCATCTCCCACCTTGGCCACTTGGAAAATCCCATGGCCCTCCATGACTTTGGTGCCGCGCAGCACATAGTTGGTAGGATAGGTTGCCTCAGAATCGAAATCGTCGGGATGAATGCTCTTGTGGCATGAGGGTTCGCCAGTGAGCGTACTCTCATCCATAGTAAGATTTACAGCCTCTAAAAGTTCGCCATCCGCGGGCACTTCATCGCCAGTGCTGAGCATTACTATGTCGCCCACCACCACATCTTTTTTTGGTATCTCTATAGTGTTGCCTTCGCGAAGCACTTTTATGGGCTCGTCATCATTGACTTGATTGAGCAAATTAAATTCCTTATCTGCTTTTTGCTCGAAAAAGAAAGCCAGACCCGTGGCTAATAGAATTGCGATGAATATTCCCATTGGCTCGAAGAATACACCGAAGCCATGGCCTAAGCCCCAATACTCATAGCACGAGATGCCGATTGAGAGCACGCCGGCTATCAGCAAGATTATAATCATCGGGTCTTGGAATTTCTCCAAGAATAGTTTCCATACTGGCACCTTCTCCGGCGGAGTGAGCACATTGGCTCCATATTTTTGTCGGCTTTCCAGCACTTGAGCCTGGGTAAGGCCAGTGAGATGCTTATGCTGTTCCATCTTCCTTTTTCGTTTGATGATGCAAAGTTACCACTTTTCCTCCACACCACCAAAAAGGTTGGCGGTAACGGGTTGACGGGGAGGCCCGCAAGCGGACCTCCTCCGAGGACGGAGAAGGTCCGCTTGCGGACCTTTGTATGCAAGGTGGTTAGGGGTTAATCTTTCAGGAGAATTTCTTTAAGTTTCTTCATGCCCTCACCGGCTCCATAAGGAATGACATGAACAAAAGGAGGCACGGCAGCGGGCTTTGGGTCAATGTAATAAACGGGAGTCCCCGGACGCACATATTGCAGCAGAGCAGCCGCCGGGTACACCTGAAGCGAGGTGCCTATGATCACAAATATGTCGGCCTCGCGCACCAGCTCGGTAGCGGGCTCGAAGTTGGGCACCGCCTCCTGGAAGAATACGATATGAGGGCGCACATGATGGCCGTCGATTATGGTATCCGGAGTGGTCTCAATCGCACCGGGCTTGAGCTGATATACCTTCTCGTCATTATCGAGTGCGCGCACTTTCATCAACTCGCCATGGAGATGCAGCACCTGCTTGCTCCCGGCACGCTCGTGGAGGTCGTCAACATTTTGGGTAATCACATACACCTCAAAGTTTTTCTCCAGATCGACGATGGCCTTGTGGCCCGCATTTGGCTGCGCTTTCAGCAAGTCTTTGCGACGCGCGTTATAGAACTCATGCACCAATTTTGGGTTGCGGCGAAAGCCGTCGGCGCTGGCCACATCCATCACGGGATAGTTCTCCCATAGGCCTCCAGCATCGCGGAATGTGCTGATGCCGCTTTCAGCGCTCATGCCAGCACCTGTAGATATTACCAGTTTCTTCATTTCGGATTCATATTGGATTACAGGATAAAAAATGGGATTTGAATCAGGGATGAATCCCTCTATCCAAATCCCATTTGGTTGATTTACTTATTCAGGGCGTTCTTAAGTGCATCCTGAGCCTTGTCAGCAGCCTTGTTTACTGCATCGCTGGCTGCCTTGGAGGCAGCTTCAGTAGCGGCTGTCTTGGCTGAGTCAACAGCCTGCTTGGCAGCATCCTTTACAGCTTCCTTGGCTGAGTCGGCAGCTTCCTTGGCAGCTTCCTTAGCAGCGGTAGCGGTGGAGTCAGTGGCAGCCACGGCTACGGCAACAGCCTTCTGAGCCTTTTCTACAATGTCAGAGAGCTTAGGATATTTTTCCTTTACCACCGGAGCAATCTCATCCAGATAATCTTTGGCTTCCTGGAGCTTGCCTTCCTTGATAAGTTGATTGGCATAGTCTTGAGCCTTGGTTACGATATCCTGTGCCTCTGTCTCAGAGGTGGCTTTGTCAAGTGCGCTGGTAATCTCAGTAGATTGAGCCTCAGCAGCTTCCTCAGCAGCCTTGTCGGCTTTGCTGGTGCATGCGGTCATAGCCATAGCTACAACAGCGATTGAAAGTAACAACTTTTTCATAATTACGTCTCTAAAAATAGTTTTAACACATATTTTTACAACACCTCTTCGGCGCTTTTTGTTTAATCAGCTTTTTTCATGAGCAAGGCCTCCACTGCCAGCAGATAGCTGTGCCAGCCAAAGCCGCTGATAGATCCGCAGCATACAGGGGCTATCAGAGAGCGATGGCGTATCTCTTCGCGCGAGAATATATTGCTCAGGTGCACCTCCACCACCGGCACCGGAATGGCCGCAATGGCATCTGCAAGAGCCAGAGAAGTATGAGTGTAGGCCCCGGCATTGAGCACTATGCCATCTATCTTTTCCTTGCCATAGCCCGCAGCATGCAGCCGGTCGATGATTTCGCCCTCGTGGTTGCTTTGCCACCAAGTGATTTCTGCTTGTGAGCCGAACACAGCATCTACGCGCTCGGCAATATCCGCAAGTGTGTCATGGCCGTATATCTCAGGTTGGCGCTTACCCAAAAGATTCAGGTTAGGTCCATTGATTACAAGTATCTTCATCTCTTATCTTATAATTCTTATCTTTATATTATTTTTTTCGTACCTCGTATTTTGTATTTCTACTGATTCTTGACTTCCACTTTCCTTGTGGGAGGGAGCATCTGGTTACGTGTCTCCACCGCATCTATCACCTCATGAGCCAAGTGCATGAATGCCTGAGCCGACATAGTATCGCCCAACGCAATCGGTTCGCCGCTGTCGCTGTGTTCTCCCACAGCTGCCACCAATGGTATCTCAGCTAATAAGCGCACATTCAGCTCTTCAGCCAAGCGCTGCGCGCCGCCGTTGCCAAAGATGTAATATCTTTCCTCGGGGTGCGCCTCCGGGGTGAACCAAGCCATATTTTCCACAATGCCGAGCACTGGCACATTCACCTTATCGCCTGTGAACATTGCTATGCCGCGTCGAGCATCGGCTAAAGCCACCTCCTGCGGGGTACTCACGATTACCACTCCTGTGATGCCCAGGGTCTGCACCAAAGTGAGGTGAATATCGCTGGTGCCCGGTGGCATATCAATCAGAAAATAATCCAGCTCGCCCCAGTCGCCGTCTTCGATTAGCTGATTTAGGGCTCTCGAGGCCATAGCCCCGCGCCATACCATGGCATCGTTGGTGTTGACCAAAAAGCCGATTGAGAGGAGCTTCACGCCGTAGCGCTCTTCGGGGATAATCATCTGATGGCCATCCACCTCGTGCATATAGAGCTGGGCATCTTCGCAACCGAACATCTTAGGCACCGATGGTCCAAAGATATCAGCATCCAGAAGCCCTACCTTGTATCCCTCACGAGCCAAGGCTACTGCCAAGTTGGCAGCCACAGTGGACTTCCCCACTCCGCCTTTGCCCGAGGAAATGCCAATGATATTTTTCACTCCGGGCAGGATGGCCCGCTTTGGAGCCTGCGCGGCTTGCTGCATGCGTGTTTTAGTATGTATATTGCCCTTTATGTCGATATCTTTGTCCACAAAGGTAAGGATAGCAGTCTCGGCCGCCTTCACTATGGATTTCATAAAGGGGTCATTGGGCTTATCGAAGATCAGAGAGAACTCCACGCGATTGCCATCAATGCGCATGTCGTCCTCCACCATGCCGAGCTCCACGATGTCTTTGCCCTTGCCAGGGTATTTCACAGTGCGCAAAGCATCTAATATGAGATTGGGATAAAGTGTCATTGTTGTGTTGTGTTATTTATACTGAGGGCTGCGACGCGAGTAACTGCGATAAGTGTCAGGCTCTATTTCAATGTCTGGCTCCACGAGCTTGTCGGAAGCGCTCAAGGGGAAGGAGAGAAATTTAATAGTGAGCCCGCGCTCAAGCCATTGCTGCTCATAGTGAGTGCGCATATTGGGTATGGGAATCAAGGGCCTCAGATTGTTGATGTCCGGATTGTCCCCATAGAGATTATCCACATTGTACTGCGCAGCGATGCCGGAAGCTTTGAGCATGGCATCTGTGTAGGCATATAGGAAGGGGCTGTCGGTCTTGAGATGCACTAAGCCTTCATCTTTCAATACATGGCGATACAGTTCAAGGAAGTTGGTGGCCGTAAGGCGCTTGCGCACCTTCTTCATCTGAGGGTCAGGGAATGTGATCCATATCTCTGACACCTCGCCGGGAGTGAAAAAGGCTGGAAGGAGCTCAATCGAAGTGCGCAAGAAGGCTACATTTCTGAGCCCTTCCTCCTCCGCGATCTTTGCCCCGGTGTACATGCGGGCTCCCTTTATGTCAATGCCTATGAAGTTCTTGTCGGGGAACAAGCGAGCCAATCCCACTGTATATTCGCCCTTGCCGCAGCCAAGCTCCAGCACTATGGGATTATTGTTGCCAAAGCGTTCATGCCATTTGCCGCGCAGCGGGAAACCTCCCTCGGCGCGCACCACGGCATACGGGTACTGGAGCACGCAGCCCATCTGCTCCATTTCCGCGAACTTGCGCAGTTTGTTTTTGCCCATTATCTCAAGATTACTTTCTCGGACTTGGAGCCTTGGCGCTTGATAAAGAAGCCTTTCTGAGGTTGGTTCACTTCGATGCCCTGAAGATTGTAATAGTGAATGGGGGCATCTGTATTGTCAATCTCTACGCCGGCGATTCCAGCGTGCTCATAGTCGGTGAGACCTCCAGCCGGAAAAGTTGAGTTATCCTTCACGGTAGCCCAATAGTCGTTGGCAGTGACTTTGTCGCGAGGCCAGCTTGAGCCGGGATTGGCTGACACGCATGCGCCCATTTTATACTCATCAAGATAATCAACCTCCGGCTCCCAATAGAAGAAGCCATCGCAGGTGCTTTCTTTCTCGCGCAGATTGTCAATCAGATATTGTGTAAAGTCAGCCACATCGGCATTGCAAAGGGCTATGCCTTGAGCCTGAGTGGCATTTTCGCTGTCACTGGTCCACTCATTGTTCATGCCTATTTCACATATTATCGTGCGATAGCCGTAGGTGTCATACACCTTTTCAATTGTCTCCAAGCATTTATCAGTACGTGTCTGCCATGCTGAGGTTTTCTGTTCGGGGCATGGATAGAGCGACAAGCCTATCATATCGCAATAGTCTGAAGAAAAGCCTTGCGACTTGAGTGTGTTGAGAGTCCAGTTAATCTTGCTCCATTCATCGCCGCTGTCAAGATGGATTAGCGTCTTGGCATTGGGATAGATGCTCTTGGCTGCTGTGGCGCAAGCATTGAATACGCTGATGAAATTCTTGGTGCCAGTGGTGTTGGATGTGCTAATCTCGCAGTTGAGGTCAGCCTGAGAGACAGTGGCGCCAGAAGTGGTGGGCAGCTTGTATTTCAACATTCCCGTGCGTGTCTCATTGCCAATCTGCACCCAGGCCACATTCACATTGGCATCATACAGCTTTTGGAGCACCCCGGCCACATATTCTGATGCTTTTTTCACCCACTCCTCGATAGTGGTGCAATCTTGCCACGCGGTGGGTATGAACTGGCGAGCCGGGTCAGCAAAGGTATCGGACAGGTGGAATGCCACCATGATGCGAGCCCCCTGATTGGCGAATGTTGTGGCTAAGGCCACCAAATCATCGGTGCCGCAATAGCCATGGGTGGAAGTGCAATTAAAGGTGCTGGAGCCTATATTGAATTCCCAATTGTCATTGCCGCAAATAATCGAATTGGCGCTGGGATCCACCCACACACGCAGACGCACAGCATCGAAACCATGGTCATAAACCATTTCAGGGATTGTGGTGATTTGGTCTGAGGCTATGGTATTGCCCAAATAGTATGTGTAGATGTTGCCGTCAACTATGCGCGTGGTCCACGACAAGTCGCCGCCCATGGCGA
Source organism: uncultured Bacteroides sp. (assembly GCA_964604175.1). Taxonomy (GTDB): domain Bacteria; phylum Bacteroidota; class Bacteroidia; order Bacteroidales; family Muribaculaceae; genus CAG-873. Next base: position 16,199 of record CAZRYC010000035.1, read on the forward strand.
AATCGGGATAGCCATCCACGGGAGCCTTTGTAGGATTGGCTGCCAGGGCTGTCATGCCAAGGCTCATGGAGAGAAGCAGAGTAAAAATCTTTGTCATATGCTGAGGGTTTATGGTCAATAAAAAAGTAACACTTAAACATGCAAATTTAACAATTATCTTTAAAAGAAAGATAAATAATCTCACAAAAAATCTACACAGTTCACGAATTTGTTATTAATTTTGCAAACCATGTCCCCTAATAATATTCAGAGAATGCAAACAGTACTATTCCACGATACCATCTTCGGGCCCATCCATTCACGCCGCTTGGGCACATCCCTGGGAGTAAACCTTATGCCCAACGATGGCAAGGTGTGCACTTTCAACTGTCTCTATTGCGAGGCCGGATACAACGAGCAGGGGCCTGGCACCACGGGCATATCTTCGCGCCAGGAAGTGGCCGCTGCCTTGGAGGCTAAGCTTGCTGAGATGCATGCGCAAGGCGCGCCTCTCGATGTAATCACCTTTTCCGGCAATGGTGAGCCCACTCTTCACCCAGATTTCTCCGGAGTGGTCGACGATGTGATCGCGCTGCGCGACAAATACTATCCGCAGGCTAAGGTGAGCGTGCTCACCAACTCCACCATGATCCACAAGGAAGATATAGTGCGGGCCCTCCTGAAAGTGGATAATAACATCCTGAAGCTCGACAGCGCTGTGGATGAGACCATGCGCCGCCTCAATCGCCCAAATTCCCCAGCCTTCACCTGCGCAAAGGCCATCCGCGAGCTAAAGCATTTTGCCGGCACCGGAATTATCCAGACAATGTTCACCCGGGGCAAACATGACGGCGCGAAAGTGGACAACACCACGCCAGAAGAGATTCAGGCCCTGATTGAGGCTTATCAAAAGATTAAGCCTCGCGAAATAATGATCTATTCTATAAATCGCAAGACACCGGAGCAAAGCTTAGAGAAAGTACCCAAGAGCGAACTCGACCTCATCGCTGCCCAAATAATGGCAGCGACGGGCATTCCTGTGCAAGTGGCATGAAAAAATTATTGCTTATTATTTGCGTGGGATTCTTTATCCTTTCGGGTTGCGCCCGGGGGGAATATCGCACTGTGGCCGGAGCCACTTGGGGCACTACTTACCACATAACCTACAAATCAGCCCCAGATCTCAACGACTCCATTTTGCATCAGATGAGGCTGGTGGACGCTTCGCTTTCACCCTTCAATAAAGAGTCTGCAGTCAGCCGAATAAATCGCGGCGACACCTTGGTCTCTGACCTCTGGTTCCAAGAAATATTCCGCCTCTCTCAGATGGCATGCAGCATAAGCAGTGGAGCATTTGACCCCACTATCTCGCCACTGATCAATATTTGGGGCTTTGGTTACAAGCCAGGCTCTGACTCTATGCCGTCAAGAGATCTGATTGACAGCGCCTTGTCAAGCGTGGGCATACTTCAGTGCACCCTTAGCCCCACCGGGACTTTGCACAAAAAGTCCCCGACCACTGAATTCAATTTCTCAGCCATTGCCAAGGGATTTGGTGTGGATAGGATAGCTGAAATGCTGGAGAGAAACGGATGCCATGATTACTTGGTGGAGATTGGCGGCGAAATGGCTTTGGCAGGCAAAAACCCCCGAGGTGAAGACTGGCGCATCCAAGTGGACGCTCCCTCCACAGATGCCACTGCTCACGAGCAGCTCACTGTGCTATCTCTCACTGACTGCTGCATAGCTACCAGCGGCAACTATCGCAACAATCATATCTTGGGCGACAGTCTTGTGTATCACACCATCAGCACTCGCACTGGATATCCAGCCCTGACCTCTACTCTGAGCGCCACCATTGTGGCCCCGACTTGCGCTCTGGCTGACGCATTGGCTACATCGGCCATGGCCATGCCAGCTGATTCGGCTGTAGCGATGCTTAAGGCTTTACCCGAAATACGATATCTGCTTGTAATAGGAGACTCAATAAAAACTAACCTTTGAGCCTAATCCTATCTAAATAAAAGTTAAATTAAGTAAGTTTTTTGACAATTTGTTAGGATTTTGTGACTTTAATTTCTTAACTTTGCATAAGGGGTGCATGGATATTCCTAACAACATTCTGTTCATCCACCTTTTCATAGTCTAACAAAGATTCCCTGGACTAAGTGATCAACAATAAGCACAACATACTGTGGGCCGATGATGAGATTGACTTGCTCAAGCCTCACCTGCTCTTCTTGCGCAACAAAGGCTACAATGTAATCACTGCCAACAATGGCCGTGATGCATTGGACATCACTGCGCAGGATCCCACCATAGACCTGGCAATCTTGGACGAGAACATGCCGGGCCTTACGGGATTGGAAACTCTGTCCCAGCTCAAGCAGGACCGCCCAGAGTTGCCGGTGGTGATGATCACTAAGAGCGAGGAAGAAAACATTATGGATCAGGCCTTGGGCAACAAAATAGCCGATTACCTGATAAAGCCCGTCAATCCCAACCAGATACTACTCACAATAAAAAAGCTCCTCCACAGCGAACAGCTTGTGAGCCAGCAGGCTACTACTGATTACCGCCAAGAATTCAACAGCATTGCCACCCTGATCAATACGGCTGCTTCACTTGATGATTGGCGCGACCTGTATTCCAAATTGGTGTATTGGGAGATGGAGCTGGCCTCCACCGACACCAATATGGACCAACTGCTGCAGATGCAGCGCGATGAGGCAAATCAGGAGTTCGCCAAGTTTATTAAGAGAAATTACGACTCTTGGGTCTCTCCCCAAGGGCCTACCGACGCGGCTCCCCTGCTTTCGCCTCAGCTGATGCCTAAGAGAATATTCCCTTTGCTTGACAAAAAAGAGAAGGTATTCTTTGTAGTCATTGACAATTTCCGCCTCGACCTATGGCGCACTATCAAGCCTCTGCTCTCTGATACATTCGCCTTCGAGGAAGAGATTTACGCCTCAATCCTGCCTACCGCTACCCAGTATGCGCGCAATGCCATATTCTCCGGACTAATGCCTCTGCAAATTGAAAAAATGTTCCCCGACCTATGGGTCGACGAAGACTCCGAAGAAGGCAAGAACATAAATGAGTCCCCTCTTATTGCCACTCTTTTCGAGCGGTACCGGCGCCAGTGCCGATTCTCATACAACAAGCTAAACGATTCTCTGGCCTGCGAAAAGCTCCTGCGGGATTTGCGACAATTGGAAGATAATGATCTGAACGTCATAGTGGTGAATTTCATAGATATGTTGTCACACGCGCGCACTGAGAGCAAAATGATCCGAGAGTTGGCCGCCACAAATGCCGCTTACCGCTCCATCACTGAGTCCTGGTTCCGCCATTCGCCTATCCTCGATTTACTGCGCCGCATTGGCGAGCGTGGCCACAAAATCGTGCTTACCACTGACCATGGCACTATCAGAGTGGAAAAGCCCATCAAGGTGGTGGGCGACAAGAACACCAACACCAATCTGCGCTACAAAGTAGGAAAGAACCTCAACTATCCCCAGCGTCAAGTGTACGACCTGCGCAAGCCTGAGACAGCCGGCCTGCCCTCTCCCAACATTTCTTCGGCATACATCTTTGCCACTGGAGAAGATTTCTTCGCCTATCCCAATAATTATAATTACTATGTGCAATATTACACTGGCACCTTCCAGCATGGAGGCATCTCTATGGAGGAAATGCTGGTGCCTCTTGTAACCCTTACGCCAAAATCATAACGCATGAAAACTATCCATGTGCCTAATCTTGAAGCTTTGCCTGCTGCCGCCAAGGAGTTCGTAGAATCCATGGGCGATGCCACCGTCTATGCCTTCTATGGCCAGATGGGAGCTGGCAAAACCACTCTGATCGCTGAGCTCTGCCGTGCTCTGGGGGTTGAAGATGACGAAATTTCATCACCCACATTCTCACTTATCAACGAATACCGCTCATCCACCACGGCTGAGCTCATTTACCACTTTGACCTCTATCGGCTTAAAAATCTTGAAGAGGCTTTCGACATTGGGGCTGAAGATTATTTCGACTCAGGGGCTCTATGCTTTTTGGAATGGCCCGAACGTATTGAGGACATCCTGCCAGATGACACCGTAAAAGTCAATATCAAAGTCAATGAGGACCAATCACGCGACATTATCATAACCTAATTCAATGTGTACGATCGTATATGTCGATTTTGCCGAATCGACCAACACGCTGCTTGCAGCTTCGGCTAAGAAATTCGAACACGGCACTGCCTTGGCTGCCCATTCACAGACCTCAGGGCGTGGTCAAAGGGGTAATCACTGGGAATCGGAGCCGGGGAAGAACCTCACCTTTTCGGTGCTTCTCCGCCCCTCCACGATCGTGGCCTCTCATCAATTTGAGCTGCTGCAGATTGTATCGATAGCTGTAGTAAAGGTGCTTCGCGCCAAGCTGTGCACCACTGACATCCATATAAAGTGGCCTAACGACATCTATTTCCGTGACCAGAAGATCTGTGGCATTCTTATCGAGAATACTCTCAACGGTCCGGCCATCTCTCAGTCAATAATCGGGATAGGCATTAATGTGAATCAGAATCATTTCGAATCGGATGCGCCTAATCCCGTGTCTATGTCTCAAATCACAGGACTGCAGTACGACCTCGATGACCTGCTTGAGTACTTTGTCACTCAGATTGTAAATGATTTTGACGAGTACGAAGCCAGCCCCGATCCCACTACACTCGCTGCCCGCTATCGCTTTATGATGTGGCGAGGCGAGGGATTCTGGCCTTATCACGACAATCTCTCCGGCCAAGATTTCGAGGCGCGAATTGCCGCCATAGCCCCAACGGGCCACTTGACATTAGCCACCCAGGGAGGCAATTTCCGCACTTACGCCTTCAAAGAGGTTTCAGCCGTGCTGCAGTAAGGCTGCGTGCTATTTCACCAGCCTTATTGTTGCTTGCGATATGTGAGAATTGCCGCTGCGGCGAAAGCAAAGGCATAGGCCCCCAGTATGGCAAACCATTGCCACTGGTCAGAAATGGATGCGCCCCGCAGATATGTGGCTCTCATTATATCCACAAAATATCGAGGCGGGATGGCATAGGTCACATTCTGCGCCCATACCGGCATTGAAGCCACAGGGGTCAGCAATCCGCTCATCAGGATAAAGACCATCACGAAGAAGTACATCACAAACATTACCTGTTGCATGTTGCTGCTGAAGTTGGCGAATATGGCTGCCATGCTGCTCATCACTATGATAAAGAGGCACGTGGCAGAATATAATGTCAGCAGGCCTCCGCGAGGCGTGAGCCCGTACACTAACCAGGCTACGATTACAGCTATCGTGAGCACCACCAAGCCTATAATCCAGTATGGGATGATTTTGCCTAATGTGAATGTGAGTTGGCTAATTGGCGACACATTGATCTGCTCTATCGTACCCGTTTCTTTCTCTCCCACGATATTGAGCGCTGGCAGGAACCCGCACAGCATCACTATCAGCATAATCATGAGAGCCGGAATCATGAAGTGCTTATAATTTAAAGTGGGATTAAATAAATTTAAAGTAGATACCTCAACTGAAGGTTTAATCTCAGCAGCCATGCCCTGCGGGGCATATTCTGCCACATCCTTGGTGAGGACAGCCTGCAAATACTGAGCTCCCATCGTGCCCTTAGTGGCATTGACAGAGTTGGCCGAGAGGTTAAGAGTGAGGGGAGTGCCCATTAGCAGGGCCTCATAATATCCGCTCGGAATCTCAAGTATCACATCAGAATTGCCTTGCTCCACTATTTCCAATGCCTGCTCGTAACTGTCAGCATAAGAATAGAGATTGAGGTATTCGGATGCTGTCACATCTGCCGCTATCCGGCGAGAAAGAGGGCTGTGGTCAAGGTCAACAATCACCACGCCTACCTCCCTCACCTCAAGATTGGCTACCAAGGGCATTATAAGCATTACCATCAGCGGAAACATCAGGCACAGCTTTGGCAAAAAGGCATTGTGGAAAAATTGCCTAAACTCTTTTCGTAACAGTACTAATAGTATCCTCATGGCTACAGGCGGTTTTTGAATTTTTTCAACGCCACAGCCAGGAAAGCTGCGGTCATTAGCAACAAGATTGCCAAGTCATCTATGACCAGGCTAAGCTCCAAGCCCTCAACCATAAGCTTGCGCATAGCATCGATATACCATCGCGCCGGCACTATGTAGCTGATTTGCTTCAGAATGATCGGGAGATTGTCAGTGGGGAAGATCATACCCGATAGCATTACCACTGGCATAATCATCACCATGCCGCAGATTAGCATCGCTATCACCTGGCTCTTTGCAAAGGTGGAAACCAGCAGCCCAAACGACAGCGAAAGCACGATATAAATAAGGGACATCAGCACAATTGGCCATAGGCCCGCTGTCATAGGCACTTCGAGCAAATATCGCCCTATGATGAGTATCAATGCCAAGTCGATGCATGAGAGTGCGAAGAATGGAGCCATCTTGCTGATGATAATCTGAATGGGCTTCACGGGCGACACAAGCAATAGCTCCATAGTGCCCGTTTCTTTCTCTCTTACTATCGACACTGCTGTCATCAATGCACACACCAAAAGGAAAAGCATGCCCATGATGCCGGGCACAAAATTATACGCGGACTTCAAAAGCGGATTGTATAGGTAATGGATATCTGCTAAGTTGGCAGTGCCAAGAGAAGCGCTGTTGGAAATAATTGCCTGAAGATAGGCGGTGGAGGATTGGGCTATGTTAGGATTTGAGGCATCGGAGATAATTTGCAAATCCTTGCCATCACGAAATAGCACTACCGCATCGGCCAAGCCCTTCTGCAAGGTAGAATACGCTTGGCTTTGGTCAATTTCCCCAATTACGGTGGTGTATGGGTTGGCATGCAAGCGCTCCACGGCTTGGCGCACATCCTCATCATATTGCTGGTAGGCTATGGCCACATTGATGTTGTTGACCTCTGTGCTGATAGCAAAGCCAAAAAGGAGCATTTGCACTATCGGAATGGCAAGCACCACAAATAGCATGCGGCGATCGCGCAGCACATGCAAAGTCTCCTTGTATATAAAGGGCGCAAGTCTCATGGCCTGCCTCCTTCCCGGGCCAATATGCGGAATACCTCATCCATAGTCTCAACCTTAAACTTTTTCTTGAGATTTTCTGGCGTGTCTAATGCTTCGATTTTTCCAGCCACCATGATGCTGATGCGGTTGCAGTACTCTGCTTCGTCCATATAATGGGTTGTGACAAAAATCGTTACGCCCTGGGCCGCTGTCTGGTAAATCAGTTCCCAGAATTGTCGGCGAACGATGGGATCCACGCCGCCTGTGGGCTCATCCAGAAAAACTATCTCAGGCTGATGAAGCAAGGCCACAGTGAAAGCCAGCTTCTGTTTCCATCCCAAGGGGATATCAGCCACTAATTCGTGTCGCCGCGCGTAGAAGTTCAAGTCCTTGAGCAATTTTGTGCCACGAGCCTCGATTTGCTCCCCGGTCATCCCATACAACCCTCCAAATAATTGCATGTTATCCCATACCGAAAGATCTTCGTACAGAGAAAATCGTTGGCTCATATACCCTATGTGCCTCTTGATCTCTTCTGCCTGGCTGGTAATATCGTAGCCAGCCACAGTACCGCTGCCCGAGGTGGGATAGCTGAGCCCGCAGAGCATGCGTATGGCAGTGGTCTTTCCGGCGCCATTAGCACCCAAAAAACCGAATATCTCACCTTTCTCCACAGAGAATGTGATATGGTTCACTGCTGTAAAATCACCAAACTTTTTTGTCAAATCTCTGACATTGATGGCTTTTTCATCTTCTGGCCTTATGTGCTGGCTAAAATCGAAGTGCATATCAGCTCCCCCCATTAGATGTATGAACACATCTTCTATCGAGGGCAAGCGATAACGCTCCATAAGAGCCCGAGGGGTATCGATTTCCATAATTCTGCCACCGTTAATCAGTGCTATTCTCTGGCATCGCATGGCTTCGTCCATATAGGGTGTGGATACTAAAATGGTGATGCCCTGCTTGCGCAGGCCGGCCAACAGGTCCCAGAACTCCTGTCGGCTCACTGCATCCACTCCCGTGGTGGGTTCGTCCAGGAAAAGCACCTTGGGCCTATGTATCAGCGCGCAGCAGAGAGCAAGCTTCTGCTTCATGCCGCCCGAAAGCTTGCCAGCTTGGCGATTTTTAAAGGGAGCCAATTGCTCGTAAATGGGGGCTATAAGTTCGTAACCCTCTCGCTTAGTCACTCCGAATATTGAAGCGAAGAAATTGATATTCTCCTCCACAGTAAGGTCTTGGTAAAGCGAGAAGTGCCCCGGCATGTATCCTACAGAGCTTCGGATAGCTTCATAATCCTTTACAATATCATGACCCTCAACCTGTGCGCTTCCTCCATCTGGCAACAGCAGGGTGCACAGAATGCGGAAGAGCGTGCTTTTCCCGGCTCCATCGGGGCCAATAATGCCAAAGAGCTCCCCCGGCTCCACTGCAAAAGTGATATCTGAGAGAGCTTTTAACTGTCCGTAGCTTTTGCTTATATTATTTGCCGCTATTGCCGACATATACGTTGCCTGTAAGTCCGAGTTTTAGCAAGCCATCGTTGGGTACTGAGATTATCACCGCGTACACCAAATTGGCGCGAGAGTCTTTAGTCTGGATGGTTTTGGGTGTAAATTCGCTCTGGGTGGCTATGAACGATATGGTGCCTGGATATTCTTTCTGATTGCCACCTCCATAATCGGCCATCACCCTTACCTTCTGGCCCAAGCTGAGGCCTGAGAGCTGGTCGCTGGTAAAGTAGGCGCGCAGGTAGATATTTTCCATGTCTGCCACTCTGAATAGCGGCTTGCCGAAACTTGCCACCTCCCCGGCCTCGGCAAGCTTTACGAGCACTGTGCCGGAGATAGCCGATGCGATTACGCACTTGCCTATCTGATCTTCAATAGATAAAATCCGGCTATCAAGAGCTGCGGCCTGCTCATCCAGGTTGGCTGTATTATTATTCATAGATGAAAGCAAAGCCTGAAGCTGACCCTGTAGAGAAGATAGTTTGGTATTGAGGTTGTCAAGTTGCTGCTGTGTAGCCGCTCCCTCCTTTAATAGCCGCGCTATGCGATCGCGATCCGTGGTGGCGCCGGCGATTTCATGCTTCACAGATGCCACTTGAGCGGATATGTCGGGGCGTGATTTGAGCAAAGCGTCTCGCTGGTTTATAAGCTCTTGGCGCTGAAGACTAAGCTGGAGAGTGTCGATTAGGCCCACTGGCACATTAGCTGTGACGCTATCTCCCTGCTCTATATCCAAGGTGAGGATTTTGCCCGTGCCTTCGGCTGAGACTATTACTTCGGTGGCTTCAAATGTACCCTGCGCATCGTAATCAGGCTTGGTAGCGCAGGATACCATCACGGCCATAACTGCCACTAAAAAATATTGCGATTTCATAATTATTCTGGTATATTGAGAGTAGTATGGAGATTATATATGGCTTGTAGGTATTCAATATGATGCGAATTGGCGGCTATCACCGCATTCTTCTCGTCAGTGATTCTCAGCAATAAATCGGTAGGCTCTACTATGCCCTCGCGCAATCGCGCCTCGGAGGCTTGGCGCACACGAGCCCGCAGAGCCACAATATCGGCATCTGTTTCTGAAATCTGGCGAAGACGGTTAATTTCGCTGCGCTGTTGGGTGGCTTGGATGTCAGTGTTGCGCTCGAATACATCGCGAGCCACATCAAGCCGCTCACGCGAGGTCTGGAGGCTCAAGAGTTTGTTCTTCTTTGTATAAAGGCTGCTGACGCTCCAACTTGCCGTAAGGCCTATCATAGCGTTGAAGCTGGGCTTCCGGTTCATCATAGCCTCCATAAAATTCATGCCTGGATAGCCAAAATAGCCTTGAGCAAAAGCTCCTATCTGAGGCTTGACCGACGCCTTTACTTCGCTTTCCCGCGCTAAGAGTGTCGCTGAGCGTGCAGTAAGCAATTGTTGCTCGGGGCGCATCGATGAATTATTTGAACCCGGCAGAGGCAATTCTGCTGGTTCAGCCAGCTCTTCTTGGGCTCGAGAGCCAATATAGAGGCTCAGCACTTCGCGATAAGCATCCGCCGAGGCGCGCACCGACGTTTGCTGCTGGCAAGTGGCGAGCAGCTCCGCTTCTATGGCATCGGCATCGCTGGCCATTGCGGCGCCATTGCGCACGAGCGAACGCACTCGATCCAGATTTGCTCGCAACAGCTCCAGCGAGGCGCTCAGGGCTTGGTCCTGCTGCTGTAGAAGCAGCAGGCCGAAATAGATATCATTGATAGTGGACCGCACCTTGTGCATCTCCACATCGTTGCTAAAGGCATTCTCTTGCGCTTCCTTGCGGGCTATCACCTGCTGGGCCTTCACTCTGCCTCCATCCCAGATCATCTGGTTTACATCGAGACTGGCCTTGTACTGGAATTTGTCAATGCCTTTCATATTAAGGCCTCGCTGCTCAAGCATTTCTTTTAGCACTTCAGGATAGGAGGCCACCCCGCTCTGCCATGTGGCTTGGGCATTCAAGCCCAGCTGCGGCAGCCAAGCCTTAGCCGCATTGGCCACAGTGTATTGGCTGGTGAGCTCTATGAGATTGTAATCGCGCATCAGAGGATACTGCTCTTGAGCCAACTGCTGCGCCTCAGCCAATGTAAGCGCATTTGTGCCCACTGATAGGCTTATGCTTAGGGCAACGGTTAGGCATCGCATGGCAATAGGCGTTTCATTATTACTGTGGAATTTTCTTTCTTGCGCTTAACAAGATATGTCTCTCTGTCAATGCCATAGAGGCGGCAAAGCATATCTGAGCAAGCCATGGTGGTGACATTCAGCGCCAAGATATCCATAAAGAGCATTGGAGCCTCCACTGGGCAAATCTTGCCCTCTGCGGCTGCCTGATCCAGCTCTCCCTGAAGCCCTAAAAGCAGAGGCACAAACATATCTCTCAACTTGGTGAACCACCGCTCGAGCAGCTGGGGATTGTTGCGCATCTCTGCCAGCACGAAGCCCGGCAGAAGCGGATTATCGACCAGCAAATCGAAATGGCTTTCGATGGCCAGCTTGATGCGCTCTTTGATAGGCAAGGTCTTGTCGAGAGTGAATAGGGCCACAAACTGCGAGGTTATCAACTCTATCTTCTCTTGCAGTATGCGGTCGAACAGGCTCTCTTTGGTGCGGAAGTAGTAATGGAGCATCGCATGGGTTACGCCAGCGCGCTCAGCAATGGAGGTGGTGCGAGCCCCGCCGTAGCCTTTTAGCATAAACTCGTCCTCGGCAGCCTTCAGAATAGCCTTTTCAGTGGATTGGGAATGAGCCGACATTTCAGTTAATCAAAACGGTTTAACAAATTTGTCAGCAAAGTTAATGCATTTGTTCTCTTATCCCAAATAAATTTCAAAATAATTTACAAAATTATTAACTTTGCACCACAATGTGATGACAATATGACTGCGAGCAAGAAGAAATCCGCAAAGAAATGGCCCATAGTCAGCGCCTGCGTGGCTGTGGTAGCGATAATTTTGGCAATCTGGGTCTGGAGCTTGGTGGCAGCCAAGGCCCCTTTCAGCGAGCCCGTTAGAATATATATCCCTGAGGGGGCCGACAAGGCTGCCATCAGCGACACCCTGCGCAACTCCTTAGGAGATGCCTTCGGCTCTAAGGTGGCGCGCTTGTGGTCATGGCAGAGCGGCAACCCAGCCAAGGCTGTGGGCTCGTATCTGGTGCACCCCGGCGACATGGCCTTGATGGTGAGCCGAATGCTGATATATAATCGCCAAAGCCCCGTAAAAGTGACTTACAACAATATCCGCACATTCGACCAGCTGGCAAATCGCATAGGCAAGCAGATGATGTTCTCTCCGGCTGAATTTAAGGCTGCCTGCGATAGCATCCTGGGAGAGAATGGCTATACCAAAGCCACTTACCCAGCAGCTTTCCTGCCGGACACCTATGAATTTTACTGGAATGCCGACCCGGGCTATGTGGTGCGGAAACTTCTTGATCATCGCGACAATTTCTGGAATGCCGAGCGCTTGGAAAAGGCTGCCGCATTAGGTCTTACCCCGGAAGAGGTTTCCACTATCGCCTCCATAGTAGAGGAGGAAACCAACAAAGCCGACGAGCGCCCCATGGTGGCTCGTCTATACCTCAATCGATTGCAAAAAGGCATGAAACTGCAAGCCGATCCCACTGTGAAATTCGCCGTGGGTGATTTCTCTATACGCAGGATCCTTAATTCTCATCTGAAAAAAGACTCGCCTTACAATACCTACCGGGTCGCCGGCCTGCCGCCTGGCCCTATTCGCATTCCCACCCCGGCCACTATTGATGCTGTGCTCAATGCCCCCGAGCACAATTATCTTTACATGTGCGCCAAAGAGACTTTCAATGGCTACCACAATTTCGCCTCCACCTACAGCGAACATCAAGCCAATGCCAAGCGCTACCAAGCAGCCCTTAACCGCCGCGGCATCCGCCGCTAAATCCCCTCCCATATGAATCCTCCCACCGACAATGGCCAGCGTCTGGTCCTAGCCCGAGTTTTTGAGACTATTGGCGTAGCCAACATCGCCCTAGGCATGCTCCGTGCCAACGGCATCCCCTGCATTCTCGACAACGAAATTATAGCCAGCGTATTCGCCCTACCCTCAGCGCAATTCAACGGCATTCGCCTGATGGTGCACGAGCGAGACCTCGACACAGCCCTCAAGCTGCTCGGTCCCGACGAGTACCCTAACGACTAAGCGCCCCCTCCTGCTCGGCAAGCGCCTGCGCTCTCGATTTCGAGCGAGTCACGAGCCACACTCCGCAGAAAATCAGCACTATAGCCAGGGCTTTCTCAAAATTGAAAGAGTCCAGGCCCATATAAATGGCCACAAAGCAAGCCACAATAGGCTGAATGTAATTATACATTCCCACCACCGTGGGTCGCAGCGTCTTCTGACCTATCATAATCAATATATACGCCACATAGGTGCCGCACACCACTGTAAAGGCCAGCGAGCCTATCTCAGCCCAGTTGAGCGCGCTCCACTCTGTGGTCCAAAGCGAGGGGAAAGCATATATGATGTTGACCAAGAAAGCAAATGTGAACATCCATTTCATCAGTGTCACTAAGGAATATTTGGCCACGAAATTCTTATACAAAGTAAGATAAAGAGCATAGCTCAGCTGGGCCGTGAGCACAAGCAAATCGCCCCAAATGCCCGATTTCCAGTCAGAGCCCATGTGCCCGCTGCCCAGTATGAGCAAGATGGCCCCGGTGGCTCCGCACACTATGCCTCCGATTTTTTTAGCCGTAATCGGCTCTTTCAGGATTAACGCAGCTAAAATCATCACCCACAGGGGCATGGTAGTAGTAATGATGCTTGCATCGCCGGGCGAGGTAAAGCCCACGCCTAACATAAAACAGCTCTGATTGATGAGCACACCCAACATTCCGGCGCAAAAGAGACGCAGCAAATCGGCCAAAGGCACATGCTCCCTGGGCATGAAAATCGATGTAATCCAGAAGAGCGCCATGGCTCCGGCCATGCGCAGATTAGTGATGACAAGGGGGGTGACCAAGCCTCCCACCAGCACCATCTTGGACAGAGGTGACATCAGGCCCCACATTATATTGGCACCAAGCATCGAAGTATGTCCTTTGATTTGCAAACCGGTCATTGATCCTTAGAGCCTGTTTAATAAGAAATGTTAATTGAAAAGCTGCAATCCGTGGAGCAGATT
>CAZRYC010000036.1:0-29296 GCA_964604175.1 uncultured Bacteroides sp.
GGAACGACCCTGACACTCCGTTCTGCCTGACCCACAATGCTCCGTTGTACCCAGGGGGTCGGCCACTTTCTTGCCTTGCACCTTGTGGGCGGTGATTTCGCTGGTGTTGGGATAGTAGAAATCAGCCTCCCGGGCTTTCATATTGGGCAACAAGGGGGGCTCTGTATTGATGAGCTCAAGATATTTGTCCTCGCCGGTGCATTTATGGGTGTAGATGCAATACCATTGTTTCTTGAACTTATTATAATATGTACCCATGCGGTACACCACTTTTTGGATTGATGAGCGCAGGTCAGCGCCGATGCGTGCGCCGGGATTTTGGCGAGCCTCTATGAGGCGCAGCAGATGGTCTTCGGGAATGCCCTGGTCTTTGGCGAAGCGGAGCCAGTCGATAAATATCGATTGGGACAGGAAGAGGCGGGAGTTAGCCGCTCTCAGGGCGTTGGCGATGATTTCTGTGGTGCGCTTGCCGAACTGCGGCATGCGGCGATATGCCACCAGTGCGCTGTAGATAGTCTGGGAGAGGTCGATGCGGATGCCGGCCCAAGGCAGCCGTATGCTGGGGCTGGTCTTTGATATATCGGCATCGGTGAGATTGTAAAATTCTTCGAGCTCGAGGCCTCCGCAGTACAGGCACAGCAGATACAGGTCCGCAGCCCCCATGGCAAGCTCGTACTCTGAGTGCGCATCTTCGGCCTCCCCCACCACGCTTACCCGGTAACTAACCTTGGATTTGGAAAGCTGGGCCAGCTGGAGAGAGGCGTTAGAGGCCTCCTCCACTCCTTGCTTGCGGGCATATTCGCCCGAGGGGGTTATAAGTGAGAGGTAGTCAACGTTGGGCAGGTAACCTAAGCGAATGGCGCGGTTGATGACCTTGCGCAAGCATTTGAGGTAACGCTGGGCCCAGCGCACGCGCGAGGCCGGGGTCTGGGAGGCTTGGCGGCGCGATTTGTTGCTCTGGTATTCTTGGAGGAGGAAGCGGTAGTAGGCGTCGAGCCAGCCGGGCTTTGCGATGTCGAGGATGGGCGTGGTCTCGAGCGAGGCGCCTTGTGCCTGAGCGTAGGCAGTGAGGCTGGCCAGGGTCAGGCGGAAGTCGCCCTGGTCGTTGGTGTGAAGGGGAGACTGGGGGTCGCCCGCGCAGGATTGCAGATATGCTCCGAGACTAATCATCGAGTAGTTGAAAAAATCGGTAAAGATTGTTCGGGACATATAATAGTATTCTTCCCCTTGGAGATTTTGTCTTTTCCAAGGGAAACTCGCAATGTCTCAGGACTATGGGAAGAGTAGTCTGTAACAAGGCTATGTAGGTTATCCTTAACAGATAGCGACTGTCTTTTGGGAAAAGCCAGTCTTTTTCACTGCAAAGTTACGAAATACTTTTGAATTGACCTAATTATTTTTGATGAAATGGGAAAATGAGATTTTAGAGCCTGATTAAAGATTTGATGTTGTCAACAGAGAGAGTCATATCCGGATGCCTTCGTTCATTACGTTGTAGTAGAATTCTGATTTAATCGGGCGATCGTACCAGTCTTTCTTGTAGTACACAAGGGGGCTAACATCAATGCCGTGCTCTATAAATAAATCTATCAGAGGGTCGGTAAGCATGTATTTGTCTTTCCAATTCAGCTTAACCGGGGTTAGGATCAGTAAATCAAAATCAGAATCGGGGCGAGCATCACCACGAGCTTCTGAACCGTATAGGATTACTTCGGCATCGGGCGCAACTTTATTGAGTACCTTGCGAATAATATTTATCTTTTCTGGTCGATGCATGATGGATAACTGATTTCTTTTCCGCAAATTAACTAAATATTTTATTATAAAACAAATTTGATGACGGGAAAATGAGATTTTATTCAGCTTTAACATAAGAAAACGGCAGGATGTGGAGCAGATTGGGGAATTTTTTGTAACTTTGCGGTTAAATTAGATTAGAAGTGCAATTTTGACACCTATAAGCACAAGCTTTTTGCAAAAATGACACCAGATCAGGACAACATAAACTCCGGATTCTCTATCGACAAGCGCCGCACCCGCACTCGCCGCATCATCCGATGGATGTGGATCGCATTCGCCAGCCTGGTGGCGCTGACCCTGCTTTTCTTAATTCTGGTTTACAACGGCTACATCGGCTACATGCCCGAAATCGAGCAGCTGAAGAACCCCCAGGACAAGTTCGCAACCACTATCTACTCCGCCGACGGTGTGGAGATGGGCCGATATTTCCGCAACACCGGCAACCGCGTATACGCCGACTACGACGAAATCTCACAATATGTGATCGATGCCCTGATCGCCACTGAGGATGAGCGCTTCATGGAGCATAGCGGCATCGATGCCAAGGCCCTGGGCCGAGTGCTGATCAAGACGCTGGCCATGCAGAACAAGAATGCCGGCGGCGGCTCCACCATCACCCAGCAGCTGGCTAAGCAGCTATACTCCCCTACCAGCAACGGCCTCTTGGACCGCGCCCTGCAGAAGCCCATAGAGTGGATGATCGCTGTGAAGCTCGAAAGGCAATACAGCAAGGAAGAGATCCTGAAAATGTACCTCAACCAGTTCGACTTCCTCTACAATGCCGTGGGCATCAAATCCGCTGCCCAGGTTTATTTCGGTAAAAATGTGGAAGACCTGAAAATCGAAGAAGCTGCCATGCTGGTGGGTATGGTCAAGAACCCATCGTACTTCAACCCGCGCCGACACCCGGAGCGCACCACCGCGCGCCGCAATGTGGTGCTCGAGCAGATGTACAAGGCGGATAAGATTAGCAAAGAAGAGCTCGACTCCCTCTCTGCCCTGCCAATTGTGCTCAATTATCACGCCGCCGACCACAAGGACGGCATGGCACCCTATTTCCGCGAAGAATTGCGCCGCTATCTGCTGGCTAAAAAGCCGGTGCGCAGCAATTATCCCTCCTGGGACCAGCAGAAATACACTGACGATTCCCTGCTCTGGGAGACCAACGACCTGTACGGCTGGGTGGAGAAGCACCCCAAGCCCGACGGCTCCAAATGGGACATATACAATGACGGCCTGAAGATTTACACCACCATTGACAGCCGAATGCAACAGTATGCCGAGGACGCTGTGGCCGAGCACATGGCCGACCTGCAGCAGCGCTTCTTCAACGAGAAGAAGAACTCCTCAAAAGCTCCCTACAGCAGCACTCTCGACCAAAAGACAATAGACAATCTGATCAACACAGCCATACGCCAAAGCGAGCGCCGCAGAGTGGCAAAGGCTGCCGGCAAATCCGACGAGGAAATCCTGGCCGAGTTCAACACGCCGTTCGAAATGACGGTGTTCAGCTACGATGGCCCCATTGACACGGTGATGACACCGCGCGACTCTATCCTCTATACCAAGCATTTCTTGCGCACGGGCTTTATGTCGATGGATCCCAGAAACGGATATGTAAAGGCTTATGTAGGAGGGCCCAACTTCAAGTTCTTCCAGTACGACATGGTTTCCACCGGCCGCCGACAGGTAGGCTCCACAATCAAGCCTTTCCTCTACACTTTGGCTATGGAAGAGGGTATGACGCCTTGCACGCAGTTCCTCAACAGCCAGCCTACCCTGATGGACCAGAATGGCCGCGCCTGGAGCCCCAGAAACGCCGGCACGGCGCGAGTGGGCGAGATGGTGGACCTGCGCTGGGCCCTGACCAACTCCAACAACTGGATCTCAGCGCGAGTAATGGATGTGGTAAGGCCTGGCAAGCTGGTGCGCCTGATGCACAACATGGGCATCACCAACCAGCTCCCAGCCGTAATCTCCCTGTGCCTGGGCCCGTGCGAAATCTCCGTAAAGGAGATGGTGACCGCATACTCTGCCTATGCCAACACCGGCATGAAGACCAATCCCCTATTCGTAACCTCCATAGCCGACAACAACGGCACCATAATATCCTCCTTCTCAGAACCCAGCGTGGAGGTAATAAGCAAATCGGCTTACTACCGCATCCTGTCGATCCTGCTCAATGTGGTGGATAGCGGAACGGGCAACAGATTGCGCCGCGCGCCATTCAACATCACGGCTCAGATGGGAGGCAAGACTGGCACCACCAATGACAACTCCGATGGCTGGTTCATGGGCTTTACGCCCGAGCTGGTGTCGGGAGTGTGGGTTGGCGGCGATGAGCGCAACATCCACTTCAACACCATGGCCAACGGCCAAGGCGCAAGCATGGCCCTGCCAATATACGGAAAATATATGACTAAGGTGTACGGCGATCCTGAGCTGAACTACAGCCAAGACTCTCGATTTGTGTTCCCTGCCGACTTAGACCTGTGCTCAGGCGAGAATTTAGGACCGGTGGAGAACACAGTGATTGAAGAGAGCATCGAGGGAGCTTTCGATTAAAGGCACAGTATCTTACACAGCGAAAACAGAAGACAGATGAAATTTCGAACAGTAGGCAAAATCTTGATATCAGTGGCTGCGGCAGCCTCAATGGCTTTGGCTGCCTGGGCCGATGACTACATACAGCATGAAGTGAAAAAGGGCGAGACCCTCTATGGCATTTCCAAGAAGTACAATGTGAGCAGCAATGACATCCTCGATGCAAATCCGCAGGCGGTAAACGGTGTGAAAAAGGGCATGACCCTGCGCATACCCACCAGCTCAAGCCAATCTCCCGCATCTCAAAGCTCTACGGCAAGCAGCAGCGACCAAAGCCTCGGCAATTTTCAGACCTCCTACACAGTGGGGGATGCCCAAGACTCCGGAGTATCGGTGCCCGAACAGGCTGACGCAGATGTGAAGAACACGCTGCAAAGCAAGACATACTGCGCCGGCGTGGGCGATGATTTCGACACTATCTCCCGCAAGACGGGAGTGCCTCAAGAACAGCTCATCGAGCTTAATCCTTTTCTGGATCCCAACTCTGTGCCCCCCGGCACTTTCGTGCGCCTCACCGAAGATGCTCCATATTACGACACTGCTGACCGCAGCTCTGAAGATGAGACCCAGCCATCCGATGATATCCCCTACTTCGGCAATCCTTTTGAGCAGGAGACTGCACCCGACACTATTGCCGAGCAAAACACTGGCAACACCATCCTAATTATCCTGCCCTTTATGGCTGGCAGCGATGAGCCCACAAAGCAAGCCAAGAATTATGCCGACTTCTATCGCGGCTTCTTGATAGCTGCCCAAGAATGCACTGACAAGCATGGCAATGACATAGAAGTGGTTGCAATGGAGGCAAGCCAAGACCCTCAGAGGCTGCAAGAGCAATTAGACTCTGTGATCGAGCACGACCTGGCCCTGATCATTGCCCCAGAAGACCAGAAGCTGCTCCAAACTGCTATCGATTTTGCCACGCCCAAGGGTGTGTATGTGCTGAATATGTTCAATTTCTCCGACGGGAATTACAAAAGCAATCCCTATGTGCTCCAAGGCAACATCAATCAGCAGCTGATGTACGACAAAGCCATTGGCTATCTGCTGGACCGCTACGCTGATTGCACTCCCGTAATCTTAGCCCCCACTGAGGCTCGCGAAGAGAAAGCCCCATTCGTGAACGCCTTGAAAGCGGCATATCAGGCAAAGGGCCTGGAAGTGATAGAGCTCCCATTCGACGAAGGCCTGACTGAAGAGCAGGCGCTAAGCTCACTGCCAGAGGGCCGAGATTATGTGTTCATACCCAAATCTGGCTCTCAGGCGGTGTTCAACCGCTTTGCCCCGGCCCTGCTGGCCCTGCAAGGCACCGAAATGGGCAAGCAGCATTACCGCCTATTCGGATATCCCGACTGGATAGCTTACCGAGGCGAGGCGTTGGATCTGCTGCAGCGCATGGACGCTGTGATCTATTCTCGCTTCAAAAGCGATGAAAAAGACTTGGAGAACAAAGAGATGCAGAATAAGTTCCTGAAATGGTACGGGCGCCCCATGATCGAGGCTGTGCCAAACCAAGGGCTGCTCGGCTATGACACTGGCAACTATCTGATTTACGCCATGCAGCGGGGCACTCTGCAAGGGCAAATCCAAAGCCCGATCTCTTTCCGGGGCCAACAGAACGGCTTCAAATTCACCCACGGGGATAATAAGGGATATGTCAACGAGGTGCTGTACATTATCCAGTTCCTCCCGGACAATGACTATAGAATAGAACAGCTATGAAGCGCTTGCCACTGATAATGCTTCTGGTGCTCGCAAGCCTGACGGCTATTGCAGAGACCCACTATAAGCCCCACATTTCAATTGGCGCCCATGCCGGCATGGATATGTCGAAGGTCACATTCTCGCCATCAGTAAAGGAGGGATGGCAACAGGGCATGACCATGGGTGTGTCGGTAAGGTATGCCGAAGAGAAACTGGTGGGAATTGTAGCAGAGCTCAACATTGCTCAGCGAGGATGGAAGGAAGATTTCGAGGAGTCGCCTCTGGAATACTCTCGCTCTTTGACTTACATCTCGCTGCCTATAATGTCGCACATATATTTCGGACCAAAACGGTTTAAGTTTTTCTTCAACCTGGGCCCGGAGTTCTCATACATGATAAGCGAGAGCATGAGCCATAATTTTGACATATCCAACCCGGAAGCCGATGAGAACTGGCCTGAAAAGGCTCGCATGACTGACCAGCTCACCATGGATATCAAGAATAAGTTCGATTACGGCATCTGCGCCAGCTTTGGCTGCGAATGGTGGGCTAAGCCACGCCACTCGGTATATTTCGAGGCCCGGTACTATTTCGGCTTAGGAAACATATTCCCGGCAACCAAGGCCGACACCTTCGGAGCCTCGCGCAATATGAGCCTCTCTGTCACATTAGGCTACAATTTCCGATTGAAATAACTCGGAAGTGCGATTTTTTCCCTTTTATTTTTGGAAAATTGAATTATTTGCTATCTTTGCGATAAATTTTCACATTATTTTAGATGCAAGGGACAGGACCCTGCCAGTATCATGAAATGAACACCAAAATTGTAAAGCGCAGATGCTTCTTGGCTATAGGACTCATAACCATTGTGTACGCACTGGTCATGATAGGGGTTTACCTTATCAGCAAGGAAAGCATGCTGACACAGGCCCAAATGGATGCGCAGCGGAATGTAGATGTAGCCTCAGCTTTGATAACTAAAGAGTTAGAAGCGGCCCGAACCGTAGTACGAAATACCCCATTGCCAAGCACGCTGGAAGAAGGAAGAGATTATGTAGAGGGATTGGTGAGGAACAACAAGAACATTTATGGCGCAGCCATAGCACTCAAGCCCGAAGTCTCACAGAAAATTTATGGTAAAGACCGCCACATGCTATATGCTTATCGCGTGGCAGCCGATGAGATTTACACCTTGCTCCTTTCGGAGGAAGGATACTATTATTACCCGGAGCGCGAGTGGTACACCTACCCCACAACCTACGGCAAAGAACACTGGACTGAGCCTTACCACGATTCTCTGACCAACCACCAGATGATGGTCTCTTATTCCCAGCCTTTTATGTATCAGGACTCTCTGAATGTGGGGGCTATTTTGATCGATATTTCCATCAACGATGGTCTCTACAACATAATCAATGAGATTGATGCTGCCTCACCTTTCCGCACTTATGTGCTGAGCAAGAACAAGGATGTAATCTTTGGAGACTCATCCAAAGGCCCAAAGGACATGACTGCAGATGCTCAGCTGCCCGATCGCGACTGGACAGTGTGCCAAGTGATAGAGTACAAAAAAGTGATGGCCCCGCTATACACACTGCTCTCGGAAATCACTTTCTTTTATGTGATTTTGATTTTGGCCGTTTGCTGCTGCCTTTACTTCCTCGGCTTTAAAAAACGCCCCAGCAAGACCTGAAAAGTGAAAACTTTTTCGTACCTTTGCAGTTTGAAAAGAAATTATTATAACTCAAGGTATGCAGAACATACGCAACATCGCCATCATCGCCCATGTGGACCACGGAAAAACCACTGTGGTAGATAAAATGCTGATGGCCGGCCACCTATTCAGAGACAATCAAGCTACTGGTGAACTAATCCTCGACAACAATGATCTGGAGCGCGAGCGTGGCATCACTATCCTGTCAAAGAACGTATCTATTAACTATAAAGACACCAAAATTAATATCATAGACACCCCGGGGCACGCCGACTTCGGTGGCGAAGTGGAGCGTGTGCTCAACATGGCCGACGGCTGTCTGCTGCTGGTGGATGCTTTCGAGGGTCCTATGCCGCAGACGCGCTTCGTGCTGCAAAAGGCTATCCAGATAGGGCTGAAACCCGTGGTGGTAATCAACAAGGTGGATAAGCCCAACTGCCGCCCCGACGAGGTGCAAGAGATGGTCTTCGACCTTATGTACAGCCTCGATGCTACCGAAGACCAGCTCAACTTCCCCACAATCTTTGGCAGCGCCAAGGAGGGATGGATGAGCGAGGACTGGCGAAAACCCACTGACAATATCCTGCCTCTGCTCGATTGCATTATCGATACAATCCCAGCCCCAAAGACACTCGAGGGGGATGCCCAGATGCTGGTGACCTCGCTCGATTTCAGCAACTATGTAGGCCGAATTGCCATAGGCCGCGTGCATCGCGGCACCATGCGCGAGGGCATGGAAATAGCCCTGTGCAAGAAAGATGGCTCTTTTACCAGACAAAAAATCAAAGAGCTGCATACTTTTGAGGGAATGGGCCGAAAGCGCGTGGCGAGCGTGAGCAGCGGCGATATCTGCGCTTTGGTGGGAATTGAGGGCTTCGAAATTGGAGACACTATCGCCGACATCAACAACCCCGAGGCTCTGCCACGCATCGAAATCGACGAGCCCACAATGTCGATGACTTTCACTATCAACGACAGCCCATTCTTCGGAAAAGACGGCAAATACGTCACTTCTCGCCACATAGGCGAGCGCCTGACCAAGGAGCTTGACCGCAATTTGGCTCTGAGAGTCACCAAGGCTGATCATCAGGATGTGTGGACTGTCTCAGGCCGCGGAGTGCTGCATCTCTCAGTGCTTATCGAGACCATGCGCCGCGAAGGCTTTGAACTTCAAGTAGGCCAGCCGCAGGTGATCGTAAAGGAGATTGATGGAGTGAAATGCGAGCCAGTGGAGCTGCTGACCATCAACACCACCGAGGAATATGCCTCAAAGATGATCGATATGGTCACACGCCGAAAGGGCGAGATGGTGTCGATGACTGCCCATGGCGATGACCGCGTGCACATGGAATTCCAAATCCCTTCGCGAGGCATAATCGGCTTGCGCAACAATGTGCTCACCGCAAGCGCTGGCGAAGCCATCATGGCTCACCGCTTCTTGGAGTACCAGCCTTGGAAGGGCGACATTGAGCGCCGCACCAACGGCTCTCTTATCGCTATGGAGGGCGGTACCGCTTACGCTTACGCTATTGATAAGCTCCAGGATCGCGGACGCTTCTTCATCTTCCCACAAGAAGAGGTGTATGCCGGCCAGGTAGTAGGCGAAAATGCCAAGGACAACGACATTGTGGTGAATGTAACCAAGAGCAAGAAGCTCACCAATATGCGCGCCAGCGGAGCAGATGATAAGGCCCGCATCGTGCCTCCCGTAGTATTCAGCCTGGAGGAGGCGCTGGAATACATCAAGGAGGATGAATATGTAGAGGTGACTCCTCACCATATACGCCTGCGCAAAATAATCCTCGATGAGCTCGAACGCAAACGCGCCAGCAGGTAGTTTGTAGTTTATAGTTTATAGTTTATAGTTTGTAGTTTATAGTTTATAGTTTGTAGTTATGGCTCCATTCTCTCTAAATATTGGCGGAAAGCTGCTGACCTACGACAAGCCAGCCGTGATGGGCATCCTGAATGTGACGCCCGACTCTTTCTATGCCGAGAGCAGAGCCATAGAATACGCGGCCATTTGCGACAAAGTGCGCCAAATGACCCACGAGGGCGCTCAGATGATCGACATCGGGGCTTACAGCTCGCGCCCCGGATGCGCCGACATTGAGCCTATAGAGGAACTGCGCCGATTGGAGAGAGGCTTGATTGCCCTGCGTGATACGAACCCAGACATCCCGGTGTCAGTGGATACATTCCGAGCCGAGGTGGCCGAATACGCCATCAAAAACCTCGGAGCCAATATGATCAACGACATCTCCGGCGGCCTTCTCGACCCTAAGATGCATGAGACAGTGGCGCGCCTGCAAGTGCCATACATTGTGATGCACATGAGAGGCAACCCCCAAGACATGATGACCAAAATAGGCTATGAAGATATCTTAGCCGAGGTCATACGCGAACTGGCCAAGATTATCGATCAGTTAGACTTGTTAGGGGTCAACGATGTAATTGTGGATCCAGGCTTCGGCTTCAGCAAAACCTTGGAACAAAATTATATGCTTCTGAAGCATCTGGACTATTTCGAGGATTTTCACCGCCCTATTTTGGTGGGCGTGTCAAGAAAATCGATGCTTACCAAGCTGCTTGACATCGATGCCTCGGAGTCACTGGAAGCCACAACGGCCCTTAATATGGCGGCTTTGCAGCGAGGCGCATCAATCCTGCGAGTGCACGATGTGGCCCCAGCTGTACAAGCTGTGAAAATATTCAACCAACTCAACTGATATGCTTGATTTCAGCATTAAAGATGCACTTGACATAGCGCTAATGGCGCTTCTGCTCTACTACATCTACAAATTGATGAAAGAGAGCGGCACCATCAACATCTTCTATGGTGTGATGGCTTTTATTGTGGCCTGGGCCTTGGCTTCGGAAATCTTCGACATGAAGCTAATAGGCTCTATCCTCGATAAATTCATGAGCATCGGCCTGCTGATTCTGGTAATTTTGTTCCAAGACCAAATCAAGCGCTTCTTAGTGGAATTAGGCAGCCACAAGCGATGGCGCTTTCTCAGAAAAATATTGGGCCATCACAAGGATGAACTGCATCAGCAGACTATGCGCGAAAGCGTAATGCCGATAGTGTATGCATGCATGAGCATGTCGAAAAGCAAGACGGGAGCTTTGATTGTAATCCAGCAGAAGATGCCTCTGGAAGCCTATGCCAAGACTGGCGATGTAATCAATGCCAAAATCAATGCGCGCCTGATTGAGAACATTTTCTTTAAAAATTCGCCTCTCCACGACGGGGCAATGATAATTGCCAATGGGCGCATCGAGGCTGCCGGATGCATCTTGCCTGTGAGCCATGACACCAGCATCCCTCGAAGCCTGGGGCTGCGCCATCGCTCGGCATTGGGCATAGCCCAAGCCACCGATGCATTAGCTGTGATAGTAAGCGAAGAGACTGGCAATATCTCTGTGGCTTACCATGGCGAGCTCTACACAAAGATCACTTCGGCAGATCTGGAGCATCGCCTCTCGGAATTAGAGACACCCATAGCCAGCGAATAATTAGAGAGCCTTTCCGCATTGGCGAAAAGGCTCTCAATCATAGTGAAATCATTGTCAGAAAGTGTACATGGCTACGCAGAGCACGCGGTAGTTGGTCACCGAGTGGGTATCCTCCACCTTGCCATTCTTCTTATTCAATGTGCCGTACCAGGCAGTGGATGGCTCAAATTCTACTCCCAGCTTCCAGTTGCTAAGATTGTAGCTGAGTTGCCAATTGGTGCTCAAAATTTGATTGACATTCAGGCCCAAGCCATAAGTGTTGCCTGTGATTTCTTTGCCAGTACCCAAGTTCTTAAGGTAACCGATAAAGACTCCAGGTTGCCATTTCTTGCCGTACACGAAGTTGAGCCATGTCATAGAGTGGCGGAACGGCGTGTACTTAGCCTCACCGTTGTGGGTGTTGACATCGGTCACTCCAAAGCCTCCCACCATTGAACATTGCGTGAGGTTATTGGCCAGCACGGTCTTGCCAGAAACAAACCACATAGGCTGCTTATACTTTAAGTGGGCCTCCACGGAGACCGAGGTTACGCGCTCGTTGACCTTGTAAGTCTGGCCGTCTTCGCCAGTAGCTGTCAAGCGAGGCTTAAGAGAGAGAAGCTCTGCTCCCACTCCAGCTATCCAAGGACCTTTCTTATAGTCCACGCTGGCGTAAAACTCAGGGATACAGCTGTTTTTCAGATAATTGTGGCTCTTGCCATCCGGACCGTAGCTGGTGTACTGCATCTGCCACACTGCGGCGGCAGTCAGCATCAAGCCCTTTGGCGAAGTGTAGCGATAACGCAATTGCGGGCTGCGGTTAAAGGGTTGGAAAGGCGCGCCAGTGCTTAGATTAAGCATCGAAGGCGAAACCTCGCCGAAGAGCGGGTGCCAGGTCTGACCAATGAGCACTGCGCTTGTGCCCCAATCCAGATTGATGTAAGCATGACGCACGCGGGGCACTGAATATGTGGAGCCGGAGCCTCGGAAGTCCATCTCGATTTTTGCTGTGGCTACCGCGTTGCCTATCTTCGGACCGGCGATATCTACTCCTAAGCGAGTATAGAGCACATAGAAACTGCCATTGGCTGTGGAGTTGAGGTCATTGCCATCTGGATCATAGTTATGGTCCTTAGGATACATGTAGAAGATTCCATCCACAGTCTCCTCATTAGCGCGAGAGTTATAGAAAAGATCTGCGCGCACACGGCCATAGAACTTGAACGAAAAATCGCCCACTTGCTGAGCCACAGCCCCCAGAGAGGCTAAACCCAAGCATAAGGTGAGAACATATCTTTTCATATCTGTTGCAATTGAGCTATTTTATGCCATTGATCTTCCGGAGTAAATGCTGTGCAATCCCACATGTCGGGGGCTCCTCGGAAGCCTCCAATTGTGGTAATGCCCATGCGCTTTAGCGGCAGAGATTGCTCTACCTTTTTTATGCGCTGGCGGATTTCTTCCATGTCCTCAAGCTGCGGATGCTTGGCATCCACCACACCCAAAATCAGATCTTTTCCTTCCGGGAAGAATCGAAGCAAGGACACTGCCTCTTCGTTATCCTTAGGGTAAGCGAACATATAAGCCTTGACATTCTCGTGGCCGAAGAGCACATCCAGCACCTCGCTGCACTTCTCACTAATGTTCACATTCACTGGCACATCCAGGATTATGTACATGTCGGCAGGAAGATTGGCAAGGGCCAGGTCGTTGACACGGCGCATTTTAACCATAAATTCGTCGATATTGATGCCGCCTTGAAGCAATCGGCGAGCGCCATCCGAGTCGCAAAGCCGCTGCCAGCTTCGATCAATCAGCATTACCCGACGAAGACCCATTTCGTAGAGATGTTGCAATGAGTCGTTGTAGGCTTTGCCGATATCCTCTACCAATGTATCAACATTGGTCTTATATTCGGGATAATCAATCCACCCGTTCCTTACCACATCAAGAAGCAATAGGGCTGGAGCGGGCAAGTCGAGCCTCACGGCTACCCCTTGCCCTGCCCTATTTTGCAGAAAAGAAAAATGGTTATAAAATTTATTGTTAACATTGCTTTCAATTTTTCCTGTTACCTTAGGCACTACCTCGCCCGAGTTTTGGTCTTGGAACACATGACCTCCAAGGACTAAAGTCTCGGAAATGCCATTAAGATTAAGCCAAAAATCGCGGATGCCATTAGTGCGACGAAGAGCGCCCTGGGTAAGCACGGGCAGCTTGGCCTCGCGCTGCTGCTCTACCAGCTGGGCAATAGCAGCATCTTGAGCCTCTTCAAGTTCGGGCAACCCTATTTGGCGTTCGCGATAGAGCTCACGCTTTTTGCCCAGGTCTTCATTCACCAAGAAGCTTACAGGAGTTTCTACGAATAATTCCATCATTTCAATTTTTTAGTTACGGCTTAGAATACCAACATTAGCCAAGCCACACCGCTTACCAAGCCTACAATACCCATTACCAAGCCTACCTTTACCATATCCTTTTGCTCAATCATTCCAGTAGAAGATGCAATAGCATTTGGAGGAGTGGAGATGGGCAATACCATTGCCATAGACGAAGCCACTGCGATAGCAACCAACATGCGCACCGGAATGGATTCATTGCCGGTAACTCCCACCATAGCTCCGGCCACCACTCCAAGAATAGGAACAAGCAGAGCTGCTGTGGCTGAGTTGCTGATAAAGTTGCTCAGGCCGTAGCATACCATCACGGCCACCACTATTACAAGCATAAAAGACCAAGACCCAAAAGGAATCGACTCTACCAAGTGGCTGCTCAAGCGTGTGTAGTTGAGAGCTACGCCAAGAGCGAAGCCGCCGGCGACCATCCAGAGCACACCCCAGTTGATTTGCTCCAAGTCGCGACGCCCGAAAAGGCCGCTGACAATGAACGAAGCCACCGGGATAAGGGCTATGATGTAGCTGTTGAGACCAAGCTTGAGCAAATCGCTGAAGCACCATAGGAACACAGTCACGATAAATGTGCCGATGACAACATAGGTCTGCTTGTCCCTGTGGAGCTCACCCTCTATCTCAAGCTTGATTTCTTTATGCTTGAATGGGAACATCACTCGCAGCAAAATCCAACCTACGAAAAGCAGGAACACAGTCAGGGGCACCATCTTGAGCATCCACTCGCCAAAGGTGACGGGGATGCCAAGTGTCTCATTCAGGTAGCCCAAGGCTATAATGTTGGGAGGCGTGCCAATAGGAGTGGCCATGCCGCCGATATTTGCGCCGATGGGAATAGCCAATGCCAGAGCCACACGGCCTTTGGGGTCATCGTCCATCACCTTAAGCACAGGAATTAGGAAAGTAAGCATCATGGCCGCTGTGGCAGTATTGCTCACAAAGGCAGAGAACACTGCGGTGACTACTATAAATCCCAGGAGCACCATCGATGAGCGAGTGCCGAAAGGCTTGAGCAAAACTTTGGCCATATATTGGTCAAATTTTGTTTTAGTCATGCCTATCGCCAATACGAAACCGCCGAGGAAAAGCATAATAGTGGGGTCGGAGAGCGTAGCCATGAGGCTCTTATAGGGAACCAAGCGACCATACTCAGCATCAGCCGGCACATCCACCTTGAAGCAGGCCAGGCTGGCATCGCTAATGGTCAGAAGCATAATCACTATGATCAGGAACGATGTGCCCCAAGCCGGCAAGGCTTCGGAAATCCACATAGTGGCAGCAAATAGGAATAGCGCAATCACACGCTGCTCAATCACTGTGAGACCCTCGATGCCAAAAATCTCAGCAGGGAGGAGGGCTACCACCAACGAGACAGCCATGCACGCAATCATCTTCAGATAGTGCGAACTTTTGAATCGCTTCGCCGCTTTCTGCAGATGCATCGCCTCTACGATGTGATAACCAGGAAAGATCGTAAACATACTATAAATAATGATTGGTTTATATACAAAACAACTCGCTTGGGATACCTAAGAGGCATCTCAAGTGCATAAATGGCAATGTGACTGGCGCCGCCCGCCTGATAAAATACTGTTCACTTCAAAAAATCTTTTCCACGAGATTATTGAATATCCAAAAGCTCTTGGCAGGTATCCTGGCTTGTACCCTATCTGTGCCGCCTTCTCAGCCTGCTCTCAGGCCAATGGCATGTGGACACAGTAGTTTTTCGTGGTACTTACAGTAGCGGGTCTGCTCAGGCCTTTCACCTGATTCCCTATTATCTGGGATCCAAACATGGATGCCAGCACCAAAAGCGAGTGCAAAGGTAAGAATTTTTTTTTGAAATATTCGCAAAAGTTTGGACAAAACTCTAAAATTGCTACTAAGAGCCATATTAATTAAACTCATGTCAAGAAAAATCGCTAACTTTGCACCTTAAATTAAAGAAACGAAAATGGGATTTTTCAAAAGTTTATTCTCACGCGAGAAAAAAGACACACTCGACAAAGGCTTGGAAAAAACCAAAGAAGGCATCTTTGGAAAAATCAAGCGAGCATTGGTGAGCCGTCGCACTATTGACGATGACTTTCTCGATGAGCTCGAAGAAATCCTCATTACCAGCGATGTAGGCACTGAGACTACCCTGAAAATCATAGACCGCATCCGCGACCGTGCTGCCCGCGATAAATACGTAGGCAGCGAGGAGCTCAACGATATGCTTTGCGAAGAGATTACCAACCTCTTGGCTGGCGACAGCGATGACAATCCTCAGGGAGAGTTTCGCTTGCCCGAAGGCCGCCGGCCTTATGTAATTATGGTGGTAGGCGTAAACGGCGTAGGCAAGACCACAACTATCGGCAAGCTCGCTCACCAATACAAAAAGGCTGGCTACAAAGTAATGCTCGGTGCCGCTGATACGTTCCGTGCCGCTGCCATTGAGCAGCTCGAAGAATGGGCGCGCCGGGCTGATGTGCCTATGATTAAGCAGAAGCTTGGAAGCGATGCTGCCGCTGTGGCTTACGACACCCTCTCTTCGGCAAAGGCCAACAACGTGGATGTGGCCATTATTGACACTGCTGGCCGCTTGCACAACAAGAAAGGCCTTATGGACGAGCTTACAAAAATCAAGAAATCGATGTCGAAAGTGGTGGAGGGAGCTCCCGATGAAGTGCTTTTGGTGCTTGACGGCAGCACTGGCCAAAATGCATTTGAGCAAGCTCGCCAATTCTCAGCAGCCACCCAAGTATCCCATCTGGCCATCACCAAGCTCGATGGTACGGCCAAGGGCGGCGTGGTAATTGGAATTAGCGACCAGTTCCAGATACCTGTGAAATACATTGGCCTGGGCGAAGGCATTGAGGATTTGCAAGTGTTCAATAAAAAAGAATTTGTAGGCTCGCTTTTCGGCACTAAAGAATGAGACCCCGCAGTGTAGATATCATCTCGATGGGCTGCTCCAAAAATCTTGTGGACAGCGAACGCCTGATCAAGATGTTCGAGAATGTCGGCATTTCCGTCGCCCACAATCCCGAGCGCCTTACCGGAGAGGCTGTGATTGTGAATACTTGCGGCTTCATAGGCGATGCCAAGCAAGAGAGCATAGAAATGATACTGCAGTGCTGCGCAGCCAAGGCTGCCTCGGCAACCAATGTACAGAAAGTATATGTGATGGGCTGCTTGTCACAGCGATATGCTGATGATTTGCCTGATGATATCCCGGAGGTGGATGGTTGGTATGGCAAATTCGACTGGCAGGAGATTATCAAAGACCTGTGCCAAGAGGATGAAAAGATACATCCCTGGGACCGAGAAATCACCACTCCCAGCCACTATGCCTATCTTAAAATAGCCGAAGGATGCAACAGACATTGCGCGTTCTGCGCCATCCCTCTGATTACGGGGCCTTACAAGTCTCGCCCAAAGGATGAGATTTTGGAGGAAGTGCGAGCTTTAGTGGACAGAGGCGTAAAAGAATTTAATGTAATAGCTCAGGATTTGTCGTACTACGGCAAAGACCTTTATGGCAAGCAATCCATTGCTGAGCTCATCGATGAGATGGCCCATGTGCCAGGCGTGAAATGGATCAGGCTTCACTATGCCTATCCCACCCAATTCCCCTACGACTTGCTCCCAGTGATGGCTCGGCACCCTAATGTGTGCAAATATTTGGACATTGCGCTTCAACACATAAGCGACAACGTGCTTGCCAATATGCGCCGGCATATCACTGGGGCGGAGACTCGCCAGTTGCTTAACCGCATCCGGCAGGAGGTCCCCGGCATCCATATTCGCACCACTCTAATGGTTGGCTTTCCGGGTGAAGGCACCGCTGAATTCAAGCAATTGCTTGACTTTGTGATTGAGCAACGCTTTGACCGCATGGGGGCTTTCGCCTACTGCGAAGAAGAAGACACTTATGCTGCCAAAAATCTCACCGATGAAGTGCCCGAAAGAGTGAAAAACCACCGTCTGGACCAACTGATGCGCGCTCAAGAAGAAATAGCGCTTGAACTCAACGAAGCCAAAGTTGGCACCACTCAGGAGATAGTAATCGACAGTGAAAATGATGATTATTACATAGGGCGCACTCAATACGACTCACCCGAAGTGGATCCGGAGGTGCTGGTGAAAAAAGAAGATAACACTCCGCCAATGAAAATCGGCGAATTTTATAAGGTACAAATTATTGAAGCTATGCCATTTGAATTGGTGGCACGCTACACAGAGTAACGAATGGACACACTCATCCGCGAGGCTTTGGAATTGAGCATAATGCACCATGTGCCGTATTGCGCTTTCCGAGAACCCGACAGCGAAACAGTACAATTTTACAGCGCCCCGAAGCCAGCTAAGGCTCCGGCGACCGATTGTTTTTTCGCAAGTGAGTTCGCAGAGCCATTCTCTCACTCAAAGTTTATTCCTTTTCAGCTTGATGCCGAGCAGACCGTAAACCATCTGCGCCAAAGTCCTAATCTTTACGTTCCTGTCAGCGAGCCAGAGCTTGCAAATACTGGCAAAGAAGAATATGTCAAAGCAGTGAATGCGCTTATTGAGGAGCTCAAAAGCCAAGGCATCGCTAAGACTGTAGTTTCTCGCTCTGCTGTATTCCATGAGAGCTTGCCGCCTGTAGAAGCTTTCGAAAATATTCTTGCTAAGGGGAAAGGCCTTTTCTGCTCATGCTGGTATCACCCCGAAACCGGATACTGGCTTGGGGCTACCCCGGAGCTTTTAGCCGATTGCAACCTATGCGACCGCTCTTTCCGAGCAGTAGCCTTAGCAGGCACTAAGGTGGCCGATGAAGCCTGGGATAATAAAAACAGATTAGAGCAACGCATTGTAAGTGACTACATAGCTGAGTGTCTGAGCACCCTGGGGCTTAGCTTCACCCAAGGTGAGGTCCGTGATAAAGCCTTTGGGCATCTGAGGCATCTCGCCACAGATTTTTATGGGGACATGGGCTGCGCCACTCCAGAGCAAATCATAGATGCCATCAACCCTACCCCAGCCCTTTGCGGATATCCTAAAGAAACAGCATTGGCTGACATCGCTCGTTGTGAGAAAAGCTCAAGAGGATACTACGGAGGATGCATAGGTTACCGTACAGAAAGAGAATTTAAAGCTTTTGTCAACATCAGATGCATAAATTTCTATCCTGCTGGCGCGTATGTAATCCGTGCTGGCGGCGGAATCCTTGCGTCAAGCTCCGCTGAGGCCGAATGGCAAGAAACCGAAAGGAAAATCAGTTCTCTCCGATCCCTGATCCAACCACTAACCACTAACAGCTAACTCTCTTGAAAAAAGGCTATCCTTTTATAATAATATTCTTTGCCGTAGCGCTGGTGGCAGCGTTATCGCTTATCCATTGGCACGACATCACCGGCGGAATGGTCAAAGATTATGACCTTCTGAGCGATCTTCGCACCGATACTATCTTAGCAAACACCGGGGGAGGAAACGAATTTGTGGACCCATCCCTTGTAGAAGCCCTTAAAGAAGCCAAAATCAAAGAGGTGCGCAAAGTTCGCAAAGCTATCGCCGACTCTGCAAATCGGCCTAAGGTGGAAGAAGCGCAATCCCTATCCACGCCCGAACCAGCTCCAGCTCGAATTAATGGCGATATGGTCATCGAAGATTACACCCCTGGGGGGCAGGGGCTCAAGAATTTGCGTAATGCTCTGGCCAGGGGCAAAGCTCGAATCGCCGTAGTAGGAGACAGCTACATTGAGGGCGATATCTTCACTATGGATTTGCGCCAACAACTTCAAAATCTCTTCGGAGGAGGGGGCGTGGGCTATGTGCCTGCCCATAGCATCTCTTCTGGGTTCCGCCAGACTGTCAAGACCAAAGACAGCGGTTGGCAACGCATAGAAACCCAGGAAGCCAGCAAAAAACCATATTATAATATTGCGGGCGATTATTGCGTAGCCTCAGGCTATGCCACAGTCACTTTCACCGGAACAGACAAATTCCCACGGCTGGACAAATGGAACCGATCTTCTGTACTCTTCATTGCTCCCAAAGCCGGAAACATAGTAATGACCACAGATAGCACCTCACAGGAATTTACTGTGGAAGGAAGCCCCTCGCCTCAACTCTTGGTAATGGACGAGCCTACTTCCAAACTCAAAATCGACACTCAAATCCCAGGGCTCATTTTCTTAGGGGCTTGGCTCGAAAACAATCATGGCATAACAGTAGATTGCATGAGCAATCGCGGAGACAGCG
The DNA here is from genome assembly GCA_964604175.1 of uncultured Bacteroides sp. Classification (GTDB taxonomy): domain Bacteria; phylum Bacteroidota; class Bacteroidia; order Bacteroidales; family Muribaculaceae; genus CAG-873. The sequence goes on from CAZRYC010000036.1 coordinate 19,954, forward strand.
GAATAGGCAAGCGCAAGCTTCCCACTGAGCTTGCGCAACAGATGCGGCAATACATCGACTACGACCTCATAATAATGGAGTACGGCATCAACGCCCTTAGCGCCACGCAAAGCAAATATGACAATTACGGTTCACTTCTGCGCGATGTGGCTCTGCGACTGCGCGAATGTTATCCAAATGCCGACATTCTGATGCTTGCAATTGGTGATCGAGGCCAGAAAATCAACGGCGAGGTGCACTCTCTACCCACATCTCCGGCCATGGTCAATGCCCAGCGGCAGGCTGCACGCGAAGCTGGTGTACTATTTTGGGATACACGCGAAGCCATGGGTGGCTCTGATGCTGTAGTGGACTGGCGCAATCGCAAACTCATCAACGGCGATTACATCCATCTCAACTGGGCAGGCGGCAAAGAACTCGCCACGCTGCTCACCCAATCTATAACCAAAATGCTAAATAATTGATGAAGTCAAAGCAACATAACTGTATGAGCTACTTAAACAACTTAGGTCGCCTATGCTGCCTATGCTGCCTGCTTCACACTATTCCTGCATTCGCCCAAGATTTTGACGACCAAGCAGATATTCGGGAAAACCCTATCGAGGAAGCTCCCCCGACCACCTTGGTCACAAGCAATTATAGAGCCTACCCATTCCTGAACCTTAGTAAAAATCACATTGCACTTAACGGGGCTGATTGGACAGAGCTACGCAATCGTTTTGACGCAAGCGATGATACCGTAATCTCCGTGGTGCACATCGGCGACAGCCATATCCAAGCCGAAGGTTCTACTTCAAGAACTCGCGAATTGCTACAACGCCGTTATGGCAATGCTGGCCGAGGCCTAATCATTCCATTTAAGCTCGCTGGCACCAACCAACCGTTAGATTACTCCATCGTATCCACCTCCAAGTTCACTACAGCTAAGGCAATTAAACAGCCCTGGCCTATGGAGATGGGGTTCACTGGAATCGCCTTAGAACCCCAATCAAATTCTTATGAGTTCACTATAGGGGTAGAGCAACGGTCCGAGACCCCCGTGGATTTCGATATCGTACGCATGTATCTTCATGGCAAGCCGCCAACTCTTAAGTCGGTAATTGCTCCCGGAGGTGCGCGCACGATGTACAACCAGTTTGCCGTAGGCGACACTATTACCGTCTTTCTCTATGAGCCACAAGAGCGCATTACGCTATATTTTGAGAGCAATGGCCCATGCCAAGTATATGGCTTTGAATTACAAAACCAAATGACAGGCCTGACCTATCATGCAATTGGCAACAATGGAGCCACTTACAATATTTACAATTCTATCCCGAACTTCGGCCGAGATCTTCGCTCTCTCTTCCCTCATCTTATAATTATCAGTCTGGGCACCAATGAAGCCTTTGGCAAGGTGACCGATGAGGCTTTCTATGCAATGGTGGGAAGATTAGTACAGGACATACGAACAAATAATCCAGAAGCCAAGCTTCTTCTCACCACACCTGCCGAATGCCAACGCAGCAAGACTGTGCGCACTGGCAAGGGCAAAAGACGGCGCAGAGTGAAGACTTACAGCGTAAACAGCAATGTAGAGCGCCTGCGCAATGTAATTCTGCGCTATGGCACAGATCATCAGATACCCACTTATGATTGGTACGCTGTGGCTGGCGGGAGTGGTAGCAGCGACAAATGGATCAAAAACCAATTGATGAAAACCGACCGCATACACAACACCTGGGCCGGCTATGCTCTCCAAGGCTCCCTCCTCTACGATGCCCTCCAAGAACAACTTGCTCACTAAATACAAAATACTTAATACGAAATACAAAATACGAAATACGAAATACAAAATACGAAATACTATCTACAAACTATAAACTATAAACTATAAACTATAAACTATAAATTGCTTGATCTGCTGAAATATGATGCCCAGGCTCCGTTGCTGTTCAACACCTGCCTTTTTATGCTGCTTTTCGTGGCATTCTTGCTCGTGTACCAAGCCATGCGACGCTGGCCCAATGCCAAGATGATCTTTGTAATCCTCTTCTCACTCTATTTCTATTATAAGAGCAGCGCGGAATGTTGCTTTATTCTATTGGGTGTATGCGTGAGCGATTTCTTGCTTGGCCAATGGATGGGCCATACCAGCAGCAAAGCAGGCAAAAAGGCTATTATTTGGATCAACGTACTCATAAATTTGGGAATGCTGGTGTATTTCAAATATTTCAATCTGCTTTGGAGCACCTTTGCAAGCATCACGGGCACCAGTTTTGATCCGCTGAATATCATTCTCCCAGCTGGCATTTCTTTCTTCACTTTCCGTAGCATCAGTTATTTAGTTGACATTTACCGAGGAAAGATGGAACCTTGTTCCAATTTCCTTCATTATACATTTTATCTCACGTTCTTCCCTCCCCTGTTGGCTGGTCCTGTAGTGAGAGCCAAAGATATGCTTCCGCAAATAGCCGGCAATCCTATAGCTGACCGCCGCATGGTGAGCGAAGGCCTATTTTTGATTATTGCCGGTCTGATTAAAAAGGTAATAGTAGCCGACTATATCAGTGGCAACTTTGTGGACAGAGTGTTTGAAAATCCCTCTCTCTACACTGGGTTTGAGAATATGATGGGCAGCATAGGATTTGCTCTTCAGCTTTACTGCGATTTCTCCGGCTATAGCGATATGGCCATTGGCATAGCCCTGCTATTGGGGTACCGCTTCAAGGACAATTTCAATCTGCCATACAAGAGCCAAAACCCCACAGAGTTCTGGAAGCGCTGGCATATATCGCTCTCATCATGGCTTATGGACTATCTTTACATTCCCCTTGGGGGCAATCGCAAGGGAAAAGGGCGCCAACGAGTAAACCTTATGACCACCATGCTCTTAGGTGGCCTTTGGCATGGAGCTTCGTGGATGTATGTGCTTTGGGGAGGCTATAATGGCGCACTGCTTGTAGGTCACAAAGCTCTTAAAGGGAAAGGTCTGCCCGAGCGCATACGGCAGCGCCGCTGGGTAAAGGCATGCAACATACTGGTTACATTTATACTAATAGTCATTGGCTTTTCTTTCTTCCGAGCCTCTTCGATAGAAAACCTATGGGAGATGTACCATAGCATCTTTACAAACTTCCACATTGAAGTGCTTCCCCAGTTCGTGGCCGGATACTGGACAGTAGTGGCTCTTATGGCTGTGGCATTCGCCCTGCATTTCATGCCGGATAAGTGGCACACCGCCATGAAAGAAACATTTTACTGGCTTCCCCAAGCAATACAAGCCATCATTCTTGCGTTAGTAATATTCATAGTGATTCAAGCTCGCCAGTCAAATCTGGTGCCTTTCATCTACTTACAATATTGATGACCACAGCCTCAATCGTGACATATCATACACGATGGGATGAACTTGAGCATGTGTTGCAGTGCATTGAGAGATCTCCAATCGACAAATTGTGGATTGTAGATCATGGCAATGATATCCATCTCCCACATCTACTTGAAGATCATCCTGTAGCAGAATACTTAAGCCATCCCAATTTAGGTTATGGCTCCGGTCACAATGTAGCCCTGAAGAAAGCTATGGAACTGGGCTCAGATTACCATATCGTAATGAATTCTGACCTCTGGTGGACTGAACCAGTGATTGAGGAACTTGCTGATTATATGGATCATCATCCCGATGTAGGCCTGATGATGCCCATGATTTATTACCCAAATGGCAAAATCCAGTACCAATGCAAATTCATTCCAACTCCCCTGGATTTGATTTTGCGAGGTTTCACGCCAGATAGGTTTATGCGCAAGCACAAAGGCAAATTCCAACTCGAGAATTGGAGCTACGATCGCATTCTCAACGTACCTTATCTCAACGGGTGCTTCATGTTCTTAAGAATAAGCGTCTTGCGAGAAATAGGGCTTTTTGATGAGAGATTTTTCATGTATCCGGAGGACATAGATCTCAGTCGAAGAATACATGAAAAATACCTCACCTTATTCTACCCCTATGTTTCAATTACCCATGTGTTAGCCTCAGAATCCAAACACAATAAGGCCTTACGCCGAATACACATCACCAATATGATTAAATATTTCAACAAATGGGGATGGATATTCGACTCAAAGCGCAGGAAAGCAAACAGACAGCTGCGCGAAGCTATTCGCTAAGCCACTCGGTAAGCGCATGTCTGAGACCAACCTTGCGATAAATTGCGGATATTGAGAGAAATCATCCCCAGGCATGAGCCAAGCTCCTGTCGTATCCTGTGAAGCAAGGCACTCATTGAGGCTATGCCTGAGAGGCGCAGGTTAAGAAGTTCGTGCCCCATCATGGTCACGCGTGCGAAAATCACATCATTGATAGAAAAGGTTTTCATTGTCGTATCTTTTTTACATTGTTACTGTTTACAATGCAAAGATACGACCTTATGTGTGCATGATTTAGGCACACATAATTTAATAATCATTAATAATTTTCGCTATCTCTCTCACATCTTGCTCCGATGTGCATGAAGAAATGGGCAAGCTCACACATGTGGCACAGAACAGCTCTGCATTTGGGCAATTTGCATTATAGTTACCATAGCAAGGTTGGTGATATGGAGTGGCCGGATAATGCACCCCCGTTTCCACTCCTCGGCCTTTCAGATATTGCCGAAAATCCTCGCGATCAGCCACTCTCACCACATATTGGTGCCAGATACAATCCTCGACGCCCCACTGTGGCTTTTCTACCTTGGGGTTGTGGATTTCTTCATCATACCTTGCCGCGAGAATTTGACGATGCCCATTCTCTCGGGACAGGAAAGGCAGCTTCACTCTCAACATAGCTGCCTGGATTGGATCTAAGCGGCAATTCAGTCCAGCAAAAAGATTATGATATTGCCGATCTGCTCCATAATTGCGCAACGCACGCACCACATCAGCCAGCCTCTGATCATGAGTGGTAACCATGCCGCCATCGCCAAGGGCTCCCAGATTTTTGGTAGGATAGAAACTGATACCAGCTGCATTTCCCAAGCCGCCGGTCATCTCTGTGCCATAAAGGCCGACAAATCTCGATTTTGCCCCAATTCCCTGGGCGTTGTCTTCTATCACGAGCATATTTCGCTCCTGAGCCAGTATCTTCAATCCTTCATCCCAGCTCACGCGGCCATACAAATGCACTGGCATTATGGCTCGCGTACGCTCGGTGATAACCGCTTCCACGCTTTCTGCAGTAATATTGGCTGTTTCTAAATCTATATCTGCATACACAGGCAATAACCCATTGTCAGTTATAGCAAGGACGGAAGCGATATAAGTATCGCCAGGGACTATCACTTCGTCGCCAGGTTTTAGCCTTCCAAGCTCGATGTAAGCACGCAGAATCAGGCGCAATGCGTCCAGTCCATTGCTTACGCCCACGGCGTATGGGACCTGGCATAATTCTGCCACCTCCTTCTCCAAGTCTTCCACTTCGCAGCCGCCTATGTACCTGCCGCTGTCAATCACCCGACATGCGGCATCCTTCAGGGCTTGCTTGTAAGCTTCATTAGCTTGGCCCAGGTCAAGGAATGGAAAACGCTTAGGCGCCTCGGCTGCTTCAATACGGGCTTTGGTTATGGCTTTGAATTCGTCGTACTCACGCACATATTCAGCTTCGTCATACAGGCCAGAGGCAAGCACCAAGCAAACAGCGCCTGACGTGAAATTTTCAAGCGTACGCCATACGCCAGCTGGCAATAGCAGCCCCTGGTAGGGACGATTAAGCGTAAACTTGGTCAAGCCGTCACCATTCTCCACCGTGACGTCAAATGCGCCAGTGACTGCTATCAGCACCTCGCTGACAGTGCGGTGGCTATGGCCGCCTCTTTCCGAATCACAAGGCACATCATATAGATAATACACCCTCTTTACATCAAACGGCATGCAGCCGGGTCGCTGTAAAAACGACAGATTGCCTCTCGGGTCACATACCCGAGGTATTTCTATAATGCGCGGTTGAAGTCCTTTATTTTCCATTCCACCTGGGATTTACATACAAAATTACTTAAAAAACGGCAATCTATGGTCATTATTTTGTAATTTTGCAGTGAAAAAGAGATTTGTGATGATTGACAACTCCACATTTGGCACTCGGACAGCCCTGTTTCACACCTTTGGCTGCAAGCTCAATTTCGCCGAAACATCTACGGTGGCGCAATTGATGGCTGAGCGTGGCATTCGCAGAGCAGCTAATGGAGAAGAGCCGGATATCATCGTAGTCAACACATGCTCTGTAACTGAAATTGCCGACAAGAAATGTCGCCAAGCTATTCGCAAGCTTCATCGGCTGCATCCTAAAGCTCCAATTCTGGTCACTGGTTGTTATGCTCAATTGAAAAGCGATGAAGTTGCAAATCTCGAGGGTGTAGAAATTGTGGCGGGAAGCAACCAGAAGTTACAGCTCATCAATTATCTTGACCAGTGGCTGGAGACTCATCAACCCAAGACCTATGTGCAACCGCTGACTGATCTTAAAAACTTTGAGCCATCCTGCAGTCGCGGCAATCGCACAAGATATTTTCTAAAGGTCCAGGATGGGTGCGATTATTGGTGCACATACTGCACCATACCCCGTGCGCGCGGACGCAGCCGCAGCGGCTCTATAGAGCAGCTTGTAAGCCAAGCGCAACAAGTGGCAGCAGAGGGCGGCAAGGAAATCGTGCTTACTGGCGTAAACATAGGCGATTTTGGCAAAGGCTCCGACGAGACATTTTTTGATTTGATCAAGGCCTTGGATGGAGTAGCGGGGATTGAGCGCTATCGCATCTCCTCGATAGAACCCAACCTCCTCACGGATGAAATTATCCACTGGTGCGCTACTGAAGCTCGTAGGTTTATGCCTCACTTTCACATACCGCTGCAAAGCGGAAGCGATCATGTACTGAAACTGATGCACAGGCACTACGATACCGCACTGTTCCGACACAAGATAGAGGCTGTACGCAATGCGATGCCTGATGCCTTCATTGGAGTGGATCTCATAGTTGGCGCCCGAGGTGAAACGCCCGAGCTTTTCTCTGAAAGCAAAGCCTTTGTAGAGTCGCTGCCTATCTCGCGATTACATGTCTTTCCTTATAGTGAACGGCCTGGCACTAAAGCCTTAGAAATAGAATACGCCGTGGATTCTAAGCAAAAGCGCCTGCGCGAAGCCCAGATGCTTAGAGTAAGCGACGCAAAATTGTCTGGCTTCTCTGAGAAATTTTTAGGCTCGGTGCGTCCAGTACTCTTAGAACATCCAAAGTCTGGCCTATCAATGGCTGGGTTTACAGATAATTATCTTCGTGTTAATGTCAATGCGCCATTGGACCTTGACAACACCATAGCCCTTGTGCGTCTCGACTCCTTGGATCCAACCTCTCTCGAATTCTCAGCCACTCTACTTAACCCCGAAAACTGAAAACCTTGAAAATCATTCACTCCATACTTTCCGCTCTTTTGCATGGAATGGCTCGCCTTCCATTCTGGGTGCTTTATGGCATCAGTGATGTGATGTTTGTAATACTTTTCCATGTTTTACGTTACCGTAGAAAAGTGGTAGTGAAAAACCTCTGTGCCTCTTTCCCAGAAAAATCGAATGCAGAAATCCGTCATATTGAGAGAAGATTTTACCGAAATTTCACCGATTATATGGTTGAAACCGTAAAACTGCTCCACATTAGCGATCGAGAGATGCGCAAGCGCATGGTATTCGAAAATATTGAGATTGTGGATAGCCTTTTGGACCAAGGCACATCTATAGCGTGCTATTTATCGCACTGTTTCAATTGGGAATGGGTCACATCCATCCTGCTGTGGACAAAGCCTGAAATAAACAAAAAATCCCGATTCCTTCAAATTTATCGGCCATTAAAAGATCAGTGGTTTGATCAGTTTATGCTAAATCTACGCAGCCGCTTTGGATCTGAATCTGTAGCCAAGAGCCATACGCTGCGCGCTCTACTAACCTACCGACGCGATGGCATCCCTACCATCACTGGCTTCTTAGCTGACCAAAAGCCAAGCCATGGAGATCCCACTTATGTAATGGAATTTCTCAATCATCCTACTGCCATGATAACGGGCACAGAAACCATAGCCCGACGCTTGGGTATGGCTGCCACTTATCTGGATATGAAGAAAGATAAGAGGGGGCATTATCGCATTGTCACTCACCTTATAGCTCAAAATGTGGCTGATACAGAGCCTGGATTTGTAACCAATGCTTATGGCCACTTGCTGGAGAGGACTATCGACAACGAACCTTCAATCTGGCTCTGGTCTCATAAACGCTGGAAACGCCCCGTAACCCTGTGAAAAAGATTGCCGTAATAATATTAAATTGGAATGGAGAGAAACTTCTGCAAGAGTTTCTTCCTAAAGTGATTGCCAATACCGATTCAGAATTGGCTCAAATCATCGTTGCCGACAATGGAAGTACTGATGAATCCCTGGCTATTTTGGAGAAAGATTTCCCCGAAATAGAACTGTTAAAATTCAAAAAGAACTACGGTTTTGCAGAAGGGTACAATCGCGCCTTAGCTGCCACCGGATATTTCTACACCATCCTGCTCAATAGTGATGTGGCTCCTGCAAAAGGCTGGGTAAAACCATTGCTTGATTACATGGAGCAGCATCCGCGCACTGCCGCTTGTCAGCCTAAGATTCTGAGCTATCTCAATCCTACTAAATTTGAATATGCCGGAGCTTGCGGAGGCTTTATTGACAAGCACGGATACCCTTACTGCAGAGGCCGCATATTTGATGTTTGTGAAGAAGATCACGGACAATATGACGCTCCAGCTGAAATTTTCTGGGCTTCGGGGGCTGCCCTGATGGTGCGCACTGCCGCTTATCAGGAAGCCGGAGGATTAGATCCCACCTTTTTTGCTCACATGGAAGAAATCGATCTATGCTGGCGCTTACAACTGTTGGGATATAAGATTGCATCGGTTCCTCAAAGCTCGGTTTATCATCTGGGAGGGGGAAGCCTCCCTGCCGAAAATCCAAAAAAGACTTTCCTGAATTTCCGAAACAACCTGCTGATGATGCACAAGAATCTGCCAGCAACTTGTCGGAACAGCAAGCTTTTTGTACGTCGCTTGCTTGACACCATGGCATGGGCCATGTATATTTTTAAAGGACAATGGGCCCATGCCGGGGCTATCTTTCGCGCTCATCGCTCTTTTTCCAAAATGAAGAAAGGATACGATACATCCCCTGCCATTGATCTGCTGCCCTCCAAGGTGGACATTTTAATCCAATATTATATATATCAACACAAACGCTTCCTTGATCTCCCCTCTTAGAGCCTGTTTAATAAGAAATGTTAAATCGAAAAGTGGCTCATTTTTTAGTT
>CAZRYC010000037.1:0-27615 GCA_964604175.1 uncultured Bacteroides sp.
TTCTGGGGCTTTATTTTTTGTCCAAAAAGTTGCATTTACTATTAGAACTTAATACGTTTTTTCCTTAATTTAACATTTAAAACGTAATTTCCGTTAATTTTTCTGACACTTCAAAAAAAATCACTAACTTTACACCCCATTTTTCCACTACACCATGGCAAAAACTATAGTAGAGACCCCGCTGATGAAACAATACATCGAGATGAAGAAAAAGCATCCCGATGCTATACTTCTGTTCCGCGTGGGCGATTTTTACGAAACATTCTGCGACGATGCAATCGCCGCATCCGAAATACTTGGCATCACTCTCACTCGCCGCGCCAACGGGGCCGCGCAATATGTAGAACTCGCCGGCTTTCCACACCATGCTCTGGACAGTTATCTGCCCAAACTGGTGCGTGCTGGCAAGCGTGTGGCCATTTGCGAACAACTCGAGGACCCCAAGCTTACCAAAAAACTGGTGAAGCGCGGCATCACCGAGCTGGTGACTCCCGGAGTGGCTATGAATGACAATGTGCTAAACCATCGCGAAAACAACTTCTTGGCCGCCATACATTTTGACAAGGGCTACGCGGGCATAGCTCTGCTTGACATCAGCACTGGCGAGTTTATGGTGGGCGAGGGCACTGTAGAGCAAATGGATAAGCTGCTGACGAGTTTCTCCCCCAAGGAATTGCTAATTGAGCATGGCAACAAAGCCCGCGCAGAGAGCGAGCTGTCGAGTCGCTTTCTCACATTCGACCTTGACGACTGGATCTTCACCACAGATGCCGCTATGGAGCGGCTGCTCAAACAATTTGAGACCAAGAACCTCAAAGGCTTTGGAGTAGACAAGATGGGCCGTGCAATTATCGCTGCCGGGGCTATTTTGTATTATCTTGACATCACCCAGCACACTCGCACTGGCCATATCACAAGCATAGCCCGAATTGAGGCCGACAAATTCGTGCGCTTGGACAAGTTCACCATCCGCAATCTGGAGCTTGTGGCTCCAATGGCTGAGGATGGCAAAAGCCTGCTAAGCGTAATCGACCGTACTGTGTGCCCAATGGGAGCTCGCCTCCTAAGCCGCTGGATAATTTTTCCCCTCAAGGATGCCAAGGCTATCAACGAGCGCTTGGATGTGGTGGAATATTTCTTCCGTCACCCAGATGAGAGAGAGGAAATAAAAGAGCGATTATCCGTCATCGGTGACTTAGAGCGCTTGGTGGGCAAAATTTCCACCCAGTGCCTCTCGCCTCGCGAAGCCGTGCAACTGCGCCTCGCTTTGGAAGCTGTAGCCCCCATCAAGAACATCTGCGAGCGAGCCTCACTTGAAGCTTTGAACAAGATTGGCCGAGAGATGAATGCATGCGAAGCCCTCAGAGATAGGATACAAAATACTCTCTTCGATGACGCTCCTACCGACATCGTACGCAATAATGGCGGAGCCATAAAAAGCGGGGTAAACGCAGAGCTTGACGAGCTGCGCGAACTGCACAGCAACGGCAAAGCCTATATGCAGCAGCTCCAAGCACGTGAGATACAAGCCACTGGCATCCCATCGCTCAAGGTAGGCTTCAATAATGTGTTCGGTTACTATCTCGAAGTCACCAACACTCACAAGGCCAAAGTGCCTCCGCAGTGGATACGCAAACAGACTCTTGTCAACGCTGAGCGCTACATCACCCAAGAGCTCAAGGATTACGAAGAGAAAATCATGGGAGCCGAGGAGCGCATCTTGGCTATTGAGCAGCAACTATATGCCCAATTGCTTCAGGAAATGGCTCGCTACATCCCGGCAATGCAGCATAATTCGGCCCTGTTGGCAGTATTGGACTGTCTTAACTCTTTCACACGCGTGGCAATTGAGAATAAATACAACCGCCCCGAGGTGGATGACTCATTGGATTTAATCCTTACCGAGGCTCGGCACCCCGTAATAGAAAAGCAACTGCCAGCTGGTGAACCATACATCACCAACACGGTAAAGCTCAACAACGAAGATGCGCAAGTGCTAATGATTACCGGCCCTAACATGAGCGGCAAATCGGCTTTGCTGCGCCAGACAGCCCTGAATGTAATCTTAGCGCAAATGGGTTGCTTTGTGGCCGCCGAGAGCGCCAAGATTGGCATTGTGGATAAGATTTTCACAAGAGTGGGGGCCAGCGACAATATCTCGCTTGGCGAGAGCACCTTCATGGTAGAAATGAACGAGGCAGCGGCCATTCTCAACAATATGAGCCAACGCTCGCTCATCCTCTTTGATGAGCTGGGCCGAGGCACCAGCACCTACGATGGCATCTCTATAGCTTGGTCTATTGTGGAGCATATACACCAGTGGTGCGGCTTGCATCCAAAAACTCTCTTTGCCACCCATTACCATGAACTCAACGAGATGGCTAAGACGTTCGAGCGCATTCGCAATTTCAATGTCTCAGTAAAAGAGATCGATGGAAAGGTAGTGTTCTTGCGCAAGCTGGAACCCGGAGGCAGCGAGCACAGCTTCGGCATCCATGTGGCCAAGCTGGCGGGCATGCCAGCCAGTATAGTAAAGAGGGCTGAACAGGTGCTGCACCAGCTGGAACGCGCCAACTCGCACGAAGATATAAAAATCGATGCCTCAGGCGAAGAAGATGGCGTGCAACTGCGCCTCTTCCAACTCGATGATCCGGTGCTGGGCCAAGTGCGCGATGAAATTCTCAGCCTTGACATCAACAATCTTACTCCCATGGAAGCTCTCAACAAGCTCAACACGCTGCGCAATATCGTCACTGGAAAGTAGGGGAAATGCAATAGATTGAGGGATTTTACGTTAATGGTGTATGAATTGCGCTCACAGCAAACAGTGGATTTGGTGGGCTGCCTTGGTGTGCGCCATGGCAGGCCTAACACTTTGCGGATGCAACCCACATAAGAACAATACAGCGGCTGCGCGCAATTATACTGCTTTTATCACCCGATACAATATCTACTACAACGGTGACAAGCATTACAAAGAGACTCTCCAAGATATGGAGAAAAAGTACGAAGATGACTACACTCGCCTGCTGTACATGCACCCTGTAGAAGCTAAAGCAGACCCTAAGGCCGCACAACCGTCAGGAAATTTCGATAGAAGCATAGAAAAGGCTCAAAAAGCCATTCAAGTACGTTCTATCAAAAAGCGCCCCCAGCGCAAGAGTGGCAAGAGCGATCCCGAATACAAAGCCTGGCTCAAGCGCGATGAATATAATCCTTTTCTTCATAACGCTTGGATGATGATGGGGCGTGGCCAATATTACAATGGCGATTTCTTAGGAGCTGCCTCAACTTTTTTCTATGTCACAAAGCATTTCACTTGGCTTCCCAAGACCGTGACTGAAGCTAAGCTATGGCAAGCTCAGAGCTATATCAGCATGGATTGGTTGTATGAGGCCGAAATCATCCTTACGCGCATAAAAGATGACCAATTGGCAAACAATACCCTACTATCTCTTTATAACCACACATACGCCGTTTTTTGGATTAAAAGCAAAGACTACAAAAAGGCCATCCCTTACTTAGAAGCCGCAATCAAATACAGTAGCGGTGCGCAGAAGACACGATTGCGCTTCCTTTTGGGGCAGCTTTATGCCCAAATCGGTGAAAAAGACAAGGCTTATCTGGCTTTCAAAAAGGCTGGTAGCGCGTCATCGGCCTCTTATCGCACCAAATTCAATGCCCGCATTAAGCAAAGCGAAGTATATTCTGGAGCTGACATCGCCCCAGAGGTAAAGGCATTGCAACGCATGACACGCTACGATCGCAACAAGGACTATCTCGACCAGATTTACTATGCTATCGGCAACCTCTACCTCAGCCGCAAGGACACTGCCCGCGCCATAGCCAATTACGAATTGGCTGCTGTGAAAAGTACTCGCAATGGCATCGAAAAGGCGATTTCCCAAATCACATTAGGCACTTTGTACTTCGAACAACACAATTACGAAAAGGCGCAACCCTGCTATAGCGAAGCACTGCCTATGTTACCGGAGTCGTATCCCAACTATAAGTTGCTGAAGAAGCGAAGCGATGTGCTGGACGAGCTGGCCCTGTACTCGCAGAATGTGAACCTACAAGACTCACTGCTACGCTTAGCCGCTATGGACGAGGCTCAGCGCTTAGCGGTTATTGACAAGATTATTAAAGACTTAAAAGAAAAGGAGAAGAGGGAAGCAGAGGAGGCAGCTCGACAAGACTACTTGGCCGAGCAAGCAGCTCAGGGCACGCAAGTGAGCGACAACTCCAGAGAATTCACCATCAATTCCGATGACTCATGGTACTTCTACAATCAATCAGCACGCAATGCGGGCAAGACTGCTTTCCAAAAGAAATGGGGTTCAAGAAAGCTTGAGGACGACTGGCGCCGCCGAAACAAGAACTCTTTTGACTTCAGTGATTTCGATGAAGAAGGCGAAGATGAAGAGGATTTGGACAATGGAGGTGAAGCAGCTTCAGAAACCAACAAGCAGGAAAAACAAGCTTTAGAAGCCTCACAAGATCCACATAATCGCGAGTATTACTTAGCACAAATACCCTCTACGCCAGAGGAAATTGCCACCTGCCACGAAATAATTCAAGAAAGCCTGTACAATATGGGGCTAATCCTCAAAGACAAACTTGATGATTACTCAGCGGCCATGGCAGTTTGGGACCGCTTGCTACGCGATTATCCTGATAATATTTATCGCTTAGAAGTATATTACAATATCTATCTGATGCTTATGCGTCAGGGCAAGGACACTCAGGCCCAAGCCTGGCGCCAGAAGATTTTGGAGGACTTTGAGGAATCACCCTATGGAATGGCTCTGAAGAATCCTAATTACTTTGAGAATCTGCGTAATCAGGACAAGCATGTGGAGCAGCTCTATGAAAATACCTACCAAGCGTATCTCAACAACGACAACGCCAAGGTGCACCAGGCTTACCAAACCATGTCGGAAGAATATCCTCTGAGCCAGCTGATGCCTAAGTTTATGTTCTTGGATGCGCTGGCCTATGTGACTGACAAAGAGCCAGAACAGTTTAAGGGCACCCTGCGCGAAATGCTTGCCCGATATCCGCAAACTGAAATGACTCCCTATGCTTCGGCTTGGCTCAAAGGCATGGCTCAAGGCCGTCAACTGCAGAGCGGTTCCGGCAATTTGCGCGGCATGATATGGGATATCCGCTTGAGCAACGATTCTATAGATTGGACCAATGACAGCATCCCACTGAATTTCACTATCGATGAGAATGCGCCTCAACTTTTAGTGATGGTGTATGCAACCGACGAGGTTTCGGCCAACCAACTGCTCTATGAAGTAGCTCGCTTTAATTTCAACTCTTTCGTAGTCAAAGATTTCGATTTGGAGGTTATGAATTTCGGGCGCCTTGGAATGTTGGTGATAAGTGGCTTTGATAATCAGAAAGAGCTAAATCACTATCGGAAGACAATGGCAGATAGTGAGTGGATAAGCCTCCCCTCCGGAGTGCGGCCGGTGGAAATCTCAAGCGATAATTTTGACACCTTGCTACGCGATGGCCGCTCTTTCGAAGAATATTTCCGTTTCTTGGAAGAAAAACAATATGAGGATGCGCAATCTTCTCTGCTTTCCCCGGAATATATAGAACCTCTGCCTGAAGAGGACATAACAGACAACCCGGGTGTATCGGAAAATGAAGAAGCAGAGGTAACCGCGATACAAGAAGAATGAAAAAGGACCTTTTGGGTCCTTTCTCATTCCGATAGAGAGTGTTTAGCGAGAGGTGGAACGATGTGTGGAAGAGCTGCCGCTGCCAGTGGTTGGCTTGCCTGGATTCATGTTGTCGGGCTTTGGGCCTTTGTTGTCCTTTTTATTGGGCTCAGGCTTTTTGGGCTCATTCTTCTTTGGGCCTGGCTTCATATTCTTTTTAGGTTCCGGCTTGATGAGGTCGGGAACATGATTTGGACCATAATTGGTGTCGATATTGGTTGTTATGTTGACCCCATTAGTGCCAATTGAGAGAGAGAAGAAAGTATTGCCGAAGCTGCTGATAGGGCTTAGAAGAAGAATTCCTACGAGACCGCCGATGATAATATTCTTGGTTTTCATGACTGTAATTTTTAAATGGTTAATTTTAATTGTCTTTGTCTATTGGATTAAAAAAATAGGTGAAAGTTTAACCCGCATTCGACTTTCGCTCCAACATTTTATCCCAAAAGTCAGAATTTGGCCTAATTTTTGTGTGCCTCCTCTCCAATTGGGAATCATATCGAGGTAAAAAATGTGGTGGAATATGGAAAAATGAAAAGTATTTCGTAATTTTGCTGTTAATTACCTCAATAGTGCAAACCAAGCAGCAATGGATAAAGCAGTGCAATTCACAACTCCTGAAGAGGATCAGATGATTGATGCCGCCTTTCGCGAGGTGCTCGATGGTTATCTGGCAAGCAACCACCGCAAAAAGGTGGAGATTATCGAGAGGGCTTTCCGCTTTGCGAAAGAAGCCCACAGGGGCATTCGCCGGCGTTCTGGCGAACCTTACATACTGCACCCAATAGCAGTAGCGAAGATAGCCTCACAGGAGATAGGGCTGGGTTCCACATCAATTTGCGCCGCACTGCTGCATGATGTGGTGGAAGACACGGAATACACAGTAGAGGACATCGAGCGCCATTTCGGTGCGAAAATAGCTCAGCTGGTGGCTGGCCTAACCAAAATTTCTGGAGGCATCTTTGGTGACAAAGCCTCGCTCCAAGCCGAAAATTTCCGTAAGTTGCTGCTTACAATGAGCGAAGACATCAGAGTAGTGCTCATTAAAATGGCCGACCGCTTGCACAATATGCGCACTTTGGGTTCCATGGCCCCTAACAAGCAGTATAAGATCGCTGGCGAGACCCTTTATATTTATGCGCCATTGGCTCATAGGCTCGGATTATTTGCTATCAAGACCGAGCTCGAGGACCTATCATTTAAGTATGAGCACCCGGTGGCCTATGAACAAATATCTCGTCAAATAGAGGAGTCTGCAGCCCACCGAGAAGAGGTATATACCCATTTTGCCACCCCCATCAACAAGATGCTTGATGAAATGGGATTGAAATATGAGTCGAAGGCGCGAGTAAAATCGGTGTACTCCATTTGGAAAAAGATGGAGGCAAAGCACATTCCTTTCAGCGAGGTTTATGACCTGTACGCGATGAGGATTGTTTTCGACTGTGAGGATCCAGCGCAAGAGAAGAAAATCTGCTGGAACATATACAGCGCTATCACTGATCTATACAAATTACACCCTGAGCGCACCCGCGACTGGGTATCTACCCCTAAAGCTAACGGCTACCAGGCCCTGCATCTCACTGTGATGGGGCCAGATGGAAATTGGATTGAGGTGCAGATTCGCTCTCGACACATGGACGAAATAGCCGAAAAAGGCTTCGCCGCGCACTGGAAATACAAAATCGGCGAGGGTGAAGAAGAGTCAGAGCTTACGGTATGGCTAAAGACCATCAAAGATATACTGGATGATCCAGAACCCTCGGCAATTGATTTTCTGGATACTCTTAAGCTTAATCTTTTCGCATCGGAGATTATTGTATTCACCCCCTCAGGCGAATTGCTGACTCTGCCAGCTAACTCTTCGGTGCTCGATGTGGCATTCAGCCTTCATACCGACTTGGGCACCCACTGCATAGCTGGTAAGGTCAATCACAAGCTTGTGCCTCTGAGCACCGTGCTTAAGAGTGGAGATCAAGTAGAGGTGCTGACATCTCAGCAACAGCAGCCACAAGCCGAATGGATGAACTTCTTGGCCACTGCCAAGGCTAAGACTCGTCTGCGCCGAGCCTTGCTAAAAACTCGGCAACCAGCAATCAATAAGGGCAAAGAAATGCTCGATGCTTATCTGAAAGAGAACGAAATAGAGGATTCCAACTTCATTCAGACCAAGCTTTTGGGCCTTTTCCATGTGCCTAACATAGATGAGCTTTGCTGCCAACTTGGCAATGAAGAGATAGTGCTCAATGACTATGTGACCAAATCCCTTAAGAGAGCTGCGGAGAAAAATTCGCCCTCTTTCCTAAAGAAAATTTTCGGTATGGGCAAGCCTAAGACTTTGCCTGATGGCGAAGCCGACACAGAGAAGTCCAGCCCTATAAATATGAAGGAGACTTATGTGCTCCGATATGACGAAAAAGGGGCCAACTTCATCACTGATGATTGTTGTTCGCCCATCCCAGGAGATGAGGTGATGGGATTTGTGAATGACCACAATCAAGTAGTAGTGCATTCGCTCACATGCCCAAGAGCTATGATGCTCAAGAGCAGCTATGGTCCGCGCATCGTAAGCACTCGCTGGGAAACTATTGACGGCCGGTTTATGGCGCATATCCATATCGAGGGAATTGACCGCCATGGCATACTGCAAGAACTCACACAAATGATTTCCAACCAACTTAATATGGATATACGCAAGCTCGACATCGAGGCTCACGATGAAGTCTTTGGTTGCGAGCTCTGGGTAAGGGTGGCCGACACCATCGTGGTGGAGGATTTGTGCACCAAGATTAAGAAAATCCAAGGTGTGGAGAAAGCCCTGCGCATCCTGGATTGGGAACACATAAGTAACGAGTAAATTGACAAATTGTAAGTTACGAATTACAAATTATTACATTTAAGGAAAGATACACTATATGCATAATCTTAGGGGCAAAATGTTGGTCAACCTGCTGATGGCAGCGGTGGCTACGCTTATAATCGTATATTTTTATCCTCACCTCGAAGCCAACCATTACAAGTTTGAGGAGGGGCGCCCTTGGAATTATTCCAAACTCATTGCTCCCTTTGACATCCCGATCCGTCCGGACTCTGCCACTGTGCTGTATGTGAGAGATTCGCTGGATCGTACATTCATCCCAGTATTCGAGCGCAAACCAGATCAAGTCAACGAAGTAATTTCTACCTTGATGGCTCAGTGGACTGCCAGCGATGCGGAAAAGTCGCCCAGCGGCACAGATGCCAACATGAGGCGGCGCGCCGTGGCTTTTATCCGTAGCGCTTATTCTCATGACATCATAGAGAATGAATATGGCAAGCGTATTGACAACGGCACACTGCCAAATATCCGAATTATACAAGAGAACACAGTGCGCACAAGCAATACCAATGGCATTTCTTATCCGGAAAAGCTGCTCAGCGAGATGTCGGGGGTTCTCGGCACTGACAGCCTATGGGCTGAAGAATGGATCAAAAACAATGGCATTCAGCAAGCAATGACTCCCAATCTTGTTTATAGTACAGAGACATCAAACATGCTGTATCAAAATGATTTGGAGCGCTTCACAGCCATAAAGGGTGTGATACAACAGGGCCAGACTATCATAGACAAGGGAGCGATAATCTCGCCGCAGGACTACACCAACCTGATAACCTATGAGCGAATGATCGATGAACAGCTCACTGCCAATAATCGCAGCCAATGGCTAATGTGGCTTGGACAGTTCCTTTACACAGCTCTTATCCTTTCAGCTATTCTCGCCTTTCTGTACTTCAGTGCCAATGATGTGTGGCGCAACACTCGAGGCATGGCCTTCATCTTATCGATAATTACGCTGTTCTTTGTTATCGGCATCATTCTTGACGCATCTATGGAAGCGGGCATCTATATAATGCCTTATGCTATAGTGCCGATACTTATGATTGTGTTTTTTGATGCACCAGTGGCGCTATTTGTGTCATTGGGTCTGATACTGCTGTGTGCCGGGGCAATATCTTTCCCCTTAGAGTTCATCGTGCTCGAGTTCTTGGCAGCTGTGGGTTCGGTTTATACTCTGAAAGAGCTTACGCAGCGTTCGCAACTGCTGCGCACATCAATCACTGTGCTAATAGCCTACGAAGCCGGATACTTTGCCATTGAGTTGATGATGAATGGCAGCATCGAAGGCACGCAATGGAATATGGTGGTTTACTTGGCTGTATCCGCTGCCCTTTCGTTCATGGCCTATATCTTGATGGTGCTGGTGGAAAGGACTTTCGGATTCGTATCGGTGGTGACGCTAATCGAACTTGCCGACACCAACAACCCAGTGCTGCGCGAGCTTTCGCAAGAATGTCCAGGGACTTTCCAGCACTCTATGGCAGTGAGCAATCTGGCTACAGATGCCGCAATAAGGATACAAGCCAACGAGCAACTGGTGCGAGCCGGAGCCCTGTATCACGATATCGGCAAGATGTCCAACCCCAACTTCTTCACTGAGAACCAGCGCAGCGTAAACCCGCATGACACTCTGCCTCCAGAGCGCAGCGCGCAAATCATCATAGGTCATGTGCCCGATGGCTTGGCTCGCGCTGACAAGGCTGGGCTGCCGAGTGTGATAAAAGACTTTATCTCTCAGCATCACGGCAAAGGCACTGCCAAATATTTCTATTACACCTATTGCAAGCAGCATCCTGATGAGCAAGTAGATCCGCGGCCATTCCAATATCCAGGCCCTAACCCGCAGACACGCGAAGCTTCTCTGCTGATGATGGCCGATTCGGTGGAGGCTGCCTCTCGCTCTCTGACCGAGCATTCTCAAGAGTCAATCACTGCCTTGGTCAATAAGATCATTGATGGTCAGATAGCTGAAGGCTTGCATAATGAGTCTCCTTTGCATTTCCGCGATGTAAACACAATTAAGGAAGCATTTGTGAGAAGGCTTATGACTATGTATCATGCACGCATTTCCTACCCCGATGCGCCTAAGACAGTATCGGCTAATCAGCAGTAATACCTCATAACCCATATTCAAATTACCTCGCTATATGCTCTTAAATACAATCCGCGAACAGATTAAAGGCTATTTCAACCTCACGCCTTATCTCGAAGATCATGAAGATGCCAAGCAAGACATAATGGACGGAGTCTCTTTTCGTGGACCCAATATCATTATCCTAATTCTTGCTATCTTTGTGGCCTCTTTGGGCTTAAATACCAATTCTACGGCTGTCATAATCGGTGCCATGTTGATATCTCCCCTTATGGGCCCTATCGTAGGCATCGGATTGGGGGTGGGCACATATAATTTTCCACTTATTCGCCGCTCTGCCCGCAACTTGGGAGCAGCTGCCCTTTTCTCCGTGATTACTGCTACCATATATTTTCTAATCTCACCAGTAAGCCAAAATCACAGTGAACTTCTGGCTCGCACATCTCCCACAATCTATGATGTGTTCATAGCCTTTTTTGGCGGAGCTGCCGGCATTGTGGCTATCGCTTGCAAGCAAAAGGGCAATGTAATCCCGGGAGTAGCTATTGCTACTGCTCTGATGCCTCCGCTTTGCACGGTGGGGTACGGCATTGCCACTTGGCAACTGCAATATGCCTCTGGCGCCCTGTACCTTTTTATCATCAACAGCATCTTCATTGCTCTAAGCACCCTGATAGGCGTAAAGATTTTCAAATTTGAGCCTATGACCTTTGTGGATGCCCAGAGGCGTAAGAAAGTGAAAAGATGGATTACAGCAATCGTGATTGCCACCCTGTTGCCCAGCATTTACTTGACTGTGATGATGCTGCGTGATACATTTTTCATCAACGATGCCAACGCATTTGTGCAAAACGAATTCAAATTTCCCAACACTCAGGTATTCTCAAGCAAAGCCTATGTGAAAAGGTGGCAAAAGCACCTCGATGTCACCCTAATTGGGCAAGCAGTTAATCTCGACTCGCTACAGTTGGCCCTTACAGCAAAGCTAAATGAAAAAGCCGATTTGCGAGGCACCCAGCTGCAAATCACTCAGGGATTCTCTACAAATGAGGTTAACGCAGCCACAGAGCATACAGGCCTCAATGAATTGTTCTCAGGGGTAGTATCTCAGATCGAAACTCAGAAAAGCACCATTGACTCATTGCGCAATGTCATTGTACAGCGTGAGAACTTTGATTCGCTCTCCTATGTGATAGCCCCCGAGCTGAAAGTGCTCTTCCCACAGCTTACATATATTGCCCTTGGACACAATTTCGTATGCAATACCGAGACTCGCAAGATCGACACCCTCAACATTGCCTTAGTGGAGCATACCCATCCCGTGCCTGATATGAATAAGATGAAGCTCTATCTGGAGACCCGCACTGGACTGAAGGATATCCACATAATCCGCACAGACATACCCCTGAAATGAACTCTGAGGACTTCCTAAACCGAGTATCAGCAAATATAGTTAAGCGTAAGCTCTTGTCTCCAGGAAAGCCCGTGATTGTGGCAATCAGCGGAGGAGCTGACTCTGTGGCTTTGCTATCAAGCCTGCATAGGCTGGGCTATGAATGCATCGCAGCTCACTGTAACTACCATCTGCGCGGAGAGGAAAGCAACCGGGACATGCGCTATGCGCAACAGCTCTGCTCGACGCTCGGAGTGGATTTATATGTACGCGATTGCGATGTGGCGAGCCGCCAAAAAGCTGCTGGCGAGAGTTTGGAAATGGCTTGCAGAGCCTTGCGCTATTCTTGGTTCCACGATTTGTTGGATCGGCTGCGGGCTCAAGCCATAGCTGTGGGCCATCACAGGGAGGATAATTTGGAAACTTTCTTTATCAATCTCAGCCGCGGCAGTGGCATCTCCGGCTTAGGAGGCATCCGCTGGAGAAACGAATATATAGTGCGACCTTTGCTGAATTTCACACGCCAAGAGATTGAGGAGTACTTGAAGGAAGAAAGTCTGGACTATGTGGTGGATAGCACTAATCTGCAGAATGATTATGTGCGGAACCGTTGGCGCAACCAAGTGCTTCCCACTGTCGAAGGGTTAATGCCGGGTGCATTGGATGGCATATACGCATCGTTAACCTATCTGGAGGAGAATCGCGACTTTTACGAGGATGTGCTCAACGAGAAGGCAGAAAAGTATTTTCAAGATAAAAGAATTGATTTGCATGCCATAACTAAGCATGAGAGGTACCCTCGCTTAGTGTTGCATAAAATTCTGGAGCCTTTTGGCTATAACTTCACTCAGATAGACAATATCTTGGCCTCAGCCCAAAAGTCAGGGTTGGAATTTATTGCTAATGGCTCACGCATTGAACTCAGCCGGGGCATCTTGCAATTAATCTTAGAGGATGCGCCTTCTTCTCAGGGCGCGGTGGAGGTATCGCTCCGGCGTGATATTTTATCACCAATCAATATTTCAATAAGCGAGCACGCTGTAGCTGAATTTAAGCCATCAAAAGACGGTGCCACCGCTTTTTTCGACAAAAATATTCTTCTGGACAATCCCCATTTCGAACTGCGCCATTGGGCCAGAGGCGATCGCATGGCCCCTTATGGCATGCATGGGGACACACGCTTGGTAAGCGATATCTTTGCTACTGCCAAGCTTAGCGCAGAAGCTAAGCGCAGCGCTTGGCTGCTGATCCGAAATGGGGAAATAGTATGGATTGTAGGTTTGCGAGCTTCTAACCTTTTTACAATAGGGCCTGAGACTAAGCGCTTCCTGCGCCTTGAACTTAAGTAACTGGCACCAACTTCATCTGGCAGTGTGCGCAGTCAAAATCAAGCCTATATGAGGCAGCCTTATTTTTTAGATACAGTGGACCGGAGATCTTATTAGCCCCATTCTCCTTTAGGCAGGCGCCCAGCTCGCGCCGCAAGCAATAGCGAGTAGTCATCACGGGCATCCCAGCTCCCGGGCCTCGGGCGCTGTCACCTTGTAATTTGTAATTTGAGGCATGCAATTTTTCCATGGCTGGCTCTATAGAATGCACGCCATGGGCTCGATAGAATTTCTCAGCAAGAGAGTTAGCCACATTATCGTGATAAGTAAGAGTGGTGTAGGGCATGGCTGAATCTCGCTCAGGGAGCCTCTTTTCATACTCGTGGGTGGCAAGTATCTGGCTGTCCAGGAGAGCTACTGCTTTACGCCTAAGCTCTGATAAAACAGATGCCGGGATAAAAAGCATGCTATCCACATTGTCTTTATAACTTTGCAAGCAATAGTTTGTGCCACCCAACTTTGACAGAGCCCGTGCGCGTGCCTCTTTTTGCTCAGTGCGGGCTTCCTGCAGTGGGCATTCGCCAGTCACAGAAATCATACCCTTTCTGCCTTCCTTAATTCCATAACGCAAAGTTAAGGATAGTGGCCAGTTCAGCTCCATATCCACTGGAATTGTGCGCTGGGCAGTGTCACCGGCAAGCTCGAGGTCTCTCTTTCTATCGGAATTGCGATATAGCTCTGTGCCAGGAGCGATTTCCACAGGTTGGGCAGGAAAGAGCAGATTGCCTTCTATGCGATTAAGGCGGAAGCCTACAAATTCACCCTTGTTGTTGAAATAACCTAATCCATCGCCATTGACAAGCTCTGCGGTTAGAGAAGCTGTAAGCATCTTAGCTGAGGCTTTAACCACAGTGCCCACTGGAGAGCCTATCCATTTAGGAGATTGGGACAGTTGAGACCCTTTAGCTGACGAACAAGTCAAGAAATATCGGGTAAAGCCCCTATTAAAAGCACGATTGACATCAGGCTCAAAGCTAAGTTTGGTGCTCCCTAATGAAGCATGGCAATAGAGTTCTGGATATTTAGAGATTAGTGTGTCAATAGCCCGGCGGTAAGAGGCTACCACATTTTTCACATAGGCAGCATCTTTGAGCCGTCCCTCAATCTTAAATGAGGCTATGCCCGCTTGAGCTAATGCCTCCAAATCTGCCAACCGATTTAAATCGCGCAGAGATAGCAGGTGACTGTCTTTCTTCAGTACTCTGCCATTGCCATCTATCAAATCGTAAGCCATGCGGCACATCTGCGCACATTCCCCACGATTGGCACTGCGGCCATTTGCCACACAGCTTGCCTGGCAATCTCCGCTATAGCTAACGCACAGGGCTCCATGCACGAAGGCCTCCAATGTAACCTCTGCAGGCACAGCCTGGCGCACTGCCTGAATCTCCTCTAAAGAAAACTCTCTGGGCAGAACCAGTTGACCGAAGCCGCAATCCGCCAAAAAGCGAGCCTTCTCAGGTGTGCGGATATCACATTGAGTGCTTGCATGCAGGGCTATCGGGGGAAGATGCATGCGCAGCAAGCCCATATCTTGTATAATAAGAGCATCCACTCCTATGCGCCAAAAATCCCATACCAGACGCTCCACGGCTGGTATTTCATTCTCATACACAAGAGTGTTGAGAGTAACATAAACACGTGCGCCAAAGCCATGAGCCAGGCGCACGGTAGATTCAATATCCTCTAATGTATTTGACGCTGCAGCCCTGGCTCCATGAGATGGACCGCCAATATATATGGCATCGGCCCCGTGCATCAATGCTATGCGAGCAATCTCAGCATCCCGAGCGGGAGCCAGCAACTGCAGCGGTGTCATCATTAAAAAAGATCTTAGTTGAGAGCGAGGTCAGAAGAGAGAACATCAGTCTGGTATGCATACAGGCCTTGCTGGCTCAGCTCCACAAGCTGCATCTCGCCATTTGTGCCAGGCACGCGCACATGAGTGTCATCAACGAAAGTCACCAACGGCATTTCTGTGCCATCCTCGCCCATTACTACGGTCCATGTCTGTTCATCCTCATGGAAGTTTAGGCGAGTCTTTGATCCATCATTCATGCTGGTGATGGTGTAGCCCTTGCCATCACAATCCACCAGGTACTTCCCATCAGCGCCCTCAATGATGGTTTTGCCTTTGGCCACTGGAGATGATCCGCTCCAGAACTCAATGCTGTTGAGTACCAAGATATCGGCCAGAACTGAGACCTCATACACAGGCACAATCCAGAAAGCGAAGAACACGAGCTCGTTGACAAACTTGCTGTCAATCTGCTTGTTCCAGGTGAGGAGCTTGTTGGTCAGGTTGAACGACCCGATGCACGAAGACATCGACAGAGAAGCAATCAGCACACATGCTGTAGCAATTGTTGTGAACTTCTTCATTTGGTAATTTTTGGTTAGTATTAGGTGATTTATTCTGGTATTTTAGACGAAATTTTGTTGTAGAAATCGAGCACCTCGCGCACATATCCGGTGGTCTGGCGTCCACGGAAATATCCGTATTTGCACACAGGATCGTTGTAGTACTCCGGGTTGGCCTTAAGCAGGAGAGCTTCTGCCACATTCCCATCCCACACTTGAGGATTTTTCCCAAGCTTCTTAGCCAAGGCAATGGCATCGTAAATATGCGCCGGGCCGCTATTGTATCCGGCAAGAATGAACTTTAGCCGCTCTACCGGGTCCGGCACCCGGCTTGCAAAGGCGCGGTCAAGCGTGCGTATGATTTGCACAGCTACCCCTACTGACACCTCTGGATCTATCATAGCTTCAGGGTCGGTCTTATAAGCCCGAGCTGTCGCAGGCATAATCTGCATTACCCCTCGCGCGCCCGCCCAGGATACCACATCGCAATTGAACTTGCTTTCAATAAATCCAATAGCCGCCAGCAGCCTCCAGTCCCAATCCAGATCCTGGGCATAGTGCTTGAACACATTATCGAACGGTGACACATGCCCGTGGTTGAGATCCAAAGTATAGAGCGAAGGCACATTCTTGCCAAGCTCAAAATAGCGGCGAAGCAGCAGCGCGTTCTCTTTGCGTGGCTTTTCTTCTCCCATCCAGCTATTTATGCTGTCAGCCAACCATGGTTTGCCAGGGCTTACTGCCCAGGAAGAGCGCTGAGGAAAGCTCAGAGGCATAGTAATATCGAGCTTGGGATAGTAAGTCTTGTTAATGCGAGCGATGTCGCTATCTACCACAGTAAGAGGTATCTCCCCTCCAGCCACCATATCAATCAGGTCCTCGGTAATCAAGGTGTCCCGATCCACTGTGTGGATATTGATGCCTCCGCCAAGTTCATTGTTAAGGTTGATAAGGCGCTGATGGTACTTAGAGCCCTCTTCCACATAAATATCTCGCCCCACAAGCTGTGTGACATCTGTTACGCGATCAGAGCTGCGAGGCTGCACCAGCACCTGTGATGTCTCATTCACTGGCCCGCAAGCCAGAGCATGCTCCTTATAATCAAGCGTGACGGGCACCTCATAAGCTATCAAATCGACAAACCCGGAATCGAGTAGCTCGATGGCATCCCCAAGAGATGTGGCCACTTGCAAATCAAGAGCGATGCCTTTTTCCTGAGTCATAGCCTTTACTAAGGAATAATCATAACCCATCTCCTCATCGCGGTACATAAAGAATGAAGCCGGGCTATAGAGAGTGGCTACTCGCAAGGTGTCAGGCCAGTTGTAATCAATTTCCTCGGCCGCATGGTGGCTCGAGCCGCAACTGCAAGCGGCCACGCCTAATGCCAATCCAATGAAAAGATTACGCAAGCGAAGCATATTAAACAGGCTCTTAATATTCAAATGTGCCGTTCTCTGAAATAATAGTAAGGCGGTTGGCTGGAGCTTCCTCTACTCTGCCCACAATTTGAGCCGGGATGCCAAAGCGCTCGGAAATCTTAATCACTTCTTGAGCATGCTCTGGAGCCACATATATTTCCATGCGATGACCCATATTGAAGACCTTGTACATCTCTTGCCAATCAGTGCCGCTCTGCTCCTGGATGAGCTTGAACAGGGGCGGTATCGTGAATAGATTGTCCTTAATCACATGCTTGTTCTCCACGAAATGCATCACCTTGGTCTGGGCGCCTCCGCTGCAATGCACCATGCCATCAATGGCTGGGCGCATCTGGTCAAGAATGGCCTTGATAACAGGCGCATATGTGCGAGTAGCTGAGAGCACGAGCAATCCGGCATTGATGGGGGAGCCTTCTACGGGATCAGTAAGCCGTTTTGTGCCAGAATATACCAAATCTTCCGGAGTGGCATGGTCATAAGTTTCCGGATACTTTTGACCGATCTCTTTACAAAAGACATCATGACGTGCCGAAGTTAGGCCGTTGCTGCCCATGCCGCCATTGTAGCCATGCTCATATATAGCCTCGCCAAAAGAAGCTAAGCCTACAATTACATCGCCGGCCTTGATATTGGCATTATTTACCACATCAGCTCTGCGCATGCGGCATGTGACTGTGGAGTCAACGATGATGGTGCGCACCAAATCGCCTACATCTGCAGTCTCGCCGCCGGTGCTATATGCGCTTACTCCCATGTCGCGGAGCTCGGCAAGCAGCTCCTCTGTGCCATTGATAATGGCAGAGATTACCTCTCCAGGTACAAGATGCTTGTTTCGGCCAATAGTGGAAGATACCAAAATATTGTCTGTGGCACCCACGCATAGCAAGTCATCGATATTCATGATCAGGGCATCTTGGGCAATTCCTTTCCACACGCTTAAGTCGCCGGTCTCGCGCCAATAGGCATAGGCGAGCGATGATTTAGTGCCGGCGCCATCGGCATGCATTATATTGCAATACAGCGGATCACCACCTAAATAATCAGGGATAATCTTACAGAAAGCCTTGGGATACAAACCTTTGTCAACATTCTTGATGGCATTGTGCACATCTTCCTTCGAGGCTGATACGCCCCTCATCATATATCTCTGATCCATACTGCTAAAAGCTATATTGTTGGCTTAGGCGAAGCATTTGTGAGGGATAATCTTCACCGTAGGTAATATTTACATCTATCAGATTGCCACAATCATCAAATTGGGGCTCATACACTGGATTTACAAATCCCTTGTACGGAGCGATGTCGAGCGTGGAGTAGCGATCGAGCACCTCTTGGTGAATCTTGGGATCCACTTTTACAGCATAGCCCTCTACAAGCTGGCGCCCAGCTTCATAGTCGCCTTCGCTCTTGATGCGCTGTATCTCGCCCAGAAGCTCTCCGAAGAGTTGTCGCAGGCGAGGATAGTCATTAATCTTTATGTAAGTCTTACCCTCAATGGTTACATATTCTATGACATTCTCGGGCTTTCCTTTCTCATAGGCCCATTCAGAGATGAGTTTGCGATTGCGCATGTGAGCCTCTTCAATGTCTTTGCCTGGCTCAATGCGCATCAGCTGTGTCATCAGTCCATTGAGGATATACTTGTAGTATTCAGCCTTGTATGCTTCAGGATTGTCCAGAAGACCAAGCTCAAGAAGCTTGGGATCTGCCAGATAATACAGAGCAAAGAGGTCGGCGCGGGCCTCTTCAAGCGTGCTGCCATGAGCTTTGAGGGCATCCGGATCCACACCCGGCAACAATTGCCCGGAGGCATGCCCCAAGCACTCATGAAGATCGGTGTGAAGATTGTCGGTAATAAAGAGATAGTCTTCGAGTAGCTGGCGGGTGGGAGCATCGATTACGAACTCTTCGTTGAAACCATTGCCATGGCTGGCCATATCGTAAGCTTCGGTAATGTTTTCGATAGTAACGGATTTGCTTCCATGGGCTGCTCGAATCCAATTGCTATTAGGCAGGTTGATGCCAATAGGAGTAGAAGGGTAAGAATCACCAGAGAGAATGGCAGCATTGATGACTTTGGCGCTTACGCCCTTAACCTTGGACTTGCGGAAACGCGGATCCACCGGCGAGTGATCCTCAAACCACTGAGCCTCTCCGCTGATAGTCTCAGTGCGCTGGCTGGCTGGGATGTTCTTATAGTTTACGATTGCCTCCCACGAGCCCTTCATGCCCAGTGGGTCGCCATAGCTCTCAATAAAGCCATTGATGAAATCTACCTGAGAGTTGGTGTCCTCAGCCCAAACTATTGAATACTCATCAAAAGTCTTGAGATCGCCAGTGCGATAATAATCTATGAGCAGCTCTATAGTTTTCTTTTGGGCATCATTTTCAGCGTAAGGGAGGGCTTTCTCTAAGTTCTCAATGATTTTTTCAATATATTGGGAGCACTCGCCTCCTACCTTGAAAACACTCTCCTTGAGGTTGCCATTATCGTCTCTTACGATGCGGCTGTTCAGACCATAACTGATGGGAGTGAGATCCGTGGTGTCCTTCATTTGGGCATAGAAGTTTTCTACTTCGGCCTGGCTTATGCCTTTCTGATAGAAATTGCATGCGCTTGTCTGGATCAGATCTACCCCGTCGGCCTGGTTAACACGCTTGGGAAATGTAGCGGGATTGAACACTACATCAAGCAGATAAGCCGCTTGGCCATTATCGATGCCATTTTGCGCAAACTGCTCTGTCAAGAACTCTTTGGAGAATTCGGGAACGAATTTGTCCATGGAGTAATGATGATGGATGCCGTTGCCGAACCATATCTGCTTCATGTACTTTTCAAATGCCTTATATTCCTCACTGTTCTTATCGCCACTAAAATTGCGGTATACCTGCTCCAGGGCTTTGCGCAGAGGCAGATTGGCCTCGCAATTTTGATACCACAGAATATCTCGGCCCCAAAGAGCGGCCTCGTTAAGATAATACATCAATTTGCGTTGCTGAGGCGTTAGATTTTTAAATCCCGGCACCTCATAGGCCAGCACCTCGATATCAGCAAATCGATCCACATGATAATTAAAGTTCTTGTCTTCGTTGGCTTGCATGGTCGCAAGGGTAAGTAGCGCGACTGCGCTGGTTATCAATCTTTTCATTTACGAAAAACTTTAGCCATTCTATTCTACATAGAGGACCAAACCCTTTAGGTATTCTCCCTCGGGGTGGTAAATATTCACTGGATGATCGGCAGGCTGGGTGAGCTGGTGCAGGATTCGCACTCTGCGACCGGTCTGGGCGGCTGCTGAGAAGACGGCAAGGCGAAACTGCTCCTTTGTCACAGCCTGTGAGCAAGAGAACGTGAAAAGAATACCCCCAGGGGCAATGCGCTCAATAGCGCGAGCGTTAAGGCGCTGGTATCCGCGCAGTGCGTTGCGCAGTGCCGTGCGGTGCTTGGCAAAGGCTGGGGGATCAAGCACGATAAGGTCATATTCGCCTTGGCCTATGTTGTCAAGGAATTTGAAAGCATCCTCGGCAAAGGCTTTGTGGCGAGAATCTTCTGGGAAGTTAAGCTCCACATTCGCATTAGTAAGGCTCACGGCTTTAGCGCTGCTATCGACCGAATGTACCAGCTGTGCTCCGCCTCGCAAGGCATAAAAGGAGAATCCCCCGGTATAGCAGAACATATTGAGCACTTTGCGATTGCGGCTATAACGCTCAAGCAGAGCGCGATTTTCGCGCTGATCCACAAAGAAGCCGGTTTTTTGCCCTTTGAGCCAATCTACATGAAACTTCAGGCCGTTCTCTTGGGCTATATCTGTCTCATATTGACCTATCAGATAGGCATTTACGGGGTCGAGATGAGCTTTGTACGGAAGAGTGGTTTCGCTCTTATAGTACACATTCCTGATACCCACGCCGAGCCCCACCAAAGCCTGGGCTATCTGCAAGCGAGCGAAATGCATGCCGGGGCTGTGAGCTTGAAGCACTGCGGTGCTCCCATAGACATCTACTACCAAGCCTGGCAGGAAATCACCCTCGCCATGCACAAGGCGATAGGCCTCTTGCTTTTCTGATTGAGCGTCAGTAGGGGCTAACCCAATGGACTGGCGCAAGCGTAGGGCCTGCTGCAGTCGCCCAGCATAAAAATCCCGGTTAATCTCTTGCTCGGGGCCGAAGGTAAGCATTCGCACTGCGATACTGCCAATCTGGAAATGCCCCAAGCCTATGCAGCGGCCGTCGTGGCTGTGCACAGCTACGATATCGCCCTCTTCTATGCCATCGGGAGCCTTGGCTATGGCTCCCGAAAACACCCAGGGATGAAAACGCTCAAGCGATTCCTCCTTATGCGGCTTCAATATTATCTTAGGATACTCCATTTCATTAGTTACTGTAGAGCACGAATCAGATCATTGCCATTGGCATATACCAGCAGCAACAACAGGAACACAAAGCCTACCGTGTTGGCGACCTCCAGAAATTTGTCGCTTGGCTTCTTCCCAGAGATGATTTCCCATAATAGGAATAAGATATGCCCTCCATCAAGCGCTGGAATAGGAATGATATTCATAAAGGCCAAAATAATTGACAAGAAAGCCGTAATCTGCCAGAATGAATACCAATCCCATTTCTCCGGGAACAGACTCCCTATAGTGCCAAAGCCGCCAACCTGCTGTGCTCCAGCCTTGGTAAATAGGAGCTTGAGCGAGGAAACATACATGGTAAGTTGATTGGTGCCCAGTTCCCAGCCTCGCGGAAGACTCTCCAACAGGCCGTACTTTACCTCTTGGAATGGGAAGATTTTATCCACGGGGCGCAGCATTATTCCGATCTTGCCGTTATCATCAGGAGTGACATTTAGTTCTATCTCTCGTCCATTGCGCCATACCAGCAGTTCTGTCTCCTTGCCAGCATTCTTCTGCAGAGCGGGGAAGAACTCAGTCAGTGAGGGTGTGGTATCATTGCCCACTTTCAGGATGCGGTCATCATCTTTGATGCCTCCAGCAGCAGCCCGGCTGCCCCCTTGCACTTGATCGGCATACACGGGCACGCGCAAGCTCACAATCGGAGTCTTCAACGAGGCAATCTCTTCCAACGTTATCTTAGGAATGGTCAATTCCACCCGCTCTGTGTGATTGCGTATTACCGTCACTTTTGCTCCCGGCTGTACCATATCCCAAAGCTGAGTATAATCTTTAGGATTAGCGATCTCTCCATTGATGGCAAGCAATATGTCTCCATCCTTAAAGCCTACATCTTTAAGCGGCTCCGCATAGTTGAGCCCCTCGTAGGCATCTTGATAGGCAATGGTGCGCTCCCCCCAATGGAAGGCGATGCCAGCATAGATGACTATGGCCAATATGAAATTGAACAGGACACCGGCTACCATCACCAAGAAGCGCTTCCAAGCGGCTTTAGAGCGGAATTCCCAAGGCTGTGGCTCAGAGGCCAAATCCTTGGCCCCCTTGGTTTCATCCACCATGCCGGCGATATCGCAATAGCCGCCCAGAGGCAACCATCCTAAGCCATACATGGTAGCTGCCCATGATGGCTTGCCTTTCTTATTGACTGTCTTGAACTTCTTCTTAAACTGTAAAGTGAAGAGCGCATGCGGACGCTCGCGCTCGGTGTCGCCAGTAGTTTCCTGAGTAGTCCAAGCGATGAATTGCAGCTTGCCTTTGTCAGGATAATATTTCAGCAATGAGAACCAAGGGTTGAAGAAGAGGTAAAAGCGGTTGACCTTGATTCCAAAAGCACGCGCAAAAATGTAATGGCCGCATTCGTGAATGAATACCAATATCACAAAAGCAACAATCAGTTGCAGGGCCTTAATCCAAAATGTCTCCAATCTGTATTGTGATTAATCATTAGTAATAAGCTTAGCCACTTGGCGAGCTTCGGTGTTGGTAGCCACATAGTCAGCATAAGAAGGCTCGGCTATGAAAGGCACGCGTTCCAGAGTGGCAGCGATAGTGTCATAAATCTGAGGGAAGCTTATATGCCCATGCAGGAAAGCAGCCACGGCAATCTCGTTGGCAGCATTAATAATGCATGCCGCATTGCCGCCGCGCTCCAAAGCATAATAAGCCAGGGAAAGACATGGGAATTTCTTGGTGTCAGGCTCGCAGAATGTGAGCTGTGCCATCTGCTCCAAAGTGAGCGGTGGCAGCTGATAGTCATCACGCGAGGCCTCTCCCAAAGCATAAGCGATGGGCAAGCGCATATCGGGGGTGCCAAGCTGAGCCTTCACAGCCCCATCCACATACTCAACCATTGAATGCACGATTGATTGCGGGTGCACCAATGGAGTAATTTGCGAGGGTTGCATGCCAAAGAGCCACCGGGCCTCAATGATTTCAAAAGCTTTATTGAGCATTGTGGCTGAGTCAATGGTGATCTTTGCCCCCATATGCCAGTTGGGATGCTTGAGCGCATCCTTAGCTGTAGCCTTTGAAATCTGCTCCTGTGTCCAAGTACGGAAGGGGCCGCCGGAGGCAGTGATTATCAGCCGGCGCACTTTGCTCTTGTCTTCGCCTTTAAGGCATTGGTATATAGCAGAATGCTCTGAATCCACCGGATATATGCGGGATTTTGACTCCTTGAGCAGTTGGTCAATCAGCGCGCCTGCCACTACCAGAGTCTCTTTGTTGGCAAGGGCGATATCTTTGTTGGCCTTTATTGCCGCGATTGTAGGGGCCAAGCCGCTATAGCCCACTGTGGCAGTGAGCACCATATCAATGTCGGTGTCAGCAGCAGCTTCCTCTAAGGCCTCGGCTCCGCTTGCTGTGGCTATGCCCAGCGGCTGCAGGGCAGCACGCAAGGTCGCATACTTGGAGGTATCGGCAATGATGGCTTTCTGCGGCCGGTGGAGCCGGGCCAGCTCGATAAGCTTATCTACCTGGCTGCCGGCTGCCAGCACTCCGGCACGGTATCGGCCATGGGAGCGCCCGATGATGTCGAGAGCCTGCATGCCGATTGAGCCTGTAGCACCCAACACGGCTATATTTTTAGTGTCTTTCACAACGATTTTAAGTTTTATTGTGCAAAGATACGAAAAGTTTGCCACTTACCACTCACTCCAATGTATATTTATCGGTAATATTTGCGAAACTTTCCGTACTTTAGATTTGTTTTACGCAAAAATTTCAATTAACTTTGCAGTACCAACTAACCTGAATTTTCACCTAATTACTTTTAAGATGAAAAAAATTATCCTTACCATCTGCTTGGCCATGGTGGCCGCGCTGGGCTCTATGGCTCAGACTAAGGGCACAGCTGCCATAGGCGCTGACTTGCTCTATGGCACTGAAGTGGAACGCGCGGGCTTGGGCATTAAAATGCAGTATAATGTATCAGATCCTATCCGCTTGGAAGCCGACTGGCAGTGCTATTTCCGCGATAGGGGCTACACTTTCTGGACAGTCAATCTCAATGCCCAATATCTTATCTCGCTGGCCCCAGCTTGGAAATTCTATCCTCTTGCTGGCTTGGGCGTATGTTACTGTGGATGGCAGCATGGCGATTCTTCGTCGAAAGTAGGATTTAACATCGGAGCTGGACTGCAGTATGATCTGACCGACAATCTCTTTGCCGCCATCGAGGCCAAGTACCAATACTTCAGCCACTGGGATCAGGGAATCTTTGGCATAGGCATCGGTTACCGCTTCTAATAAAATATGATGCGAGCGAATGTCTCGCATCATATACCCATTTTAACCATGAAATTATCAGCATTATTGTTGAGCGGGGCCCTTATGGCTCCGCTCGCGGTAAGTGCCAAGGTCACTTTGCCGCATTTCTTCACCGACAGCATGGTGATGCAACAGAAAAGCGAAATCACCATTCCTGGAAGCGCAAAGCGCGGAGCCACTGTAAAAATCACACCATCCTGGAATAACCAAACCATTAAGGCAAAGGCTGACAAAGAAGGGAAATTCACAGCCAAGCTTGCAACCCCAGAGGCGGGAGGCCCGTACTCTATTACCTTTGACGATGGCAAGAAGCTCACTCTCCACGATGTGCTTGTGGGAGAAGTATGGTTCTGCTCGGGACAAAGCAATATGGAGATGCCGGTTGAGGGCTGGGGCAAAGTAATGGATTACCGTCGCGAAGTGGCCAGCGCAAACAGTCCGCAGCTCCGCTTGCTTCAGGTAAAAAAATCCACCTCTTATTCGCCACAGGAAGATGTGGAGGTAAGCATGGGAGGTTGGAGAAGCGCCACACCGGCATCAGTGCCTGAATTTTCAAGCATAGGGTATTTCTTCGGAAGAGAGCTTAACAATAGGATAGAAATACCGATAGGAATAATAGATTGCACATGGGGTGGCACGCCTATTGAAGCATGGAGCAATTACGAAATGCTGGCAGATCTCAATGAATTCAAGCCACAGCTCCAGCAGATAGCCGACAATAACTTTGATGCCAGCGCATTAGAAGCTGTGTACCAGCAGCAATTAGCAGATTGGGAGAGCAAGGCAATCCCCCAAGATCCCACAATCGAGGCCCAGTCCATGACTTGGGCAGAAATGCCTGTGCCAGGATGCTGGGAGGAGTCGGTGCTGCCGGCTTTCGATGGCATCGTATGGATGCGCAAGACCATCAATCTGCCCGAAAGCGCAGCAGGAAAGCCAGCAGTGTTAAACCTCGCGTGCATTGATGACGAAGACATAACCTATCTCAATGACACGAAGATTGGCGCCACAAGCAACTACGCAGCCCCTCGCCGATATCAGATACCAGCAGGAGTGTTAAAAGCTGGCGAGAACACTATACTGACACGAGTGCTTGACACCGGAGGCGGTGGCGGCATCTACGGCAACGCCGATGAGGTGTGCCTTTTGATTGATGACCAGCCATACTCTCTGGCTGGAAATTGGGACTATGCCGTGTCATCCGACTTCGCTGATTTTCCGCCTCGCCCTGTTTCGCCAAAGGATTGCGGTTATCCCACGGTACTGTACAATGCTATGATGCACCCTATCACTGTGATGCCGGTGGCTGGAGTGCTATGGTACCAAGGTTGCGCCAATGTGGGCCGCGATCAGCAATATTCTAAACTGTTTAAGGGGATGATTCAGGATTGGCGCAAGCAGTGGAATCAGCCTCAGATGCCATTCTATTTTGTGCAATTGGCTGGCTATCTGCTGCCACGCCGTTTCCAGCCCGATTCGCAGTGGGCTGCCCTGCGCCAAGCACAAGCCGATGCTTTGGAGCTGGATAATACCGCCATGGCTGTGGCTATAGATTTGGGCAATCCGGATGACATTCATCCCAAGAACAAGCAGGAGGTGGCTCGCCGCCTCAGTGCCATCGCCCTTGATAATGTATATGGCATCTCCACTGACTGGCGAGCCCCAGCCCCAAAAGAAACAAAGAAAGATGGCCGCTACATGCGAGTGACCTTTGACGGGCCGGTGACCATGTACGGCGGAGGCCAAGGTTTTGTGATGCAAGGCTCTGACGGCTCATGGGCAGTGGCTTATGGGCGGCAAATTGCCCCTGATGTAATCGAGGTTTCAAGCGACGAAGTGGCCGACCCAGTAGAGTTGCGCTATGATTGGGCTGACTATCCCGAAGGCAATCTGCGCTCTCTGAGCGGCCTCCCGGTAGCTCCATTCTTGGCAAAATAGCTTAACTCGCGATGCACAAAGCCGGATTCATGACTGACATCATGGATCCGGCTTTTGTTTATCGCGGTGGTGGCAGTTCACTGCACAGTTACTGTGCCATCTTTTTTTACCTGATAAGTGAATTTTGTGGTTTTGGGAAAATAACTGCTAAGTTTGTTCTGGGCTATTGTCATTGTAGTGGAGGTCTCAGTCATGCGATAGCCAATCTGATTGCCTCCAACGCTGTAGGAATAGACCTTGAGACTGGCTCCCAAGCCCAGATTGTAGGCATCCTTATCATATGTGATGCCGCTGCGAAGCTTCTGAGTAATAGTGATAGTGCCGGAAGCAGGGGCGGATGAGAAGTCGTGGGATTTGAGAGTGTATTGGCCATCGGCATCGGGCACCATAGTGTCTGACACATCATTGCCCATATAGTCTTTATATTCGATGGTAGTAACTACCAGATCCGACTGGTCGCGGCCAGTGTCAGAAAGGGTCAACTCGAAGCAGTAAGCTGAGAAAGCATCGAGGTTAATGGAGCCATCGTCATCGCCTCCGCAAGCACAGAAGCTTGCCATCATGCCCAAGGCTATAATTGAGTACAGTATCTTTTTCATTGATTATAGTTCATTTTGCGTTTGTGATAGATTTGGCCTTATGGTAATGCAAAGGTATTAAGTTCTAATAGTAAATGCAACTTTTTGGACAAAAAATAAAGCCCCAG
>CAZRYC010000038.1:0-27207 GCA_964604175.1 uncultured Bacteroides sp.
GAGCTCTTTATTAGGTACCCAATTACGGGCTTAAACTAACTTTGGAAACTTAAAACCCTTAAATAAAAACTCAAAATTTGGAAGGATCAGAGATTTTGCGGTGTCAATCTTTATAGTCTGTTTCAGAAACCTCGAATTCATATTCTCGATATTTCATCTCACAGGCTCTTAAATACAGAAAAATGAAATTTTCTTCACAAGTTGCGATTCTAAATACCTTTAATTTAATGGGAAATTATGTTTTTCAACAACATTTTATGGCATAATTCAAAAATTTTTATTAAATTTGCACAATTTTGGTACAACATAATTCAGGTACAATTTAAGGAAGTCATTTCTAATGATTAAGACTGCTATTGAAAAGGTAATGGCCGAGGATATGTCCGGCATTTGGTCTCTTCTTGCCAACGATGAGAAGCGACTAATTGTGGATAATTTCACAATTCACACATTCAAGAAGAACCAGATTATATATCTGGAGAATGAAGAACCAGAAAACCTATGGTGTCTGCTCAAGGGGAAAGTTAAGTTGTATAAGGATGGCGTGGGAGGCCGACAACAAATCTTGCGACTGATTCGTCCCGTTCAGTATTTCGGATACCGCGCCTATTTCGCACAAGAGCCTTATAATTCAAGTACATCAGCCTTTGAGGCATCTACTATTGGATCCATCCCAATGGACATCGTGAAGAAGATGATCTTGCAGAACAATAAGATAGCCTGGTTTTTCCTCACAGAACTTTCCCGAAACCTCGGCAATAGCGACTCCAGAATTGTTAACCTGACACAAAAACACATACGCGGCCGCTTGGCCGAAGCTCTGATGGTGCTCCGCGACAGCTACGGATACGAAGACGACGACATAACTCTGAAAATATACATGTCGCGCGAAGACCTGGCAAACCTCTCCAACATGACCACCAGCAATGCCATTCGCACACTCTCGGGCTTTGTGGCCGAAAAATTGATTGTGGTAGATGGCAGAAGCATTAAGATACTTAACGAACCTTCGCTGCGAAAAATCAGCAAATTTGGTTAATCCATGTCAACACTCACCGACGAAATAAACAAGCGACGCACTTTCGCCATCATCTCACACCCCGATGCCGGCAAAACCACACTCACCGAGAAGCTTCTGCTTTTCGGTGGCGCTATTCATGTGGCTGGGGCTGTTAAGAGCAACAAAATCAAAAAGACTGCCACAAGCGACTGGATGGAAATTGAGAAGCAACGCGGCATCTCAGTGGCCACTTCTGTGATGGGATTCAATTATGGCGATTACAAAATCAACATTCTTGACACACCGGGTCACCAAGACTTCGCCGAAGATACATACCGCACTCTCACAGCTGTTGACTCTGTTATTATTGTAGTAGATGTGGCCAAAGGCGTGGAGCAGCAGACACGCAAACTCATGGAGGTGTGCCGCATGCGCAACACCCCGGTAATTATTTTCGTAAATAAGCTTGACCGCGAAGGTCGTGACCCTTTCGATATTCTTGACGAATTAGAATCAGAGCTCAAAATTGCTGTAAGGCCTCTAAGTTGGCCTATTAATATAGGAGCTAAGTTCAAAGGCGTATATAACATATACGAGCAGTCGCTCGATCTGTTCACCCCCAACAAGCAGCGAGTGAGCGAGCGCCACGAGATTCCGGATGTAAATGATCCCCGCATCGATGAAGCTGTGGGCGAAGAAGACGCTGCAAAGCTGCGCGAGGATTTGGAATTAATTGAGGGTGTATATCCCGAATTCGATAAAGAGGAATATCTCAAGGGCAAACTCGCCCCTGTATTTTTTGGCTCCGCTCTCAACACTTTCGGAGTGAAAGAGCTTCTCGACTGCTTTGTGGAGATTGCTCCAGCCCCCAGACCCGTAACCGCTGAGGAAAGAGTGGTAAAGCCGGAAGAGGAACAATTCACTGGCTTTGTGTTCAAGATCCACGCCAATATGGATCCTAATCACCGCTCGTGCATTGCCTTTGTAAAGGTGTGCTCGGGAAAGTTTGAGCGCAATGTCTATTACAAGCATGTGCGCAGCGACAAGCAACTGCGCTTTGCCGCACCTACTGCCTTTA
Source organism: uncultured Bacteroides sp. (assembly GCA_964604175.1). GTDB lineage: Bacteria > Bacteroidota > Bacteroidia > Bacteroidales > Muribaculaceae > CAG-873. The sequence continues at coordinate 2,079 of CAZRYC010000038.1, forward strand.
TGGCTCAGAAAAAGGACATTGTGGATGAAGCATACCCCGGTGATATAGTAGGTATTCCTGATACTGGCAACTTCAAGATCGGCGACACCCTCACCTCTGGCGAAAATATACACTTCAAGGGATTGCCAAGCTTCTCACCGGAGATGTTCAAATACATTGAGAACACCGACCCCATGAAGAGCAAGCAGCTCGAAAAGGGCATCCAGCAGCTTATGGACGAAGGCGTGGCACAGCTTTTTGTGAACCAATTCAACGGTCGCAAGCTCATAGGCACAGTGGGGCAGCTGCAGTTCGAGGTCATCCAATTCCGCCTGCTTCATGAGTATGGAGCGCAGTGCCGATGGGAGCCTATATCGCTGTATAAAGCATGCTGGATTGAAAGCGATGATCCCCAGGCCTTGGAGGCATTCAAAAAGCGCAAGCACCAGTTCATGGCTCTTGACCGCGAAGGGCGCGATGTGTTCTTAGCCGATTCTTCTTATGTGCTGCAGATGGCGCAGAGCGACTTTCCAAAGATACGGTTTCATTTTACCAGCGAATTTTAATGGATGCCTCTCAAATCCAAGAATTTATAGCCTCAGGGCAGCTTAGCCAGGCCCTGGCTGCTCTCAACCAAGCCTTGAGTTGCGAACAAGAAAGCGAAGTGCTATACCTGATGCGAGGCAAAGTGCATTGGAAATTAGGCCAGAAAGCTGCCGCCATTTCAGATTATGAGCACGCAGTAGATCTCAATCCATCCTCGCCAGCCGCTCAATTGCTCGAACACGCGCGCGGCATAATGGATTATTACAATCCTGATCTTCTCAATCCTTAATTTTTAGCTATGGAACTAAAAGCAAGCGAAATATCCACTATCTTGGGCTCAGGCAGGAGAAGCGATCAAGTGATTTCTTGCCTTCTCACTGATAGCCGCAATCTTGTACGCCCGGAGTCGACTCTCTTCTTTGCGCTCCAGACAGCTGGCAACGACGGCCACCGCTATATTCCCGACCTTTACGGCAAAGGCGTGCGCGCATTCGTAGTGGCAGAGAATTTTGATATTGCCCCCTACCCTGATGCTTTCTTTTGGCAGGTGCCCGATGTACTTGGGGCCCTCCAAGAGATAGCCCGCCAAGCAAGAGGGTGGTTCGCCGATATTCCTGTGATTGGCATCACTGGCAGCCGAGGGAAAACAATTGTGAAGGAGCTGCTCAATCAGATGCTGCTCAGGAATTTCGCTGTCTGTCGCTCTCCACGCAGCTACAATTCGCAGATCGGAGTGCCTCTTTCGGTGTGGGAGTACAATATCACCGACAATGTGGCAATCTTCGAGGCTGGCATATCTCGGCCCGGCGAGATGGAGGCTCTGGAATCCATGATAAAGCCCACAATAGGAGTGTTCACTGCTCTGACAGATGAGCATCAGGCCGAGTTCGACTCTCTCGAGCAAAAAGCTTGCGAGAAAGCCTGGCTCTTCCACGATTGCCACGATATCTATTTTCATGCCGACCATGTAATTGAAGAGGCCTTGAAAAATACCTGCCCCAAGGCTAAGCTTCACTCCATCGAGGGTGACAACATGGATCTGGCATCTGCCGTAGCAAAAGCTCTAAAGCCGTGCAAAGCCGTGGCTGAGGCTTTGCGCAATGTGAATGCTGAGAAGTTTGTGCCGCGTTTTGATGTGTTCGAGACTCTGAAAAATTGCCTTATCATCTACGATGGCTTCACTTGCGACTCTCGCTCCACAGCTGACGTGCTGACTTATGCGCATCGCCATGCCAACACTGACCGCTCCCTCACCCTGATTACCACTGCTCCCGATGACAAGACTAATTATTCGCAATTGGCCATCGAGCATAATCTTAAAAGGATAATCACTATAGGATTCAACATTAAAAATCCAGGCTGCGAATATGCAGCCCTAAAAGATGAGGATGAGTTCTTAGAAAAATACACAATCTCTGACTTCAGCGATGAGCTGATTGTGATTAAGGGCTCGCCTTTCGATGACTTGGAGAAAATCAAGGCCCATCTGGAAGAGCCACGCCATGAGACTGTGATGGAGGTGAACCTGGGAGCCATAACCCACAATTTCAACTATTATCGCAGCCTGCTGCCAAAGAGCTCAGGGCTGGTGGCAATGGTCAAAGCCGCTGGATACGGAGTAGGCTCAATAGAGCTGGCGCGCACACTGCAGGCACAGGGTGCGGCTTACTTGGCGGTAGCTGTGGTAGACGAAGGGGCTCAGCTGCGCCGAGCCGGCATCACTATGCCAATCATAGTGATGAACCCCATGGGCACTAACTATAAGGCTTTGTTTGAGAACCGATTGGAGCCTTCAGTGTTCTCGCTTCGAGAATTGGAAGTACTCCGGCAAAATGCAGCGCGCCTGGGAATACACGATTATCCCGTGCATATCAAGCTCGACACTGGCATGCACCGCTTGGGCTTTATCCCAACAGAAATTCCCGCGCTAATCACGGCTCTAAAGGCTCAAGACAATGTAAAAGCTGAGTCCATCTTCTCGCATCTTGCCACGGCTGACTGCCTCGACCAAGACCAGTACACGCTCGGGCAGCTACATTCGTTCGAGGAGATGAGCAGCCAGATCATCTCGGGCCTGGGATATCCGGTAAAGCGGCATATACTCAACACAGCTGGAATGATGCGCTACCCAGAGTACCATTACGATATGGCACGCTTGGGCATCGGCTTGTACGGCATATCGCCAATAGAGCAAGACAAGGACAAGCTCCAGGTAGTAGCTCGCTTGCTCACCACCATTATATCTATTAAAGAGTGGGAGCCGGGAGCCACAATAGGCTATGGGCGCAGAGGCTTGATTACCAAGCCATCCGTAATCGCTACCATACCTATCGGCTACGCCGACGGGCTCGACCGCCATCTGAGCAATGGCAACGCCTATGTGCTTGTCAACGGCCATCGCTGCCCCATCGTGGGCAACATTTGCATGGATCAATGCATGATAGATGTCACCGGGGCCGAGGCCAAAATTGGCGATACGGTGGAGATTTTCGGTGAGAATGCGCCGGTGGAGAGGCTCTCCGATGCTTTGGGCACTATCCCTTATGAGATTCTCACTTCTATATCTCCCAGGGTAAAGCGCATTTATTTCAGAGAATAAAACCACCTATCGAACTTTTTTAGTAATTTTGCATTAAATTAAATAGTTTCCAATAGGAGTTCCGCTTCGGGACTTCTCTAACAGTTTCAATTATTTTAGCCTATGTCAACTGTCACCAAAGAGTCCGCCCTTGATTACCATAGTCAAGGAAAACGCGGAAAAATCGAGGTAGTGCCCACTAAGCCCTACTCCACCCAGCAAGATTTGGCCCTGGCCTACTCTCCGGGTGTAGCCTTCCCATGCAAAGAAATTGAAGCCAATCCGGATGATGTGTACGAGTACACTGACAAAGGCAATCTGGTTGCCGTGATCTCCAATGGCACAGCTGTGCTGGGCTTGGGCGACATCGGTCCATTGGCCGGAAAGCCCGTGATGGAGGGAAAAGCCCTGCTCTTCAAGATTTTCGCCGGGCTTGACTGCTTCGACATCGAAGTGAATGAAAAAGATCCCGCCAAATTTATTGAAATAGTAAAGGCTATATCTCCCACTTTTGGAGGCATCAACCTCGAGGATATCAAAGCCCCTGAATGCTTCGAAATAGAGCAGCGCCTCAAGGCTGAGTGCAACATACCCATCATGCACGATGACCAGCACGGCACAGCCATCATTTCGGGGGCTGGCCTGCTCAATGCCCTGGAAATCCAAGGCAAGAAAATCGAAGATATCAAATTAGTGGTTAATGGAGCCGGCGCTGCTGCGGTATCTTGCACCAAGCTTTATATCGCTCTGGGTGTGCGCAAAGAGAATGTAGTAATGTGCGACAGCAAGGGAGTGATCAACTCCAAGCGCAAAGACCTCAACCCTCAAAAGCGTGAATTCATGACCTCACGCGACATCGACACCCTGGCGCAAGCCATGGTCGGCGCCGATGTGTTCCTGGGATTGTCGGTCAAGGATGTGGTCACCACTGAGATGGTACAATCCATGGCTCCCAAACCCATTGTGTTCGCTCTTGCCAATCCCGACCCGGAGATATCTTTCGACAAAGCCATGGCTTCTCGCCCTGACCTGATCTTTGCCACCGGCCGCAGCGATTATCCCAATCAGATCAACAATGTGCTGGGCTTCCCATATATCTTCCGAGGAGCCCTCGACTGCGGGGCTACCAGCATCAATGAAGCGATGAAGCTCTCAGCCGTGCGCGCTATCGCCGACTTGGCCAAGCTCCCCGTGCCCCCCGTGGTGAATGCGGCATACGACCGCACCGACCTTTCATTCGGACGCGACTATATCTTGCCCAAGCCTTTCGATCCCCGCTTGCTCACCACCGTGGCCCCGGCTGTGGCTCGAGGAGCCATGGAAAGCGGAGTGGCTCGCCGCCCCATCAAGGACTGGGCCGCTTATGAAGAGCAACTGCGCAAGCTCTCAAGCAACGACAACAAGTTCATGCGCCGCATTGTAAGCGAAGTAAAGAAAGAGCCTAAGCGAATAGTATTCGGCGAGGCCAATACTGACAATATGCTCAAGGCTGCTGTCATGGGCTTCAAGGAAGGTCTCTTCACCCCGGTGCTGCTGGGCAACGAGGAGATGATCCAGAAGCGCGCCGAGCGCTTGGGCCTCGACATCGCCGGCCTCGAAATCGTAAATCTGCGCCATGACCGCGAGGCTGAACGCCGCCAACGCTATGCACTTATGCTCGCCGAAAAGCGTCAGCGCGAAGGCATCACATTCCCGGAAGCTCTGGAGAAGATGTTCGACCGCAACTATTTCGGCATGATGATGGTGGAAAACGGCGAAGCTGATGCCTTCTTGGGAGGCACATACTCGGCTATCCACAATGTGGGCCGCATAGCTGCCGAGGTGGTGGGCTTCCGCCCGCGCTACAAGCACTTCGCCACCATGCATGTGCTTAACACCAAGCAGGGCCCCCTCTTCTTGGCCGATACTCAAATCAACAAGAACTACGACACCGAAACTCTCCTCGACATAGCTCGCTTAGCACGCAACTCTGTCGAGTACTTTGCCCATGATCCTGTAATAGCTCTTGTCTCATACAGCAACTTCGGATCAAGCAACGATGAAGAGAGCCGCCGCTGCCGCGAGGTGGTGAAGCTCATGCACGAGCGCTATCCTGAGCTCGCTATCGATGGCGAAATGTCAGTGACATACGCTCTCAATCCAGAGCTCAGAGACTCGTCATTCCCATTCAATCGCCTGAAAGGCCGCAAGGTCAACACTCTTATCTTCCCCAATCTCAGCGCTGCCAGCACTGCTTACCGCCTGCTGTTGGAAATGGGTGTGGGAGAACCTATCGGACCTATTCAGATGGGTCTGAACAAGGCCATACACTTCATCGGCGTAAACGCTCAGGTGCGCGACATCCTAAATCTTGCCACTATAGCAAGCCTGGATGCTGCAGTGCTGGGCAAGAACGCTACCCTACCTACTGACAAGTAATAAGAGCCTGTTTAATAAGAAATGTTATCACCACAATGAACCAAGCCATAGGTTTCGACAACGAAAAGTATCTGCAGATGCAGAGCCAGCATATCAAGGAGCGCATTGCTCAATTTGGCGGCAAGCTGTATCTGGAATTCGGGGGAAAGCTATTCGATGACTATCATGCCAGCCGTGTGCTCCCCGGATTTAAGCCCGACTCCAAAATCAAGATGCTCGCCCAACTCAAGGACGACGCCGAGGTGATAATCGCCATCAACGCAGCAGATATCGAAAAGAACAAGGTGCGCGGCGATATGGGCATCACCTATGATATGGAAGTGCTCCGCTTGATTGATGCTTTTCGCAGCTATGGCCTATATGTGAGCAGCGTGGTGATGACACGCTTTACCGGCCAGCCTAATGCTGTAACTTATCAAAAGCGCCTCGAAGATCTTGGCCTTAAAGTATATCGCCACTATCCAATCGAGGGCTATCCCCGCAATATTCAGCGGATAGTAAGCGATGAAGGCTATGGCAAGAATGAGTACATCGAGACCTCACGCCATCTTGTCGTTGTCACAGCCCCTGGGCCTGGCAGCGGCAAGATGGCCACCTGTCTCTCTCAGATTTATCATGACAACAAGCATGGTATCAAGGCCGGATACGCAAAGTTCGAGACCTTCCCTATCTGGAACATTCCTCTGAAGCATCCCGTAAACCTTGCCTATGAGGCTGCCACGGCCGACCTCAATGATGTCAACATGATTGACCCCTTCCATCTCGAAGCTTACGGAAAGACCACCGTCAATTACAATCGTGACATTGAAATCTTCCCAGTGCTCAATGCCATGATGGCCCACATCTTAGGAAAGTCGCCTTACAAGAGCCCTACCGACATGGGCGTAAACATGGCCGGCAATTGCATTGTGGATGATTTGGTCACTCGACATGCCGCCAATGATGAAATTCTGCGCCGATACTACTCCACCCTCACTCAGATCAGAAAAGGGTTGGCTACTCCAGAGCAGGCTGATAAGATTGAGTCGCTGATGAGCCAAGCTGACATCAAGCCCGATGACCGTCTTGTAGTACCGGCAGCTCGCCAAAAAGCAGAAGAGACAGGGGGCCCGGCAGCTGCCATAGAGCTTCATGACGGCACAATCATCACTGGCAAGACCAGCGAGCTCTTAGGTGCCGCCTCAGCCATGCTGCTCAACGCCCTTAAGCACCTGGCCCACATTCCTGATGCGGTAAACCTGATTTCACCAATAATCATTGAGCCTATCTGCGAACTGGAAACAGAGAAGCTGGGACACCGCAATCCACGATTGCATATCGAGGAAATCTTAGTGGCCTTGTCAGTGTGTGCTCTTACCGATATCAACGCCCGCAAGGCTATCGAGTGCCTGGACCAGCTCAGAGGCTGCGAGGTGCATGCAAGCGTAATCCTCTCATCCAAGGATGAGGCTGTTTTCCGCCGTCTCGGTTGCAACCTCACTTGCGAAGCTGCCTATCAGACCACCAAGCTCTTTCATGGTTAATGGTTAGTGGTTAGTGGTCAATAGTCAATAGTTCAACTGAAAACTGAAAACTGAAAACTGAAAACCAAAAACTTTTTTGTTTATCTCATTCGTTTTTCTTAACTTTGTAATCACAAACCAAAATAATACCATAAATGATTAGGAAAATACTGTCCATATCAGGCAAGCCTGGACTGTTCCGCCTTGTAAGCCAAGGCAAGAATATGCTTATCGTAGAGCATCTCGGCGATGGCAAGCGTCAGCCAGCCTATATGCGTGACAAAGTGATGTCGCTTGGTGATATTTCCATCTATACCACCGAAGGCGAGGTACCTCTGGCCGAGGTCTTTGAGAAAGTAAAAGCTAAGGCAGAAGGCAAGTCTGTAGATGTAAAATCTTTTGCTAGCGATGCTGATATCCGCGCTTATTTCGCCGAAGTGCTTCCAGCCTTTGATCAAGAGAGAGTATATACCACTGATATCAAAAAACTTCTCAACTGGTACGATATCCTCTTGGCAGCTGGCATTACAGAGTTTGTAGAAAAAGAAGAGGAGGCTGAGGCTAAAGAGGAGGCTCCCAAGACCGAAACTGCGCCTAAGGCAACCAAAGCTCCTAAAGCCGAGACTAAAAAGGCCCCAGCCAAGGCTCCCAAAGCGGCCACAAAGCCAATGAAGGCCACCCAAAAGATGACTAATACCCGCAAGGCTCAATAAACCGAAATCCGTATAATTTTTCAACCAATCCAACTATGAAGAAGAAATTTATTTGCGTAGTATGTGGCTACGTACACGAGGGTGATGAAGCTCCCGAGAAGTGCCCCGTTTGCGGCGCTCCCCGCAGCAAGTTCAAAGAAGTTGACGACAGCGCAGAGCTCAAGTTCGTCACTGAGCACGAAATTGGCGTAGCCAAGGGCTGCGATGCCGAGATGATCAAAGACCTCAACGCTCACTTCCTTGGCGAATGTGGCGAGGTGGGCATGTATCTGGCAATGTCGCGCCAGGCCGACCGCGAGGGCTATCCCGAAGTAGCAGAAGCTTTCAAGCGCTACGCTTTCGAAGAGGCCGAGCATGCTTCTAAGTTCGCTGAGCTTCTTGGCGATTGTGTATGGGATACCAAGACCAACCTTGAGAAGCGCATGCAAGCCGAAGCTGGCGCTAATGCCGACAAGATGCGCATCGCCAAGCGCGCTAAAGAGCTCAACCTCGATGCTATCCACGACACTGTGCATGAGATGGCCAAAGACGAAGCTCGCCATGGTCAGGGCTTCCAGGGACTCTACAACCGCTATTTCAAGAAGTAACCTCTTACTTACCCACTACCGACGGTGTGTCACCAATCTATGTGCTTGACACACCGTCTTTTCATTATTCCCGATGACTAAAAAGAAACAGAAATCCAACCTCTGGGTGGCTATCTTCCTCCTGCTTTTCGTGATTGCGTGGCAGGCCTGGTCCGACGCCAAGGACTCAGAAACGGCTCAGCGCACCACAGCAACAGCTCTTCCGGACGACACAGCTCCGCTGCAGCAAGTGGCAATGCCCGAAGATTGCGTAAGCCAGATCATACAATACCCCGGCTTCACTGTTTCTTTCAACAAAGACTATCACATGCCCAATTGGGTTGCCTGGGAACTCACTCGTCAGGAAGCCTCAGCCAATGAGGTGACTCGTGAAAAGGGCACTTTTATGGCTGATCCAGATGTGCCTGGATGCCCGGATTTGGCAGATTACAAAAGTTCGGGCTATGATCGAGGTCACATGTGCCCTGCCGGCGATATGAAGTGGAGTGCGGATGCCATGCAAGCCTGCTTCTTCCTTACTAACATGTGCCCTCAAGATAACGCCCTAAACACGGGTGCTTGGAATAGCTTGGAGACAAAATGCCGCAACTGGGCTGTACGCGATAGCGCTATCATCATAATCTGCGGGCCTGTGCTAAGTGATAAACTTCCACGCACTATTGGTCCCAATCGGGTGCCTGTGCCGGAAAGGTTTTTCAAAGTAGTGCTTGCGCCGTTTGCCAATCCTGTGCGCGGCATCGGTTTTATCATGGCCAATGGCAAGGTGCCCGGAGGCATGCAAGCTGCGGCTGTAAGCATCGACGAAGTGGAGGAAATTACTGGCTTCGATTTCTTTGCCAGCCTTCCCGATGATATAGAAAACAAGATAGAAGCCGAATGCAATTTCCCGCGATGGAGCCAGAAATAAACGATACTATCTGTGCCATCTCTACTCCGCATGGAGTGGGAGGAATCGCAGTGGTTCGCGTGAGCGGTCCGCAAGCTTTCGCATGCGTGCAAAAGATATGGCATGGGAAGACTCTCGAAGCCTGTGACAGTCACACTGCGCATCTCGGCTGGGTACTGGATGAGGATGCACAGGAGCTTGACCAAGCTGTGGTCACACTGTTCCGGGCGCCCCACTCTTTCACAGGCGAAGATGTGGTGGAGATTTCAGTACACGGTTCCATATATGTGCAGCAGGCACTGCTGCGTTCGCTTATCGCCAATGGCGCCCGCTTGGCTGAAGCCGGGGAGTTCACGCGCCGCGCCTTTGCCTCTGGGCATCTCGATTTGGCTCAGGCTGAAGCCGTGGCCGATATGATAGCCAGCTCTGATCGGGCTGCCCATCGCTTGGCCCTTACTCAAATGCGTGGAAACTTCTCGCAGCGGCTGCGCGAGTTGCGAAATCAGATGGTAGATCTGGCATCTCTATTGGAGCTGGAGCTCGACTTCTCGGAAGAAGATGTGGAATTTGCCTCGCGCGCCAAATTAATCTCGCTGGCTCAAGAGATACAATCTGAGGTGTCGCGTATGGCTTCTTCTTTCCGCCAAGGCCAAGCCATCAAGGATGGCATCCCAGTGGCTATCGTTGGGGCTACCAACGCAGGCAAGTCATCATTGCTCAATGCGCTGCTGTCGGATGATCGAGCTATCGTGAGCGATATCCATGGCACCACTCGAGATGTGGTGGAGGACACCCTGCGCTTAGGAGATTACACCTTCCGCATCATGGACACTGCGGGGCTGCGTCACACCACTGACGCGATCGAGACCATTGGCATAGAGCGCAGCCACCAGGCGGCTCAGCGCGCGCATATCCTGCTGTGCGTCTTTGACCAGCATGATCCCAAACCCATACGCCTGCCTGAGACAGAGGCATTTTCTTTAGTTATCGTAAATAAGGCCGACCTCTCTGCTTCCCCGAATCTCCCAAATGCCATTCAGGAAAGCGGCTTAGACGCTTCGCCAACCATCACGCTGTGCGCCAAGGCACAAGCCCTCGCCTCTAATCGCTCTGAAAACAATAAGGAAAATGGCGTAGATAATTTAAAAGAAATGTTGATTGCCTTGGCTAAGGAATCGGAATCTTCTTGCGCTTCAGTGCTGGTAACAAATCAACGCCATTTCCAAGCCCTGACTGCAGCCAACGATTCGATAACTCGCGCCATTGAAGCCCTACAAGCCAATCTCAGCGGCGACCTTGTAGCCCAAGACATCCGCCTCACCATCCATCACCTCTCTTCCATCCTGGGCGACATCCCCTCCTCCGAGCTCCTCGCCACCATCTTCTCCCGCTTCTGCATCGGCAAGTGAATCTGTAATCACAATCCACCATAATCTGTTACCAACCATCTGATACAGCACTCTTTACGGGGTGCTTTTCTTTTGCCATCTTATCGGATTTGACCGATAAAAGCCGTTTTTCAGGAGCACCTGCAAAAGCGTGTGGATTTAGGCGTAGATGCGTGTTAGTCTGAAGAGGAAGAACTTGCGATCTACGACTCCATAATACGCTCTCGCGTGTGAAACCGTTGGGGCGGAGCTCGCACTCGCAATCTGGTTTCATATCATTCTCATCCAAGTAGATGTGGATGATGTTCTTATCCTTGTCGTGGGTCACATTGGCAGAGACGAACTTGCACCAGTCCAACATGTGAGAGGGCAGTATGATTTCCGCAAGTGTACGAAAGTCTTCCATTTTCTGTGTGCGTGTTTTGCATTATATAACGCACACAAATGTCAATTTAGTCTTTGACTATCCACACGCTTTTGCAGGTGCTCAAAACATTCTTCCTCCATTACGATAGGCATGATGCGCAGCAACAGCCTCACTTTGTCTATGTAGATGTTATTCATACTCAGCCAATTCTTTTGGTATTACGATATCGTATTTGGCAACCTTTACGCCGCCCTTTGCAAAACTGCGAGGACCGCTGCCTAATGACACGTTTTCAAGATTTATGCGCTTGAACCACGGATGGTCGGCTTTCTCAGCCATGTAAAGGAACAACCGCTTGACTTTGACAGAACTGCATTCATCCAGGAGTTTTGTGACCACAGAGGAGCGCAATGTTGTCAAGGACTCCATCAAATAGTACACGTCCATCAGATTGTAATACTCCGGAAAGAGAAGCAGGCACTCCATTATAGCCCGTTCCGGTGAGGACACTGCAAGAGAAACGCCATCGACTTCTATAGTGGTCAATCCGCTTTGTCTTGCAAATACGTTAGAACACAACTCATGTACATCCATCTGCCAATCTGTTTTTTTTACCCATTGTGGCAAACGGCAATCCAGAGAAGTGAAAAGATAGACCTGGGGGTTCCCCATACTTACATAATGGGAGTAGCCTTGTAATTCCAATGCTGCAGACGCTCCTATGTGATAGCGGAATGCCTTTTGTGCAGACAACGATGCAAGGGTTCCAAAGAGAGTTGGTGTGGACGCACTGAGCCGGTACACGCCCTTGCCAAGTCGCACAAGCCATCCGGACTTGACATATTTGGTCTGTTCAGTACGGCTTATGCGTTTGCTTTCCATCCAAGAGGTGGTTAAGACACCTCCAGGAAGGACCTCTGCCTGTATGGAGTTTATTTTGGTTGTCATTTTGCAATAAATTTGGTTGCAAAATTAGCACTAAAATAAACTACCTCCAAATTTTTAGGGCAAAAACTGCTTGACACAGTTTAATTTTGTGGGTTATTGCAATAAAAAGGGTTGCAAAAACGATAGTAAAATAAACCGACCGGTCCATAACATTCAAAACATTGCCTCTGGCCAAATATCCGGGTATTCAGCAACAAAAATTGTTACAAGATCATAACTTTCTGATTAAAAGACTTGCACAGGTCTTATTTTTTGTTGTACCTTTATGCTACTCAATACTACATTTATGTATCCTCAGTTCAAAGGTTCAGGCAAACACATCGCAAACGCCCAAAATCCCTCTATATAGATTATATTAAAAAAACAACTCCTAAAGATGGGAAGTTACCAATTTTTCGTCATAATATCGCAGATTGTCTCACATATTTGCGGGAATGGCTCGTAAAAATGTGTCGAAGATAGAAATTGCGAAAGTGTAAAGAGGCAGATACGACAACAGGCAGCATCGGCAAGTGACTAGTCTTTGGAGAAGGACATACGATATTCGCCGAAGAGGGTGTCGCCTTCAGCGGTTATGCCCATGCCGTAGGTAATGGTGAGGGTGGAGTCTGTCAGCTCCTCGATATGGTGGGTCTGGTAGGTGTTGATGATGTTGCGGTTTGCCACATCTACGCTGTAAGAATAGTCAATGCGAGTGGTCGTATCGGGATCTACCCAGTAACAACTTACAGCTCCTCCTGGCTTGTATTCAATAATGCAACTGCCAGCCACATCGCCGCTATCCGCCACCCAGACGCCGCCGATGCGCTCCGCAGCTTCCATGCTCACCCACCGCCCTATCAGCAGCTGCTCTATATCTGCTGGAGCAGCTTCCCTTGTGCGGCCGCAGCCCCAGGCCACAAACATCAGAGCCAGCGCAGCCAACATGTATTTTTCCTTATGTTTCATATTTGGCAAGTATTGATTATTATCTTAAGGGTAATCGCATTACAGGTCACTTACTGGTTTGCACATGCAAATTTAAAGAATTTATGACAATTTCATGATGAGTTTTCAAAAGATTATTCTTAACTTTGTAGCTAATGAAAGAAGTAAAGATATTGATATTGGCTATTATTGGCCTGTGCGGGTGCCTGGCGCAGGACGCAATGGCTCTGCATAAAGAGAATCCTACGCAACCACAGATGGCGCAGCTGACCCGAGAGCTGGCCCATTGTGGCAAGATTTACGGCTTTATGCGCCATGGATCGCAGATTTACGGTGCCATCTATTATCGCCAAGGAAAATATTTTTATGGCACATTTGACAGCATCGCTGACAAACCGCTCTACGAAAGGCGTGTAATACCTCACGGTAAAGGAGGAAAAGAATGGAGCGATAAGGCGGGAAGTTACTTCTTTATCGATTCTTATGGCTGGATAGAACAATGCGATGATGACGAGAGAGACATCAGCGACTACGAGGAAGCATTCTTGCTGGGGACGAACCATATCATGGATGATCCATCAAATTACGAAACTATCATATTCGATGATGATGAAGAGGATGACGATGTCTACGATGATTAATCCTCCAATTGGCAACCAGTAAAGCCGTAATCATTGAAAGATTTTTCCTTTGTGAATCAGATTTTATTCCGACTCCAGATTTAGAGCCTGTCCATTAACTATTGCTGATCTCTTTTACGATGCGGGCTGGCACGCCGGCCACCACAGTGTTCGACGGCACATCGCGGGTCACCACAGCTCCCGCTCCGATGATGCAGTTGTCGCCTATGGTCACGCCAGCCAAAATCTTAGCCCCGCCACCGATCCACACATCATTGCCCACAGTGATGGGCCGATCCATCTCGATGGATTTGCGCCGCAGCGAGGCCTCAAGCGGGTGCTCAGCTGTATAGAATCCGCATTGAGGGCCAATCAAGGCATTGTCACCGAAACTTACTTTTGCGCCATCCAGAATGATGCAACTATGATTCATGTAAAAGTTCTTGCCTATGGATATGTTGTACCCATAGTCGCAATAAAAGGGCGATTGAATTACAAATTCGCCCGCTGCATGGCCTAACAATTGGAGAAACAGTTCTCTGCGCCGTTCATCCCATGGGCTTAAACTATTGATCTGCCAGCATAAGTCCTTGGCCGTATATGATTCTTTGAGCAATTGCGGGTCGTGGTCGGGATCGTATTGGAGTCCTAAATCTCGCTTTTCTTTCTCTGTCAGTTCTGCCATGTCGAGCGATTATTTGATAGATTTAGTGCAAAATTAGCGCTATCTTAATTGTCAGATTTGTCGTTTTATACGAAATTATTGTCATATATTACGCCCATGAAGCCCTGGGCGCTCCATAAAGGTGTGAGGCAGCCCCTCAAACATATGAGATTCGCTGATAGGCTTAAATCCGTGCTTGCCATAGAAATTCACCAGATATGACTGCGCATGGATCAGGATTGGCACTTCGCTGCCTACTACTTCATCGTAAAGCCGCAGCCCTTCGGCAAACAGCTGGTGTCCTGTGCCAGTGCCGCGCAATTCTGCCGCCAGCACCACCCTCCCTACGCTTCCATAGCCCTCTTTCTCCAAGCCTTTGGGCAGTATCCTCAGGTATGCCACCAGTCTATTGCCGTCGCGCCCCATCAGATGCCAGCAATAGCGATCGCGGTTGTCAAGATCCTGGTACACACAATCTTGCTCCACTATGAAAATTTCAGATCGCAATCTTAGTATCTCATAGAGCTCATCTTTGGTGAGTTCTTCGTAAGATTTAGCAGTCCACTCTATCATAAATTCCTTTATCCGTAAATTTTCTGACAAAGTTACGAAAAAGTTGTAATTCCTGAGAGTTTTTTGTAACTTTGGTGTCTATTTTGTGTATTTCAGATTTTCATGCAAAAATTTATCCTTACCAGCGATGGGATGTTCAGATACGGTGATGTGTCGCTCCACAAGCATCTGCTTCAAGGCGATGAAATGTGCATAGGGGGTGGAATGTACGAGTTCGACTATGTTTCAGGCCGCATGCTGCTTCACGGCCGCTCCTATGATTATGGGCGCCCCAAGTGGCACTATCTCAATTCTCTCACATTGCCGGCTTCCCTGAGCGGCCTCACACTTTATTACGACGACATCAATGTCGCCGATCTGGTGCCTGTCATTAAATATGAATGATTATGAGAAAGCATTTGACTTATTTGATAGTGGCCTTAGCCGCATTATCGGCCAATGCTCAGCGCTGGCAAAGTCGCCAGTTGAATGATCAGGAACGCATACAAGCTGTGCTGCAAGAGATGACCATGGAAGAAAAAATCTCGCTCTTGGGCTTCGGCGGCATCCCACGCTTAGGGATAAAAGCGCCTGGCGGCTCAGAGGCCATCCATGGATTAGTGGTTGGAGGCCCAGCTTGGGGCGACCGCAGCGCGGATGTCAAGCAAGTGACCACAAGCTTCCCTCAAGGCTACGGTCTGGGCGAGACCTGGGACACAGCCCTCGTGCAACAAATTGGTCATCAAATGGGCATAGAGGCGCGCGCCATCAACCAGCGCAGCGGATACCGCTCCCAAGCCGGCTTAGTCCTTTGGGCGCCTAATGCTGACATCGCCCGTGATCCGCGCTGGGGACGCACAGAAGAGGCTTTCGGCGAAGATCCTTTCTTGGTGGGCGAATTGTCGGCCGCTATGGTGCGGGGGCTTCAGGGTCCGCGCCATGACTATTGGCTCACAGCTTCTCTGATGAAGCATTTCTTGGCCAATTCCAACGAGACTGAGCGCACTTCCACATCCAGCGACTTTCCCGAAAAGCAATGGCGCGAATACTATTCGGCCGGCTTTAAGAGCGGCTTTGATGCGGGCGCATCATCCTTCATGGCTGCTTATAATAAATACAATGGCGTGCCGTGTACTGTGCATCCCATGCTGCAAGATATCCTGGCACAAGAATGGGGAGTGGATGGCATATATTCCACCGACGGCGGCGCCTTCAGGCTCTTGCTCTCTGATCATCATTATTTCGACAGTCTGCCAGAAGCAGCCGCAGCGTGCATAAAGAGCGGCATCAACCAATTCTTAGACCAGTTTGCCCCTGCCGCCCGCCAAGCCCTACAGGACGGGCTGCTGACTGAAGAACAGATAGACAAAGCTCTGGAGGGCAAACTTAGGGTTATGCTCCGCTTGGGCCTCCTTGATAATCCCTTGGATACGGCGAATCCGTATGCCAACATCGGCGTCACCGAGAACTTTGAGCCTTGGAGCACCCAGCAGGCCCATGACTTGGCGCGCAAAGCAGCCCAAAAGAGCATCGTGCTTCTGAAAAATGAGAAATCATTGCTCCCTCTCGATGCCAAGCGCATCAAGCGCATTGCTGTTATTGGCAATAGGGCCGATTCGGTCCTTCCCGACTGGTATTCCGGCATGCCTCCTTATGCTATTTCGCCATTGAAAGGCATCAGGCATTACGCTGACAGTCTCGGCTTTGAGGTGCGCTATGTGACGGATGACCGCAGCGGCCATGCTGCCGAGGCTGCCCGATGGGCTGACGCTGTGATAGTGTGCGTGGGCAATAATCCCACTATGGCCACTGACTATGAGACAGTGCCACCATGGGGCGCAGGCTCTAACCTGGGCGAAGGTCGCGAAGCGCTGGATCGCCGTTCGCTGCAGCTCGACTCCGAAGACCTCATCCGCGTGGCGCGCAAGCACAACCCCAATACCATCGTGGCTCTGATCTCCTCTTTCCCCTACTCCATAAATTGGACTGCCGAAAATGTGGATGCCATTCTGCATTGCGCGCAATCTGGTCAGGAGCTGGGTTCTGCATTGGCAGCCGCAATATTTGGAGAAGTCAACCCCGCCGGGCGCCTTACCCAGACATGGCCGCGAGCCATCGACGATCTTCCCGACATTTTGGATTATGACATCACTCATGGCCGCACCTACATGTATGCGCAGCCTACCCCGCTCTTCCCCTTTGGCTATGGCCTGAGCTACAGCCAATTCCAGTATTCTAATCTTTACGTAGAGGAGGATGAAGATTGCCTGGTGGCAAGAGTGGATGTGACCAACAAAAGCAATCGCGATGGCGAAGAAGTGGTGCAAGCCTATGTCACAATTCCGGACGATGACGCTTATCAGCGATTAAAGGGATTTAATAGAGTGTCAATCCCAGCCAAGAGCACCTCCACGGTAGAAATCAAAATGCCTTTCTCGAGCCTTATGCTTTGGGATGAAAATGCCCATTCTTGGAATCTGAATCCCGGCACTTATACCGTAGCAGTGGGGCCTTCCTCTGCTTCTCTGCCACTGAAAATGGATGTGCCGCTCCGGAGCAAATAGTACAATTGATAATGCATAAGATTTTCCTGATTACATACTCATTGCTTATGGCTGCCATCGGAGCATACGCATCTGATGGCACGGCCAATTCTTCTGGGTTGGCGCTTGCGAGTCCTAAGAGGCTCTGCATTTTGGACCTTACGGAGCGCAATGGAGAAGAGGACCAAGGAAATATCTACTCAGCCACTCATGCATTGGATGTGGCCGGCATACCCTACTGTCTAACTCAGGATTTGGACTCCGCTATGGCCAATGCGGGAATGATTGTGCTTGGCAACCCCGTGCATGCCCAAAAATCTTTCACTCACAGTCAATGGGCATCAATTAAGGATTGGGTATGCAGCGGAGGCATCCTGGTAGCTCCGTGCATTGCTAACTCTGACAATACAGCTGTCCAAGAACTCTTCGGCATATCCGGGCTGAAAACACAAAAGGAGACCGGCCTTGTAACCTGGGCGGCTGAAAAGTATCCGGAATTAGCTTATTTTGATCAGCCAGAGGAAAAGGCTATAAGTCTCAGCACCGTGTCCGCTAATACCATCTATCACATCTCCACTGCTTCCCCTCTGGGCTATTATGGCAAAGAAGGCGATAAGGGCATAGCGGCTGTGAAGAACAGTCTGGGCAGAGGCGCCGCTTATGCTTTATGCGCATCATGGCGCAATATGATTCTCAGGGCGCAGCTTGACAAGCATGGTTCAAGCCGCAGCACTAACAATGGCTACGAGCCTACCAGCGACATGATGCCTCTGCTGCTCAGAGGCATCTACGCAGCTCACGAGCCGGTGGCTGTGTGGAAACACACCATTCCCAATGGCAAGAAAAGCGCGGTAATCCTTACCCACGACTGCGATTCCCGCACAGCCATGGATTCTCTTTTCTATATGGCTGATTATGAGCATAGCATCGGAGCGCGATCAATCTTCAACATTACCGCCCACTACTTCCGCGACGCGCCCTATATGTCATGCTTCTTCAGCGATGAGACCATTCCGGCTCTGTGCCGCGCAATAGCTCAAGGCCATTCCATAGGCAGTCATTCAATATGCCACTTTCCCGACTTCAACCGCACCGACCTATACCCAATGACTGTGACTACTCCGGAAGAATATGCCTCCACAGCCCACTATGATATCGCGCAGAAGCGCGGCATAGGCGGCAGCACATGGGCTGAGATTGTGCTGTCGAAACAATTGCTGGAAGAGGCCTTAGGTGCTCCGGTGCGCGCGTTCCGCTCAGGACATCTGTGTGTCAACAAACATTTTCCCGCTGCCCTTGCCCAGGGAGAATACGCTTTCTCATCATGCTACTATGGCGGCGCTGTAATGACCTATTTCCCTTTCTTCTGGCATGAGGATATCGCATGGCGCGGCTCTAATACCCAGGTGCTGGAGATACCGCTCGGCTGCAGCGATGTATTCAAGGCAGAGCCTATGAGCGAGAAAAATTGGAGCCAAAAGCCCGAGATTTGGCACCGGATTTATACTAAGCTTGAGGGCAATTATGCCCCATGCGTGGTACTAATCCATCCCAACCGCAAGTGGAAAATGCTGGCCGAGAAGCAATTCATAGAAATGCTTGACCTCCAAGATACAGAATTGGCTAATTTCGAGGATTATGGCGATTTCTGGCTCTGCCGACAGGCTCTTGATTACCACTGGAGCTACAGCGCACAGGAATTGACCATCCGCTTTAAGAACCTGCCATCTGACTATGCGGGCCAAGGCTTGGTAATCGAAACCTTGCCTGATCTCGCTAAGATAAACGTATTCTCGCCCGATGGCCGATCCATTTCCTACCGTACCTCCGCCCTTTCCCCCACCCGCCTGGCCCTCATTTTAGAGTAAACCCTTCAAATTAAAAAAAATTGTAAAAATTTTACAAATTTGTAATTTTTACAAAAATATTTCGTATCTTTGCATAGAACTTATAACGAACCTACCCAATGGACCTGCGCAAAGAAGCTACCCTGCGATTGCAAAGCTGCGGCATACGCCCATCAGTGCAACGGCTCGCTATAATGGAATATCTCCTGGGCCACAATTCTCACCCCACAGTGGAGGAGGTCTATCTGGCTCTTGTAGATGATATCCCTACCCTTAGTCGCACTACAGTGTACAACACTCTGCGAATGTTCTCCGAGCGCGGAGCTGCTCAGATGGTTACCATCGATGAGCATAGAGTGAGCTATGATGGCATCACTCGCAACCACGGCCATTTCTACTGTCGCAAATGCGGCAGAATATTCGATATCGAAATGCCGTCAATGCAGGCTCCCCATTTGCCGGAAGGCTCGGTAATTCCGGAAGTTGGCCGGGTAGATGATGTGCAGTACTACTACAAAGGCATTTGCCAAGATTGCGCTACAAAGGAACACAAACCATAACATATACTAACCACCTATAAACAAACATTAGATTATGAAAAAACGTTTCGTATGCACCGTGTGCGGATACGTACACATCGGAGAAGAAGCTCCTGAGAAGTGCCCAAAGTGCCGCGTTGGCGCTGACAAGTTCAAGTGCGAAGGCCCTGCACTGCAAGGCTCTAAGACCGAGAAGAACCTCCAGGAAGCATTCGCTGGAGAGTCCATGGCTCGCAACAAGTACACCTACTTCGCCTCAAAGGCTAAGAAGGACGGCTTCGTGCAGATGGCTGCCATCTTTGAGGAGACCGCCAAGAACGAGCAGGAGCACGCCAAGCTCTGGTACAAGTATCTCAACGGCGGAGCTGTCTCTGACACCGAGCACAATCTTGAGGACGCTGCCAATGGCGAGAACTATGAATGGACCGACATGTACGACCGCATGGCCAAAGAGGCTCGCGAGGAGGGATTCATCGAGATTGCCGAGAAGTTCGAGGGCGTAGCTGCCATCGAGCGCGAGCATGAGGAGCGTTATCGCAAGCTCCTGAAGAATCTGCGCGACAAGAAAGTATTCTCAAAGGATGGCGAGGCTGTATGGCAGTGCTCCAACTGCGGCCATATCGTAGTAGGCAAGGCAGCCCCGGAGATTTGCCCCGTGTGCGCACATCCCCAATCCTATTTCCAGGTCCGCGCCGAGAACTATTGATCTCACTTATCCTATATAAAAAATCAGCCTTGGCACATGTGCCAAGGCTGATTTTTTGTGGAATTTTATTGAGCCGCAATGGTTTTTGAAGCTTTGGCGCGGATAAGGAAGCGCTGCTTTAGCCACTCGCGCACCGGCTCGTCGTAGAGCTTGAGAGATGCCCAGGCTATGCCTACCACTATGAAGAAAATGCTTACGCCTACTGCCACATGCGTGCCAAGCGGCAGATCTTGATGGTCGGCAGCCCATTTCATTTGCAAATATATCCAGGGATAATGGGTGATGTACAAGGGATAACTGATGGCTCCGAGCCATTTGCACCAAGCAGTAGTCTTGGCGTCTGTGGTTTCGCTGCCAGCTCCCATGATTACCACAATGGGGAAAAGCAACAATACGCTTATGGCGCAGTAAAGGCCATTGACCCAGCCAAACTCCCCCTTGCCCACGCATGGCCACACCAGAATGGCAGCCACTATAAGCGAACACCACCAGAAGCCTCCACGCACGTTGATTTTCCAGCCCAGGCGCGAGAGCAGCAGACCCATAAAGAATGGATATAACAGACGCGACACGCCTATGTAGAGCTGGTCGGGAGATAGGCCGAAGCCGCCAATCAAAGTGTATTGGGCCCAGAGGCGCTCCTTAAGCAATCCTGTGCCGTCGATATTCATGGCCAAATCGATCGTAAGCAAGGCCGACAGGCCCACGAATATGCTCAGCCAGAGCTTGGAGAAGCGGCGAATGAAGAGACCATATATTATGTTGGCAATGTACTCCCACATCAGCGACCATGATGCCCCATTCAATGGATTTATTTCCTGCCAGCCTCGAATATCCCACCATGGGAGCAGCGGTATCATGCAACAGCCAAGCAGTGCCACCAGAAGCATCTTCCACACCGGCGTTTGACCCACTAAGTCAAACCCTGGAGCATCGCCAAAATAGAACAGAGCCGCCCCGATCAGGGTGCCGAGTATCAACATCGGGTGCAGTCGGATTAATCGCCGCTTGAAGAAGTCCCAGAGATTCATTTTTCCGCTCCCCCAGCGGTCATCGTAAGCATAACCTACCACATAGCCAGAGAGCACGAAGAAAAAGTCCACAGCCAGGTAGCCATGGTTTAGGATTTGTTCGCTTGGGCCCTTAGAATAGGTCTCAAACAGGTGGAAAGCCACCACGATCATCGCAGCCACGCCGCGCAGCCCGTCAAGGATCTCATATCGTGGTTTAGAAGCAAGATAAGCCATCGCCTAATTGTATATATTCGTTTACGGTGCAAAATTAATATTATAAAAATTGTCGGATTTGTTATTTTATCCAAAATAATTGTCTTATATTTGCAGCATACAAATCGTCTTTTCTAATGGAAAATGGGTTTCTTTATCATTATGTAGAGCTGGCGCCTACTGAGCAAATTGGAGCGCATTCCCAGCAGTCATGGGAGCTGTCATATATTTTGGTGGGTCAGGGCCAGAGGCTTATAGGGAAAAGCCAAGCGTCTTTTTCCGAGGGCGATTTGGCCCTTGTGCCGCCAGGGATTGATCATTGCTGGTATTTTAATCCCGACATCAAAAATGCCGATGGGCATATCGTGAATGTTTCGCTAATGTTTATGCCTGAAATGGTGAAAAATCTCGCAGCCATTTTTCCCTCGCTAAAGCCGCAATATGATTATTTATTGGCGCAGACCCATGCCCGAGTATTTGACCAGGACACAGCCTCTTTGCTTTCCGAAAAGCTTGTCAGCATGCGTGCTCTCTCAGATGAGGATAAAATTCCCTTGATTGTGAGCATATTGACTATTTTGGCAAAGAACATCGACAATTCAAAAATCATAGCAGGCAAGCAAGGCCCGGATTTGGCAACCCAACGCCTCAAACAAATAGAAATATTTGTGGCATGCAATTATGCCAGGCCGTTAAGCATTGAGGATTTGGCTAAGCATGTGGGCATGAACAAATCCGGCTTTTGCGCCTTTTTCAAGCGTGCCACGGGCAAGACCTTTGTCACTTATCTCAACGAATATCGATTGGCCCAGGCCAAATACTTCCTATCTTCCGGGTCCAGCGACAACATCTCGCAAATCGCCTATGCCTGCGGCTTCCAGACGATTGCCCACTTCAACCATCTCTTCCGGTCCCAATACGGCTGCAGCCCTCGCGCATTCATGCGCAAAGCCTTTTAAGGGCACAAAAAAGGCCGGTTAATTGATTTGCAGTTAACCGGCCTTTTGTGTCATGACGCCTTAAACCGTCAAACCGTCTTCAAAATCGCTGGGTTGCTGTCGAGGCGGCGGCGCACAGCCGTGGGGCCGCCCCAGTTGTTGGTCTGGCTAATCTCCAGATAGCCCTTCTCCTTCAGATCCATGATGATGGGTATCACCCTGAGGCTGTCCACCTCCACATTAGCCTTCAGATCCTCCAAACTCACGCTGCCGTCGTGATCCTCAAGATAATGGATCACATTCCAGGTCTCAATGCCCCGCTGGTTGTTCTTGTGTATCATTATCGGTTCGTTTTGTGTTATTATTCTCTTTCTGCGGCGCCGTATGTATCCGGCCACCAGCTGAATGCCTAAGGTGAAGATCAGCACATCCAGCACAATCACCACATTCACATTCAGCCACAGGCTCAGGGCCACATTGCCCACCGTGAATGCCAAGCTTGCGCCCACAATCGTCAGCATGGCCCGGTGCTGGCTCATGCCCATGTTCAGCAGCTTATGGTGGATGTGGTTGCGGTCTGGCATAAAGGGATTATGCCCCATCCGGATACGCGTCATATACACCCTCACTACATCGAAGCACGGCACCACCAGCGGGCTCATCGCCACCATCAGCATATTCACATGCCGAGCCGGAGCGCCTTGGCCGCCGGAAAACATATCGATCGGGGGCATCTGCATCAGTTTGAAGCTCAATATGCACAGGATGATGCCGATGCTCAAAGAGCCGGTGTCGCCCATGAAAATCTTCTTCTGCTTCTCCGGGTTGCCGAACACATTGTAATAGAAGAAAGGCAGCAGCACGCCTAAGGTGGCGAAGCTCAGCAGCGAGTACAGAAACTCGTGGCCCAAGAAGAAAGCCACACCGTAGGCCACGGCAGCCACCGAGCACAGGCCGCTGGCCAGACCGTCGATGCCGTCGATCAGGTTGATGGCGTTGATGATGAATATGCCCAGCAGCAGCGTGAACGGCCACATAGCCCAAGCCGGTATCACATCCAGCCCCAGGAAGCCGTGAAAATCGCTCACGCCCAAGCCGCCCAGAATGAGCATTGCCACACAGCACACTTGCACCACAAATTTCGCCCTGTACTTCACGCCGATCAGATCGTCGGCCAGGCCCACCACATAGAGCATCAGCAGAGCGCAAAAGCAGAATGCGATCGTGCGTGCGCTCTCAAGCACCTCCACATAGAGGCTCGTCTGGCCCATGGCCAGCTGCACGCCCAATAGCAGCACCAGCGTGAAAGCGATCACCGGCACGAAAGCCAGGCCGCCCAGTCGGGGCACCAGGCTCTTGTGAATCTTGCGCTCGTCCGGCACATCGAACAGCTTCTTTCTAAAGCTTATCAACAAAATCTGGGGTATCATAAAGCCCGCCAACAACATAGCGAGCAAGGTCACAGCGACCACGCTTACAATCCAACTCATATCAAAATCTCAAAATTTATTCTTTTTCACCACCCTCCATCCACCCACCCCCCCCAACCCTCGCCCACCCACCTTCGGAGGAGGTCCGCTTGCGGGCCTCACCCCCAACCCTCATCCACCCCATCCGGAGGAGGTCCGCTTGCGGGCCTCACCCCCAACCCTCACCCACCCACAACCACCAACCCTCGCCCACCCACCTTCGGAGGAGGTCCGGTTCTTTCTACGAAAGCGGCGCTTCGCTTCGATGAGCGGGCCTCACCCCCAACCCTCACCCACCCAGCTTTGGAGTTGGATGAGCTTGCTCGTCCAGCCCGCAAGGGCTTCAGCACCAACCCTCATCCACCCAGCCGGAGTCGGATGAGCTTGCTCGTCCAGCCCGTAGGGCTTCAGCACCAACTCTGGCGTTATCGTCGGCCTCACGGCCGGGGCGAGCAAGCTCACCCAACTCCAAACAGGGTTGATGAGGGTTGATGAGGGTTGGCGCCATGGCTGCCGGAGTCGGATGAGCTTGCTCGTCCAGCCCGCAAGGGCTTCAGCACCAACCCTCGCCCACCCATAACCACCTAACCCTCGCCCACCCACCTTCGGAGGAGGTCCGCTTGCGGGCCTCACCACGCAAGGGCCTCACCACCACCTAATTTCTTTTCTCATGCTGAATTTGCCGAAATTGCCGAAATCCCCCGCAAGCGTAAGACCTCCTAGATCGAAGCCGCTTGCGGCCTTATTGTTTCCGCATATTCCGCATATTCCGCATGAGGAAAAATACTTTTATAGGGATTAATTTCTCATGCCGAATCTGCCGAAATTGCCGAAATCCCTCACCAACCCTCGCCCACCCATTTGGAGTTGGATGAGGTTCTTTCTACGAAAGCGGCCCTCCGGTTCGATAAGCTCATCCAGCCCACAAGGCTTCAGCATCAACCTTCGCCCACCCCATCCGGAGGAGGTCCGCTTGCGGGCCTCACCCCCACCCCTCGCCAACCCATTTGGAGTTGGATGAGCTTGCTCGTCCAGCCCGTAGGGCTTCAGCACCAACCCTCACCCCCCCACTCGGAGGAGGTCCGCTTGCGGGCCTCAAAAAACGGAGGAGGTCCGGTTCTTTCTACGAAAGCTGGGTACAACGGAGCATTGTGGGTCAGGCAGAACGGAGTGTCAGGGTCGTTCC
>CAZRYC010000039.1:0-27105 GCA_964604175.1 uncultured Bacteroides sp.
TTCTGGGGCTTTATTTTTTGTCCAAAAAGTTGCATTTACTATTAGAACTTAATCATAAATCATTAGCGCTTATGATACTTGATTTGAAAAGAAGGCTGCTGTTTCTGCTGTTTGTCTTTGTGATAGCTTACTTTGTGTTCGCTGTGGCCAGCGGCTTTGTGATTGGCCGCTTCGGAGCCGACTCCACTCCCGCGATGCGCATCATAAGCGTGTTTCAGGATATTTTGCTCTTCATCATACCAGCCTTGGTGACGGCTCTCTTTGTTAGCCGCACTCCGGCCACCCTTCTTGCCATCGATCGCAAGCCCCAGCTGCGCGCCACTCTCTTGGGCTTGGCTGTGCTTGTGCTTGCTATCCCAGCAATGAATGCGGTTATATACTATAATAATGAGTTGCCGCTGCCCGGTAGCGTAGCAGATGTGATGCGTGCTGCCGAAGACCGCGCTGCCGCAGTAGTAGCCACCCTCCAAGGCCCTCATACTGTGCCCAACCTGATAATGAGCGTGCTGATCGTGGGCGTGTTTGCGGGCTTCAGCGAAGAGCTGATATTCCGTGGGGCTTTCCAAAGATTGATGACCACTGGCGGTGTGCGCCCCCATGCTGCGATATGGATTGCTGCCATAGTGTTCAGCTTGATGCATTTTCAGATTTACGGTTTTGTGCCGCGCATGCTTTTGGGGGCTTTCTTCGGCTATTCGCTCTGGTGGAGCGGCAGCCTCTGGACTCCAGTGATATTGCACATATTCAATAACACTCTGTTCCTGATAGGAGAGTGGTACATTCCCGGCAGCAACGATCCCCACCTGCCAAGTATCATACAGATAGTGGCGAGCGTGGTGCTGACTGTCATAGCAATCAGAGCCATGGCGTCAAAGGGAGCGTCAAAAGGAGCTTGACCTCAGAATGACAAACTTTGACCTTTAAAACGACATAAATTATAGCGTTTATCACTAATTTTGCAAAAGGAAAAATCTAAATCAGTAAAAATGAAAAAGTATTTCATGCTGATGGCAGCCGCAGCGCTGCTGTCGAGCTGCGGTAGCAGCAAGGCTGCCGAGAGCGACCAGGAAGAAGCCGACTCCCTGTCGGTAGTGTATTTCACAGAAGAAATCAGCCCCGAGGCCTTGGTAAGAATTTTTGATGCCTTAGGCGTGGACACCGTGGGCAATGTGTGCGTGAAGATCAGTACTGGTGAAAGTGGCAACAACCACTACCTGAAGCCAACTCTCATTCGCAACTTGGTGAATCATGTGGGTGGCACCATCGTGGAGTGCTGCACCGCGTATGGCGGCTCGCGCCAAGACCCCAAAGACCACTGGGCCACAATCCATGACCATGGCTTTGACACGATTGCAACCGTGGATCTGATGGATGAATTCGGTGAGATGAATATCCCGGTGTCTGATACCACTCACTTAAAGTATGATATTGTGGGCGATCATCTGGCCAACTATGACTTTATGATAAATCTTGCCCACTTCAAGGGCCATGCCATGGGCGGCTTCGGCGGTGTGCTGAAGAACGCCTCTATCGGAGTGGCCTCTACCGGCGGCAAGTGCTATATCCACTCGGCTGGGACCACTACTGACCCCGGCGTGCTGTGGGATAACATCGCCGAGCAGGATCATTTCATCGAAAGCATGGCAGCTGCAGCCCAGGCTGTGCATAACTATATGAATGCCAAAGATGCAGAGGGCAATCCGCGAGTGGTGTACATTGATGTGATGAACAATATGAGCGTGGACTGCGACTGTGATGGCCATCCCGAAGCTCCCAAGCTCAAGGATATGGGCATCCTGGCCAGCCTTGACCCAGTGGCTCTGGATCAGGCATGCCTCGACAAGGTTTTCAACCACACTCCCAGCGAAGGCGATGACAATCAGCCTCTCATCAATCGCGTGCATCGCCAGCATGGCGAGTATATACTACCCTATGCCGAGAGCATCGGCCTGGGCTCCACCAAGTACAAAATCGTAGAGCTTAAATAGCCCTATGAAGAAGATTCTTTTAGGTATTGCATTGCTTCCCGCCTTTGCGGCGGCCCAATCTGACAGCCTCGCGCAGCGCAACCTGCGCGAGGTAGTTGTTACTGGCACTCGTGCCCCGGCAGAAGCCGCTCACTTGCCTCTGTCGGTAACTGCCATTGACCAGGCCACTCTCACAGCCAAACAGCAATCATCGCTGCTGCCCACAATAGTGCGGCAGGCCCCGGGTGTGATGGTCACCCAGCGCGGCATCATGGGAAGCGATGTGGCTTCTGGCTCGGCCGGAGGCATCAATATTCGTGGCCTTGGCGGCAGCGAAGGGAGGGTGATGGTGCTTATTGATGGTCACCCGCAGTATAATGGAGTGTACTCACACCCCATTAGCGACAGCTATCAGACAATGATGGCAGAGCGGGTGGAAGTGGTGCGCACTCCGGCCAGCGTGCTGTACGGCGGCAATGCTATGGGGGGTGTGATAAACATCATCACTCGCCAAGCACATCGCTATGGCACATCTGGCGAGGTCAACCTCAGTGCCGGCAGCTATGGCACCGTGGAGGCTGAGGCATCGGCTCGCCATCGAGGCGACCGCTTTTCGGCTATTGTTACGGGGCGATATGGCCGCTCTGACAATCATCGCCCGAGCATGGGCTTTGAGCAGTACGGCGGCTATCTAAATTTAGGTTATAGGCTGAGCCGCCATTGGCGCGCATCTGCCACAGCTGATATAACTCATTTCAACAGCCAGTATCCCGGCACAATGTCTGCCCCGATGCTTGAGGCTCTGCGCTGGATTACACGCGGGGTGGCCCAGATATCGGTGGACAACAATTATGGAAGCTCTCAGGGCTCCGTTAGCGCCTATTGCAATTTCGGACGGCACAAGATTAATGATGGCTACCGGGTAGATGGAGGCACTCCCCAGACCGACTATTTCCGCAGCCGCGACGCTTTGGCTGGCTTCAATCTCTGGCAGGCGTTCCACCCTTGGCAAGGCCACACTATGACAATAGGGCTGGATTATCAGCATATTTATGGACGAGCTTTTTACACCAACCGGGAGACAGGCGAGGTGGTGACTACGGCTCGCCGCCTGATGCAGAGCGCGCACGGCCATGCCAACGAGTGGGCCGGATACATCGACTTGCGCCAAGTGCTCAATCAGCACTTGACAATTGAGGCTGGGCTCCGTTACGATTGGCATTCGGTGACCCGCGGCGAAGTGGTGCCAATGGGCGGCATCGCTTACAATCCTAATGCTTGGAGCCAGCTCAAGGCTACGGTAAGCAAGGGCTTTCGCAATCCTACCTATAAGGAGCTCTATATGTACGGCACAGCAAATCCAGCGCTGGACCCAGAGCGATTAGTGGCCTACGAATTGGCTTGGAGTCAGCAGTTGGGAGCTTTCGGCTATGGCCTTAATGCGTATTACATGAGTGGAGACAATATGATAACCACCGGCACCGTGACCGATGCCGATGGCAATGAGGTTACCCGAAATCTCAATACGGGAAAGATTGAGAACTGGGGATTTGAGGCTACAGCATCGTGGACTATCAACCGCCACTGGTCGGTGAACACGAATCACAGCGTGATGCACATGCAGCATCACATTGTCGGAGCCCCAGAGTATAAGGGCTATCTTGGAGCGGCTTGGCATGGCGGCAGGTGTACTGCTTCAGCCGGCCTGATGCAGCTTTCCGGCTTTTTCTTGGCAGAACAGAAGACCGAAAATGCCACTCTATTGGACGCTTTCGTGAGCTACCAGGCAGCGCAGCAGATATTGCTGTATGTGCGGGGAGAAAACCTCTTAGCCCAGCGATATGAGCTAATTTCCGGCTTGCCAATGCCCCGGGCTACGGCTTTCGCCGGCATCCGTATCACTATATAAGAAAGGAGCCGAAAGGCTCCTTTTCTTATTAAACAGGCTCTTATTCGTAGCGGATGGCTTCGATGGGGTCGAGGTTGGCAGCCTTCTTGGCCGGATACCAGCCGAAGAAGACACCAGTGATCGTACACACAGCAAAGGATAGGATCACTGAGTAGGGCTGTATGTAAATGGGCCAATGGGCAATCCAGTTGACCATCTCGCTGGCCAGCACTCCTACCAAGATGCCAATCACACCGCCAATCACGGAAATTATTATTGATTCAATCAAGAACTGGGACATGATGTCGACGCCTCGGGCTCCGATACTCATGCGCAAGCCAATCTCACGGGTGCGCTCGGTCACTGACACATACATGATATTCATGATGCCGATGCCGCCAACAAGCAGCGAGATGCCGGCGATGCACGCCAGCAGGATGGTCATCATGTCGCTGGTGCTGTTCATCATTTCGCTGAGCTCTTGTTGGGAACGGATGGTGAAGTTATCGTCCTCGCCATCGCGCAGCTTGTGGTTGGCGCGCAAAATCTCAGTGATCTCATCCTGCGCTTCCTCACTCAAATCCTCATCTATGGCTGAGCAGAAAAGACCCTGGATATAATCGATGGCGAGGATGCGCTTCATCACAGTGGTGTAGGGTACCAGCACGATATCGTCTTGGTCTTGGCCCATGGAGTTGGAGCCTTTTTCTTCCAGCACCCCGATAATAGTGAATGGAATCTTGCTGAAGCGGATTACCCGGCCTATGGGGTCTTCGCCGTTGGGGAAGAGGTTGTCCACCACGGTCTGCCCTAAGATACACACCTTAGCAGCTGTCTTTATGTCATCATCGCCGAAGATTTCACCCTCAGCTACTTTGAGTTTGCGAATTTCAAGATAATCGGGGGTGCAGCCCTGTACCTGCGATGGATAGTTGTTGTTGCCATTGATAAACTGACCGCTGCTGCTGACCTGGGGCGACACATAACTCACGAACTTAGCCCCGTCGCGGATGCTCTCGTAGTCGGCCACTTTCATGGTCTGCATATCATCGCTGCTTTGCCGCACGCCTCCACGCTGATCTCCACCGGGAAAGATCATAATCATGTTGGAGCCCATCTCAGAGATTTGGCTCTTGATGCTTTGCTTTGACCCCTGGCCGATGGCGAGCATTGTAATCACGGATGCTACGCCGATGATGATGCCGAGCATGGTGAGAAAGCCGCGCAGCTTATTGTTGGAGAGCGCTTTGAGCGCAATCTTAAATAGATTAAAAAAATTCATTCTTCGGGCTTAGGTAGAGATTCGTAAGTCTCCTTGGCGGAGATTATATGGTCGTTGTAAGTGTCGCTGGTGATTTTGCCATCGCGCAGTACGATGTTGCGGCTGCTGTAGTTGGCCAGCTCCGGGTTGTGGGTGACGAAAATTATTGTTCGTCCGCGCGCGTGCAACTCCTGAAAAAGCATCAGGATGGAGAATGAAGTGCGAGTGTCGAGGTTTCCGGTAGCCTCATCGGCGAGGATGATTACGGGGTCGTTGACCAGGGCGCGGGCGATAGCCACGCGCTGCATCTGGCCGCCGGACATCTGATTGCTCTTGTGCTCGAGGCGGTCGCCAAGCTCTACAGCCTGGAGTGCGCGGATTGCTCGTTCGCGGCGGTCTTTGCTGTTGACCGAAGGATTATAGAGCAGCGGGAGCTCCACATTCTCCACAGCAGTGGTCTTTGGCAGCAGATTATAGTTCTGGAACACGAAGCCGATTTTGCGGTTGCGCATCCAAGCGCGCTCGTTCTTGCTCATCTTGCTCACATCGCGTCCATCGAGGATATAAGTGCCACGAGTGGGAGTATCAAGACAGCCAAGAATGTT
Organism: uncultured Bacteroides sp.; assembly: GCA_964604175.1. Classification (GTDB taxonomy): domain Bacteria; phylum Bacteroidota; class Bacteroidia; order Bacteroidales; family Muribaculaceae; genus CAG-873. Next base: position 5,722 of record CAZRYC010000039.1, read on the forward strand.
GAGCAAGGTTGACTTACCGGAGCCAGAGGTACCCATGATTGTGACGAACTCGCCCTCGTGAATTGTGAAAGACACGCCTCGCAGGGCTTTTACAGTCTCATCACCCACCACGAAGTATCGCCGGATATCTTCAAGTCGTATAATCTCTTTACTCATTGGGATTGGGAATTAGGGATTTAGGATTTGTTAATATTGCCACCTAAATCCTAAGATTTACTTTTTCTTTCCGGGAGGGCCGGGTGCGAATGGCGACCGCTCGGTGGAGGCCTCCTCAGAGGGTTCCGCCTCTCCCTTTGTGGCTACTTCATAGTCGAGGGCTACACGCAAGCCGGGCTCAGCACCGCTTAGGATCTGAGTGTTGGTGGAACCGGATTCTCCAAGCTTTACGGTAATAGGCTCCAGCTGGTTGCCATTGACTACCCATAGGCGCCCCTCGCCAGCTGCCTTGGGGGCCTGTGCTTGCTCGGGATCGAATGAGGGAAGGTTTTTGGCATTAGGATACTCTTGCGGAGTGAATCGCAGGGCTGCAGAGGGCACTACTGTCACATCGCGCTCTTCGACAGTGTAGATGGTAAGATTGGCAGTGAGGCCGGGGATAAGCTTGTGGTCGGGATTGGGTGTGTCAACCACAACCTCGTAAGTAACGACATTGCTCTCGGTAGTGGGGTTAAGGCGCACTTGTGTCACTACGCCATGGAATTCATCATCGGGATAAGCATCCACGGTAAAAGTGACGCTCTGCCCCACCTTTACTTCGCCTATGTCAGCCTCATCCACATCGCCAATCACACGCATGTTGTCGAGGTCGGCGATTACATACAGATTGGCTACGTTCATGCTTGAAACCACTGTCTGGCCTACTTCTACCTCGCGGCTGATTACGATGCCATCAATAGGGCTGTAGATTTCAGCATAGTTGAGATTCTTGGCTGCTTTCACGCGGTCGGCCTTTGTCTTCTCGTAGCTTGTCTTGGCTACTTCGTACTCTTTCTTTGAAGTATCGAACTCGTAGTCGCTGATAAGCTGCTTGTCATGGAGGGCCTTGTCGCGCTCATAGTTGGTCTTGGTGTACTCGTAGGTGATTCGAGCCGACTCCATGTTGGCATCGGCTGATTTCAACTCGCTGTCGAGCAGTGTCTTTTCGATTTCGGCGATGAGCTGGCCTTGGGTCACCTCGTCGTTGTAGTCCACATACAGTTTGTCGATGATGCCGGTAACTTGGGTACCCACATCGACCGATGTCTTAGACTCCAGCGTGCCAGTAGCGGTGACAGTGCGTGTGATGTTGCCGGTGGTCACCTGGGTGGTCTGCAGCTGGATTTTCGATTCTTTTGAGCAGCTCATAGCCCCGATCAGGAGCAGAGAGATGCATAAAGGGAAAAGTTTGCTGGTCATATTGTGTAGATTGTTTTCTTAGTTGAGCGTGACAGCCGCTGTGCGGTAGTATTCGAGCATTTTTTTGTCGAGCAGCACCATGTACTTGGCCTGAAGCAGCTCGCTGCGGGCTTGTAGTTCGTTATTGTGTGCTTGCAGAAGCTCCACCGGGTTCACCAAGCCCATTTCGAATTGCTGGTTGGTGAGCTCGGCGCTCAGGGCAGCGCTCTCCACTTGTGTCAAGCCAGCTGTGTACTTGGCTTGGTTGCTGCTAAGGCTGATGTAAAGCTCTTCGATTAGCTGGGCTATCTCATTTTCGCGGTTTTCGATGTCGAGGTCGGCGCTCATGCGTTGGATATTAGCCTTAGCCACAGCTGTCTTGGTCTTTTTCTGGTCGATAATTGGTACTGATAGTGATAGGCCCACTGTTTCGTTCCACTGCCATTTGAGTTGGTTCCAGAAAGAAGATCCTGGGTAGCCGGCCCCGGTGCCTACGCCAGCGTTGACATTGATCTGCGGGCGACCGCTTGCCTTGGCAATCTTCTCATCCAGCTCTGCGCTTTCGAGCGATATCTTATCGCTTGCCAGCTCCACATCAGTGAGCAGGGCCAGTTGGTAGCTCTCTTCAATCGGTGGTTGGGGAGCCAGCACTGCGCTTTCAGGAAAGTCAACGTCCACCACATCGATTTGCTCAGTGAGGCCGAGCTGAAGCAGTTTTTTGAGTTGCATGCGCTGATTGTCGTATGTGCTTACGGCGTTGACCACAGAGTATTTGTCCTGCTCGGCTTGGGCGTAAAGCTGAGTATAGTCCACGCGCGAGATTCGGCCGGACTCCATAAGAATCTTGGCGCGGTCGGCCTGAGCTTGGCTCACAGCCGCCGCGTCTTGGCAGATGCCGATGTTCTCCTTGGCGTAGAGGATGTTGATGTAAAGGCTTAGGATTTGTGTCTCTAAGCTGCGGTAGAGTTCCTCAGTGCTCAGGGAAGCGATTTGAGTGCTGAGCTCATCGCGCTTGATGGTGCTTTCGCGCTCGCCGCCATTATATAGTGTCCAAGAGGCATTGAGGCCGTAGGTGCCGTTGTACACATTTTTGTTTCCCTGATCGATAAAGGGGGTGTTGCCATAATTGTGACTTGTGCTGAAAGACAGCGAAGGGAGCCATTGAGCCTTGGAAGCCTCAAGCGTGTAGCCGGTGCTTAGTTCTTGCAGCTGTGATTGCTGCAGGGAGATGTTGTGAGCGCGAGCATAATCGAGACACTGGCTGTAGGTCCATTCGCTTTGAGCTTGGCAGGTGAGTGCTGCCATAGCCACAGCTCCAAGCAAAATGCTTCTGTTCATATTCTTAGAATTGAAATTTTCGCAAAAATAATAGATAATGACAAAATCGGAAAATGTAATATATAACACGAAAATTTTCACCTACTAATCCCACCAAATAAACAATTTTAACACTTTAAAAAAATGGTATATAATAAAAAAATTGATTGCCTCGCGACAACCAATCTTAGTTAACCTTAAATCTAATACCATGAAAAACACTATGCAAAAGTACAAATTTTTCAGGAGGTGACAAAAGAAATGGTGTAAAATTAGCATAATTTTACACCATTATTCGTTAAATTGGTGAAGAGGTATGGAAGAATGATTAAAATGGGGGCATTTTGTGACAAAATGACACGGGGCAGAGGTTGGGAGCGAAAAGTAGGAGATCAGGGGTCTTTGCATTTTGTAACAAATGGCTACTTGTTTTCGTGATGCTTGAGGAAGAGATGGAGGCAGATAATTACCACTAAGGTGAAAATTATCAGGCCGAAATAGTATGGGGCGGAGAACTCGCCACGACAATAGCCTCCCCATCCTATGTAGCTCATGACAGCGAGATAGATGAGCAGGAGGGCTGGAAGCCATACAGATCTTTTCATTGTGGATAAAGGTTAAAGTGTGCCGGATAGGGGTGGAAAGGCGGGGCTGAAGCGGCCGGAGGACAGCTGCCTGTAGATGCGCAGACAGGCCCAAGCGTCGGTGGCAGCATACTGCTGTTGCGCCAGGGTAAGCTCCGGGGCTTCCCAGTTAGTAAGGCGCTGTGTCTTGGAAATCTTTTCGCCGAAAATGATGGCATAGACTTTCTGGAGGGAGATGTCGGCTATGTGGAAATTTTTCACATAATCTTGGAGCTCTATAAAGCTTTGCGGCTTGACATCAGATGAGCGGTGCATGACATTGAAGTCATCGTGGATTGAAAGACCGATCTTTGTGATGGCGCAGTTTTCAAGGAAGCGTATCACGGCATCGCACATGCCAATATGGCATAGGCGGAAGAGGAAGCAGCGGTCGTCGGTTGCCAGCTGCATAAGCGCCACTTTGTTGGGATTGCCTTTTTTGAAAGAGGGTTTAGTCTCAGTGTCGAAGCCCACCAAAGAAAAATTCTCGAGGTAGTCGACAGCTTTGTGAGCCTCTTCCGGATCATCAATAAGCGTAATCTCTCCGGGAAAGAGAGCTTGAGGCATTGTGGCGATGATTTTTTTGTCGATGGTCAGTTGAAGATCGTCGGAATCGGGCATGTGAAGAATGTATTATAATAAAAGGCTCAATTGAGCACAATGCCAGGGAGCTTCTCCACGGGCATATAAGCGCGAGCGAACTGGCGCAAGAAGTTGATGGTTGACGGAGCGGGAGTCAGACGACTTTCACGCTGGGTGGCTTGTGGCCGGGTTTGAGTAGAGGTTTTATCCATAGGCAAGTGCTATTAAAGTGAGGGCTTATGAGAAGCCTTTGTATGAGAAACGCAAGAGCGTCTTGGAATATTGTGAGAGAGTGGAAATAAATATTGAATAACCGCCCCGCCGGGGTAGCGGGGCGGTTGTAAGCGCATGTGCGAGGCTTAGATTACCCCCTGGCCCATCATGGCATGTGCCACCTTCATGAAGCCGGCGATGTTGGCGCCCTTCATGTAGTTGATGTAGCCGTCGGGCTCTACGCCGTACTCCAGGCACTGGTCGTGGATGTTGCTCATGATTTCATGCAGGCGGTGGTTAACCTCCTCGGCGCCCCACTGCAGATGCTCAGCATCTTGGCTCATTTCCAGACCGCTGGTAGCTACGCCGCCAGCATTCACTGCCTTGCCAGGAGCATAGGTGACTTTGTTCTTGAGGAAGGTGTCGATAGCTTCGGGGGTGCAGCCCATGTTGCTGACCTCAGCCACAAGCTCTACCTTGTTGGCCACGAGTTGCTTGGCATCGTTCTCGTCAACCTCATTCTGGGTAGCGCAGGGCAGGGCGATGTCCACTTTCTGCTCCCAAGGCTTCTTGCCGGCATAGAATGTGGAGCCGGGGAAGCGCTCGGCGTAAGGCTCAACCACATCGTTGCCAGTGGCGCGGAGCTCGAGCATGTAATTTATTTTCTCCATGTCGAGGCCTTCGGGGTCGTAGATATAACCATCAGGGCCGGAAAGGGTTACAACCTTGGCGCCGAGCTCAGTAGCCTTCAGGGCAGCGCCCCAAGCCACATTTCCGAAACCGGAGATTGCGATGCGTTTGCCAGCGATGGTGTCATCTTTCTGCTTCAGCATAGCTTGCACGAAATAGAGAGCTCCGAAGCCAGTAGCCTCCGGACGAATGCGGCTTCCGCCGAATTCCATAGCCTTGCCGGTGAAAGCTCCATCGCATTGGTTTACGAGCTTTTTGTACATTCCGTACATATATCCTACTTCACGGCCACCTACGCCGATGTCGCCTGCGGGCACATCGCGGTCTGGGCCTATGTTCTTCCACAGTTCAAGCATAAATGCTTGGCAGAAACGCATAATCTCGCGGTCGCTCTTGCCGCGGGGCGAGAAGTCGCTGCCTCCCTTGGCTCCGCCCATGGGCAGAGTGGTGAGAGCGTTCTTGAATGTCTGCTCGAAGCCCAGGAATTTGAGGATGGAAAGAGTAACAGAAGCGTGAAAGCGGATGCCGCCCTTGTACGGGCCAATGGCGTTGTTGAACTGCACGCGGTAGCCAATATTGTTCTGCACCTCGCCCTTGTCGTCGAGCCAAGTAACTCGGAATGTGATTATGCGGTCAGGCTCCACCATGCGCTCAATGATTTTGTTGCGCTCGAATTCTGGGTGCTGGTTGTACACGTCTTGCACGCACATCAAGACTTCGCGCACAGCCTGGAGGTACTCTTTCTCTCCAGGGTGCTTTGCCTCAAGACCAGCCATTATTTGGTTAAGATCCATGGTAAATGATTTTAGTTAGTGTTTAATCGGTAGGTATTGATTTTGAAGTTAAGTTAACTTCTATGCAAAGTTAACACTTAAAATCGAAGAACAAAATAAAATTTGGTAAAATTTAACAGTTTTCTTACTGCTTGCCGGCGTAGAAGTCGCGCAGCACATAGTAGGCTGCTTTCTTTTGGCCTTTGTCTGAAACCAGACCCTTGCGGTTGAAGAAATTCTGTGTCTGGTGGTTCTGGCGCCGAGGCGATCTGAAGTCCTTCAAGATCCAAGGCGAGGTGCCCACCCAGCCATCCTGGCGGTCGTACATGTTGAGGGTGCGCTTGTAGAGGTCGGCTTGATATTCCTCAGTCCATTTTTGGGTGGGAGAGCCATGGAGGCCAGCTACTGCTCCCGCTCCGAATTCGCTCACAAAGAAGGGCTTGTTGTAAGGAATGTCGTAAGAGTGGATATCGCAAATCTCTGGAGTGCCTCCATACCAACCCAAGTAGGCATTGAAGCTTACAATGTCCACATACTCGTGCATATTGTCTCGTATATGAGCCACATAATCATCCTCTGACGCAATTTCCATAGCCATCGACACTAAGCGCTCAGGGTCGGCAGTCTTAACCTGCTGGGCGAGTTTACCTAAAAAGAGGTCGCGAGCAGGCTTATGTGGTGTCTCGTTGGCGATGCTCCATACGGTGATAGCGCAGCGATTGTGGTCGCGGTTCATATTGTCGCGCAGCTGGGCCGAGGCATTTTCAAAAGTCTCAGGATTTTCCCAGGCGATAGTCCAGTACACAGGGATTTCTGACCAGACCATCAGACCCAGCTCTTCAGCGCGGCGCACCATGTATTCGCTGTGGGGGTAGTGAGCGAGCCGAACGAAGTTGCAATTGAGATCTTTAGCCCACTGCAGCAGAGTGTCGCAGTCTTCATGGGAGTTGCACCGGCGCGCTTCGAAGGGAGCCTCCTCATGGATAGAGATTCCACAGAAAAATACGGGCTCGCCATTTAGCTTTACTTGCTTGCCATCAACGGCAAGGTGGCGGAAGCCTATGCGGTCGCTTATCAGTTCTTCACCGCAACTGATTGTTACGTCATATAATTTGGGAGAGGCGGGGCTCCAAAGCAGAGGCTTTTTCTTGTTGACAGTGGCAGATGCGAAGCCATTGGCATCGGTAGTGAGCTTTTGGCTGATTTTGAGCTCAGGAATGTTGATGGTGACCAGTTGGCCTTCAGTTGGTTGGCTCAGCTGTACAGAAAGGTCGATTGCATCATAGCGGTCGGGTGAGAGCTTGACAGAGTAATCATCGACAGAAATCTTGGGTGTGGAAACTAACATTACATCGCGTGTGATGCCTCCGTAGTTCCACCAATCGCTTATGAGGGTAGGCACATCTTCGGCATGGCGCTCATCGTTAACTCTCACAATTAGGGTGTTCTCCCCTTCTTTGAGCTTGTCAGTAACGTCAAAATTAAATGGAGTGAAGCCTCCCACATGGTATCCCAGCTTTTCGCCGTTGAGGTACACATCGGCGCGGTAGTTAACGGCACCGAAGTATAGATAAGTGTTCTGATTATCCACAGGCTTGTAGTCAAAAGCCTTCTTGTACCAGAGGGAACCTTCGTAGAACATCAGCTCAGGGCGCTGAGTGTTCCAGTCGCCAGGCACCTGAATGGTTTCGGCATCGCAGAAATCGTACTCGGTATGTTCGTAACCGCTTTGCGGTTTATAGTCGCGGAAGAAGCCGTTAGGGGTTTCGTTCATGCGGTAGTCGTAGAAGCCTGTCTCGATGGGGTCAATGATGGTCTGCCAAGTGCCGTTGAGCGATTGGCAATCGCGAGCATAGACATTTTGGAGGATTCGCGGACTCTGTGCGCAGATAAGAATGGGGGCGCACAGGGCGATGATGGCAATTAGTTTTTTTCTCATGATTTAAGATTTGGGTTTTCAGTTTTCAGTTTTCAGTTTTCAGTTTTCGGTTTTCAGTTTTCAGTTTTCAGTTTTCAGTTTTCAGTTTGTAATTAGTCGAGGTATCGGGCTGTGAGAGGGCCGTAGGCGTCGATGCGGCGGTCGCGCAGGAAAGGCCACCAACGGCGCACTTGCTCAGAGCGGTGGAGGTTGACATCAATGATTGCGCAGTCCTCAGCATCGCTGGGTGATTGGTAAAGGAATTCACCTTGAGGCCCAATAGCCATTGAGCTGCCCCAGAAGTCAATTCCCTTGGTGAGGCCCGAGGGGTCGGCTTCGTGCCCCACGCGGTTGACGCTGATCACTGGGATGCCGTTGGCCACGGCATGGCTGCGCTGGATGGTGATCCAGGCGTCGCGCTGGCGCACCTTTTCATCGGCGGTGTCGCTGCTTTCCCAGCCGATGGCAGTAGGATAGAGCAGGATTTCGGCCCCGCGCAATGCCATTAGGCGAGCAGCCTCCGGGTACCATTGATCCCAGCACACCAGCACGCCTAACTTTCCGAGAGAGGTAGGTATAGGTTCGAAGCCCAGATCGCCCGGAGTGAAATAGAACTTTTCGTAGTATGCCGGATCATCGGGAATGTGCATCTTGCGATATTTGCCGGCGATAGAACCGTCTGTTTCAAAAACAACAGCAGTGTTATGATAGAGGCCGGGAGCACGCTTTTCAAAGAGGGATGTGACCAGCACCACTCCGCACTCCTTTGCCAAGGCGGAATAGAAATCGGTTGCCTCGCCAGGAATTGCCTCAGCCAAAGAGCAGTGGTCCACATTTTCTGTCTGGCAGAAATACAGAGAGTCGTGGAGCTCCTGATTTACAATCAACTGCGCGCCTTTGCTTGCAACCAAGCGTATCTTTTCTGCCAAGCGCCGGCGATTTTCTTTGACATTGGCAGTCTTTGAGAGTTGTATTATTCCTATTCTGAGCATAGTTCGCATATTAGGGTGGCGCTGGTGGCGTCGGTTACTTTGACATTAACGAGGTCGCCCGGGTGGAAATTGCCCCGAGGAAAGACACAAGTTTTGTTTTGCTGAGTGCGCCCTACCCATTGCTGGGTGCTGCGCTTGCTGGGAGCTTCGACCAGCACCTCTACGGTCTTTCCTATATCGCGGCGATGAGAAGCGAGCGAAAGTTCGTTCTGGAGGGCAATCATGCGGTTGAGACGCTCGATTTTCACATCTTCGGGCACATTGTCGGGGAATTGGCGCGAGGCTAAGGTGCCCGGGCGCTCGCTGTATTTGAACATAAAAGCGGAGTCGAAGCCCACTTCGCGCATCAGGGATAGCGTCTGCTGGAAATCCTCCTCTGTCTCATCGTGGAATCCGGTGAACATGTCGGTGCTGATACCGCAGTCCGGGATGGCTTTGCGAATGGCTGCGATGCGGTCAAGATACCACTGGCGCGTGTATTTTCGGTTCATCAGTTGCAGCACCTTGTCCGAGCCGCTTTGCACCGGCAGGTGAATGTGATTGCAAATGTTGGGATATTTGGCTATGGTGGCGATAGTGTCATCGCTCATATCCTTAGGATGGCTTGTGGTAAAGCGTATGCGCATATCCGGAGCAGCTTCGGCCACGCGAGCGAGAAGTTGAGAAAATGTGAGGCCACGGTCATTATATGAGTTCACATTCTGGCCTAAGAGTGTAACCTCCTTGAACCCGCGCTCTCGCAAATCGGCAAGCTCTTGTAGAATGCTCTCCACTTCGCGGCTTCGCTCTCGCCCTCTGGTGTAAGGCACAATGCAGTAACTGCAGAAATTATTGCATCCGCGCATGATGCTGATGTAGCCGGTAATCTTGCCGGTGCCAATGCGTTTGGGGATGATGTCACGGTAGGTTTCGGTAGTGCTCAGCTCCACGTTGATGGCTTTTTCCCCCGCTTCGGCTGCGGCGAAAAGAGCCGGGAGGTCAAGATAACTGTCAGGACCAGCCACCAGATCTACGCCATGGTCGTTGATCAACGAGTCTCGCACGCGCTCAGCCATGCATCCGATCACCCCCACTATGAGCTTGCCATGGCGTTTGCGCCTCAGAGAGGCCAGATATTGCAAACGAGCCACAATCTTCTGCTCGGCATTGTCGCGAATGGAGCAAGTGTTGAGCAGAATGGCATCAGCCTCTGATATGTCCTCAGTGAGCTCGTATCCGGCCATGCCGAGAATGGAGGCTACCACCTCGGTATCGGCCACATTCATCTGGCACCCATAAGTCTCGATATATAATTTTTTGCCCAAAGGGCAATTATTTTGGCTCATAATCTAAATGTTGGGGAAATTTATTTTGGAGTTTACCCAATTATTAGTAATTTTGTGCAAATTTACAAAAAATACCAAGAAAATCAATCAACAAATAGCATAAAAGAAAAACATGGTTTACAATTACATCACTGCCGAGGAAGCAGCCGCCATGATTAAAGACGGCGACACCATAGGCATGTCGGGCTTTACCGCCCCAGGTACCCCCAAGGCCATTCCGGCCGCCATTGCCGCCAAGGCCGAGGCAGAGCATGCTGAGGGCCGTCCATTCAAGATTAACCTCTTCACAGGCGCATCGAGCAGCGACCGCGCCGATGGCAATCTGGCTCGCGCCAATGCTATCAACCGCCGCGCACCGTACCAGAATGTACCAGACCTGCGCAAGCGCATCAACAGCCACGATGTGCACTATAGCGACCGCCACCTCTCAGAGATGGCTCAGGAGGTGCGCTATGGCACATATGGCGATATCGACTATGCTATTATCGAGGCAGCTCATATCAGCCCTGACGGGGAGATAATCTTGGGCACAGGCCTGGGCAACATCCCCACATATGCCCACATGGCAAAAAAGATATTTATTGAGCTTAACGAACAGCTTCCCCACGAGCTCCACGGCATGCACGATGTAATCATGCTTCAGGATCCTCCCTATCGCCCCGCCATACCAATACTCACCCCAAAGGATCGCATAGGCAGCCCGGTGCTGAAGATTGACCCCAACAAGGTGGTGGGAATTGTAAAGACAAAGTTCTATGACGGTGTAAAGGCATTTACCGCCCCCGATGAGGTGAGCAAGCACATTGGCGACAATGTGGTGAAATTCCTGCTTACGGAATATAAGAAAGGTCGCATACCTAAGGAGTTCTTGCCTCTGCAGTCAGGGGTGGGCAATGTTGCCAATGCCGTGCTGTACAATCTGGGCGAGAGCAAGGAAATCCCGCCGTTCATGATGTACACAGAGGTGATACAGGATGCAGTGCTTGAGCTGATGAAGGCTGGCAAGTGCACATTCGCCAGCACTTGCTCAATGACATTCGCAGATGCCACCGAGGAGCAGCTCTTCAAGGATATGAGCGAGGTTAAGGACAAGATTCTGCTTCGCCCCGCCGAACTGAGCAATAATCCGGAGGTAATTCGCCGCTTGGGTGTGATTGTAATGAACACAGCCCTCGAGGCTGACCTCTTTGGCAATGTCAACTCTACCCATGTGCTTGGCACTAAGATGATGAATGGCATCGGCGGCAGCGGAGACTTCGCACGCAATGCCTACATTAGCATTTTCTCGTGCCCATCAGTGACTAAGGGAGGCTGCATCAGCAACATTGTGCCTATGGTAGCTCATGTGGACCATTCAGAACACTCAGTGGACATCCTGGTTACCGACCAAGGCATAGCCGACCTGCGCTGCAAGGATCCCATAGAGCGCGCTTATGAGATTATCAACAATTGTGCACACCCCGACTACAAGGATATGCTCAAGCATTATCTTGAGATGGGCCAGGGCCAGACTCCTGTGACATTGGAGAAGGCATTTGCTTTCCACAATGCATTCAACGAGACTGGCGATATGCGCAATGCCAAACTTTAATAACCAAAATATAAATTTGAAATAACATGGAAAACAAAATCAGAGAGGAATTCAGCAAGCGTTTCCCTGGCTCAGGCACTATGTATGCTTCGGCTGGCCGCATCAACCTGATTGGCGAACACACCGACTACAATGGCGGTTTCGTGTTTCCTGGAGCCATAGACAAATGCATCATGGCTGAGATCAAGCCTAATGGCACTGACAAGGTACGCGTGTATTCTATAGACATACCGGAGGATAATTACGCAGAGTTCGGCTTGCGCGAGGAGGATGCTCCCGCTCAGCAGTGGGCCCGCTATATCTTCGGCGTATGCCGCGAAGTAATCAAGCGCGGAGGCAAGTGCGAGGGTTTCGATGCCGCATTCGCCGGCAATGTGCCTCTGGGGGCCGGTCTTTCCTCCTCGGCTGCTCTTGAGAGCTGCTTCGCTTTCGCAATCAACGACATGTTCAATGACAACAAGTTCCCCAAGACGGAGCTTGCCAAGATTGGCCAAAGCACCGAGCACAACTACTGCGGCGTAAACTGCGGCATCATGGACCAGTTCGCCAGCTGCATGGGCAAGAAAGACCATCTGATTCGCCTCGATTGCCGCTCTATGGAGTACGAGTACTTCCCAATGAAGCTCGAGGGCTATAAGCTGGTACTGGTTGACTCTCGCGTAAAGCATGAGCTGGTGGATTCGCCATACAATAAGCGCCGCGAAAGCTGCGAGCGCGTAGCCAAGAAGTTGGGCATCGAGACCCTGCGCGACGCATCGTTCGAAGATTTGGAGCGCATCAAGGGTGAAATCTCAGCCGAAGATTACAAGCGCGCTCACTTTGTGATTGGCGAGAAGCAGCGTGTACTCGATGTGTGCGATGCCTTGGTTAGGGGCGACTTGGCCACTGTGGGCGAGCGCATGTATCAGACACATGAAGGGCTGAGCAAGGAGTACGAGGTTTCATGCGAAGAGCTCGACTTCCTCAACGATATCGCTAAGAAATGCGGAGTTACCGGCAGCCGCATCATGGGCGGTGGCTTCGGTGGGTGTACCATCAATTTGGTGAAAGATGATGTGCACGACAAGTTCATCGAGACTGCCAAGGCTGAGTTCAAGGCAAAATATGGCCATGAGCCCAAGGTTTACGATGTAGTGCTGAGCGACGGAGCCAGAAAGATAGGTTAGTCGTTAGAGGTTAATCGTACAGTGTTAGTAAACTATGAATACGGATATTAAAGAGGTGAAAACCTCTAAGGGCTTGGCTAAGGTGGTGACTCTGACAAATGCCAGCGGAGCCTCAGTGTCGCTGAGCAGCTTGGGAGCGGCCATTGTGGCAGTCAACGTGCCAGACCGCAATGGCAAGCTTGCCGATGTGGTGATTGGATACAGCGATATCGAAAGCTACCTAGGCGATGGCCCCTGCGCCGGCAAGGTGCCAGGCCGCTTTGCCAACCGCATAGCCAAGGGCGACTTGGTGGTGGAGGGCAAGAAATACCAGCTCGCTATTAACAATGGGCCTAACGCCCTGCATGGCGGTCCTGAAGGCTTCCAAAATCAGATTTGGGACACCAAGGTCAAGGGCAACAAGGTGATATTCTCATACGCTGCGAAAGATGGTGAAGAAAATTACCCTGGCAATTTAGCAGTCAAGGCTATTTACACCTGGACTGATGAGAATGTGCTCACTCTCGAACTGGTAGCTGAGACTGATGCGCCCACCGTGGTGAACCTCACAAACCATGCCTACTTCAACTTGGCTGGCCATGATAGCGGCACAGTGCTCAACCACAAGCTGCAGCTGAAGGCATCGCGCTTCTTGCCCACGGATAGCACCTTGATACCCTCTGGCGAGCAAGCTCCTGCGGCCGGTACCCCGATGGATTTCACCAAGAGCAAGGCTATTGGAAAGGATATCAAGGCAGACTATGAGCCGCTGATTTTTGCCAAGGGCTATGATCATTGCTTCGTGCTTGATGATTATCGCCCCGGAAAGATTCAGGATATAGCCACTCTCTGTGACGAAGCCAGCGGTCGAGTGCTGGAGGTGGCCACCGACCAGCCTGGAGTGCAAGTGTACACAGGAAACTATCTTGATGGATCGCCCAAGGGCAAAGGTGGGTGTGAGTACCATGACTATGACGCTGTGGCAATCGAATGCCAAGGCTTTCCCGATGCTCCGCATCAGCCAAGCTTCCCAAGCGCCGAACTGCGTCCTGGAGAAACCTACGATCGCACCATAATCTTCCGATTTACTACATGCTGACAACACAACAATATCTTGAAATAGTCAACCAGGCGCTCGGCGAGATCCAGTATCCCGCCGGGCTTCCTGGTCTTTATGAGCCTATTCGCTATACTATGCAGGGCGGAGGCAAGAGGCTGCGCCCAGTGCTGCTGCTGGCCTGCAATGATGCATTTGGCGGCGAAATAGACCAGTGCCTATGGCCAGCGGTGGGCATAGAGATTTTCCATAATTTCACATTGGTCCACGATGATGTGATGGACAATGCCGATTTGCGTCGCGGCCGCGAGACTGTGTATAAGAAATGGGATCTCAACACCGCCATTCTCTCTGGCGATGCCATGGTGAGCATGGCATATAAGTGCATGGCCGGTTGCCCGCCTATGTTCTTGCCGGAGGTGATTGATCGCTTCGGCATCATGACCATGAAGGTGTACGAGGGCCAGCAGCTTGATGCCGATTTTGAACTTGCTCCTCATGTGAGCTTCAATGAGTATATCAATATGGTCATTGGCAAGACCTCGGCGCTGATTGCCTATCCATGCTCCATTGGGGCTCTAATAGCTGGGGCAATGCCTGATGATGTGGAGGCTGTCTTCAATTTTGGCACCAACTTGGGCATCGCTTTCCAGATGGTGGATGATTATCTTGATGTGTATGGCGACCCTGCCACTTTTGGCAAGGAGATAGGGGGCGACATATTGAATGATAAGAAGACTTGGCTCTATATCATTGCTCAGGATCAGGATAAGATAGGGGCTTTTGAGAGCGCACGCAAGCTCACAGGCCAAGAAAAAATTGATGCTGTCACAGCAGTGTATGACTCTCTGAAACTGCGGGAATATGGCGACCGTCTGATCAGCAAATACACAGAGGACGCTATTGGATATCTCAATGAGACCTCCATGTCGGAAACAGCCAAGCAATGGCTCACTGATTTTGCCCACAAGCTTCTCACTCGCAACCGATAATGATCGATACGCATACGCATCTTTATATGGCCGACTACGCCGAAGACGGCGGAGGCGAGGCAGCAGTGCAACGCGCCATAGCCGCCGGGGTAGATCACATGATTTTCCCTGGGGTGCGCACCGATTCTGTAGAGCCGATGAAGCAGCTGGCGGCCAAATTTCCCCAGAATGTATCGCTTGCACAGGGCTTGCATCCAACTGAGGTTAAAGAAAACTGGCGCGAGGAGTTAGATTTCTTGATGGCAGAGCTGGCTCAGGGAGGCTATGTGGCAGTGGGTGAGTGTGGCATGGATTTGCACTGGGATACTGCTTTTGTGCCGCAGCAGATGGTAGTGTTCGATGAGCAGGTGCGCAGAGCTGGCGAGCTTGGATTGCCGGTGATAATACATTGCCGCGATGGCTTGGACCAGACCTTGGAGGTGCTGCAGGGTCATCGTGGAGTGCCGGCGGTGTTCCATAGCTTTGGAGGCACAGAGGAGGATGTAGAGCGCATCCGCCGCATAGGGGATTATTATTTTGGAATAAATGGCATAGTGACTTTCAAAAACAGTAAGATTAGGGAGGTAATACCCGCCATCGGCCTTGATCGCTTGCTGCTTGAGACTGATGCGCCCTGGCTGGCCCCAGTGCCAAATAGGGGCAAGCGCAATGAGAGCGCTTATGTGCCCCTGATTGCTGCCCACATTGCTGGCTATCTGGGTATTCCTGTAGAAGAGATTGACCAACGCACCACAGCCAACGCCCGCAACCTCTTCAAATTGTAAAGGATAAATCAAACATCGATAAAAGATGGTGGCGTGCCATACTGGATTATGGCACGCCACCATCTTTTATCGTGTGTGGTGTTAGAAGCTGTAGCTTACGCCGATTGCGGGTATAAGGGCATGGAGCTTGTAATCAGCTGTGAATGTGCCGGTGGTGGGGAGGCCCAGAGCCGGATAGTTCTTGGCGATAAAGTCATCATATTCGCCGGTGGCATCCTTGACTTTGCAACCATAGACATACATTAGAGCCAAGTCCACCGACAGGCCTGGGATTGGACGGAAAGAGAGGCCTACGGTAGGCTCAATCTTGGTGGTGCCAGGTGTTTCTGGATTGTAATAGTTAGTGTTGCATGGGTTTGTGTCGATCATAAGACCGCAGCGCACATCAAATCGCTGTGTGAGGCCGTACTGAGCACCAAGATGGTAGGTCATGGCGTTCTTGTAATCTTTCTTCAGATGCTGATTGAATGTAGGGTAGTCCTGAAAAGAAAAGTCAAGATATTTGTATGTGCCCCAGCCATTGAGCTGAGCATCAAAGGCTATGATAAGGTTTTCAATAGGCTTGTAGCTAACGCCAGCTGTGAGTATATATGGGCAAGGCATCTTGGCCTCAAAGTTGGCGTAATTCGGAATACCCAGAGCAGTGAGGATTGCTTGATACTCGGTGAGGCCCGGTGTGATAGTGGCGTCGCCAGACTTCACATGCATAGTCATCTTTGAGCGATAGCTGGCCCCCACGGTCCATTTGCTGTTGATATCCCACATGGCGCCTACATTGAAGCCGGCTGTCAGTTCGGATGATCCCTTAATATTGACATTGGCCGGAGAAATGCCATTCGAGGCGGGGAAATTGGCTCCGAATTGAGCGTTGAGGTAGGGAAGCACAGCATCAAAAGAAGAAGAGCTGATCAATCCCTTGTTAAGATCCACCGTGCCCCAGGAAATCATCACGCCTGCGCCTACAGAGAGGTTGGGAAGGATCTTCCATGAGAATGTGGGTTGGAGAGAGAAAACTTTAAGCTTTACTGATTGGTTCAGAGCGGCTCCAGGCCAATTGTATCCCCAATCTATGCCTGAGCCATAGGGGGTGTAGAGGGTGACGCCTGCGTAGAGATTGTCATATATGCGGAACGCAGCTGAAAAATTGAGCGGAGTGGAGATGGGGCTGCTGGTCTTGTATTTTTCTCCAGAAGCAGTAGTGGCTGTGCACTCGGAGGAGATAGCGCTTACAGCTCCGGAAATTTCCATAGTCTTGTTCATAAAGCTTACGGCGCCGGGGTTGAAAATCTGGCTTTCAGCTCCTAATTTCATGGCCACGCCTACATGGCCCATGCCGTTTTGCTTGGCGCTAAAGGAGTTCACTTGATAACCTTCGGCCATTGCGCCCATGCTCATCGCTGAGCAAAGCGCCCAAATCAAAAGTTTCTTCATTATTAACTATATAAGTGTAACAACTATTGGCTTTTCAAGCTCTTCGTTTTGCACACTTTTGTACAAAATGAGCAAGCCAAATCAAATTTCGGGTGCAAAATTACGAAAAAAATCCGAAATAGAAAACTTTTGTGGCACTTTTGATAAATTTGCCTTATTCAGCGAGGGATAGTGCGGTAACAGGGTTGTTTGTGGTGATGAATGAGAAGCCTTGGGCTATGCACCACTCCAGATCGGCAGGGTCGTTGACTGTCCAAGCATTAATGGGTGTGCCAGAGGCTTTAAACTCTTCCACCCATTCCGGGTGAGTTCGCAGGGCTTTGAGGTTGTAATCGGCACCGGTGGCTCCTAAATCGCGCAAATCCTCCGGCGGGAGAGCCGACAACGCATATACTGGGCAATTGCTATGCTGTGCGAAATAGGAGACGGCAAAGTTGGAGAAAGAGATGTAAGTGGTGCGCTCCGCCAGCTTTCGCTCTTTAATCATCGCCATTATCATATCAGCAGCAAGGGCTTCGCGCTCTGGGGATGAGTGAGGCTTGAGCTCAAGCACCAGGTTTATGGCCAGGGTAGCCGCTGTGTCGAGATATTGCTGTAGTGTTGGAAGCGGTTCGCCATTGCGCAGGCGTATGTGGCGCAAGCTGTCATAACAGCTATCTTGAATTGTGATGCCATCGATAGAGGGATCATGATTTACGACCAACACGCTATCAGCAGTGAGCCATACATCCAGTTCGCAACCCCAGCACCCAATAGAATCGGCCTTTACCAATGCCCGGATAGAATTTTGAGCGCTTCCATGTGTGTCCCAGTACCCTCGGTGCGCTATTATCTTGGTAGTCGATGTGTCGGTCTGGCTCCAAGCTGACAGAGCAGCTAAAATCATAATGATAAAAATTGTCCTTTTCACAATGGTTGAAATTAAGGTATAAAACAAAAGGATATGATTATATGGAAATTGCAATAAGGGCGATAATAAGGAGAAGAAAGAGAATGAAGGCGAATTGGAGGATTCTGGTTCGATAAGTTTTGTGGGTAGCGCTTTTCGATTGGTTTTGTTGTGGAGAGGTTGAATTGGTACCCTTTTGTGTGAGAAGGGAATTGGCGGCGATGGCTCCAGCTGCAGTTGGGAGAAGGCCGGAGAACTTTGATGTGGGTTGTCCTCCAGGTATGGCTGAGCATTGATCAGTACGATTGGAATAGCTTGGGTCAAAAAGGTAGTCAATGTCGTAGTCATCCATATCGTCGTCCTCAAGCCAGCGGTCATCTGTGTCATCTGTATCGTCTAAAAAATCGAACGGATCCTCATCTTCATCGTCCTCATCTTCATCTTCATCTTTTGGCCCCATGTACATAGGGTCTGCGGGATTCATGGAGCGGTATAGAAATTCGTCATCGTCCATATCGTCAAAAGGGATGTCATAATCGTCGTAACTCATGGCAAAGAAATTTTAGAGCCTGTTTAATACGCAAAGATAGTGAAGATACTGTGCCAAAATCAATGGACACCAATGTTAAAAAGCGCAAAATGACAAATCTGGGTTCATCTAAAGAGGCTTGTGGATGTTAAATTTAAAGATAACATTTGGAACCATGACAGAAAAGATCATTACCAAGGAGGATATTCGACAAGCAGCCCAGAAAGCCTATCAGGAAGCCAAAAGGATAAACTCTGGCGTAAATGCCCACTATATACCATATTTGGCTAATATCGATCCTGGACTCTTCGGACTAAGCATAGTGCTGATGGATGGCGAACGCATCGATATAGGCGATTCGGAGTATCAGTTCGGCATAGAATCTGTGTCAAAAGTGCCCACAGCCATTCTTGTGATGGATCAGTATTCGCCGCAGGAGGTGCTTAAGAAGATAGGCGCGGATGCCACTGGCCTGCCCTTTAACTCTATTTTTGCCATTCTGCTTGAAAATGACCATCCTTCAACCCCCTTGGTCAATGCTGGGGCAATTTCGGCGTGTTCGCTTATCAAGCCTTTAGGCGACAGCGAAGCCAAATGGGAAGCCATTAAAGAGAATATGGCTCAGCTTTGCGGCTCGGCACCGGCGCTTATTGATGAACTGTACAAGAGCGAAAGCGCCACCAATTTCAACAACCGGGCTATTGCCTGGCTCTTGAAGAACTATAATCGCATTTACGATGATGTGCCGATGTCGCTTGATCTTTACACTCGCCAATGCTCTTTGGGCATAACCACGGCTCAGCTTGCCACTATGGCTGCGACTATTGCCAATAGCGGAATCAATCCCGTGACCTCCACTAAGTGCTTTGATGCGGCTATCACACCAAAAATCACATGTCTTATTGCTACGGTGGGCTTCTATCAGCACACAGGCGACTGGCTTTATACCTCTGGCATACCGGCCAAGAGCGGAGTAGGAGGGGGAGTGATGGGTGTGCTGCCTGGAAGGCTGGGCATAGCCGCCTTTGCGCCTCCCTTGGATGATGCCGGCAACTCAGTGCGCGCTCAGGCTGCCATCAAATCATTCGTTCGCCAACTCGGTCTTGGCATCTTCGAAGCCCACAGCCCCCAAATATCGCTGTAAATTAGAGCTTGATCAGGCGCGAGGCGATATCATCAGTCAGCGCCTCAAAACTCAGGAGCCCACGTTAGGCATACTGGCTAACGCATAGAACTTTAGAGAAGAAATGGGCAAAAATAAGAAATCGCATGCGAGTTCACCAAATGGTGGTCCACCATTTGGTGAACTCGGATTTTTTTTGTAACTTTGTGGATTGAAATGTGAAAAGTTATGGATAAGGTTTTTGTATATGGCGTGTCGGTCAAGGGCGACAACTTTACCGACCGGGACAAAGAGATAGAGCGACTCAAACTCAATCTGGAAAATGGGATGAATACAATTCTCATTTCACCCCGACGCCTGGGCAAGACATCGATGGTGAAAAAAGTTATCTCCCAGTTCAAGGAGCGTGAGGATATTCTCCCAGTATATATGGATATATACGATTGCCGCAGTGAATATGATTTCTACAACCGATTCGCAGCTGCTATAATTCAACAGACCACCTCGAAAGTAGATTATTGGGTTGAGTATGCCAAAGAGTTCCTATCACGCATCACTCCCAAGATTGTATTGGCCTCGGATGGCATAAATGAGGTGTCACTGGCTTTGGGAATAACGCCATCGACACATGCTCCTGAGGAGGTGCTTGCACTGCCAGAAAAGATTGCAAAAAAGCGAGGCAAGCATATCGTGGTATGCATCGATGAGTTTCAGCAAATCGGTGAAATGCCCAACTCCTTGACTATCCAAAAGAGGCTCCGAAGTGTGTGGCAACATCAGAGCGAGTGCACTTACTGCTTGTTCGGCAGCAAGAAACACCTGATGGACAATCTTTTCCAAGACAAGCGTATGCCTTTCTTCCTTTTTGGTGAAATGATGTATCTCGACCGCATCCCCACGGCCGATTGGGTGAGTTATATCCAAGGGCGTTTCGAAAGCCGCGGAAAGAAAATTTCAGTGGAGATTTGCAAAAAAATCTGTGAGTACACTCAGAATTATTCTTCATATGTGCAGCAGCTTGCATGGAACGTATTTGCGGAGACTGAGCATGAGGCTGGTCCACAAGAATTGGAAAATGGGCTCAATGCGACAATGCAGCAGAACCATGCTTTATTTCAACAACAAATTGCAGGCCTGAGTTCGTTCCAACTCAACATGCTGCGGGCAGTAGCCTGGGGGCATCACAAGGGATTTACCACAACCCAGGTGCTGAATGACTTCAACCTTGGCAGCAAGTCAAATGTGGCAAAGTTGCAGACAACGCTCATCGAAAAAGAACTTCTCGAGAAGCGGAGCGATGGCCTATTCTTCGCTGACCCTCTCTTTGCCCGCTGGTTTGCCTACGACCAATCCATCCCCCAGCATATATAACTGAGAGCATTCACGATTGGCTTTTCCAAGAAAGGGTATGTTATAATTGGTTCTCCACAGAGTGGGAAAAGTGTCAAAATTACATTTTAGAGTGGGCTCTTATGTTGCATCAATGGATCTGCTTTATAGTCATAAACATTTTCTTGTGCAAAGCTCTCCATGATGAGTATTACGATATTCTTTTTCACAAAGTTCTCTTCAGCATTTGGAAAATGATATGGGCTATAGTATGATTTTATGGTTTCTGAATTGGAGAAAAATTTTGGTATTTCAATGTTAGTAGAAGTTCTAAGAAAAGTAAAAACTGTATTCAAAACGATACTGCTATGTGCAGAAACATTGGAATATTGCCGAGCATTAGTCATGGAAATCGGACGATTTCCAGAAGTAAATCCTCCCCCACGCATTCAACATACTATTAATGGAGTTATTACCATTAGAATTGTTACTTGCTGTAAGTAAAACACTTTCTTATTTGTATTTGTAACTTTATACGTGGTATAATATCTCCATAGTATGAATCCCATAGCGGCGGCAGCAAGTACAAGATACCAGTGATTAATGAATTCAATAAAAAAGATGTTGAATAGGTTCGACTCGTTTTTCAATTGAGTAAAAACAATGGGGGTGCGTAAATGTTCAATTGGGGGTAGACGATTTTTTGCCCCCTCTGGATGAGGGGGTT
>CAZRYC010000040.1:0-26626 GCA_964604175.1 uncultured Bacteroides sp.
CCCCTCATCCAGAGGGGGCAAAAAATCGTCTACCCCCAATTGAACATTTACACAATGATATGTTTTTCCCTTGTATGAGAATTCAAGGTCATAGCCCTGCACGGCAAAATCATAAAATATTGTCTCGCGAAATGGATCAGGATAGCCATGGTACTTGTTACTGCGTGAACACATTGATGGAGGATGCTTTTGGTTAAAGGGATATCCGAACGCATCGTATGCCACCACTTTGTCATTAGATATTTTTCTCATAGTTATAAACTTGTTTATAAATTTTTTTCATTTCTTGAGACCATCCTTGGATTGCTGTCCCCGGAGATCCATTAACCCAAATATGATAGTGATGCCCCATTCCTTTGTGGTCAGAGGTATGCATTTCAAAGATTTTCTTACCATTCTCATCATATTTGGCAATTGCCTTTATGCCTTGATATTTCGAGTCCTTGGAATACATTATTGCATAAACTCGATTTTCCGTGTGACTTTCTTCAGGAAGTTTAACTCCTGGTTGCTTTGAGCCTGAAACAGGTTTCAATTCCAAAATCTTTACATCTTTACTGACCGAAGCCACAGTATACCATCTTCTGTTGCCTTCAATTTCAAGTACACCAGAAGCATGTTGTCCATTAGCACCCATTTCTCATACGTGTTATATGTTCTGAAGAATAAAAAATACTTCTTGATATATCTTCATGTGGCATTTTTGGCCCATAGCGCAGTATAACGTTAGGTTGAAGATCCTTTACCACATATTCATAACCTCTCTGCCAAGAAAAGGCGCTGAAATCTGTTGCCAAACACCCATTGCTATTAATAGCTACCATACCACCCTTTGGCCAACCAATGGTTGCATATTGTAGGCTATCGGGATAGCTCCAAGTGGGATTTGGTATTATGTTTACACCGCTAGATTGCCAGAATGAAGCAATGGCTTTGTTCCAACAGGAATTGGCAAAACAAGCAAATCTCGGCCAACCTAAAAGTTGGGAGAAATCAGGAGCAACGACATACATGCATTTCTTGAGCAACGTGAGTTTTCCTAAATTAGGTTGACTCAAATCTATCTTATCCCTTCGATAAGTTGACTTGGTTAAACGTTATTACTGATTTTACTTTACTCTTCTTCTTTATTCCTAAAGTTCATTTACTCGTTGGTTGTTATCCCTAAGATTAGTTTACTTTAGAGATAATCCCTACCAAAAGTTTACTCACAGGCTTTATCCCTGAAATGACTTTACTTCGGGATTATCCCTGGATAAAGTTTACCAGGAGAAGTTATCTCTGAAATAACTTGCATCGTGGGGGCTAGCCAAAAAGCAACTTACCTTGCAAAGGTAAATAATCTTTAGGAATAATCTGCAGTTATCCTCGAACTTTTTGTTTCTCTTTGATTGCCTCCTCGCGATAACTTCTCCAATTCTTCTTTATCTCGCCGCTCAAACTGGCAGCCTGGGCTGGGGTCAGCATGCCAAGACTCATATGGGGCCGAAGGTTGTTGTAGAACTCCACTGCCTTAGCGACAGCCGAACGAACCTCTTCAATATTATTGAAGGTTAAACCCTTCAGGAGCTCGTTCTTCATCGTATTGTTAATGTGTTCAGCCTGCGAGTCCTCCTTGGGATCTCCGCTCTCAGTCATGCTTATGGAGATATGGTTCTCCTTAAGAAGATTTGTGTATGCTCGGCTAGCGTACTGCACCCCCCGGTCGGAATGATGGATGGCATTGTGGTCGATCCCTTCCAAGCGGCGGAGGGCCATGCGGAGAGCCTCAAGAGGAAAGGCGGTCTCCAAAGTGTCTCCTACGCTCCAACCCGCTATCTCCTTGGTGTAGGCATCCATTATTAAAGAAAGGTAACAGAACTTGTACTCAACCTCGTTGATCCAAATCTCAATATAGGTGATGTCGCTGACAAACAGCTGGTTGGGCGCATCTGGGATAAAGTCCCTCACAAGGTTGGGGAACAGCGGCAGGTCGTGAGAGGAATCTGTGGTCCTGGGCTTTCGGATCCTAAGCCGGACCTTCATTCCTTCCTCTTCTAAAAGGTCCACAAAAGCGTCCCTGCCCAAAATGTCCTGTTCCATTCGGAACTTCTTTTGATACATGTACCATATCTTGAGCATGCCCATCCCAGGGTCTTTTTCTCTGATTTCCCTTGCGTAGTCAAGCGCAAAGGACCTCATTGCCGCCTTGGAAAGTGTCCGTTCATCGTCATGCTGGTAATAAGCCTGCTTGCTCTTGCCAAACAGCTCGCAAAGGACTTGCACCTGATACTTCTTGGGGTCCTTTGCGTGCAGGTTCTCTACTGTTTGGTGCCAGCTTTTTTTCTTATTGGTACGTTGAACTTGGCCTCTGCCACATTGATCATCTCATCGTAAGCGTCTGCTCTGAGTTCGGCCATGCGCAGCGCCTCCTTAAGTTTGGCTACCTGTTCCTCTAAAGACAATCCCTCATTGGAATCGTTCGATGAACATGGCTGTGATTGCGGTTGGTCTTCCATGCTACATTCAATTGGATCTGTTACTTTTGCAAAGTTAGCAATCCAAATTGAAACAGTAGCCTTGGATACTCCTGTTTTTTTCTCGATGGCGCGGACAGAAAAGCCTTTTTCTCTCAGAGCAAGTACTTCGTCCAAATGCTCATTTTGTTTTTTTGTCTTATAGACACCTTTTAACTTCATTGTTGACTCCTTTCGAGTCAACTTATTTTAGGGAAATACAGGACTAGCTTTCTGCCAGGGGAGTTAGTCAGTGTCGACGGCGTCGGGAGCTTCGCCGTGGGGCAAGGTATAGTGGAGTATGACAAAGGCTGAGATGCCGGCTATGAGGGAGCCTACTACGATGCCCAGCTTGGCATGCGACAGAAGGCCAGCCTGCGACGGATCATTGCCGAACGACAGGGTGGCTATGAAGAGCGACACTGTAAATCCTATGCCTCCAAGCAGCGCAATCGATGCCATTATCTTCCAATTGCTGTGAGCCGGCATCGGGGCTAATTTAAGCTTTACAGCGGCCCAAGAGAATAGGAATATGCCAGTGAATTTACCCGCGACAAGACCTACGATTATGGCCAAAGAAATGCCCTCGAAGATAGTGGCTGGATCCATATCAAGGAGGTATATGCCAGCATTGGCGAATGCGAAGAATGGCAGGATGAAATAGTTCACAATCGGGTGGAGCGAGTCTTCAAGATCCTGTAGAGGCGAAATCACCTTATCTGAAGCCGATTCAACCTCTTTGAGCCAGTTCATTTGGTCTTTAGTTAAGATAGTTTTCTGAGTGAGCAGCTCCACATCTTCCCCCTTGAAATGGCTGATAGCTGTACGGATCTGCTTGATGTACTTCTTGGGAGCGAATACCGGGGTGGCTGGCACGCAGAAAGCCACCAGCACGCCCGCGATGGTGGGATGAATGCCCGAAT
This sequence comes from uncultured Bacteroides sp., assembly GCA_964604175.1. Taxonomy (GTDB): domain Bacteria; phylum Bacteroidota; class Bacteroidia; order Bacteroidales; family Muribaculaceae; genus CAG-873. The sequence goes on from CAZRYC010000040.1 coordinate 3,419, forward strand.
TTAAGAATAAGAACCATACGATGCCACCAATGCCCAGATAGAACACCTTGCTTTTGATGTGCATCCACGATCCTAACAGCAACACTCCTAATAGGATAGCAGCATACAATATGAGCAGCAAATCGATATTGGTGGAGTAGAATGCGGCAATAACCACTATGCCGCCAATATCATCGACTACGGCGAGTGTGGTTAGAAAGATTTTGATTGACAGGGGCACACGCTTGCCAAGCATTGCCAGTACTCCCAAGGAAAATGCGATATCAGTGGCCATGGGGATGGCAGCCCCATCGGCGTAGTCGGTGCCATGCGCAAACAGGATGAAGAATAATACAGGGAAGATCATGCCTCCAACGGCCCCTAAGATTGGCAACAATGCTTGCTTGAAGGAAGAAAGCTCCCCCACCAAGATCTCGCGCTTGATTTCCAGACCTATGGAGAAGAAGAACACTGCCATCAAGGCATCGTTGATGAATGCTAACAGATCCATCGGGTGTCCATGGTGGCTAAAGAAATTGAAATTGCCCAGTTGCAAGCGTACCTCTTGATTCCAAAAATCGAAATACAGATTATTGAGGCCAGGAATATTGGCTACTATCAAGGCCATAACAGTAGCGGCAATCAAGACATTGCCGCCGCTTGCATGGCGCCTCAAAGCTTGCCGCGCTGCATAGAATACACGGTGCGGCAGAGTATAATTTTCCCTCGGAGTTTTCATAGCAGATCCGTGTTTTATATAAAAACACTTCTCCGCTTGAAAGGTTTAGAGCCAAACCATAATAGCCACGCATAGCAAAAGAGCCAAGCCGGCAAGTATTACCGCTGGCACCAGCGGTTGGTCATGTTTCCCTCTATAAATTGCTAAACCCAGAAATATTAAGAATAAAGAGTAGGGGATGAAAGCCCATGCTGAGAAATCCCCGGTCTCCATGCTCCCACTGAGATTTCCAAATAGCTTCACGCCCCAGTCCAAGCAATAATACAGTCGATCTTCTATCCAGCCGAGCCATCCCACAGAAATGCCCATCATGGTGAAAATCATAAGCACAAAGCCTATGCCAAGCACCGGGCCTATCAGAAGGCCTACAATGATATTTGTGGGCAGGAAAAACCAGGGAAAAGTATGGAAATAATAAGCTGAAATCAGCCCGGTCCCAAGCATGGCAGCCACAGGCACCACTATTGCCATTGCCCCATAGTACAGTATAGGCCTGCGCTGGAGCCTTTCTGGAATGAGCCTTGCAAAAATCAGTAGGGTCAGTACAGAGGAAAATGACAGTTGGAAGCCGGGAGTGAAGAGCTGGAATGGCTGAAAAGCTAAGATTGCTATTGCTGCCAAGCATAGGGCATTGAAAGGGTAAGACCCCCTTTGCAATAATATGCCCAGCATCATCAATGTCAGCATTATCGCAGAGCGGGAGACCGAGGCTGACATTCCAGTGATAATAGCGTAGATCCATACAAAAAGTATGATTACTGGATAGCTGTATCGATATCCTCGGCGCAATGCCCGCAAAGGTATGCACAGCAAGCCGAATAAGCTCACGATTATGCCCACATGCAAGCCGCTTAGGGCAAGCACATGCGCTGTGCCAGTCATACGGAAATTTTCATATTCAGAGGGTACTAAGAAAGATCTGTCGCCTAAGATGGCTGCCAGCAGGAAAGAAGCGCACTTGCCATCAATGGGCGAGAGCGCGATGCCATTCCACATCGCATCGCGCAATTTCCCTACCCAAGTGTGGTATGAATTTGGCGTCTGGATAATTTTCAAGGATTTGGACTGAGGCAGTATGGTATAATTTACGCCCTGTCGCTTTAGCGAGATGAGATAGATTGTGCGCTGTATTTCTTTATCGTCCGCAGTGTCGGGCAGGGCTAAGTTTTGAGGGATGAAGCTTATTTTTCCCATTCCTTCGATAGTGCTGCCGACGGCAGGGCAGAAGTCGTGCCGAAAAATTGTAGCCTCAGCTTCCTGAGGAGCGCATGCAGTGGAGTCTGCCTCAAAAATCCGCAGTCTCAGGCGGCAGCCATAATCAGTTTCTTTGTTTGAGATGACCTTTGCCGTGAAATGCGCCTTGTGGTCCAGAGATGTTTCAGCTATAGGGGCGGGAGTATGCGCAAAGGTCAACAAAGAGCCAGCGCATACCATTATGGCAAAAAATCCAGCATAATTACGAGCAGTGAAGTAAAGAATGATGAATGCAGCCAAGCCACCTATCGCCCCCCAAATCCATAATCCCTGCTGAGCCAGCACAATGCCGGCAATTAGGCCAGCAGCAGCTGGAGCCGCTGGCACTGAAGCATAAGGCGCCTTCAACGCTTAAGCTGCCAGATATTCCATGCTGCGAAGGCTTGCATTAGCAGCATTTCGAGGCCATTCTTTGTCACGGCTCCTTGCTCTGCGCATTTCTTCATGAATAGGGTCACATCGGGGTTGTAAAGGAGGTCGTAGCAAAGATGTTCGGAGGTAATCCATCGGTAGGGAATGTCTGGGCATTCGTTGATGTGAGGGAACATTCCAAGCGGTGTGGTGTTCACGATCACTTTGTATTCATCCATTATAGCGGGGGTAAGCTCGGCGTAAGAGAGTTTGCCCTCGCCCGAGGTGCGGGACACATTCTTCACCTCCAATCCCATTTTAGTGAGCACATGGCGCACTGCCTTGGCAGCGCCGCCGGTGCCTAAGACCAAGGCTTTTTTGTGCCAAGGTTTCATCAGACCCACAATCGAGTCATGGAAGCCAATGACATCGCTGTTATAGCCCTTTAAGCTTTTGATTTCGCCCTTTGAGTTGCGGATGAAGCGCACTACATTTACAGCTCCAATCTGAGCGGCTTCTTCATCCATTTCATCCAGATATGGGATGATTTTCTCTTTGTAGGGGATGGTTACGTTCAGGCCGCGCAGATATGAATTTGAGGCCAACACCTGAGGAAAGTCCTCGATGCTGGGAATCTCAAAGTTGACATACTTGGCGTTGATGTTTTCGGTCTCGAATTTCTTGTTGAAGAAATCCTGAGAGAAAGAGTGGCCCAGAGGGTACCCAATCAGCCCATAAACATTCTGGTAGTCTTTAGTAGCCATGGATGAAATAATTTTGCCTTTAGAAATTGTTTACGCAAAATTACTAAATAAACTAAAAAGAAATGCAAAAAGGGCATTAAATTTTCCGCTTTTTGCATTTCTTATAAGGTATGTTTCCGCAATGTTTACTCGCGGTCGAGTTTCAATATCGTTTTGCCAGATGAGTTGAGCAGTGATAGCGAGGATCCTCGCAAGCTATAAGTGTGTGTTTCTTCTAATGCCACCAACAGGGCCATTTCGATATCGCTGTTAGGGCAGCTTGAAAGGGTCACCGCCATTTGGGCAAATGAGATGGAGTTGGGCACCTGAGCATCTATTAAGATTTCGCCATTGAAATAGTTGCAACCGGTGTTGCCATGCACTTTCAGCTCTGGAATGTCAAAGAAAAGGTTAACCTCAGGATTGTCAATTGAGCGATCACCGATTTGGGTAACAATCCATTTGCCATTGAGCATCTCCATGTTGTGGCGTCGCAGGGTCATCAGTTTATTGCCAGAGCTGGAGAGCAGGTCCACATAGCTTTCATTTCCCTGCGAGTATGATTTCACCTTAACAGTCACGCCATCGGCAAGCACTTTTGTAATCTCATCGTGGAACCACTGCTCGGGGCATGACATTCGGGAAGAGATTACATTTGAGAACTTCACCATGCCATTGTTCAGCAACAGGAAACCGCCATTGATGATGTTGCAACCGTTACTGGCGTAGAACTGTTCCTGAGATGGTTCGAACACTACATAGGGCTGGTCTTCATCGACAAAGATCTGGCGATTCTTCACTTGCACTATGCTCCAATCGCCAGTGATCTTGCCCAGCACCTCGCTCTGAAAAGCATCAAGCTGTTGCACAGCGCTTGTGGGCACCTCGGCTACAGAAGTGGGTGCTGTCTTTGATGATGATTTGGTGGCCGAAGTGGCTTGGTCACCGCTTACCACATTGCCCTTTCCTGAAAATAGTGAGCAGCTGGATAGCGCTATCCCAATAAGCAGGAAAGAGAGCAGTTTATGAATTGCCGTCATTTTGTTCGAATATGTGTTTAAGTTTTGAGAATAAGCGATGCTTTTCAGCTTCGCTGGGCTGCACATTGGGCGAACCTTTCAGGCTCTCAATGGCGCTCTTCTCGGCAGCGCTCAAATTCTCGGGCATATACACCATCACATTGATCAGTTCATCTCCAGTGCCATAGCCATCAGGATTGGGCAGGCCCTTACCGCGCATTCTGAGTACCTTGCCAGGCTGAGTGCCCGGAGCGATCTTCAGGCGTGCGCGTCCGCTGATAGTGGGCACCTCTACGCTTCCACCAAGCACAGCGGTGGGTATGTCGAGCATTAGGTTGTAAATCACATCGTTGCCATCGCGAATCAGCTCTGGGTGCTTTATCTCCTCGATTACTACTAAGAGGTCGCCGGGTTCGCCACCGTGGCGCGGGGCATTTCCCTTGCCGCGCACTGTCAAAGTCATACCATCGCTTACGCCGGCAGGTATGTTGAATGAAATCTGTTCGTCTTTGCGCTGTACGCCCTCTCCGTGGCAGTACTGGCACTGCTCGCTAATTGTCTTGCCAGTACCATCGCATTCTGGGCATTCAGCTTGGCTCTGCATAGCTCCGAACATAGTCTGCTGCACTCGGTTGATAGTGCCAGTGCCGTGGCAAGTGTGGCATGTGGAGAAAGCCACGCCATCCTTGGCTCCAGTGCCCTGACAGTGGTCACACTTCACATAGGTAGGAATCTTCAGAGTTTTCTGAGTGCCCTTTGCTATCTCTTCGAGGGTGAGCTTTACGCGGATGCGCAGGTCGCTACCTCTGCGAGTGCGTTTGCGAGTGCGCGCATTTCCTCCGGTAGCTCCTCCGAAGCCTCCGAAAGCCCCGCCAAAGCCGCCACCGCCGAAGATATCGCCGAACTGTGCGAAGATGTCCTCCATCGACATGCCGCCGCTTTGGTAGTATTGGCCTCCTCCAAAGCCTTGCGGCCCCATAGAGTGTCCGAACTGGTCGTATTTCTGACGCTTTTCCTCATTGCTAAGGACATCATAGGCCTCAGCTGCCTCCTTGAATTTCTCCTCAGCAGCCTTGTCGCCAGGATTCTTGTCAGGGTGGTATTTGATGGCAAGCTTCCTGTAAGCGCGCTTTATTTCATCGGGTGTGGCTGTCTTGCTTACACCTAACACCTCGTAGTAATCTCGTTTGTTGTCCATATTGCTTTGAGTAATAAGCAGTGTTATTTATCGGCAACCACCACCTTGGCGTGGCGGAGCACTTTGTCGTTGAGCGTGTATCCTTTGGTTGTGGTATCAATTACTTTGCCCTTGTCTTCATCAGTGGGGGCGGGAATTTTGGCAATAGCGTCGTGGAGGTCCGGGTCGAAGTCCTTGCCGGTGCTTTCGATAGGCTTCACTCCATTGCTCTCCAAGAGCTTGACAAGCTTATTGTATATGAGTTCGAAACCTTGGCGCACTGATTGGCCATCGGCATCGTTCTTTGTGGCTTCCAAGCCACGCTCGAAATCATCCACAATGGGGAGAAGCTCCTTGAGAATCTTCTCAGAGGCATTCTTGATAATTTCGGCTTTTTCTTTAAGCGTGCGCTTGCGATAATTGTCGAAATCAGCCATCAGAAACAGATAATCCTTGCTCTTTTCTTCGAGCTTCTTCTCAGTTTCTTGCAGCTTATCGTACATAGCTGCTACCTCAGCCTCTTCGGTGTCATCGCTTACTACATCGTTGACTTCAGTTTCAGGAGCCTGTTCGTCTTCCAAAACCATAGCGGCATCTTCTTCAGCCTGCTGGGCTGCTTTGGGATTTTGTTCCTCTTTCTTATTATTTTTATTTTTATTGCTCATATCAGTAGAATTTTTATATAGTAGTAACAAAAACTTTGCCAAACTGCATAAAATTTCCCAAAGAAATCAAATTTATAACAAGCGAGGCCCGATTTCGGTTTACTTTTATGGCACTTAGGCAGCATAAGCGCCTATGCTTCCTATGATGCCTATAAAAGAGTGGTGAAGCAGCTGCAACTGGCAGCGAGCACATCTCGGCAGGCGAGTGACAATTTGTCAGAGCAGAAAAGGCCGAAAATGCTGGCTCCGGAGCCAGTCATGGAAGCGTAGGTGGCCCCCATGTCGAGCATCACTTGCTTGACTTGGGCGCATTGTGGCGCAAAGGCAAATACGCTTGGCTCAAAATCATTTTTGACTATTCTTTGCCATTCCTCCACAGGCAATTTCAATCGCTCAGCCAATGGTATCAAAGGCTTCTGCGGTGTTACTCGCGAGTAAGCCACCCTGGTGCTTACCCTTTCTGCTTGCGGCTTGGCTATCAGCAGGTGCCACCCTTTCAGTGGCAAGATGATGGGCTCCATCACATCTCCTATTCCAGTACACAGCATTGGCTGGTCTTCAATGAAAAAGGCGCAATCCGCTCCTAAGGTCGCAGCCATCCCTCGCAGCTCCTGAGAGGGCAACCCAAGGTTGAACATCTCATTTAGCAGCCGCAGGGTGGATGCTGCATCGGCTGAGCCACCTCCTAAGCCGGCATTGTCCGGGATGATTTTTTGCAGTACGATCTCTATGGGAGGCAATTCGTGGCTCGCTTTCATCAGGCGGTAAGCCCTTACTACAAGATTTTTCTCCGGAGGGCAGTCCACCTCATTGCCCAGTACAGTGAGAAGCTTATCTGGGTTTGGCTCGCCCTCTGGCACGATAATCTCAATAATATCATGCCATGGCACAGGGACCATGGCAGTGACAATATTGTGATATCCATCGGGCCTGCGCTCTACTACATCGAGGCCGATGTTGATTTTACAAGGTGAAAATCGTATCAAGGGGCTTATTTTAGATGTTCTTCAATCCAAATGCGAGCATTCACAAAGCCTTTCAGCCAAGGGGTTACATCATCATTGCGCCGGTTGCGCGGATAGTAAGCGCATTGCCAGGGCATGATGCTGCGCTCAGGGTGAGGCATGATAGCCACATGGCGTCCATTGTCGCTAACGATTCCCGCCACAGCGCCTACGCTGCCGTTGGGGTTGCCGGGATAGCCTTTGTAATTGTATCGAGCGATTACATTGTACTTATCCAGGCCTTCAGGCAATATGAAGCGACCCTCGCCGTGAGCCACCCACACGCCAGTCTTGGTGCCTGAGAGGTTGCCGAACATCACCGAGTGGTTCTCAGGAATGGTCACGCCCACAAATTCTGACTCAAACTTGTGGCTGATATTGTGGTCCATGCGAGCCGGTTTCTTGTGCTCCGGATTTATTAGATTGAGAGCAATCATAAGCTGGCAGCCGTTGCATACGCCCAGGCTCAATGTGTCATCGCGCTTGTAGAAATTCTCAAGTGCGCGCTTTGCGTTCTCGTTCCATACAAAGCCGCTGGCCCAGCCCTTAGCGCTGCCAAGAACATCGCTGTTGGAGAAACCGCCGCAGAATACAATCATATTGACATCCTCCAAGGTCTCGCGGCCGCTCATCAGATCAGTCATGTGCACATCCTTCACATCGAAGCCTGCCAAATACAGAGAATATGCCATCTCGCGATCGCTGTTGACACCCTTTTCGCGTATGATAGCGGCCTTGGCTTTTCGCGGCTGAGACTTACGGTCTTCCAATCCGTAGGAAGCGAGGCGTCCGCTGAAATCTTTGCGCAGGGCATAGCGGATAGGCTGCTTCTTATAGTTGTTGAAGCGCAGGGCTGCGCACTTGTCGCCGCTCTGGAGGCAATCGAGCAGATAGCTGGGCTCATACCATACATCGCGGAGATAGTCAATGCCGAAGAGGCGCTCCTCGTCGTTGTGAGTAACCATAATCACACGCTCTTGTTGCGGACAACCCACAGGGAAATACTTGGCGCCAGCCTGGTCAAGCACTGCCTCTACTGAAGCTTTCTGCCTGTCGGCCACTTGGATTACGATTGCTGGATTCTCGGCAAATAGAATTTTTACCAAGTCCTCTTCGCCGTACATCTTGAATCCATCGGTATATAGCTTGATGCCGCCATTGACATTGGCAAAGGTCATCTCAAGCATAGTGGTAATCAGGCCGCCGGCGCTTACATCATGCATAGCCAAAAGTTTGCGGCCAGCTACCAATTTTTGCACCGCATTGAAAGTGGTGGCGAACTTTTGCGCATCCTTTACAGAAGGCACCTCATCGCCCAGGCGATTGAGAGTTTGAGCCAGAGCACTGCCTCCGAGCTTAAGCTTGTCGCCGGAGAAGTCGATATAATAGAATTGTGAATTCTGGTCATTTTTCATCACTGGGCTCACAGTGCGGCGCACATAAGCCACTTCGCCGCCAGCTGAGATTATCACAGTGCCAGGAGCATATACCTTGTCGTTGCCATATTTTTGGGTCATTGACAGGGAATCTTTTCCAGTGGGGATATTGATGCCGAGTTCGCATGCGAAATCGCTGCAAGCCTGTACAGCGCGGTACAGAGCAGCATCCTCGCCTTCGTTCTTACAAGGCCACATCCAGTTGGCGCTCAGCGACACGCTCTTCAATCCTTTCTTCAGATTGGCTCCGGCAATATTTGTCAGAGCCTCGGCTACTGCCAGCACGGATCCGGCGGCAGCGTCAACCAGTGCTGCTTGTGGCGCATGGCCGATGCTTGTGGCGATGCCGGCGCGGCCTTCATAATCAAGGGCCACCACGCCGCAGTCGCTAAGCGGCAGTTGTATCTCGCCTTGGCACTGCTGGCGGGCTATGCGGCCCGATACCGAGCGATCCACCTTGTTGGTGAGCCAATCCTTGCAAGCCACAGCCTCCAGAGAGAGCACATCATGAATGTATTGCTCTATCTTGGCAGGATCAGTATCCACGCCTTGGTGCTTTTCAATCACAGTGTGATCTTCCATCACAGTTTTTGGCGAGTTGCCGAACATATCAGCCATTGCCAGATCTATAGGCTTCACACCGTCAGCCTGCTTGAACACAAAGCGGTGGTCGCCAGTGGTCTCGCCTACCACATACAGCGGAGCGCGCTCGCGCTGAGCCAATTGCTCCACATAGGGTATGTCCTCGGCCTTAATCACGATGCCCATGCGCTCTTGGCTCTCGTTGCCTATAATCTCTTTGGAAGAGAGGGTAGGGTCTCCCACCGGTAGCTGGCTCATATCGATCACACCGCCTGTAGCCTCTACCAGCTCTGAAAGAGCATTGAGGTGGCCGCCTGCGCCATGGTCATGGATTGAGACGATAGGATTATTGTCAGCCTCGGCCAAAGCTCGAATCACATTGGCCACTCGCTTCTGCATCTCCGGGTTGGCGCGCTGCACAGCGTTGAGCTCGATAGAGTTGTCGTATTGTCCAGTGTCCACAGAAGATACAGCGCCGCCGCCCATGCCGATGCGGTAGTTGTCGCCGCCCATAAGCACCACTTTCTGGCCAGCCTCTGGCTCTCCCTTGATGGCTTGGTTGGCAGTGGCGAAGCCCACGCCGCCGGCAAGCATGATTACCTTGTCGTAGGCATAGAGCTTGCCATTTTCGTCATGCTCAAAAGTAAGGAGCGAGCCACAGATCAGTGGTTGGCCAAACTTATTGCCGAAGTCCGAGGCACCATTTGAAGCCTTGATTAGGATTTCAGCTGGTGTCTGATACAGCCACACTCTCGGATTCATCATCAGCTCCCAGCGATGCTCAGGCGAGAGTCGTGGATAAGATGTCATATATACAGCTGTTCCAGCTAAGGGCAGAGATGCGCGGCCACCGCCCAGGCGGTCGCGGATTTCGCCGCCGCTACCGGTAGCAGCGCCGTTGAATGGTTCAACGGTAGTAGGAAAGTTGTGAGTCTCAGCCTTGAGAGAGATTACAGATTGTATTTCTTTTTCGGTGAAGAACGAAGGCTGAGCCGGCTCGGTGGGTGAGAACTGCTTGATTTTCGGACCCTTTACGAATGCTACATTGTCTTTGTAAGCCGAGACCAGACCATTTGGGTTAGTCTGCGAGGTCTTTTTGATTAGCTTGAAAAGCGACAAAGGCTTCTCTTTTCCGTCAATTACAAAAGTGCCATTGAAAATCTTGTGGCGGCAATGCTCGGAATTCACCTGAGAGAAGCCGAACACCTCGCTGTCTGTAAGCGGGCGCCCCAGCTTTTTTTCGAGTTGTCGCAGATATTCCTCTTCGTCGTGGCTCAGGGCCAGACCCTCTTGTTTGTTGTATTCGCTGATATCTTGGATATAGACGATATCTTCCGGCTTGCGCAAGATTTCAAAGACTTTTGAGTTGAGCCCTTGGTACACGCGCTGCAGCATCTTGTCATGCGCAGGCTTTTCTTCGCGGGCAAGAGTGAACTCTTCAATTCGCTTGATGCCCTCTAAGCCCATGTTCTGCGTGATTTCCACAGCGTTGGTGCTCCAGGGAGTGATCATCTCGCGGCGCGGGCCCACAAATGTGCCCTTTAGGCTTTTAGCAGCCAAGGGAGTGGCACCGTCGAAAAGCCAACTCAGTTTTTCTTTGTCTTGAGCCGTGAGTTCTTTTGCGCTCTCCACGGCATAAATAGTGGATGAACCTTTTTTAAAGAATACAACCATATCAGTATGAGGTTTATTTTTTAGTTTTCCAATAGTTGAAGGGATCGAAGTTGTCCCAGGTGCGATCGCTGGCGTGGTGATTTAGCATGCTCTCAATATCCTCGATGATTTTGATAAGGCCGAGGTATTCGAGCTTGCTGTTGATGCTGCGGAAAGCATCTACATCAGTGCGGGCGCGCAAGAAATGCCCCAGGCTGAAGGCCTGCTCCGGCCCTTCGGTCTTAAGCACCGACATCAAGTGAATGGCCATGAGCGAGGGGAAATATGCCTCGTTGCTGCTGATGTTATTCACATAGTTCTCAATCTCTTTGATTGCCCCGTCGAAATCCTGGGCTGCGAAAGCGTCCTCGATAGCGAAGAGCGATGGTATCTTGTTGCCAGAGTTTCGCTCATAGCATTTTACAATCTCTCTGGCAATCTCCGGATGGCCTTGCATTGAAAGCTGCTGAGCCCAGGAGGCCCACATCAGGTGCGAGTTTTCATCGCTGGCGCGAAAGAAGCGGTCGAGCAGGGGGCCTATGTTGGATGGTTCCAGCAATATCAGCTCCGGGATGATGTCGAACACTCGCTGTCTCTCTTCCGCATCGCCGCTTTCCGGCACATTGGCCAGAGCATCGAGCAAGAGCTTTTCGGCTTTGTCGGGCTGTCCAGAGTTCTGGTATACCATGGATAGGAAGCGCAGCACATCGATGTCGCCTGGGGCAAACTTCAGGGCTTGCTGAGTGAGCTTGATGATTTGCACCATTGAGCCTTCGTTGGCATGCAAGAGCTTAGCCTTGATTAGCAGAGCTGCCGGGGATTCGGGATTGATGGCCAGGGAGTAGTCAATGGCTTGCATGGCCTTTTCGTGCTTTTCAGCTTGGGCATAGAGGCGCGCTTGAAGCATCCAGAAATAGCTGTTGAAAGGTTCAATCTCTGTGAGCTCCTCCATTAGCTGAGCGCCATAGGTATAGTCATTGGCCATTTCAGCCACGATAGCAGCTTCGTAAAGCAGCACGTTGAGATACTGCGCTTTCTTGCGCAGTGCCTCCATATTGTCCTTGACCCATTCCCACTGGTCGAGCGAAGAGGCTAAGTCCACAAGCTGGATTATCTCCTCGTCAGTGAGGCTTTTGTATTCCACTAGGAATTTGTCAAGGCGCTTTCGAGCCTCCTCGCCCTGGGGAGGATTGTTGCGCACGGCAAGAATTTCCAGAATGGGGTTGCCTTGCACATCGGTATGCTCCAGGAATTGCTGGCGCGCTTCATCGCTGTATTGGGAATAGAATATTCCTCGGCGCTCCATCAGGGCATCGCTGTCGGGGTAGTATCTGGCACCGCACATCAGAGCTTCCATGCGCAGGAAATCATCATTGAGGTCTCCGGCATAGTCGAATATTTCGATGAGGTCATCCTCATCGAAATATCGCTCCGACATAGGCTTTTTCAGGCTGTCGCGGAAGCGGTTGAGCAGTGCGTCGCGGTTTTCTGCGTATTGTTGATCGTCGTCAAGACTCATTATGGGTCTTCAGTTTATGCTTTAGATTTTTCTTTTTCCCAACTGTCTTTCAGTCCGATGGTGCGGTTGAACACCAGCTTCTCGGGGGTAGAGCAATAGTCGGGGGTGAAGTAACCGATGCGCTGGAACTGCAGCTTGGCTCCCTGCTTGGCTATCTCGGCAGCAAAGGGCTCAATCTTTACGCCCTTAACCACCTTTAGCGAGTCGGGATTTAGCATCTCGCGGAAGTCGCGTTCGGTTTCGGCTGCGGGATTTTCCACGCTGAAGAGGCGGTCGTACATGCGGGCTTCGGCATCCACTGCATGCTTTGCTGACACCCAGTGGAGGGTGCCTTTAACCTTGCGGGCAGCTCCGGGGGCTCCGCTGTGGGTCTCGGGATCGTAGGTGCAGCGCAGCTCTGTGATGTTGCCATCAGCATCCTTGATTACCTCTTCGCACTTTATAATGTATGCGCCTTTCAGGCGAACTTCTGCTCCAGGAGCCAGGCGGAAGAACTTTTTTGGAGGATTCTCCATGAAGTCATCACGCTCGATGTATATTTCGCGAGCGAATGGCATCTGGTGCTTGCCGGCGTTGGGATCTTCGGGATTGTTCTCCATTTCCACCATCTCCACTTTGTCCTCAGGATAGTTGGTGATTACCACTTTCAGAGGATTTATCACACCCATCACTCGGGTAGCTACGCGGTTGAGGTCATCGCGCACGGCATGCTCCAGCAGGTTGATGCTGTTCAGGGCTTCGTAAGTGGTGTAGCCGATAGTGCCTACAAAGTTGCGTATGGATTGCGGTGTGAAGCCTCTGCGGCGCATGCCGCTGATGGTGGGCATGCGAGGATCGTCCCATCCATCAACCAATCCCTCTTGTACGAGTTGCAGCAGCTTGCGCTTGCTCATCACAGTGTAGGTGAGGTTGAGGCGGTTGAACTCAATCTGTCTGGGGCAATAGCTCTCATCAGCGAGTTCTTTTACGAAGTATTCATAAAGAGGGCGGTGCACCACAAATTCCAAGGTGCAAATCGAGTGGGTCACTCCCTCGAAGTAGTCGCTCTGCCCATGGGCGAAGTCGTACATGGGATATACTTTCCAGGTGGTGCCTGTGCGGTGGTGCGGATGCTTGATAATGCGGTACATTATGGGATCGCGGAAGTGCATGTTGGGGCTGGACATATCGATTTTTGCCCTCAGCACACGGGCTCCCTCTTCAAACTCGCCAGCGTTCATGCGCTGGAAGAGGTCGAGATTTTCCTCTATGCTGCGGTTGCGGTAGGGGCTTTCCTTGCCGGGAATGTTTGGCGCGCCTTTTTGCTCGGCTATTTGCTCGCTTGTCTGGTCGTCCACATAGGCCTTGCCCTCCTTGATCATGCGGATAGCCAGGTCGTAGAGCTGTGGGAAATAGTCGCTGGCATAGTATTCGCGGTCGCCCCAGTCGAAGCCGAGCCAGTGGATATCCTCCTTGATGGAGTCCACATATTCTACGTCTTCTTTCACGGGGTTTGTGTCATCGAAGCGGAGGTTGCAAGTGCCTCCGAACTTTTCAGCCACGCCGAAGTCCATGCAGATGGCTTTGGCATGTCCTATATGTAGATAGCCGTTAGGCTCAGGTGGAAATCGGGTGTTGAGGCGTCCGCCATTTTTTCCTTCTTTGAGGTCGTTGTACACGATTTCTTCGACAAAATTGAGGCTTTTCTTCTCCTCTGGTGTGGTGTTGTTGTCGATGTTTTCTGCCATAATGATATGGGTTTATTTGTAGTTGCTGTATTAAAGTGCAAAGTTACGAAATAGTTTTCAGTTTTCGGTTTTCCGTTTTCAGAAAAATTAGTAATTTCGCAGAAAGGTTTATGGTTTAAGAGGAAATGTTTATGGTTTAAGATATGAGCAGATACAAAAACTACATATTCGATTTTGATGGCACGCTGATGGACACCTCAGTTGCCATCTTAGCCACCATCCGAGCCACTATCCCATAGCCCCCTTAAACCAGCTTAGGGAGCACCATGAGACACCACTAACCTCTGTGGCTCATTGGCAGGCAAGTCCATAGGGGGTAGGGCCGTGAGCTGGGCTACTCACGGTTAGGGGGTGTGGGCGAGCATTTCGAGCTTGCGGAAGTCCTGGGGCTGGAAGCCGGACTCGTGGAGGGAGACTCCCTCGTTGTAATCGTTGATGTAGAGGCGAGCCGGGTCGGAATAGTCTCTGTTGGCCAGGGACTTCAGGGGAGCGAAATAAGGCGAGTACACGCCCGCAAAATCAAGCATAGTGTGGAAGGCCGACTCGCTGCTATCCACCTGTGTGAGGCGATGCTTTAGAGTGTGTCGATATTTGTCGGGATGTTTATCTATGTATGGCTGATTCATCCAAGTAATCAGGGGCACATGCAGTTGGTAGAAGGTAGGCGTGGGCGATGCATGGAGGAAGCGAGCGCGGTCGTCATCGAAGATGTCCTCTCCATGGTCGCTGGTGTAGAGCAGGGCAGCCGGCTGGCCAGTGTCTTCGAGCACTTGGCAGATGTCGTTGAGGAAAGTATCGGTATAGAGGATAGAGTTGTCGTAGGCGTTGAGCAGCTTATCGCGATATTTCTCCTGTGCGCTCAGATAGTCGCAGGGGGTGAACTGCTCAAAATCGCGAGGGTAGCGGTCGCGATAGTTGAAATGCGAGCCATAGCTGTGAAGCACTATGAAGAGCTTCTGCGCCTTGGCAGTGTCGATGAAGCACTTGAGGTGCGGCATCAGGAAATCGTCCTTTTGCGGGTCGCCGTTCTCCACGATGAACTCCCAGGCGTCAGCCTCCTCGCCAAAGAAATCAATGAAAGAGTGGTTGCGACGCTGCGATGAGAAAAAGGCTGTGCGAAAACCGGCCTCTTTGAAAGCCGAGATTATGCCCTTTGTATTGTAGATAGAGTCACCGAAGTTGCGAGCATTGAGATACGAGAGGATGATTGGCACGCTCTTATGCGTGGTATTAGACTCAGACATAGCTCTGGGGAACGCCACCAGTCCCGTGCGTTGCGAAAGCTTGGGATTGGTGGGGCGGTCATAGCCCATGAGCTGCCAATTGTCGGCGCGCGAAGTCTCGCCCACCACCAGCACATATATCTCGCGCTCATCGGCCGGGCGTGTGGAGCGCGCATGGTATGAGAAGTGGCGCGAGTTGTCGCTGTAGTGGTTGGTACGCATGGTGCGGTCAACTGCCTCCATGCCGTTGTTGACCACATTCCAGGGGAAGATATGCTTGCGCGCATCAAAATGTGGATACATGTAATAGCTGAGGGCCAAAAACACCAGGCCGGTGCCAAGAAGTGTCCATCCCGCCAATCGAGGCATGAATAGGGCATCCTTGCTGGTGCGCTTCTTCTTCGCTATCGCATAAATCGCCCAAACAAGCGGAGGTATGTAGATTACCACCGCCACGCCTACTGCAAGCTTTAGATTCTCAAGCAATTCGGTGACCTCGCTGGTGTTGGTGGTGGCTAAGTTGACAAACATATCCACCGCGATTATGCCTCCCCCATAGAGATATAGCAGCACTATCTGGAAAGCACTCAGGAACAAGAACGGGAAGCATATCACTATCATCCATCCAATGTTGCGAGAGAGAGAAATGATCACCAGATACATGCCTATGGCCAATGCCAAGTCAGTGAGCTTATACAGCAGCGGCCACGCCTCGGTGAATGCAAAAATAAGATTAGGTATCACCAAGAGCAAGGGAACAATCCATAGCGCTAAGTCGGGTAATCTATGTGAGAAATTCTTCATCAATGCAATAATCTAAAAACCTGTCAGAACGCTTCGTAGATGCTGAAAGCCACACCTGAGCAATGCTTGCCAAAGCCATAGTCAAGGCGGATGTTTACCAGCTTTTTGAACTCCCATCGGTAGCCGATGCCATAATTAGGCAGCACTCGCCGCATCTCCAGATGCTTGAAATCGGGGAATACAGAGCCGGCTCCCACCCAAGCTGCCAAGCCGCTGCGGTGCCAGATGTGCTGGCGCAGCTCTACGCAGGCTATCAGAGAGCATTTGTCGAGATAGCGCCCCTCGTAGTAGCCGCGCATGTTTTTGCCGCCACCGAAAGTCGAGAGCATACCCCAAGGCACATTGCCATAGGTAAAGCGCCCATGTACCTGATAAGCCAGAGTAGCGTCCCTCCAAGCTGGATGATATACACATGTGTTGACCTCAGTCATAGAAAAAGCGTCTTTATTAAATAAAAACCTGGGATAGAACTTTTGTTCAAAAGAAATGAAAAGTCCTCGGCTGGCATTATTGATAAAGTCGCGTGAATCGTAGCGGAAAGTGAGGCCTGCGCCCAGATTGAACGTGCGCATTCGCAAATCTTCCCACAACTCAGGCCGCTCGCATTGCCGGGCATCACCATAGTTGAATGTCATCATCGGCCCCAGATATATATGACTGCCAATGCGCCATGTAAAATCCACCGGCAGGGCCACCTTGAAGTACTTGTACTTGCTCTTGTTGGCATTGTTGCGATCCATATCGTAGCCGATGCCCCAGAAGTAGGTGTCGTAGGAATAGAAGATGCAAGAATAGTTCATGCGGTGGCGATCGCCTGAGAATATTACGTTGCCTTCAACGCCTACATTGAAGTATAGGCCAGTGGTGCCATTGAAGAATATCGAGGTGGAGGATGGCTGGATTAGTGAGTCCTCCGGATTTACATGGTAGAGGCCAGCGGCTATAAGCCCCACGCCGAAGCCTTTGTCCGACGAATAGTGCGGACCGCCAATCACGCTGAAATCGAACTTCTTATTGACTTTGGGCTTATTACTGTCATCGAGATAGTTGACTATTCGCGTAAAAAGATTAGGCTTAGCGACCACAGAATCATTGCTCTCGGCCTTTGCTAAGACAGAGAACAATGTGCAAGCAGCGCACAGGCACCATATCCGCACCCGCTCTGCCATTGCGTCGTTAAATCGTACGGCCTGGGTATGCCTCCAAGGCAGCGCGAAGCACCTTCATAGCCTTGCCCAAATCTTCTTTTTGTAGCACATAGGCCATGCGCACCTCATCGCGGCCCTTGCCTTCGGTGGTATAGAAGCCTGAAGCAGGGGCCATAAAGACAGTCTCGCCATCGAGGTCGAAATCACGCAGGCACCATTCGCAGAACTTGTCGGCATCGTCCACCGGCAACTTCACCACGGTGTAGAAAGCTCCCATAGGAATGGGGGTGTAGCAGCCAGGAATCTTGTTGAGCTCATCAATCAAGAACTTTCGGCGCTCTACATACTCATTGTAGGTCTCCAGCATGTATTCCTTGCTGGCATCGATTGAGGCTTCTGCTACTATCTGGCCCAAGAGTGGAGGGCTGAGGCGTGCTTGGCAGAATTTCATCACATTTTGCTTGAGCTGCTTGTGCTTTGTAATCAAGGCTCCGATGCGGATGCCGCATTCATTGTAGCGCTTCGACACGGAGTCCACCAGCACCACTTGCTCCTCGATGTCTGGCAGATGGAAAGCAGAGATGTAGGGAGCGCCGGTGTAGCAGAACTCTCGATACACCTCATCCGAGAATAGGTAAAGATCGTACTTCTTCACCAGGTCGCGTATCTGGAGCATCTCTTTCATAGTGTAGAGATAACCAGTGGGGTTGTTGGGATTGCAGATCAGGATGCCCTTGGTGCGCGGAGTGATTAGCTTTTCAAACTCTTGCACGGGAGGCAGGGCGAAGCCCTGGTCGATGCTTGATGGCACAGTCACAATCTTGGCCCCGGCAGAAATAGCAAAGGCCATATAGTTGGCATAAGCCGGCTCCGGCACTATGATTTCATCGCCAGGATCGAGACAGGCCATAAAAGCGAATAGCACTGCTTCGCTGCCTCCGCTGGTTACGATGATGTCTTCCACATCCACCTCGATGTTGAAGCGGTGGTAATATTCTTTGAGTTTTTTGCGCAGCGACATCAGACCGGCTGATGGACTGTACTCCAAGATTTTGCGGTCAATGTGCTTTAGGGCTTCAAGACCCTCGGGCGGGGTGGGCACATCGGGCTGGCCGATGTTCAGATGATAGACCTTAATGCCTCGAGCCTTGGCTTCGTTGGCCAGGGGGGCAAGGCGGCGTATGGGAGAGGCTGGCATCAGTGTGCCGCGTTCGGAAACACTTGGCATGGTTAATGGTTTTCAGTTTTCAGTTTTCAGTTTTCGGTTTTCAGTTTTCGGTTTTCAGTTTTCAGTTTTCAGTTGTACCTATTTTTGCCAAAAAGAAGGTGTGAATAAAATTATTATAGTAAATATTTCAAGACGGCCGACAAGCATCAGCAATCCTAAGAGCAATTTCGGAAGCGCGGGCAGCATAGCCAAGTCAGTGTCCAAGCCGATAGACGAGGGGCTTATGCCAGAATTAGACACGCAGGAGAGGGCTGCAAAGAAACTGTCGGCCACCGGTATGTCGAAAGGCGTGAGCAGCAGGGCTCCGCCAGCGATTACTATGCAGTAAAGGCAGAGGAAAGCCACAGTCTTGTGCACCAGCTCCGGAGCGAGCACTCGGGTATCGATGACCACTGAGGTAACCTTGTTGGGCATCAGGGCAGTGCGTACCGAGTTGGCCACATATTTGCTGAGCACCACCACTCGGTCGATCTTGGCACCGCCGGAGGTGGAGCCTGCGCAAGCTCCCATAAAAATGAGCGGCAGAAGCATGCCTATGCAGAATGGGCACCACTGCGGCAGCTGCTGCAATGTATAGCCCGTGGAGGTGAGGGCAGCCACCACTTGGAAGAGAGGGAAGATGGTGTATTCGCGCCAGTCTGTAGCCAGACCTTGGCAAAGCAAGCCAGCAGAGACAAACACAAAGGCGGAGGCTATGATGCACACATAGATTTTTAGAGTGTGGTTTCGCTTAGCTCTGGTCCATTGGCCTGAGCAAGCGAACACTATCATAGCGAAATTCGTACCACCGAGGAACATAAACGCAGTGACCACAATGTCAATGTAGGTGCTACCCCAATATGAAAGGCCATCGCTGCTGGTGCAGAAGCCACCCGTGGAGAGGATGCCGAAAGCATGGCAGATGCTCTCAAACAGATCCATTGGGCCTGCCCAAAGCAGCAGCACGCAGGCCACCGTCATCGCTATGTACACCATCCACAGGCTTTTGGCTGTGGAGCTGATGCGTGGCTTGGTCTTTTCATGGGTGATGCCGGTGACCTCGGCATTGAACATTTGCATGCCTCCGGCATGATTGAGCATAGGCACCACAGCTAAGGTGAATAGGATAATTCCCATGCCGCCAATCCATTGCATCAGAGCGCGCCACAGCGTGAGTCCGGGGCCCAGACGGTCGAGCAGCGGATAAGAGGAGCAGCCAGTGGTGGTGAAGCCGCAAATGGCCTCAAAAAAGGCATCTGATACCCTAAGCGGGGTGCGAGAGAAGAGGAAAGGCAGCATGCCAAAGAGAGAGAATACTATCCACACCAAGGCTGTGAGCAAGAATCCCTCGCGCTTGCCAAGAGTGTTGTGCTGGGGATGTATGCATCGGTTCATAAGGTATCCAAAGATACATGTGAACGCGGCGCAGCAGCATATCTCTATGCAGTCAGGGCCTTGCCAACACACAGCCACAATGGCAGGCACAGCCATAAATCCCGCCTCAATCATAAGCAGCCAGCCCATGATTTTGAAGACCATGGCGAAATTGATGCGCCTAACGTTGTCGAACATTCCCATCCTGCTCATAACCTCAATTGAATAGCCGTTCTACCTTGTGCAATGATCCGGACAAGCAGAATACTACCACATGGTCGCCCGGCATGATCTGTGTCATGCCAGTGACCAGCATTCCTTCGCCATTGCGGATCAAGCCGGCCAAGGTCATATCGCGGGAGAGCTTCAAATCTTTTACCAGGGCATGTGTAATCTTAGAGCCGGGCTTCACTTCAAGCTCCGCTACCTCGGCATCGGTAAGAGCGAGGCATTTCGATGTGGAAGAGTCGCTGTCAAGGAGCAGCTGGAAGATGGTGCTCGAGGCGAGCAGCTTCTTGTTGATCACAGTGCCTATGCCCAGGCTTTCGGCTTGGTTGATGAACTGTATGTCCTCCACCTCGGCAATCACTTTTTTCACCCCGGCATCGCGAGCTGTGAGGCAGGCAAGGATATTGGCCTCGCTGCTGTTGGTCAGTGCTAAGAAAGCATCGTAATTTTGGAAGCCCACTTCTTTGAGAGTGTCAATCTCGCGAGCATCGCCGCAATAGATATCAGTGAAGTGGGGGCATCGCATAGGCAGGCGCTCGCACACCTCGCGGCTCTTGTCTATTACTGAGAACTTGAAATAGTCCTTGCACATGTCAGCCACTCGGATTGCTATCTTGCTGGCTCCCATAATAAGCACCCGGCGTATGCGGTGCTGTATCTTGCCGGTCATCTCCAGCAGGTCGGCAGCATGGTCGAGGCGAGTGGTTATATAGAGGATATCGCCAGGCATAAGCAAGTCATCGCCGCGAGGTATGAGGGTCTCGTGGCCGCGCTTGATAGCCGACACATGGAAATTGCGGTGAGCAAAGGCGAAATCTTTGAGCTGCATGCCGCACATCTTGGCATTTTCGCGGATGCGCACGCCGATTACTATTATTTCGCCATTGAGAATTTCGAACCACTGTCGCACCCAGGTATGCTCCAGTGCAGTGAATATTTGCTTGGCAGCCAGATATTCGGGGTAAATCACGCGGTCGATGCCCATCTCCTTGACAAAGGGCTCGTTCTCGCTCTGCATGAATCCATACCCTTCGATTCTTCCCACAGTGCGCTTTGCTCCCAAGCGCTTGGCAATGGAGCAAGCCAGCAGATTTCGCGCCTCGCTGGGGGTGACGCCTATGAACAGGTCGCACTTGTCCACATTGGCTTCGCGCAAAGTTTGGAATGTGGCGGGATTACCCGTCAATGTCATCAGATTGTATTTGGCGTCCAAGGCCTCTAACCGGCTGGGATCTTCGTCGATGATGAGAATTTCTTGCTCTTCGTTGGATAGCAGCTTGGCCAAGTGGCTGCCTACCTCACCGGCCCCAGCAATTATAATTTTCATTTGCTGGTGAATTTGAGGATTTGATTGAAGATGCCCTCGGCGTCAATGCCATGGAGATGCTTAAGCTGCGCCACAGAGCCATGCTCCACAAATTTGTCATCGATACCCAGCATCGCGACAGGATTGCTGTATCCGTGACGCAGAAGATATGAGGCGACCACAGAGCCTAAGCCTCCCGCCAGAGTGCCATCTTCCACTGTGATTATGGGCTTGCCAGCCTCGGCAGCCTTTTTGAGAAGAGTCTCATCTAATGGCTTGAGGAAGATCATGTCATAGTGCGCGCAGCTGATGCCTTGCTCCTGAGCTTTGTCTATGGCTTGGGCGCACTCCTCGGCAGTGGTGCCGATAGAGAGTATGGTAATGTCCGATCCTTCGCGAAGTATGCGGCCCTTGCCTATAGGAAGTTCCTCCAGGGGAGTGGCCCAGTCCATAGTGCCGCAGCCGCCGCGCGGATAGCGTATGGCAAAAGGCCGTGACTGCTTTTCCACAGCCGTGTACATTAGATTTCGGAGGGTAGCTGGGTCAGCCGGGGCTGAGACAGTAAGATTTGGCACAGCATTTAGGTAAGCCAAGTCCAAAAGGCCATGGTGTGTGGCTCCATCTTCGCCTACGATGCCGCCGCGGTCGATGCAGAAAGTCACATGCAGCCCTTGAATGCAGACATCATGTATGATATGGTCATAGGCTCGCTGCAAGAAGCTGCTGTAGATTCCGACCACCGGCTTAAGGCCCTCTTTGGCCAAGCCGCCGGCAAAGGTCACGGCATGGCCCTCGCTGATGCCCACGTCGAATACTCTCTTTGGCATCTCTTTCTGCATTATGTTGATGCTTGTGCCTGATGACATAGCTGCCGTGATTGCTACAATCTTGGGGTCAGCCTTGGCCAGCTCAAGCAGGGTCTCGCCGAAAACTTCCTGATACTTAGGAGGTTTCTCGCCAGTGTCCTCTTTTTCATCGAGGCGCTCGCCCGTATGGATATCGAATTTCCCGGGGGCGTGCCACTCGGCGGGGTTCTTCTCAGCCGGCTCGTAGCCTTTGCCCTTAATAGTGCGCAGGTGCAGCAGCCTGGGCCCGTCCATATCCTTGATGTCCTGGAGCACACGCACCAAGCGGAAGATGTCGTGGCCGTCGAAAGGCCCGAAATAGCGTATGTTGAGACCCTCGAAGATGTTCTGCTCATTTGTAAGCAGAGCCTTCAGGCTATTGTTGAAGCGCATAATGCGCCCTTTGCCCTTTTCTGTGGCCAAGCCCACGCGCTTGAGGAATTCGTATGTCTTGTAGCGGAAGTTGTTGTAGCTTTTGGAGGTGTTGATGTTGCCTAAGTAAGAGTTGAGACTGCCCACATTTTCGTCAATCGACATATCATTGTCATTGAGTATTACGAGCAGATTGTTAGGGGTGTTGGCAGCATTGTTAAGGCCTTCGAACGCCAATCCTCCGCTGATAGAGGCATCACCAATCACAGCAATTACATTGCGTGGGGGTTGGTCGTGCAGCATAGCGCTTGCCACAGCCATGCCCAGGGCAGCAGAGATAGAGTTGGAGGCATGGCCGGCTGTGAATGTGTCGTATTCGCTTTCTTTAGGGGTGGGGAAGCCGCAGAGGCCTCCGAGAGTGCGGTTAGTGTAGAAACGGTCGCGGCGCCCGGTAAGGAGCTTGTGCCCATAGGCTTGATGGCCTACATCCCACACGATGCGGTCATAAGGTGTGTCAAATACGTAGTGCAAGGCTACAGTAATCTCCACGGCTCCCATGCTTGAGGCAAAGTGGCCGGGATGCACCGAAAGCTCTTCAATCAGGAATTCGCGAATTTCCTGGCATACCCGAGGCAAGTCCTCAAGAGGAAGCTTGCGCAAGTCGGCTGGACTTTCAATCTTACTAAGAAGTGGGTATTTCTTGTCAGTATCTGCCATTCTTGACGTATTCAAACATTTCAGAGTGCAAAGATACGAAAATTTGCCGCAAACACCAAAAAAACAAAAATTAATGGATTGGCGTAGATTCAATTTCTAAATGCAACTTTTCTGTAGCATCTCGTAGAACACTTCC
>CAZRYC010000041.1:0-4150 GCA_964604175.1 uncultured Bacteroides sp.
GTGTTCTACGAGATGCTACAGAAAAGTTGCATTTAGAAATTGAATCTACGTTTTTAAACTATAGGCACAATTATTTTGTTATTTAAAAAAAAGTGAGTACCTTTGCACCATAATCCTAAGATAATCTCCCTCCTTTCTCCCCACACCTGTCAATCTTTCGCAGACCTCTGCTCACTGCTCGATTGGGCAATATAGTGTGCAAGCATCCTGAGATTATTATTGGGAAACCCCTGAAAGATACTACTTACTAAGATTTTAACCACACGTTATTATAGATTAACGTCAATTTCGCCTCTTTGTCGATGCAGACAATAGGCAGTTGCGTAAATTTTCTCCCGCTATGTATAATATCGACGACTTCCAAGCTATGAGCGAAGACCAGCTCAAGGACGCGGCCACACAGTTCGGAATTAAAAAATACGATCTGGCCGACCGCGAAGACTTGGTCATCAAATTGCTCGATGCCCAGGCCGCAAGCATCGCCAAGGAAAAAATGGCCAACAGCGAAGGGGCCAAGCCCGGCAAAAAGCGCGGGCCCAAACCTGGCACCAAGAAAAAAACAAAAAATCCGCCAAAAGATAAAGAAGAGCCCGACAGGACAGACAGGACAGACAGGACCGACAGGACTGACAGGACTGACAGGACAGACAGGACAGACAGGACAGACAGGACTGACAGGATTGACAGGACTGACAGGACAGACAGGACCGACAGGACAAGCACGACAATTGATGATCCTGAGCGTCCTGTGAGTCCTGTGAGTCCTGTGAGTCCTGAGCGTCCTGAGAGTCCTGAGAGTCCTGAGGGTCCTGAGACACCAGCCCCAGTCGCTGAGGACACTGCTCCCAAAAAGCGCCGCGGCCGCCCTCGCAAAAGCCCCACAGCTGAGGCCCCCGCTGCCCCCGAAGCCTCGGAGGCCCCGGCTGAGCCTACCGCACAGCAGCCTCCCATAGAGCCCGATTTCACCACCCCGGAAAGCCCAGTCCTTCCGGCGATCCCAGATAGCCCCGCGGCTCCCGAATCGGCTGCCCCGGCTCCCGAAGCTGCTGCCGAGCAGCGACGCGTGTTCACCCCCAAGGGCAGCGACAATCGCACCGACAGCGCTTTCGGCTCCTTCTTCCCTCGCAGCGAGGGTCGCAAATTCACTCCCCGCAGCGCCAAAGAGCGCGAAGAAGCCGCCAAAGCCCCGCACGCTCCCATGGCCGCTGAGCCGCAAGCCACCAAGCAGCCCATCATCCTCGCTGAGCCCGGCCAAGTGATACCAAACCCGCCGGGCACTGGCAAGAAAAATAAAAAGAACCGCAACAATTTCCAGAAAGCCCAGCCACCGATGCCGATGATTCCGGAATACGACTTCACCGACATCATCGAGGCCAACGGCGTGCTGGAGATCACCCCGGAGGGCCACGGCTTCCTGCGCTCAAGCGACTACAACTACATGCCCTCCCCCGACGACATCCTGGTCACTGCCCAGCAAATAAAGATGTACGGCCTAAAGCCAGGCGATGTGGTAGAGTGCATGATCCGTCCGCCACGCGAGGGCGAAAAATATTTCCCCCTCACCTCAATTTTCAGCGTCAATGGCCGCAGCCCCGAATTTATTCGCGACCGCGTGCCTTTCGAGCACCTCACTCCCCTCTTCCCCAACGAAAAATTCGACCTCACCAGCAACCCGGACACTTGCAACATCTCTACTCGAGTGGTGGATATGTTCGCTCCCATCGGCAAGGGCCAGCGCGGTCTGATTGTGGCTCCCCCCAAGACTGGCAAGACCCTCTTGCTTAAGGACATAGCCAACGCTATCGCCCAGAACCACCCCGAGACCTATATTATGATCCTGCTCATCGACGAGCGCCCCGAGGAGGTGACCGACATGATCCGCAGCGTCAACGCCGAGGTCATAGCATCCACCTTCGACGAGCCGGCCGACCGCCATGTCAAGATTGCCGGCATCGTGCTCGACAAGGCTAAGCGCCTGGTGGAGTGCGGCCACGATGTGGTAATCCTGCTTGACTCCATCACCCGCCTGGCCCGCGCCTACAACACCGTGTCGCCGGCCTCCGGCAAGATCCTCTCCGGCGGCGTCGATGCCAACGCCCTGCAGAAGCCCAAGCGCTTCTTCGGCGCGGCGCGCAACATCGAGAATGGCGGCAGCCTCACCATCATAGCCACAGCCCTCACCGAGACCAGTTCGAAGATGGACGAGGTAATCTTTGAAGAGTTCAAGGGCACCGGCAACATGGAGCTCCAGCTCGATCGCAAGCTCAGCAACAAGCGCGTATTCCCGGCTGTGGACATCATCGCTTCCTCTACTCGCCGCGACGACCTGCTGCTTCGCCCCGAGACCCTCAACCGCATGTGGATCCTGAGAAAATTCCTCAGCGACCGCAACAGCATCGAAGCCATGGAATTCATAAAAGACCGCATGGAGCGCACCCGCGACAACGACGAGCTCCTGCGCACCATGAATGATTAGCCCTTGGATTGAGGCCATGCGCCTCCGCACCCTTCCGGTATCGGTAGCTGGCGTAATCACCGGCACCGCCTTTGCCGCTATGGCCGGCATGCTCCGCGTGCTGCCAGCCATGCTCTGCTTGGCCTTTGCCATCTTGGCTCAGATAGCCTCCAATTTTGCCAACGAATATTACGACTTCAAGGGCGGTCTTGACCGCCCGGGTCGTGAAGGGCCGCGCCGTGGCGTCACCGAGGGCGACATCACCCCCCAAGCCATGAAGCGCGCCACCTACCTCACCTTAGGGGTGGCCTGCGCCATCGGCTGCAGCCTCATCTGCTGGGGCGGCTGGTGGCTCATCTTGGTGGGCATCGCCATCGC
Source organism: uncultured Bacteroides sp. (assembly GCA_964604175.1). Taxonomy (GTDB): domain Bacteria; phylum Bacteroidota; class Bacteroidia; order Bacteroidales; family Muribaculaceae; genus CAG-873. Next base: position 2,834 of record CAZRYC010000041.1, read on the forward strand.
CTTGGGCGTGATGGCCTACAGCACCGGGCCCTACCCACTCTCGCACCACGGCTGGGGCGAGGTGGCTGTCGTTTTCTTTTTTGGCATCATTCCCGTGAATTTCACCTTTTATCTCCAGACCGGCCTCTTTGATGTGATCACCGCCATCTCATCCATCTCCATAGGCTTGATGGGGGCCAATGTGCTGATTGTGAACAATTATCGCGACCTTGAAGATGACCGGGCAGTGGGCAAGCGCACCCTGGCGGTAAAATTCGGGCGCCATGCTATGACCACCCTCTATCTCTTCAACGGCTTCGCTGCCGTGGCTCTGATGGTGGAGGTATGGATGGCTCTGCCCGTAGGTTGGTGGGTGTGTCCTGCTATCTATTTGGCATGCGTCATACTGATATGGCTGCGCTTGCAGCGCACCCGAGGCGCTGCCCTCACCCCATTTCTTGGCATGACAGCCATGCTGATGCTCGCCTACTCCATTGCCTTGCTCGTGGCGGCTGTCTAAGAGGCCCGCAAGCGGACCTCCTCCTACGGTCGGGGCGGGTCCGCTTGCGGGCCCGTTGCACAATAGCGTGGGGCAATCTAATTTTTGGAATTTTCGGTGAAAATTCATACCTTTGTAATCCTAATCTGAAACCACAATGAAAATATACCTCCCCCCGGTTATAATGGCCGCCTTTGCGGCCTCATCCCTGGCCCTGGTCTCTTGCGCCAAGCCCGACCCGGAGACCATCATCCTCCAAGCCCAAGAGCTGGTGAGCCAGGGCAACTACGATGCGGCCCGCGAATTCTGCCGCTCCCTCACCGATACCGCACAGATGCAGCTCTCGCCATCGCAGCTCTGCCGCACTGCCATACTGTACGTGCGCATCAGCGAACTCGACGACTCTCCCCGCGAGATGGTCAACGCCACCGAGTGCCTGGAGCGCGCCACCACACTCAACCCCGACTCCGTGACAGCCTTCGTGGAAGCGGCCGATGTGGATGACAAGGCCACCATCTCGCTGATACGCAATGTCAACCGCGCCATCACCGACCCGGCAGCGCTCCTGGATACTGACTCGATCTGAGTTTTCAGTTTTCAGTTTTATGTTTTCAGTTTTCAGTTCAGGGTTTTCAGTTTTCAGTTTTCAGTTTTCAGTTCAGGGTTTTCAGTTTTCAGTTTTCAGTTGAACTGATAACTATTCATTGAATAGAAATATTTTTATCTCTGAAAACCGAAAACTGAAAACTGAAAACTGATCCCACCTACCCAGCTCTGAAAACTGAAAACTGAAAACCCCTAACCACCCACCCTGAACTGAAAACTGAAAACTGAAAACT
>CAZRYC010000041.1:4250-17459 GCA_964604175.1 uncultured Bacteroides sp.
GAAAACTGACCCCACCCACCCTGAACTGAAAACTGAAAACTGAAAACTGAAAACTGACCCCACCCACCCTGAACTGAAAACTGAAAACTGAAAACTGAAAACTAAAAAATGCTGCACATCTTCAAGGCATCAGCTGGCTCCGGCAAGACATTCACCCTCGCTAAGGAATATCTTACCCTCCTCTTGGCTATCAAAGAGCCAGGCACCGACCGCTATGCCCTGAACCTCGACCCCGAGCGCCGATTCCTGCTTCAGCCCCTTCCCCACCGCAAAATCCTCGCCATCACTTTCACCCGCAAAGCTACCGAGGAGATGAAGCGCCGCATAATCAAGGAGCTCGCCGCGCTTTCTCGCATCCCAGCCCCCGGAGAGAAAGATTCGCTATACGCAGCCGACATGATGGCCACTTTCCTCTTCCGTCAAGCCCCCTGTTCGCGCGCCGACCTGGCCACCGCTGCCACCTATGCCCTGCATCAGCTGCTATTCGACTACCAAAACTTCAATGTTTCCACCATTGATGCCTTCTTCCAGAGAGTGATGCACACTTTCGCGCGCGAGTTAGGCCAGCAGAACGACTACAACATCGAGCTACAGCCCGAAGCCGCCATGCGCAACGCCGTGGGCATCATGCTCGACGACTTCAACACCCAGCCCCAAGGCAACCCCCAGCTTGAAGCGTGGCTCACCAATTATATGCGCCGGCAGATGGAGGAGGGCAAGCAAGCCAACTTCTTCAACCGCCGCACCAAGACGCATGGGCGCCTGATAGAGCTTATCTCATATATCTCCAAGGAAAGTTTTCAAGAATTTGAGCAGCGCACCCTCGAATATCTGCGCGCCCCGGATCTGGACACCTTCGCAGCCAAGCTCCAGGACAGTCAGAAGGCTATCCTGAGCGAGATACAAGTCCGCGCCCAGGAAATCGCCAACACCGGGGCTATCGAGTTCTTGGCAAAGAACACACGTTTCTACAAGGACTTCCCCGCCCTCCTGGCTGGCAAGCCCATCAAGGATATAAATCACTACAAGACAGCCTTGGGCCAAAAAATCCTCGATGGCAGCCCATTCTTCAAAAAATCTTCCACTAAAAACAGAAAAGAAAAAGCTGATTGCATCAACGGAGTGCCCGAAGGGCACGGGGTGTGCGTAACCCCGTATGAGCGTAGCGAGTGCGGGGACCTCGAGGAGGAGGAGGAAGTGCGCGAATTTTTTATCTTCGCGCACCAGAAATATGTGATATATTTCTTGCTGAAAGAAATCAGCGAAAGCCTCTCACAGTTGGGGCTTCTGCGCCATGCCTGGGGATACCTCGACCAGTTCAATCGCGACAACAACACGGTGCTCCTCTCCCAGACCAACAACCTGGTGAGCCAAATCATTGACCATGACAACACCCCCTTTGTGTATGAGCGCATGGGGGTGCGCCTGGAGCACTTCCTGATCGATGAGTTTCAGGACACCAGCGCCCTGCAGTGGCAGAACCTCTGGCCACTGGTGCACAATGCCCTAAGCCAAGATGGCGACAGCCTGGTCATCGGTGATGAGAAGCAGTCGATATACCGCTGGCGCAATTCCGACTCGGAAATTCTCCACACTGGCATAGAGAAGCAGCTGACGCAAGTGGGGCTTAGCCCCAAGCTCAGCGGCGGCAACACCACCAACTACCGCAGCGCCCACCAGGTGGTGCGCTTCAACAATACTCTCTTCAGCTATCTGGCGCAAGCTTACGATATCCCGGGTTTCGACAATGTAGCGCAAGGCTTGGCCCCGGGCCTCGCCGACCAGCCGGCATACATACACTTTGTGCCCATTGCCTCTCCCAACCCCGGTTGCATCACCCCTCACCAACCTGGCGGCATCACCCCTCACCAACCAAGCTTGGAGGAGATGGCGCGGGAGATGCTGCGGCAGCACTCGGCCGGGTACTCTTGGAGCGACATTGCCGTGCTGGTGCGCACCAACACCCACGCGGCCGAGGTCATCAACTATTTGGCAAAAAACCATCCCCAAATCAACGTGCTCTCCGAGGAGGCCCTCAAGGTGGGCTCCTCCAACGCCGTCCAACTCGTGGTCAACACCCTCCGCATCATCGACCAAGAGCAGCAAGAGCAGCAAGAGCCCCAACCACTAACCGCTAACCTAAAACCACTAACCGCTAACCTAAAACCACTAACCGCTAACCTGAAAACCCTCATCCACCGCTTCGGCTTCCACCTCACCAAAATCATAGAGGAGCAAAATAATGGAGGCCCGCAAGCGGACCTCCCCCAGCCCTCGCCGATCGTCGCCGCGTTAGCCAGCACCTTTGGCCCGCAGGCCGATCCCCTGCAAGCCATCCGCGACAAAAAGCCCGCCACCCTGGTGGCCTTGGTGGAAACCATCATCGGCAGCCACTTCTCCGCAGCAGAGCGCCAGAAGCAATTCACCTACCTCTCCGCCTTTCAGGACCTGGTTATAGATTATTGCGACACTCACCAAGGCTCCATCCACGCCTTCCTCGACTGGTGGGACACCACCGGAAGCCAACGCAATGTCAGCGGAGCTGCCGACGCCGATGCCGTGCAAGTGCTCACCATCCACAAGGCCAAGGGCTTGGAGTGGCCCTGCGTACACATACCTTTCTGCACATGGCAGGTCTATGGCTCGCGCCCCTCTTCCATGTGGATCCCCTTCCCGGAAATCCGAGGCTTAGATGCCAAGCAAGCCCCACCGGCCCTATATCTGACCTTGAGCAGCAGTTGTGACAAGCCCGACCACCCTCTCCACCGCATATATGTCCAAGAGCGCCAAAAGCTTAGGACCGACAATGCCAACCTCACCTATGTGGCCTTCACACGCGCCGCCAACGAGCTATGCGTGTGGTACGCCAGTGAAAAGAGCAGCGCCGACAATCCCTCGACAGCCGATTGGCTCACTGAAGCCTTTGCCCAAGCCACTTGCCCCCCAGGCTCCGACCTGCATCTCAACCTCCCGGACTACCTCCGGGATGGCGAGCTAACCATCGGAGCTCCCACCACTAAGCTCACCAAGGACAAAGCTAAAGACCGCACTGTCACCGTAGCCACCGATGACCCCTATCCAGTGCACTTCCCCACCTACGCATCCTCGCTGATAGCCCTCAACGATGCCCTTGACATTGACAAGGATATCGACGACGCCCCGGCCGAGCAGTTGCCGGAATTTAACGACCAAGCCCTGCAGATGGGCAACGACCTGCATGAGATAATGTCGCACATCGTCACCATCGACGATCTCGACAAGGCCGTGAACCTCTTGGCAGCGCGGCGCCGCCTCGATGAGCCCACCAAGGACAGCTACTACAGCACAGTGGCCACCTTCCTTCACAGCTCTGATCCTCGCATTGCCCGCTGGTTCGACCCCGAAGCGCAGGTGTTTATAGAGCAGTCGATTTTCATCCCCAGCCAGGACCAGATGCGGCGCCCGGACCGCATAGTGGTTTACCCGGATGGCAGCGCCGACATCCTCGATTACAAATTCACCTCCGACCCTGAAGCCGTAAACAATAAAAAATACCACGCCCAAGTGAGGGAATACACCCGTCTGGTCGCCGATCTGGGCTACACTCCAGTACGCGCCTACATCTGCTTCCCCCTCTTAGACAAAATCATTTCACAATCATGAGAAAAATCCTTACTTTCACCCTCATCCTCGCCGCCTTGGCTTCGCAGGCCGCCAAGGTTGACACCCTCCAGGTGGCCACCAAGCTACTGCCCCAGGGCTACAACGGCGTAGTGGTCATCACCCCCGAGGGGCATCCCCAGGATGCCAAGTTCCCCACCGCCTATCTCCTCAACGGCTACAGCGGCTGCCACACAAGCTGGTACGCCCTGCAGCCCCGCATCGCCGACTTGGCCGACCTATACGGCATGGTGCTGGTGATGCCCGACGGCCAAGACTCCTGGTACTGGGATGCGCCTGTGCGGCCGGACATCAAGATGGAGTCGTTCATCATTGATGAGCTTGTGCCTTACATAGATAGCCGCTATCCCACAATCCCGGAGGCCAAAAAGCGCGCCATCACCGGCCTGAGCATGGGCGGCCATGGGGCCTTGTGGCTCGCCATGCGCCACAGCGATGTGTTTGGCAATGCCGGCAGCATGAGCGGCGGTGTGGATATCCGTCCTTTCCCGGAAAATTGGAAGATGGCCCAGTGGCTCGGGCCAGAGGCCGATAACCAAGAGGTGTGGGACAACCACACTGTGATCAACTTAGTGCCTGCCCTGCGGCCCGGCCAGCTCAACCTCACCATCGACTGCGGCGTGGATGACTTCTTCTATCAGGTCAACCTCAACCTCCACGAGGCCCTGCTGGATGCGGGCATAGATCACGACTTCACCTCGCGCCCGGGCGCGCACACCGGCCCATACTGGCAAAACTCCATCCTCTATCATCTGCTATTCTTCAACGAAGCCTTCAACGCTCAAGAATGATACTGCAATCGCTCTCGCTTACCAACTTCAAGAACATCCGCCAAGCCGAGCTGCAGCTGTCGCCCAAGTTCAACTGTCTGCTCGGCGACAACGGCATGGGCAAGAGCAATCTTCTGGATGCCATCTACTTCATGAGCTTCTGCAAGAGCTTCACCGGGGCCACTGACCAGCTGGTCATCACCCGGGGTGAGGACTTCGCCATCCTCAAGGGCGAGTATCTGCGGCATGCCCAAGCCGGTGGATCAGAGAGCACCACGCAGCTTATGATCGGCATGCAGCGAGGACGGCGCAAGAGCCTCAAGCTCGATGGCAAGGAGTGCAAGCGCCTGAGCGAGCATATAGGGCGTTTTCCGCTGGTGCTGGTTTCGCCCAGCGATATGGACCTGGTCACCGGCAGCGGCGAGGAGCGCCGGCGCCTGATGGATATGGTCATCTCGCAGACCGATGCCCGGTACTTGGATGCCATCATCCGGTATGGTCAGGCCTTGGAGCAGCGCAACAGCATGCTGCGCAATGAGATTACCGACCCTAACCTCTACCTGGCCATAGAGATGGCCCTGGAGAGCGCGGCAGCCTATATCTGTGAGGTTCGCCGCCAGTGGGTGAGCGAGATGTCGGTGATATTTGAGCGATATTATCATGCCATAGCCGGAGCCGATGAGGTACCCACCCTGGCGTACAAGAGCCACTTAGCTACCCCTGGCACTTCGCTGATGCAGCTTCTCAACGAGCGGCGCACCCGCGACGCAGCCTTAGGATACACTACTGCGGGGCCGCACCGCGACGATATAGAGATGCTGCTCTGCGAGATGCCGGTGAGGCGCTCAGCCTCGCAGGGACAGTCCAAGACTTATACCATAGCCCTGCGCTTTGCGCAGTACGAGTATCTGAAGCGCGCCACGGGCCTGACGCCCCTGCTGCTGCTTGACGACATCTTCGACAAGCTCGATGCCTCCCGGGTGGAGAGCATCATGCAAGTGGTGGGCAGCGACACTTTCGGCCAGATCTTCATTACGGACACCAACCGCAAGAACCTGGACCAGATCCTGGCCCGCACCGCCGCCCCCCACACCCTCTGGCAAGTGTCGGCCGGCAGGTTCTTTTAGGCGCCCACCCCGCTCGGAGGAGGTCCGCTTGCGGGCCTCACCCCAACAACCCCTCGCCAACCCGGGATGGCATCAACCCTCGCCCTGGGTGTTGGAGTTGGGTGAGCTTGCTCGCCCCGGCCGTAGGCCGAAAAAATACATTCGGTTGATGCTGAAGCCCTACGGGCTGGGCGAGCAAGCTCACCCGACTCCAAACTGGGTTGGCGAGGGTTGGCGCCAGCCATGGCGAGGGTTGCCGCCAGCCATGGCGAGGGTTGATGGAAGAGGCCCGCAAGCGGACCTCCCCCGAGCACGGTGGGCGAGGGTTGGCACCGCTAACCCAGAACTGAAAACTGAAAACTGAAAACTGAAAACTGAACCCGCCAACCCAGCTCTGAAAACTGAATACTGAAAACTGAAAACCAACTATGAAGCGAAGCGAACCTCTCACTGTGGGGCAGATCATCGATCAAGCCCTGTCGCAGGCCGGAAGCCGCGACACATACCTGCAGCAGCAAGCCTGCTTCCTGTGGACCGAAGTGGTGGGCCCGGCATTCAACCGCTACACCACGCGTCGGCTCGTGGACCGCGATGAGCTGCATGTATGGCTAAGTTCTGGCTCCGTGAAGAATGAGCTTCGCTATCTGGCGCCCCAGATCATCGCCACCATCAACCGCAACCTCGGCTCCCCAGTCCTAACCAAACTCATAATCCACTAAATAAATACAAAATACAAAATACAAACTGAAAACTGAAAACTGAAAACTCCCAACCGCCAACCCAGAACTGAAAACTGAAAACTGAAAACTGAAAACTACAAAACCCATGTCCAAAGTACCACCACCCGCTTATCCATTTCGCCACAGGCAAGATGTGCAGATGCGCTTCAACGACATCGACATCCTGGGCCATGTCAACAACACCATCTACTTCCAGTATATGGATTTTGGCAAAATACAATACATCATGCAAGTGCTCGACGGCCATATCAACATCCGCAAAGAGAGCCTGGTGATAGTGAACATCAGTTGCGAATTTTACCAAATCACCCACTACGATGAGCCGCTGTGCGTGCTCACGCGCGTGGATGAGATTGGCGAGAGCTCGCTCACGCTGGAGCAGCGCGTAGTAAATCCTGTCACCGAGGATGTAAAGACGGTGGCGCGCACTGTGATGGTGGGCTTCAACATCGAGAAAAACGAAAAGATGCTCATCCCGGAGCGCTGGCGCAAGGCGATCGCGGCCTACGAGGGGAGAACCCTTTAGGGGTTCTAAGTTTTCAGTTTTCAGTTTTCAGTTTTCAGTTCTAAGTTTTCAGTTTTCAGTTTTCAGTTGAACTGATAACTATTCATTGAATAGTAATATTTTTACCTCTGAAAACTGAAAACTGAAAACTGAAAACTGTACCCACCCAGAACTGAAAACTGAAAACTGAAAACTGAAAACTAAAAGAAATAAAATTAAGAGGGCCCCGGGGGGGCCCTCTTCCCTAACTATAACTTTAACTTTAAAGAAGTGCGGCAAGTATCCCTACTTACCCATCCAGATCTTATCTGTCTTTCACACCTAAATTCCCATTTCAGTTACTGTAGTTAGTGTCATAGTTACACGGATAACCTAATAGTCGTGTTATTCTGGTTTGCTGGTCATGATGACCACGCGATTCATTGCGTTCTGCTGGAATGGCTGCTGCGTGTACTGGTCAGTCATGCTATCCACAATCATGCGGCTGCGGCTGATGCCGTACTTGTTAGCCAGTTCGTCAGCCACCACCTGTGCGCGCTCCTTGGCTAAGCGCAGGTTGATAGCCACAGTGCCAGTGCCCTTGTCGGCATAGCCCATGACCTTCACCTGGCTGTCAGGCCACTCGCGCATGTAACCGGCGATGTCGGCCACCTGGCCCTGCTGGCTCTCGCGCACCACAGTGCTGTTGATTTCAAACTCCACATAGCGCTCGATGCCCGGGGCCTTAGCCACCTCGGCAGCCTCCACGGGAGCCTGCTTCTCCACAAACACAGTGTCCACCTCCACCACGCGCACAGTGTCCACGCGAGCATCGTTGATCTTCTGATTGTCGATGCGCACGGGCTGGCAGCTCTTGCACTTGTATCCGGTGCCGAACTTATAAGTGGCGCCCACCAGCACATTCACGAAAGCGTCGAAGCCGCCGCCGCGACGGGTGTCCCAGTGGCTGCTCACGCCATTGACAGTAGCCTCCAGATTGAAGTCCCAAGCCTTGCACAGGCGCACACCCATGCCCAGGCCGGTGCGAGCCACCAGGCTGCTCACATGAGTGGTCCAGTTGCGTGCATAGCCCACACCGAGGATAAAGTTCACATCCACGGGGCGCACAGGGTTCAGGGCGAAAGTCTGCGAGATGTTCCACACACCATCGAGAGTGACCTGGCCGCGATAAGCGCCATGGTCAATGTTGTTGTAATCCACATAGCGGCCGCGCCATCCACCGATGGCCACGCGAGCGCTCAACTGCGGCATAAACTGCTTGCCCACGGCTATCTCGCCGGCCGGGCTCAGGAGCTCGCCGAAGCCGGCGTGCTTCTGCAGCGACCACGAAGCTCCCAGGCCGCCCTGGATATACCAGCTATTAGGGTCCTCGTTGCTGTCCTGGGCAAAGCCCCAGGCCACGCAACCCACCATCATAGCTGCTATTGAAAAGATTTTCAGTTTCATAAGCTATTTCTTGATATTCTGCTCTACTGCTTCTTTGTCGGCCGGCTGCAAGTGGTGGCCGTACTGGCGATAGATGAAATCGCCCACCGGGGTATTCTTGTTGCTCAGGATCTGATCCTTGTAGAATTTCGAATACTCGTCGCGCATGGCTTGCACCTTCTCGTTCACGGCCAGGGTGGTGTCAGCCACCACCTTTTCATCCACGCTTCTGCCGAGCTTAGAGCGGGCGGAGAGGAAGCTCTGCAGGTCGGTGTTGAGCGGCGTGCCGGTGATATACACCTGGTTGCCGAGGCTCACGCTCACCTGTCCGCGCTCCACGGCTATGGGCAGCTCTATGACCTGCATGGGGTCAGAGTGGCGGAAGCGCAGCATGGCCACATAGGGCATCTGAGCGCTGTCGGTGCGCAAGAACTGCGCCTGGCCGTCGCTGATCACGATAGTGGTGTCGAGCGGGTGGTTGTGGGCATCGTAGAGGTCCACGCGGGAGTATCCCGGGATGTCCATGGCGATAGTCACCTGGCAGTCGCCCTGCTGGTTGAGGCCGCTGCAGTTAGAGAAAATTACGGCAAAGAAAGCAATAAACGCAAAAACGTATTTATTCATAAGCAAATTATTAAAGGCGGCCCGGCGTGGGGCCGAACCGCCTTTGATTTTGATGCGGAGGGAATATGTATCAGAAGCGGAAACCAAGCTTCAGCACCGGCATGTCCACGATTTTGATGTTGTGGTGGCAGGTGTTGTATTTGTCATATCCCTGGGGAGCAATCTGTATAATGTCGTATCTGTAGGCAAGGGGCTGGCATTCGAGGCCGAGGTATAGGCCCGGAGTAAGGGCGTATTCGATGCCGGCCACGGCTCCAACCTTCAATCCCATCATCACACCGGCTTTGCCTCCAGCTTGATAAACCTCTTCGGGCACTTCCTCTTCGAGGTCGGAGCTATAGACATATTGGCCAGTGTAAGGCTTGGTGGTCTCGATTCTTGCCATCTGAAATCCTACTGTTGCGCCTAAGTAAGGGTTGATACGAGGATTAGGTGTGCGGAAATAGCGGTCAAATCCTACATTCACGTACCAGTCGTTGGTGGCCTGTGCGTTGATGTATTGCTGATCGGGTATTCTGAGGTTCTCCCATTCATCGGTGAGGGCCTCCACATAATCTTTCTTGGGCTGTAGGTTGATGTTGAATCCCAGTGAGAAGTTCACTGCCCAGCAGTCCTGGAAGAAATATTTGGCTTGAATACCTACGATATTGACCAGACTATTGTTATTGAACCCATCAATCTGAAGATAGTTGTTCAGATCGCCACTCTGGGTTGTGCCGCCGTTGGGCAGGCCTATTGACCCGGAGTTGGGAGTGTAGGTAGGCAGGAGGTAAGAGCTTGTGTTTTCGTTGTAGAAATTCGAGCCTTTGCCTAACACCAGAGAGAACTCCCATTGGCCTTTTTTGGGTGCAAACGAACACGCATCCTTGTTGGGGCAACCCTGCGGTGCCTGCGCCCATATAGGCGCAGACACTAAGGTCAACAATAAGACGGTGATAAATCGTTTAACCATTTAAGTCTGATTTATAAAGTCAATTTATTGTTTAAGGGTTGACGGAGGATTATTCCTCAGAGCCTTCGATAGCAGCGATAGCGCGGTCGAGTTGCTCCTTGGCAGCATCGAGACGAGCCTGAGCGAGTGCAAGGGCGGCCTCGGCAGCATCTACATTCAGCTGAGCAGGCGATTCAACATCGGTCTGTTGCTTCTGGAATGCGTCGAGTTTGTGCTGGCGAAGTGCGAGTTGGTCTTCGCAAGTCTTCACCTGGCTCTCATAAGTTTCAATCTTACTCTCAAGTTCTTTGATAGTAGCTTGTATATTAACAACACCGGGTTTAACTGTCTTCCCAGTCTCATCATAGTAGTCATCAAAGTAGTAGTAACCAATGCCGTCTTTCAGAGCGTTGATAACATCCATCACCACACCTTGTTGACGATATATTTCATCCATTTGGTCTTTAATGTCTTGCTCAAGAGCAGTAACTTTAGCCTCAGCCTCATAGATATCAGCATAAGCTTCGTCTGCCTTATCTTGCTGAGCCTGATTAGCAGCTACGAGAGCATCGATGGTATCCTTAGCTCTGTTTACTTCATCGGTTAAAGCCTGGACATTGTCAAGGTAAGCTTGGCCAAGATCGATCTTGTATTGGAGAGTCCAAACAGCACCTTGATCACCGAATAAATAATACCACTTCTCTGGATTTTGTATTTCACCTAACTTGACGGCAATCATGTCGTTAGCCTGCTTATATGTCATTGGAATCAGCTGGCCAGCACATACATAATCGCCATAGACATCGTCAGCAAGGATATCATCGCTATAGTTACTACTATCTCCGTAAACTTGCCATGAATTTTCCAATACTATTTGCTTGTACTCAGCATCCGGAATGTCAAGATAGTAATCCTCTACCTCAACTTCAGAAAGCAATTTGCCGTCCTCGGGCAGAGGTAGCCCCCACTGAACAAGATCATTATAAGCATTCTCTACATCCCACCACAAATGATACCAAGGATATGAAACGCTTGTGCTCCCAAGTCTGTTAGCACTCCACTGGTCAGCTGCAGCTTTGTTTACACCATTAGCGTGCATTTGAGCCTCGTTCTTGGCTGCTTCAAAAACATCCTTAGCAGCAGCCAAATTATCAGAAGCAGTGTTGAACGCATCTACAGCTGCTTTATCTTCAGCTGCATCAACCATTGCCTCATCGTAAACTCTTTGTGCAGCAGCCACAGAGATTGCTTGATCTGCAGTAGCCTCTGCTACAGCTATGTTGTATGTTTCTGTTGCAGCAGCTACAGTCTTAGGCGTAGCCTCCTTTGCGGCGGTCAGTGCATCATTGGCAGTTTTCAAATCAGCGGTAGCAGCTTCTACAGCAGCCTTGTTCTCATCTGTTTTGCTGGCTTCATAGAGAGCGGTCTTTGCTTTGAGCACAGCTTCAGCCTCTGTTACAGCAGCCGCAGCCTTAGATTCAGCTTTCTGGGCAGAAACAACAGCAGCATCGAGAGTAGCTTTAGCATCAGAAACTGCAGCATTCAAAATTGAATTAGCAGCATCTACTGCGCTTTCATATACATTCTGGATGTTATCAATCACAGATTGACTTACACCTAAATCGGTAAGTGCGTTATTGTAAGCTGTCTTAGCCTCAACCCATGCAGCAGCGGCTGCGTTCAGGGGATCGATGGAAGCATTGTATGCAGCTACTGCATCTGTAATAGCCTGTGTGCCATAAAGTTTCTGATAATCTGGTGCATCGCCTTCATTGTATGCTAAGACGGCTGCATTCCATACATCATAATCTTGGCCAAAGTTGTCCTCAGCTTCTGACTTTAGGCGCTTGTACTCGTTGATTGAAGCGTTGGTCCAAGCCTGTGCATTGTCATCGAGTTGCTTAGCTACAATTCCACCATGAGGAACCAAAGTGCCTGCTTGCCACATATTGTATGCCTCGTATGGAGTGGATGGATAGTAAACATCACCAATCAGATAGGTGCATAGGTTGTAAATAGCTTGATCATAGTTTGAAGGATCGTTAAGTGAATATTCGCCAGCTGCTACGATTATCTTATTGCCTTCATAGAGTGAGTTGACACCATCGTTTTCATAGTCGTGAGATTTATACTCGTCGATTGCTACTGCCTCTGCCCTTACGGCTTGGTAAGCGGCTTGTGCGGCAGGCACTGCATCGTAAGTTTCCTTGTTGTCAAGCTTGCGGGCTTCGAACTGCACGTTAAGTTCGTTGAGCTGTGTGGTGAAGTCATTATACTGTTCCTGAAGCTCCTCAATCTTGGCCACATACCCTTCGCTGGGAAGAGCTTTCACCTCTTCCAGATATCCTTGATAATCAGCCAAGGTTTTCTCAACCTTTTCCAGAGCCTTCTCAGCCTCAGCTACAGCGTTCTCATATTGCTGCTGCTTCTGGAGCTGCTTGCCTTCAAGATCAATCTGATCTTTCAGCAGCTCTTGCTGTGCTCTGATGTATTCCTCATTAGCCTGATTGAATAATAGCAGTGCATTTAGATAGGCTGCATAGTAAGAATCAACAAAACTGAGCTGTGATTCACTTAGATCTAGTTTGTCTTGCTCATAAGCGATAAGCAATTTCTCATATTTGAGTTTTAGAATGGCAAGCTTTTGCTCAGCTTCGACAATGCTATTTTGGGTCTCCTGCTGCACTTGGGCAATCAGAGCCTCATAATAGGCTTTAATGGCAGCTGTTTCAGCTTCTGAAGCGGCTTTGTCGATTTCGGCCTGAGCCTCAGCTTTGATTTTCTCAACCTCAGCCTTAGTAGCTTCAGCTTGAGCCTTTATCTTTTCAGCCTCGGCCTGTGCAAGGGCAGCCTGAGCCTGTGCATCGGCGAGTACAGCTTTCGAGCTCAGGAGCTCGGCGTATGCCTTGCGTACTTCCTGAATGCCGAAGGGTTCATCATTATCGACGCAGGATGTAACCACGCTGCCGAAGCAGAGGGCTGCCGATACTGATGCGACTAAATAAGTCCATTTTTTCATTGCAGTAATGTTTTTGGTTAAATAATTTGGGTAATTAGTTACTTATTTTATTGTTGTTTTATTCGATATTGCGGCTTTTGTGTTTATGCTAATCAGGTAATTTCCTTTTATGAGATTATTTTAGGTTTATTTTTGTTGGGAATTGTCTAAATATGTTTTAGGGGAAATCCCCGTAATTGATTGATTTATTAACATTTCATTGAATTATCGATAAATTCACAATTTTCATTGCTGGCAAATTTACACATATTTTCACAAATACCCCCCTAATTTGTTAAAGATTGTTAACGGCCTGGATTTTTAACATTTGAAGGGGGGTATTTTAGTTTTCAGTTTTCAGTTTTCAGTTTTCAGTTCAGGGTGGGCGGTTGGGGGTTTTCAGTTTTCAGTTTTCAGTTTTCAGTTCAGGGTGGGCGGTTGGGGGTTTTC
>CAZRYC010000041.1:17559-25859 GCA_964604175.1 uncultured Bacteroides sp.
AGTTTTCAGTTTTCGGTTTTCAGTTCAGGGTTAGTGGTTAGTGGTTGGGGGGTTAGTGGTTAGTGGTTAGTGGTTAGTGGTTAGCGGCACCAACCCTCGCCATGGGTGTTGGAGTTGGGTGAGCTTGCTCGCCCCGGCCGTAGGCCGACAGCACCAACCCAGTGGCCACCGGGCCCGCAAGCGGACCCGCCCCGAGCTTGGTGGGCGAGGGTTGATGCTGAAGCCCTACGGGCTGGGCGAGCTTATCGAAGCGAAGCGCCGCCGGAGGCCGACAGCGGCACCCCTCGCCAACCCCGCTCGGAGGAGGTCCGCTTGCGGGCCTCTTTCACCAACCCTGATTTACCACCGGTTGATGCTGAAGCCCTACGGGCTGGGCGAGCAAGCTCACCCGACTCCAAAAGGGAATTACCACCGGTTGATGCTGAAGCCCTACCGGGCTGGGCGAGCAAGCTCACCCGACTCCAAAAGGGAATTACCACCGGTTGATGCTGAAGCCCTACGGGCTGGGCGAGCAAGCTCACCCAACTCCAACACCCATGGTGAGGGTTGACGCCAGCCGGGGTGGTGATGGTTGATGGGAGAGGCCCGCAAGCGGACCCGCCCCGACCTTGGTGGGCGAGGGTTGATGCAACCGGGCCCGCAAGCGGACCCGCCCCGACCTTGGTGGGCGAGGGTTGACATCACCCACCCCCAACCCATTGCATCCTCGGAGTGCCCGAAGGGCACGAGATGTGCGTAACCCCGTATGAGCGATAGCGAGTGCGGGGGCCTAAAGCCGACTTTCCTCCCCCCCCAGGAGTGCCCGAAGGGCACGATTAACCCCCAACCTAACTATAAACTATAAACTATAAACTATAAACTATAAACTATAAACCCCCTTAATTTAACTTTATTTAAGAGATTTAGTCAAAAAAAGTCACTAACTTTGCAGTGACAAAGGATACATACACAATTTGATGTTAATCAAGGGTTCACCGAGCAGCAATTCGCGGTGATTCCTTAATTTTTTTCTGTGACTTTTAATTCAAGTTACTCAAGCCTTAAGTGCCTGGAAGGCACGTCTGTGGATAACCCACGGCTTTATGCCGTGGGACAAAAATACAGCCATGAGGTAAGTGCCCAGAGGGCACGTCTGATTAACTTGGATTTGACTATTAGACGCCCCCTCCGGGGGCTGAAAAGAGGTGAAGCCTCTTGAACCCCCACGGCATAAAGCCGTGGGTTATCCTCAGGCGTGCACTCCGTGCACTTCTTACCCTCAGGCGTGCACTCCGTGCACTTCTTATCCTCAGGCGTGCACTCCGTGCACTTCTAAGAAACATGATCTTTTAAAAATTAACCATAACCCGATTGCCATGGCAATAACCTACATGACCCGCGAAGGGTACAAAAAGAAAATGGAGGAAATCGCTTACCTGGAGTCAGTGAAGCGACCCGAAATTTCTCGCGCCATCGCCGAGGCCCGCGACAAAGGCGACCTCTCCGAAAACGCGGAGTACGACGCTGCCAAGGAGGCCCAGGGAATGCTCGAGATGAAGATCTCGCAGCTCAAGGACCTGGTGGCTAACGCCCGCATCCTGGACGACAGCAAACTGAACACCGACGAGGTGCAGATCCTCAACAAGGTGAAGATCAAGAACATCAAGAATGGGGCCACCATGGAGTACACCATCGTGGCCGACAGCGAAGCCAATCTCAAGGAGAAGAAAATAGCCTCCTCCACCCCCATAGCCCAGGGGCTGCTGGGCCACAAGCTCGGCGAGGTGGTGGAGATCCGCGTGCCCAGCGGCCTGATGCAATTCGAGATAGTAGAGATTTCGTATTAGGTTTTTTAGTTTTCAGTTTTCAGTTTTCAGTTTTCAGTTCTAAGTTTTCAGTTTTCAGTTTTCAGTTCTAAGTTTTCAGTTTTCAGTTTTCAGTTTTCAGTTGAACTGATAACTATTCATTGAATAGAAATATTTTTTCTCTGAAAACTGAAAACCCAGCTCTGAAAACTGAAAACTGGCACCACTAACCCAGAACTGAAAACTGAAAACTGAAAACTGAAAACTGGCACCACTAACCCTGAACTGAAAACTGAAAACTGAAAACTGAAAACTGGCACCGCTAACCCTGAACTGAAAACTGAAAACTGAAAACTGAAAACTGGCACCACTAACCCTGAACTGAAAACTGAAAACTGAAAACTGAAAACTGAAAAAAATGCCTACCCTGTTTTCTAAAATAGCTGCGGGGGAGATACCCTCGCACAAGATCGCCGAGGACGACAAGCACTATGCTTTCCTCGACATCAACCCTGTGGCCAAGGGTCACACCTTAGTAATCCCCAAGCGGGAAGTGGACTATATCTTCGACCTCTCCGACCAGGAGCTGGCCGACCTGCAGATCTTCGCCAAGAAGGTGGCCGCCGGCCTCAAGGCCGCCATCCCCTGCGAGAAGGTGGGCCAGTGCGTGATCGGTCTGGAGGTGCGCCACGCCCATATACACCTGGTGCCCATGACCCAGGAGAGCGACATGTATTTCAACAAGGAGCATCTGCACCTGAGCCAGGAAGAACTGGCCCAGATCGCCGCTGACATCCGCAAGCATATCACCATTTAACATCCTCGCTGATGAAGAAATCTCTGATAGCCGCAGGCTGCGCCGCCATGGCCTTGGCATGCGCCTGCTCCGGCCAGAAGGGCTGGAAGGTGAGCGGCACCGTGGACAATGCCCAAGAGGGCGAAAAGGTGGCCCTCCAGGGCTTCAACGGAGCCTCCTGGTATCTGATCGACTCGCTTGCCCTCGATGCCAAGGGCGGCTTCTCGTACGCTGCTGCCGAGGCTGCCGCCCACCCCGATATTTACCGCCTGAGCTATAATGGCAAGGCCATATACTTTCCCATCGACTCGGTGGACGCGCTTGAGCTTTATGCCGATGCCCTGCACTTCGACAAGGGCTACGGCTTAGCTGGCACTCCCATGGCCATGCAGATGGTGGAGATCGACAACCGCATAGCCGACGCGGTTGCCAGCCACGGCACGCGCTATGCTGCCACCGACTCCGCATTCAAGCGCGAGCTCAACGACATCATCCTGCGCGACTCCATAGGCTTGATAGCCTATTACTTGGTGAACAAGACCATCGCCGGCGAACCGCTCTACAGCGCCAACCGGCGCCAGGATGTGAAGATGCTGGGGGCCGTGGCCAACCGCTATGCCGCGCAGTACCCCGACGACCCGCGCACCCGCTATCTGATCGACCGCTTCCAGCAGGGCCGCGCGGCTCTTGGCATGGCCGGGGCCGGCACTGTGATGGAGGCCCAGGTGGTAAATCTCTTCGAGCTCGAGCTCTATGACGTGAATGGCAAGAAGCGTTCGCTCACTGAGACTGCGGCTAACGCGGGGGTGACGCTGCTGAGCTTTACCAGTTACGACACGGATGTGTCGGTGGCTTACAATGTGGAGCTGAACCGGCTGTATGAGTTGTTCCGGCCACAACGCATAGCCATCTACCAGGTGGCCCTGGACCAGGACGAGGTGCAATGGATGCAAGCAGCCAAGAACCTGCCTTGGATCGCAGTGCGCCAGGACCCCACAGCCGTGGGCGAGGATATCATCCGCTACAATATCACCACCATCCCGGTGACCTTTGTGATCAACGGGGCTGGCGAGCTGGTGGACCGCGTGGATGATCCCACAAGGATTGAGGCTGCGGTGCGGAAGTGGTTGTAGGGTTTTCAGTTTTCAGTTTTCAGTTTTCAGTTTTCAGTTTTCAGTTTTCAGTTGAACTGATAACTATTCATTGAATAGAAATATTTTTTTCTCTGAAAACTGAAAACTGAAAACTGACCCCGCCCACCCAGCTCTGAAAACTGAAAACTGAAAACTGAAAACCCCTAACCACTAACCCAGCTCTGAAAACTGAAAACTGAAAACTGAAAACTTTGTTAGGGCGATGCTTGTTGTATTTGGACTAATTAATCTGTATTATGAAGTACACCGAAGCAATCCATCAACCGGGCACAGTGCTCATCGAGTTCTATGCCACCTGGTGCCCCCACTGCCAACACATGGAGCCCATCATGGCGGAGCTTGAGAAGGAGCTCGCCGGCAAAGTAAAGATCTATCGATATGATATCGATCAACATCAAGAGTGCGCCAAAGAGGCGGGTGTGGAGTCAATCCCCACGTTCATCGTCTTCAAGGACGGCAAGGAGACGTACCGCCACACTGGCGAGCTCACCGCAGACCAACTTCTGACCCAAGTCTAAACAGTGAAAACAGAGAGGGAGGGGCCTGGCAGTGCGCCAGGCCCCTCCGCGTGTTTTCGGGGGTGGTGCTGAAGCCCTACGGGCTGGGCGAGCAAGCTCACCCAACTCCAACACCCACGATGAGGGTTGATGCCACCGGGTGGGTGAGGGTTGATGGTAGAGGCCCGCAAGCGGACCTCCTCCGAGCGGGGGTGGCGAGGGTTGGTGGTAGCTGGGTGGGTGAGGGGTGACGGCAACCCTCGCCATGGGTGTTGGAGTCGGGTGAGCTTGCTCGCCCAGCCCGATAGGGCTTCAGCACCAGGCGAATGTAATTCAGGGGTGGTGCTGTCGGCCTACGGCCGGGGCGAGCAAGCTCACCCAACTCCAACACCCACGATGAGGGGTGGCGCCACCCACGGGGGGGGATTATTGGTCTTGGGGGATGACGGGCATGGAGCCGTAGCGGTGGTATTCGTAGGTGATCACCTGCTCCTTGATGTAGTTTATGAGCTCCAAGCGGCCCTCGCGGAACGGCGGCAGGCTGGCGATAAACTTGTCGTTATCGGCAGCAGCTTGCCACAGGCTCTGGTGCACGTCGGCATTGACGGTGCGCAGACGCTCGTACTGCGGGATATCCTTGATGAAATCCTCCTTCTTCTGCACCTTGCACTCTACGCCGCACTTCTCGCACATGGCGCGCACCTTATCGAGGATCGGGTTCTTCTGGCCTATGCTGATGGTGAGCTTCACGCCCACGATGCGGCAGGCCTCGATGACCTTCTCCACCTCGTCGATGCGGTCGCCGTTGATCACACGGAAGCCCATGGTCTTGATCGGGCGATAGCGGAAGAGGTTCTGCTCGCCGATGCAGTGGTTCCAGTCGCGAGCCACATTGAACTCCTTGTCCCATGCCTCCTGATAGCTCTTCTCCCATTCCTTGATGGCTCCCTTGATGTCGCTGATGTTCATGAACTGAGCCACATAGTTGGGGCCGCCGGCCTTCAGGCCCGGGCCGAAAGCAGAGAGCTTCATGCCGCCGAAGGGCTGGCGATTAACGATAGCGCCCGTGATGCCACGGTTGATATAGAGGTTGCCGGCCTGCACATGGTCGCGCCAGTACTTCTGCTCGGCCTCGTCGAGGCTCTGCAAGCCGGAGGTCAGGCCGTAAGGCAGGATGTTGACCCAAGCCACAGCGTGCTTCAGATCCTTAACGGGGCATACGCTCAGCATCGGGCCGAAGAGCTCGGTCTTGAACGAATAGTTGCCCGGCTTAACGCCCCACTTGATAGTGGGGGCTAAGATATAGTGCTTCTCATCCACCCAGCGTGGAGGCACGAGCCAGCTTTCGCCCGGCTCCAGGGTATCGAGGGCCTTGAGCAGCTTCTCGTTCTTGTTGGTGATCATGGGGCCTACGATGTTGCCCTTGTTCCACACCGAGCCCACCTTCATCGAAGTGGCGCAGTCGATGAGCTTGCTTTGGAATGTCTTGTCGTTGTACACGCTCTCCTCCACCATGAGCAGCGAGCACGCGGAGCACTTCTGGCCGGCGTTGCCGAAAGCGCTGGCGCAAGCGTTCATGATAGCGTGGTCGCGGTCGGCAGCTGCGGTGATGATCATCACATTCTTGCCGCCGGTCTCGGCGCTGAGCGGTTTGTCGGGGTTGGTGCGGATAAGCTGCTGGGCGGTGTCGGTGCCACCGGTGAGGATGGTGTGCTTGATCACGGGCGAAGAGGTGAGCACTCTCAGGGCCTCGCGCTGAGTGATCACGCACTGCAGGGCCTCCTTAGGCACGCCGGCCTTCCACATGGCCTCGCAGAACATCCAGGCCACGGGAGCGGCCACAGTGGCGGGCTTGAGGATACAGGTGTTGCCGGTAGCCAAGGCAGCGCAGACGCCGCCCAGAGGGATGGCGCAGGGGAAGTTCCAGGGCGAAATCACCAGGATAGTGCCCTTAGGCGACATCTCCACGGTGCCCAGGTCTTCAAACTTGTTCACCGAGGTGGTGTAGTAGCGAGCATAGTCCACGCCCTCGCTGACCTCCACGTCGGCCTCCACGATGGTCTTGCCGGTGATGGCGCTCATGCAGCCAATCAGTTCGCCGCGGATCGAAGCCACAGCGTTGGCGGCGTCGGTGAGGATCTTGTGACGCTCTTCGAGTGTCTTCTTGCGCCAGCCGGAGGGATCTTCGTCGGCAATCTTGAGGATTTCCTCAATCTGCTCGGGGCTTGCCTTGCACATCTCGCATACCTTCACATCGTCGTTCTGGCAGCGGTCGTAGTATTCGGCGCGCGAGTCGGTCACGATGGTCTTGTCGCCGATCTGCAGAGGGATCACATCCACCTTGTCGCCGGGCTTCTTCTGCCATTTCTCGTAGACCTTCTCGATCCAGCGCTGGTTGGGGAATAGGTCGAAGTCGGTGTCGGGCTCGTTCTTCATCTCCCAGGAGGGCTCCCAAGCCTTGTAGGGCTTGTTGCGGTCCTGCTGGCGCTTCTGGCCGTTGAAGATCTTGTCCTTCATGTCGTAGGCGTCCTCGAACTGCTTAGCCAGGAAGTCCCAGGTGTCGGTGCCGGGCTTGAGGTTGAACGAGTAAGCCAGGAAGTTTTCGGGGCCGGTGTTCTCGTCGAGGCGACGTACCAGATATGATACGGCGTTGAGGAAGTGCTCGTCCTTCACCACGGGGGCATATAGCAGCACATAGCAGCCGAGGTCTTTCTGGGCGCGCCACAGGTGGTTGGCCATGCCCTCGAGCATCTCGAAGCAGAAGTCGGTGGTCGGGGTCTTATATTTCTGGGTCAGCAGATAGGCGTAGGCTATGGAGTAGAGGTTGTGGCCGGCCATGCCGATGTGGAGCACGGCGGCGTTCTCGGGGATGAGGGCGCGCTCGAGGATGTTCATGTAGCATGCATCCACCTCCACCTTGCTGTCGCGGCAGGGCATCTCCCAGCCACGGAGGCTGGATACGACATTCTCCATGTCGAGGTTGCAACCCTTGACGAGGCGCATCTTGATAGGCGAACCGCCCTCAGCCACGCGCTTGTGTGCGAACTCGAGCAGCTCGGTCTGGAAGTCCCAGGCGTCGGGCAGGTAAGCTTGCACCACGATGCCGGCCTCATAGTTCTTGAACTGCGGCAGGCTGAGCACCTCGAAGAAGAGCTTCTTGGTCATGTGGAAGTCTTTGTACTCCTCCATGTCGAGGTTGATGAACTTAGGCGACTTCTTGCCATGCTTGTCGACATAGGGGAAGTCGATGGCCTTTTGGTATAGGAGGGTCATGCGGCGCACCAGCTCGGGGAAAGCCTCTTCGTAGTTGAGGGCGTGGGTCTGGGCGTAGATGCCGGATATTTTTACTGATATATAGTTGATTTCGGGGTTTTCGAGGGCCTGGAGGTAGTTCTCGAAGCGGTGGTCGGCTTCGTGGTCGCCGAGCACTACCTCGCCGAGGAGGTTGACATTCTGGCCCACCTCTTGATCTTTGCGGGTCTTAAGGTGTTTGTCGAGGGCTTTCTCTTCGGCGTCGAGGCAAACGGCGGTGGTATCTTTGCGGGTGCGCCATTTGATGATGGGGATGGCGATGCTGGGCACGAAGGGGAGGTTGCCGGTGGCGCAGAAGACCTTGAACAGGAAGCGGTCGCGGGCGTTGAAGAAGCCGGGGATGCCGTACTGCTTCACGAGCTCCATGATGCGCTTGGCGAGTTTGCGGTTGTCGCGGATTTGAGATGTTTCGTCGAGCATTTTGCAGAGGAACACTTTGTCGTTGTGGTTCTGCACCATGTCGGCGTATTTTTCTTGCTCTTTGCGCTCGGCGGCTGTAAGCTGAGCTTCGCAAGCCTCGTAGAGGGTCTTCACGCGGTCGTGGACCTCTTGTTTGGTTACTTTTACCTTGTCCATAGTGACTTATGATGTTAACATTCTTTTCTGCTATATTGCGATAAGGAGGGTCAGCCAGGCGAAAAAAACCTTTTTCCCAAAATACAATTGCAAAAGTAAACAAAAAACAATAAAAAACCAAAAAAATGTAGCGTAGATTCAATTTCTAAATGCAACTTTTCTGTAGCATCTCGTAGAACAC
>CAZRYC010000042.1:0-25462 GCA_964604175.1 uncultured Bacteroides sp.
AAATTTCTATACCGATATTTTTGTTCATAGAACTAACTTTGGAAACTTAAATAATTAAAAGTCACGGGCTGCCGGTGGGGCAGCCCGTGGAACTATAAGGATATTGGGAGAGGGAGAGATGTATTGGTAGTAATGGGAATTGCTATATCCATTGACCATTTGGGAATCTGCTCATGCGGGGCCATGTGGCATTGGCATCTATATAGTGGTAATTGATGTATAATATTATGAATTTTTGTTCAGAACTCAAACGCTTTATGCCGAAAGCATATTGAAAATAGGCGTTTATTTGGAGGTAAAAGCCAAAGCCTCCATAATTTGTTCCTGTAACCACCTTTCCTTCAGGTGTAATATCAATGCCGTAATATTCACAAATGTCTGGTACAATGGAGGAAGCTTTGCTAAGGTGGTCATAAGTGTCGTCATAACTCCACCAAAAATTATGAAACACATCCTTTTGATTATAAACGAAAGTGTCTTCACCATCGTCATATTTCAGATGATCCCGATCTGTAAAATATTTAGTATCGGTAGTCTCTTCTAATTTTTCCGATACCGGGCTAAACTCCCTATCATACCAAACCACACATGGATTATCTCCGGCTGAATATTTCTTTGAATCTTCACCGTCGATTAATCCCGCATCCACTAATACATCATCACCGAATTTCAATTGTGATTTGAAATTTGTGAAGAAACCGTCGTTGCTAATGTAATAATCAGAGGTAGTTTTATCGTACGTATCCCACGTTTCTGTCCGAAGGGCTGAAGCTAAATCGAATTCATTTACGCCAGGCTTAAATGCTACGTCATTGTATTTGTACCCGACATTATAGCTGGCATTACCCATAAGTCCACTGAAATTTACATCCTTTAATGGATCAATGATGCGGATGTTGAGATCCAGAGGATAACGGTCTGTTTCAAGCCATATGTGGAAACCGGCATTGTCGCCATCAGTGCCACCCAAGTCTTTATTGAGATTATCAGCAAGCTTGAAAGTGGTGCCAGAAAGCGAGGCTTCCAAGATACTATACTTTTCAATAGCAGCAGAGCCCTGAGGTTCTGTAGTCATATAATAGCCCGTAGGGGCTGAGCCATCGAACAAAGCCGAAAGATCCAAGCCGCTGACCAACTTTACCCCATCCACAGTGATTACCGCTGAGCCGTCGTTTACGCCTGCATCCACGAATGGAGTGATTACGCTCACTCCCAATGCCTCCAACGACGATGAATCTTTAAACTGGAGATCGCTATATGTGTATTTCAGGTTAACCTTAAGCTTAACCGAGTAATTGCCTTCAATTGACAGGTAGAATCCTTCTTTGAATTGCGACAGCCCCTCAAAAGTACAATCTCCCAAGAGGGCGCTGCTTACATTGTTGGCGCGGGAATAGGTGACATTCAATTGCTGGGCCAGCCAGTCGTACATCTCCTGCGTCACAGAGGCTGGCTGCTGAGCCAATGGTGCCAGACTATAGTAAACTTCGTTGTCTTTCAAAGCGCCTGACAACATCTTGTCGATGTCAATAGTGCCTTTGGTAAGAACATTACACTCAAGCGTGATAGCAGCCTCTCCGGTGGTGAAATCTGAATCAATCTCAAGGTCATCTCCAAAGGAATCCGCATAATCAGAGTCGAACTGAATCCAATCGGCATACACTGGCACGGGGAACTTCATGCTCACATCATACTGGTAGATGGTATTGCGGTTAAGAGAGTAATCCCCGTTGGCAGGGTCAGACCCAAGTATTATTGAGATGTGGCTGTCATCCCAGGTGGGCCAGCTATCTTCGGTTACCACATAAGCATTCTCAGTCTCATCCCAAGTGCCGCGTACGCACCACAGGTTCATTATCGTAGCATCCTCTTCGCTTTTAATCGAAGAGCCCACATGGGGAGCCGTGTAGTAAGTGATAGTTCCACCATTCTCTGTGAAGTCGATGTATTTTGAGTCAAGCATGAAAATCTCGCCATCCGGCAGATGATTATGCGGGGAGTCATTACTGGGCACAAAGAAATATGACGAACGCTCCACATTATGCATCGCACCGAAGAAGAACATATCCTCGCTGACATAGGCAGTGTTCTCAGGTATGAAATTCACCTGAATGCGCGACACTATGCGTCCCAGTCCCAGTGTGAACCCGGTCTTGGAGATTACACCCTTGTAGTATCCAAACATCAATGTCTTGGTCAGATGGCCCCGCTCCAAGGTGGAGTCCTTTTCGATATCCTCATCGGTGGCAAATGACAGCTCGAACTGCAGTTCCTGGAATTCCTCCCAAGTCACCGGCTTGTCTTGGTCACCAGTAGGAAAGAGCAGGGCAATCATCTTGTCATAGTCCGCATTGGCAATGATGCATGTGTGCATTTCGCTGCTCGACGACATCAGCACCAAGTCCGGCATATTCTGCTCAGTAACCATGCTTACTCCTCGAGTGCTGGTGTAAGTGATAAAGTCCTGATAAAGATAGCGCTGCCCATTGTCCATGCGGCGCATATTGCCCTCGCTGTCGAATTGCAGCACAAAGAGGCTCTGTATCATATTCTCGCGGTCCGGAGTCATGGAATTGTATGCGCGGCTCTCTGAGGCCACCTCCTCGCCCACCATTGGGGCCACTGTGAGATGGAAGAGATTGCCATCATCGTAGGTCTGGTCGATGTCAAGATCCATGCCCAGGTCGGGCGCGTCGCTGCATGCCGCTAAGGCCAGCATTGCGGCCAAGCTCAAGATATATGTCAACTTCGATTTCATAGCTTATCGGTCGTTAGGGTCATTGGGGAGAATGTCAACTTCTACGCTCTGGCTGTTGACCACCTTCTGCCACTCCAGGATAGAGATGCCCTCGGTCACAGAGATTATGCCTTTGTAGTGGTAGCAATAGGCGTGGAGGAACATCTTGTTGTTAAGCATCATTTGCAGCTGGGTTGGCACACCATTGATGCGCAGATAAAACTCTACGATAATAGGGGTGGCCACAGCGTCAACTGGGAGTATGCCCGTCTCAAACACTACCTCGTGCTCTGTCAGGATAGTAGGGGCGTAGATTGTGTGATAGGCTGTCACCTTGCCCGGCTTTTTGTCAATGTATGGCGAGAGCATGGTCCAGTTAGCTCCGGGACTCTTGAGGTCATAGGTATCCTGAAGCCCTGTGACTACCACGCCTGAGTTGGTCACCTCTATGGAGTGCACAGGGTAGTATGTAAGATCATTGCCATAGGCATCTTTGATTACATTGCCATTCTCATCTGTCAAGGGAATTTCTTCCGACGCGAGGGTGAACTTTAGCTGGGCTACCTGATAAATCATGGGATTTAGCTCCACCACAATTTCATCGGGCTGTATCTGGCCGGTTGTGGCCTTTTGAATTTCGGCCTCCACATCGATCAGGGTACGCTCAGTCTGCTCGTAGCGGTCATCGGTGCTATACACATATTCGCCATTCTGTATCATCAGGCCCAGAGCGTCAGTAAGCTTGCGAGCCGGTCCCATCACCCGGAATAGGTAATAGCCATTGCGCTTAAGGTACAGCGGGCTTGATGTCTCGTACAGCACATTCCCCGCATCATCCACCGTGCATGGGTAAAGCACCGACCTGCCCATCTCCTCGGACCGTTTCACTACATACGATTTGAGAGTGTAGGCGCCTTCGTCGTAAGAAGTGATCTCGCCATTGCCATCTTTTTGCACATTGGAGAGTTCGCAATACACCACCCACAGCGAGGACCCATCGGCCACCACTGTCTTTACAGCCTTGGACAAGTCGGCTTCATAATCGCCTCCGGCTCGACCGCTATCACAGAGCGGAGCGCCATAATTTGAGGGCGCATTGAAGGTGACAGCCACAAGGTCGGAGCTTTCTGTGCTCGGCGTGGTGATTGGCTCCGGTGCGGGGGCATCACTGCTGCATGCTGCGCTGCCGCAGGCCAGAGCCGTAAGGAATATGTATTTAAGCTTATGCATATACAGCTGCTTTTATCGTGAAGTTCTTACAGGACGCACTTGGCCGCCTTGCGCCAACTGGTCCATTGTGGGATAAATGTACTGGCTGGAGAAATTGGTGCCAGCAATCTTAATGCGGTATGATGACTGGAAAATCTTGCCATTGTAGCTGTCATAGTCGGATGTCAGCAGAATGGTTTCGGTGCCATAGTTATAGATAGCGCACCCGAATTTGCCACCAGTGTATTCTGTCATCAGATATTCGCCTATAATGCCGGTGATTGGGAAATAGAGCACAGACTCGGGCACCGCCCAATCGTAGTTGAGGAAGAAGTATTGGCTGTTGATGTCGGTGAGCTTGTAATAAAGCTTGTCGGTATTTGAAGCCTTGTACTTCTCAACCACCAATTGGTATGCCTCTTGGCTTGTATTGGAGCCGGGAATTCTCTCCACTCTCCAGCGCATGCGGTACGCATCCGAGGTGCCCTGCTTCTTGATGGCGTAGATTACGCCCCATTTCACATCGTCCATATATGTGCCGTCCCCATTATCAGTGGTATTCTGATTAGTCAGGCACTTGTCGATCATACCATCCACTTTAGAGTGGTAAGCAGTATAATTCTCCACTTTATTGCCAAAAAGGGCTTGCTCATCATCAGAAAGGGCGCTCCATTCTTCAGCCGTCCACTCTCGGCGCGAAATCACATATTGGGCTTCATCTCCCTTGTATGGGTCGCCTGATGGAAAATATATGTCATCCCAGTGGGAAAAATCCCAATCTTGGTATTTTGAGGCATCGGTCTTTGTCACTGAGGGGTATAGATCGTCTTCTTGTGTCCAAGGCAAATGCACATAGGCCTCCAGATTGGGCATCTGCTTGGCATAGTCGCCGCCAAGCGCTCCATCAGCTATGCCCATGTGGTCGAGCATGCAAATGTTGCCGGCCAAGGGAGTGCTGGGCAGAATGGTGAACATCTCATTCTTTGTGGGCAGGCGCCAGCCGGGAGGGCAGGGCTGCTTGTTGACATCTTGCCAAGTGTACGCCGGTTGGCTGTTGCCTTCCCAGTACCAGTCTCTGTAGAATGAGAAGGCTCCGGCATAGCGTATGAAGTTGCTACCGTTAAACTCGTCCACAGTGCATACATACTGGTTTGGGTAAATTTCTTCGTATCCATCTGTCGGGCCATCATCATCATTGTCATTGTCATATTTATTTGTGACAGTGCCTGATAAAGAGTAGGTGAGGAACTGGTCGTGCCAGAAACGGTGGCGATGGAAGGCTCCTGTTTGGCGCAAGCTTAGCAATTGCCGGGGTGTGAGGAAATAAGAGGTAATAGGCATTACCTTGGGCAATTTCCACATCTCAGTGTAATCGGTTTTGGTGGTCTGCTGGTCATCGTTTGTGCCAGAATAGCAAGAATAGTAAACTGGTTCCCACTTGCCTCCGGCGCGGGTGAAGATGCGCACTGGAGATTGCACCGTGACGCCGTCCATCTTGGTGCCGTCCTGCTTGTAACCGATCAGCTTCGGGGTACTTTCTGTGGACATATTCATGGCTATCTCATAAGTGTTGCCATCGGCATCAGCCACTATTACCCCGCCCAAGGCTATGTTGTATCCGGTAAGATCTGTCTTCCACTGTGATTTGAAAGTGGTCAGATCTGCATCGTTCATCTCTGTGCCATCGGGCTTGAGAAATTTTTCAAATGTCCATACCTTGCCGGTGCCTCGCTCGATCAGGTAGCCGTCGTAGCTGGGATCGTAGAGGGCTGGGAAGAAGGGCACCGTGCGGTCCTTCTGGTAGAAATAGCCTGTGGCATTTACAAATTCTTCCATTGATGTGGCCCCGGCGCGGCTGGCTCCCATGTAGCGGTCGTTCCATTGCACATCGGCGAAGACCGAGGGAATGCCCACCTCTTGCTCTTGGTAGCCGCCATTTTCATCAGATTTGTCGGTCTCGCCATCCAGCCAAGGCAGTATGTATGGAGTGATTGACACGATGTTGGCATCATCGCCCTGGAATACCACCACGAATTTGTAGAGATAGTTGGGTAGGAAAGAGAGGGTCTGTTTGTTTTGGTCGCAAAGATCAATGGTGACGGTAACATCTTCGCCATCAGTGGTGTATGCGTTGTTGGCGTTGGCGAACTTTCCAGCGTCAGATCCAGTGATTGTAAGCTGTATCTTTACTGGGTCATCGGCATCGCGCTGCTGAGGCACAAAGAGGGTCTGCACCAGCAGATTGGTCTCATCGTCATCGTCGTTCTGGTAGGGAATGTCCTTGCCGTCTTTGTAGATGATAAAAGCGCGGTCGCGCTTGTCGGCGGTCAGGGTCATGGCATCGGCTAAGATGTCGTAAGTGCCTTTGTATTTGATGCCAATGATCTTGGCCTCCTTGAGCTTAATGTCGTAGCGGGCTTTCTCGCCAGTCTCTGCCCCGGGGTCATCGATGCCTTGCTGGATAATGGCAATCTGCATTTGCGACAAGATGTGTGAGAACACGATATGCGCTACGCCCGAATCGTAAGTGCTGGCATCGAAGTCGAGGTATCCTCGGCAGTAGTCATTGAAGCCGGGGTCGATCTGCGAGCCTTCCTGCTCTGTGGCCAGATAGGGGTTGTAGTCTATGGCAAAGCTGGTAGGATCGGCAATCTCGTCAAAGATGTCGGCATTATTGTAAGTAAAGCCGTAAATTGCGCGCTTCTCACGGATTTTGCGCTGCTTGTCGCTGTCAAATTGCAGATAGTGGCTCTCTGTTTCAGTGGCTATGTCGCCATTGAGTACGGCAGCGCTATTTTCATCGTAAGCCCAGATGCGGTACTTGGTGCCTACGGCAAAATATCCTCCCCCATCGGCGCGGGAGATGGTTTGCTCTGCCTTGCGGGCCGTCAATCGCACGCCATCGTCGTTGCCCAGATTATAGGCGCTGGTGTCATCGCTGCAGCTGGTGAACATCACCAAGCATGTGGCCAGCATGGCAAGTATTTGATATAAAAGACCGTGTTTCATCATATACTCGGTGTTTCAGATCCCCAAATGGTATAATAGTATGGACCAATCTCTGTCCAGGGCAGCAGACTGGCTTCCACAGCCACGGCATCTGGCTTGAAATTCAGTGTCACCTGATAATAGAAGCCAGGGAGGAATCGGCTGCCAGTGCTCACAGCATCGCTCAGGGTGGTCAGGTCCCAGGATCTTACGGTCACATCCTTGCTAAGCCTTTGGCTCTCAATTTGTGAATTGGGATAGAACACATCGTACTCTAAGTGCAATGTGAGCGTAGGTTGCTTTGCCAGCTCCTCAGCGCTGAGATTGAGCACTAATTTGTTGCTTGCGTCATAGGCAAGGGGGTCGAACTGGTTGACTGCTGTCCCATATTCGATGCCGGTGCTATTGGCATATATTCTTGTAAGCAAGATTTCCTCATCCATGGGGATGGTATAGTCGGTGCTTACTGAAAATTCAGGAATTGTGCTGATTTCTTTTCCCACGATGTAGGTCCAGGCATTGATTTCCGGGTTGTGGGATAGGGAGCCATCAGTCTCAAAAGCTGTGGCTGAGCCTACTCTGTAGCGCTTGATGCTTGCTGGCACGCTCAGCTGCCCCTTGCTATTGTCGATGCTTACATCAATGTTGCGGATGCCAATCTTTTCATAGGTTGACTTATCGCGCTTGGCCACAATGGCTATTGATGCGGTAAGGTGCTGGAACTTCAGCTCGCGCTCTTCATTCTGGCTGGCGTAGGCCGCATTGGATACTACGAAGAAGTCGTTGGCTTTGCCTCTGCCTCGCGAGCGCCCATCGTTGATGGTGGCCAAAAAATCGGTGTAACCGTTCTGGCACTCGGTATTGGTCACCTCAATCTCTTCATATCCTCCCACTGCCACTGGCACATTGAATGCTGAAGAGGGAGCTATGCCGGTGGCATAAATATAGTCATTCTGGGTGGGATAGGTCTGGAAGGTATTGTAAGTGGTACCGGAGTTTTGTGCGGGGTCGTAATTGTAGGCGTCTATTTCGTTGGGCATAGTGCTCTGGGCGTAGGGGGCCAAGTCGGCTGCCAGAGTGCCAGCTCCCAAGAGCGAGAGATAGTCTTGGGCTGTCCACAGGAACACTTGCGCGCTTTCTGTGGTGGCTCCGTTGGCTCGCGAATAGATGGTCACATCGGTGGGCGCCACTACCTCTCCCTTGGGGGTGTCGCTGCTGCATGCGGCCAGGCACAAGCCTACGATTAATATAGAAAACGGGTATTTCATAGTGGGTCTCAATCGGTAATATCTACATTGGCATTCCAGCTATTGGCGTATTCAATCTTCGATGCGTGGGTATCGATGAAAATTTGGTTGGGATTGATGCCGAAGCCCGGGCTGTTCACCATCGAAATGTGCAGTATGTAGTAGGTGTCGCGGTTGACACACCCGTCGCTCCAATCATCCTTGTCGAAATCTTCTTGATCTGTGTTGCTCAGGAAAGTGCGATAGGTGCTTATGCCATCCACAAAGAGGCGCAGTGTCTGCACCTGGCCTCGGGCATCGGTGTAGTTCATGTCGAGCTTGCCTTCCTCGGACGGGTCATTGTAGTTCATGCCCAGAGCCGCAGCTGCTCCGTAGCTGTAGAAATTGTCAGCAGCATCGTAGTAGAACGACTCTCCGCTAATGCCATAGTAGGCCATGCGATCCAAATCGGCCTGCATCAGCAGCTTAGCCTCATTCTCATCATTATCTTCGCATGTATGGAGGAAGATGCGCACGGGCTTGGCATCATCATAATAGACCTGCTCTCCAGCGTATGTGGTGATATTGATGGCCGAGGCTGCCTCTGAAGCTAACTTGTCATAGTAAGTGGTTCCCGACATATATTCTACTATTTCATAAGGCAGGTAGAATACAGTGGGGGTGAGCTTGGCACGCACAATCACATGAGTCACATTCTGCTCAGCTAATTCCAGAGCATCTTCTGCGCTATTTGCGGCTGAGTTGGCGGCTGAATACAGGGCTGAGTAGTTGTAGCTGTTTTCTGGCACATAGATGCCCTCGGAGTACACATCGGAGTTGCCGCTGCTGGGCAGCTTGGCCTCATAATAGCGAGGACAAGCCTCGAAATACTGACCATAATTGACCCAGCTCACCATGGGGTGATAGTTGAAATCATCCGGGGCCAGCGCATTCCAGTTAGGATCCGAAGCTTGTTGGAGCAGATAGGTATAATTGTTGATTGTATTTACCGTGTAATATACATCTGAAAGCTTCACTCGGAACGAGCTCGAAGATTTTACATATTCTGTCTCACCGTAAGTGCAAGCTGTTACCAACACCTTGGCTGCCATGCGCTTAAGCGAGAACTCATGCATATCGATGGCCTCGTGAGTGTTGTCTGCCACCACAATGTCTTGGGCTTCGGTGCAGAAGAAAGCCATGCCGGTGGAGGCATCGGCCAAGGTCTGGCCAATATTGATATCTCCCACGGGGAGATTGTAGATTGCTTCCGGACCCTGAGCCACAAAGGCGTCTATCATCTCTTGATTGAGGTTAGCCCCGATATATACGCGCTTGGTGCCAGGCGTAACATTGTAGAACTTAGCCTGCGATGCCAACTTATTGTATTGGCTTGTGCTTATCCAAGGCATTGTAGGCACAGAGCGTAGGATCCTGGTCCAGACTATCGCGGGGGCTCCATCTTTCACAGCCACACTGCCCTCCGCATCCAAGTCGCAGAGAAATACGGTGAGGTTGTTGATTGTGCGCTCAAAATCAGTGCCGTCGCAATAGCTCTCCGTAGTGGCTCGGCTGCCATTTGAGGCGCTTGCTAAGCCCAGACTGATGTTGAGCTCAAGAGCTGTGCCCTCCTCGGTCTTAAGATTGGCCGGGATTACCCCATCCGGAGTGTCGCTGCTGCATGCCCACAGAGCCAAGCTTAGAAGATATGTAATATGTCTGATTTTCAGTGACAACATTAAGTTTATAGTTTATAGTTTATAGTCTATAGTTTATAGTTTATAGTTTATAGTTTATAGTTTATAGACTATGCTTTTAACTTTTAAGTTGTAGGTGGTAGTTTACAGTTCGGTGTTCTGCAGCACTATGCGCCAGCTGTTGATGTAGATTACAGAGCTGATCCAGTGGCAGTTCTCATCCAGGAAGAAAGTCAAGCTATAGTCATCTTGACGGTCAAGATATTCCTGATCGCCCAGAGGATTGTCCTGGCTGCCTCGGCTTTCGTCGCGATAGTAGCCCTTGACTAAGAGCAGGGCTTCAATCAGAGGTATCTTTACCACGGTCTCTCCGTCCTCAGCCTTTACGATATTGAGCAGGGCCGAGCTGCTGTGGTCTGCCATCAAGCGGCATGTGGTGAACTCAGCCACCGCAGCGCTGAAGTTGGTAAGCCCATCGCTTACTTCGCCCAAGCTGGTGCTGCCGGCGCGTACCAGCCAAGGATGGTAGGTAAGCTCGGTGTCGGAGGAAATGGCATTGTTGTGATCCAAAGCCCCATTGGCATCGGTGATGAAGAAATCAAATTCGTCCTTGGCCACTACATCGCCGTTGAGATGCTGCAGCACCACTCGGATATCATTGGTGTCTTTCATCATGGGCACAGTGAATGTGTCGCCATACGACTTTGAAAATTCGCAATTAGCAATCACGCCATAGTAAAGCCTATCCATCTGGGTGCGGTGGTGATGCGTGCCATCACTGTCGATGTCGCGCTCAAGCTCCACATGCAGGTCGCTCCATGCTGTGCCGCTGGGCTTGGGATAGGATCCTATCTCTTCATCTCCGCCCCAGGCCACTAAGGTGTAGGTGCCGGGCTGCAAATCCGAGCTGCTGATGTCCATCTGGAAGCCCTCGCTTTGCAATGCGTCTCCGCTGGCTTTTGCGCTGTAGGCGATTTTTCCCTGCTGGTCTATGGCATAAAGGGTGACGCCAGTAACCTCTGCCGGGAATGCATCGGCCCATTTCATGTTGTAATCATAGCGGAAGCGCACATGGTATGAGCAGTTTCCCTCATCGTCATAGATCACGTTGTCGCAGCTTGTCAGGCAAGCAGCCACACCGCAGAGGGAAATCGCATATTTTAACCAGTTCATCTTCATGCAGATTATAGATTAACTCCAGAGCTTACAACTTTCCACTCCAGGATGTTGATATTTACGCCTACCTGGTAAGCATTGCCTTCTGATGGATCTCCTGGATCAATCGGTGTGTTAGGCACATTGGGATTGTTGGTGTCATCGGGATCGCTCGGGTTGTCGGGGTCGTTGGGGTCCGGTGTCTTGGTTGGATCCGATGGCCAGAATTTCTCCATAGTGTCAGGGCTGTAGGCTCCGTAGCCAAGTTTTGTAATGCTGTTGACAGAAATTTGGTAGATATGGTTGCGCACCACTCCATACTGCCCTTCCTCCTTGGCAGTGGCATCATAGTTGCCGTCAGCATCTAAGGGGTTCACCAAGTGCTGGATAGGAATTACATAGTACATGTGGCCTCCCTCGTAATATGTGGCTTGGTTGGCTGTGCCGTTGAAGTCTGAGAAATAGCCGTTGAGCTTAGCCTTTGAAGTGGTAGCCAAGGCTGCTACCTTGTCGGTATCGGTAAAGTCTATTGCATTGCCATTGCTGTCAAGGGGGGTGGCGGTTGCATCGAATGAGGGAATTTCATAAACCGTCACACCATTGCGTACCTTAAGCTTGGTGTAGCCTGTGGCATTGATAATGCAAATCACATCATCGGGGGCAACGCGGTTGAATTTGCCATCAGTAGCTCGGGTGTAGAAATTCAGGTTGCCCTTTGTCTTGAGGGAAGCTAACTCATACTCTATGTATCGCTGCGGGGTGAAGAGCACTCCCTTGTACAGGATGCCGTCTATAGGATTCTTCTTCTCGCTGTCGAAGAGTTGTGCGCGAAGCACCACGCTGGTCACGCTCTCGCCAAAGTTGCTGGTGAGAATGGCACTGGGCTGAGTGTTCTCTGGAATATAGGTGCTCTCGTTGTAATCGAGGCCCTTATCCTTGGTCACCAAATCGCCATAGGTGATGTAATTATAATTTGTATCAGCGGTGGTGTTGGTGCCCTTTTGATTATATGTACATGATTTGCCCCAGAAAGAGCGATGGTCATCGGAGCTATTCCACTCAAATCCTGTGTAGTTGGCTTTGGTACTGAAATCCCACACTGTCGGATCGGCAATGAAGTTGGAATTATTCAGGTTCTTCATCAGATAGCTTGTCTTAGCCACAGTGTTCACAGACCAATTGCCGAGTTTCACATATACTTGCTCGGCCGACACATTGGTGTCATCGAGGCTGCCCTCAAGCAAGCCATTGTCTTTGCCGGCCACTGTTACTTTCAAGGGAATGTAGTCGTCGGCATCCGCATGGGTTTTGTCGCTTATGGTGACTTCCACCTTGCTTGCCAAGCGCTCCACATAGATTTCGATAGGGGTGAGCTGCTTGGCCGTGTCGGGATCGTCGCAGAAGTCGCCAGCCTGGATCTCATTTGCGAAATAGGGCGAGCCAGAGCCAGCGTAGCTTGATGTGGACATCACGAAATAGCCGTTTACAGAGTTGCGAAGGGCAGATAGGCAAGCCTCCATTTCTGTGAGGGTCTGGGGTACGGCGAAGCCTTTCTCCAGATTAAGGACTGTCACCATATACTTGGGAAAGTTGAGCTCTGTGACGCCTTTTAGTACAATCACAGTGCTGCTATTTAGTTCCACGCCATTTTTAGTAGAGCTTGTCCATCCGAAATTGTCTTCTGTCTGGTCGGAGGCTTGTGCTATATTGGCTTGTGCTACAAACACACCGTCTTCATCATAGAAAAAGAAATCGGCGCGGTCCACATCACTTTCGTTGACTCCCTTGACATAGCCACCGTCGTCGGCGCGACCGGAGGAAGAGGCGGAGGTTATTAGCACCTTGAGATAAGCATTGCCCTGTGCATCAGCGGGCACTGTCTGGGGTGCGGGGTCGTCGCTTGAGCATGCGGCCATTACTGCAGCCATGCTCAGGGCAAGAAGATACTTGGCAGTCTTCATCTTAGTATAGGTTTATTGATTTGATATTACAGTTTTTTCGATGCGCTCCACTCTGGTCACGCGATATTTGATTTTGTATTCTGTATGTCGCAGGGGCGGATAAGCCTCTTTGCGGATGGTTTGGTATTCGCTTGGATATTGGCTCTTGATTAGCCATTCCTTGCGGTCGAGATTGTCCATCGGGGTGTCGATGATTTTAAGGATAGCCTCCTTGTGGGGGAGATTGCTTGCTTCCACCCAGAGGCGCAAGCCGTCCCAGTCTTCGGGCTCATATTCTGTGGTGACCATGCCTTCCGGGAATTGGTACAGGCTCTCAATATATGCTTTCACTGCCTCTACGCGGCCGCGAGCCAGATCAGCATTGTGAGCGTAAGGGCTTTCGGGGCTGGCAAAGCCTTTGAGCCACACTTCGGTGATTTGCACGCAGCTGTCTTGAAGCACAGTGTCGATGCTCTGTGTGATTTTGGCCAGCTCTGCCTTATTGTTGCTCCAGTCGGGTCTCAGCTCGGTGCGGTCCACAATGAACTCTACACGCGCGCTTCCATCGAGCGACCCTGTGATCAAGGTGTCTTCGAGAATATTTATCCAGCGAGTGACGGAAGCTTCTTCCACAGCCACTAATGGAGCTTCCTCGGGTTGAGTATAAGCTGAGCCCAGCTCTTGCCCTTGGTTGAGCACAGTGAAGCAGCAGCCGTAGACGCGCCATTTCACTATCAGCTTGGCTCCGTCCATCCAGTCCTGATATGTGGTCATGGCCGTGTATGGCTGGCTCAGGGGCATATTCTTTGAGCGGATCACTGTCTCGTCGGTGCGCTGGCTCAGCATGCCCGGGCTCTTGCGCAGGTAATGGTAATAGCGGTTGCGACCATATATGCCCACACTGGGCAGCTCCAAGCTGTCGGCTCCGTTGACTATATAGGGGGTGAGCAGCATAGCTTCTTCAGAAGCCACTTTCAGGCGGCTGAGGTCAAAATCCATGGTGGCTTGCATCAGATTGCCTTGGCGCTCGAGGCGAGCATTCTCCATGGCCCATACACCGCTGCCTTGAGTGCCGGAGGCCCCAGCACTCAGAGCGATGCAAACCATAATTATAAACGTACCCAAATATTTCATTGCAAAATGGATTTCATGATTAGAATGTGTACACCAGGTTGAGGGCTGCTTTGGTGGGCCCATAGTAGTTGTGGCTGCGCTTGCCACCCTCTTGCTTGCCGCAGCCTACGCAGCGGTAGGTGTCGAAGCGGGTGTAAATCCAGCCTATGCCTATCTCGGCCTCAAAGTTCCAGTGCTTGCTTAGGATCCAGTCGTAGCCGTAAGTGAGACCGGCTCCGGCTTCCCAGCCTTGGAAGCGGCGGTCGGATAGTTGGCTGAAGTCTGTGCCAAGGAATTTCTTCAGGTGCTTGATGCCACCCACATTGTATTGCCCTCCTATAAGGTGCGCACCGAAATGGTGGCCGTCCCAGCGATCGCATAGCCAGTAGCGCACCTCGGGCATTGCCTTCCAGTGCTTCCAGCGTTTGCCCTCGCTGAGGGTCCAGGCATTGAAATCGCCTACAAGTTCCAGGCTCCACTTGGGAGCCAAGCCTACTTCTGCGCCGGCATTAATGTTAAGCAGCGCGTCGCTCACAATATTTGACTTTAGGGCCACTGTTTGGGCTAAAGATGTGGGAAAGGAGCAAGAACAAATTAACAGTAAGGCTGTACTGAGTGATTTAAGATGAGTAAAGTTCACTGTAGTGAAAATTGTTTTAGGAAGTGATAATGATTTAGGATTTCCTATTTGACATCTATTAAATTTATTACACCGCAAAAGTAATACAAAATCCTAAAAATTCAGCTACGTTAACATTGCTTTGAAGAATTTAGTAAATCTGGAAAAAGTCAATCAATTGTAAATCAATGTGATGTAAAATTAAATAGGTAAATTCCGCAGACTTGACGTAGTGAAATACGTCAACCCTACGTCAATCCCGTTTCCCCGTTATTTCGTTACCTCGTTCCCCCTGTTATCTCGTTCACTCGTTATATAGTTACTCCCAGATGCTGATCCCTAATGTAGCGGATTACAGCATCTTCCGTATTAGCCCCGATCACTATATCTGCCTCGGCCTTGACCTGCGGATGCGCATTGGCCACAGCCACTCCCGTATCTGCTGCCTTAAGCATGGGAATATCGTTGAGATTGTCCCCAAAAGCCACTACTTTGTCGGCCCCCAACATTTTTTTCAGTCGCGTCATCCCGGAGGCCTTGCTTACCCCCTTGGCGAAGATTTCAAGCAATGCTAAGCGAGGATGGTATGTGTCAGGATACCAAGAGGCGTAGGTGTCAGTGCACTCGCGCACTTTCTCAGCAGCAGCCCTTATTAGCTCTGGATCGCCCAAGGCGAAGAATAACACAGTTTGAACCTCGGCCTCTGCCGGGAGGAGGGTGGAGAGCTCGAAGCGCTTGAGGTCGCTCACCTGGCGCTCTTCCACAAAGCTGCGATCCAGCTCGCTGAGTGCGGGAGCCTCATGGTACACCACAAGCTGATTGCTTCCGAAGGGCAGAGTGTAAATAAATGGCGTGACCCCCATCTCGCGGCAGATGGCCATGATCTTGCGCACATTGTCCGGCTGATGGTAAATCACTTGCAAGTATTTTCGAGTGAGAGGATTCCAGATTGCAGCCCCGGTCATTACCACTCCTGGCAGCTGAGGAGTCGCCTCTGCCATAATGCACTCAACAGTGGCCGGGGTGCGGGCGGTGACATAGGTGATTTGGGCCCCGCGCTGTTGGAGAGCTTTATACACGCGAGCTGTATGGTGGCTCAGTGCTCCGTATTCAGCCAGGAGCGTACCGTCCAAGTCAGTTGCATACAGTGTCATAAATGCGATGATTGATTTTGTTGAACTCTTTCCAAATAAGTATTATAGATACAGCAATAGCGAAGATATCGCTCACGGGGAAGGAGAGCCACACGCCGTTTAGCCCAAAATAGTGGGGCAAGATATAGAGCAGGGGATACATGAATAATATCTGGCGAGCCAAGCTTAGCACAATGCTTTGGGGCACTTTGCCCAAGCTCTGGAAAAAGCCAGTGCTCGTGATTGGGAAGCCTACAGACCAGAAGAGCCATAGAGAATGATGAAATCCATTTACAGTGACATCGATTAGCCTCGGGTCGCTGGTGAAGCAGCGCGCTATCATCTCCGGGTGGAAAAAGCCAAAGAGGCATCCGGCAGTGCACACTGCTGTGCCCCAGATTGTGGCCAAGTAGTATGCCCCTTTGAGGCGCGTTACATTGCCAGCTCCGTAGTTATAGCCGATTATGGGTTGCTGGCCCATGTTGAGCCCTACCACAATGCTGGTCAGCAGGGAGGTATAAGTGACAAAGATGCCGCAGGCTCCTACGTCGATGTCGTTGCCATATGCGATCAAGCTGGTATTCACCTTCATGTTGATAAAGCTGCTGGCTGCATTCACCACGCAGGGCGCGATGCCCAGGCCCATGATATTGGCTACCAGCTTCCAGTCGAGGCGGTAGATGCCTCGGCAGAAGTGAAGAATGCTGTCGGGCTTGCAAAAATGCCACATCACATAGCCGGCCGCTATGTACATCGATATGGTGCTGGCGATGGCTGCTCCCTTTATGCCTAAGTCTAAGGCGAAGATGAATATGGGATCAAGTATTACATTCAGAATAGCGCCAAGCATATTAGTGATTAGGGCTTTCACCGGGTATCCGCTGGCGCGCATGATATTGTTGAAGCTGAAGCAGAGATTGGTTATCACCAGTCCTGGCAGCATCCATATCATATAATCATGGGCATAGGGCAGGGTGGCTTCGCTGGCTCCGAAACGCATCAGGATTGGGTCGAGCCACACACCGAAGCACAGGGTATAGAAAGTGCCAATGATAAGGGTCATTACCAGTGAATTGCCCAGCAGGCGCTGTGCGCGGTCATAGTCCTTGGCTCCTAAGAGTATGCTGGTGCGCGCGCTTGCGCCCACGCCAATCAGCACGCCCATGGCTGCTGCCAGATTCATCACTGGGAATGTCACAGCAAGGCCCGAGATTGCCTCGGGCCCAGCTCCTTGTCCTATGTATATGCGATCCACCACATTGTAGAATGCCCATATCAGCATTCCCGCCACCGACGGCAGGCTATAGTGCCACAGCAGCTTCCCAATTGGCTTGGTCGCCAAATCATTGATCATAAATACAAAATACGAATTGCGAAATACAAAATTTAAAGGGGCTCGTACCTTGTACCTGGTATTTCGTATTTAATCATTTTCCAGCCTGAGCCTTGGCGCGCTCTGCGTACTTGCGCAGGTTGATGCGGCGCTCGCTCAGCTGTTGCATGTAATTGGGATATTGGTCGATGATTTTCTTGTAGCACTCGTATTCATCATCGAAATGTCCCTGCTCGCGATAGATGTTAGCTTGCTTGATCAGGATGAATGGAGCGATTTCGGGGTTGTTGTCAGCGGCGCTGTAAGCATCCTTGAAGCTGCCCAGGGCCTTGTCGAGCTCGCCCAGGTTAGCGTAGCAGTCGCCCATCAGGCTGTAGCGGCCTGCCTCGATGATGTTGCTATTGTTGGAGCCGGCGCTCTTGAGCTGATCCAGAGCCTGCTGGTATTCGCCCTTGCGGTATAGGATGATAGCAGCGTTGAGGCCTGCGCGGTTTCCGCTCTTGTAGCCAAGCTTGGCTGCTTTCTGATAATAGTCGAGAGCTAAGGAGTCATTGACCTCGGTGTCGGCCAAGGCTACTGCCTCATCGGCGCGGCGTGCGCCATTCATTGCTATAAAGTACCAAACAAGGGCTGCTGCGCACAGCACGATTACCACGATGCTGCCAGCGATTAGGCGGCGCTTGTGCACTTTAATCTTTGCCATCAGGTCTTGCTCCTGTGCGGCAGCTTCGGCCTGTGCTTCGAGATGGGGTTTCTTTGTTGCCATTTAATATGATAATGTATAAGTTTTTTCTGAGGTGCAAAGATACGAATATTTTTTGATATACCAAAAATGTTTTCAGCAATTCAGCTCTAAGAGCCTGAGATAGGCTTGGATGTAGAGGTCGGCGGCATGCGACCACACAAAGCGAGCGGCGTTGGCGCGGATGGCCACAGCTTTATCGGGTGTGAATTCCGATAAGCCTTGCGCCACAGTGGCTGCCATATCCTCTGGGCGCAGGTCTGGTTCGAAATAATAAGCCTCTGGGCCGCCAATCTCCGGCAGGGCCGTGAAGGGCGATAGAAACACTGGTTTGCCCCATTGCATTGCCTCGATTACCGGAAGCCCGAAACCCTCGCTCTGCGATGGAAAGCACAAGGCCTTGCAATTTTCCAAGAGCCAAGCCTTATTGCCAGGACTGACGGGGCCCGTAAAGGTGACATTGCTCAGGCTTAGGCTTTCCGCCAACTCACGCAGCTCTCGCACAAGTTGCGGCTTGCCCCCACCGCTTACCACCAAGCGCTCGGCCGGCAGGTACTGCATCATCCTCACTAATTTGTCCACATTTTTCTTTATCCCGATGGTGGCTATAAAGAAAAGGTAGCCTGGGGCTAAATTCATAGGCTCCTGCTCCACAGCCCTCTGGTCAGTGACCCCATTGTGGATAATCCAGTAAGGTATGTCGACGGGGAAATTCTTGGCAACATCCGAATGGGAGAACTCAGATATAAAGGTGAGGTGAGTGGCCTGTGAGAGGCGTCGGCGCATCCGGAGCTTCTTCTTACAGAGCTGAAGCCAATTGTTGCGGTTGTGTATGAAATTAATGTCGTGAATGGTCATTAGGGTCTTGGGGCTGAAGGCGCGCCTCAGCAGTTTGGGGGTCTGATGGGTCCAATGTATCAGGTCAAGATCCCATTTCTTTCTAAAGCTCCTATAGAAGAGCGGACAGTGAGCCCTTCGAGCTATCTTTTTAGTGAGAGGTATGTACTCTACGTCAGGGCCAAAGAAGCCTGCCATCTCCGGGCTTACAAAAAACACAAGCTCTACTCCATGCTTATCCCTTAGCTCACAGCTCCTATTTGCCAGAGCCTGACCTAAGCTGCGCTCCACCTCTCCAATGCCCACACGGTAATTCTGGGCATCGCATAGGTATATGCCGATTCGGGTTGTCGGCCGGCTTCCCTTAAAATTTGTATTGTCCGGAGTGCTCATTTGGCGGTTTTTTGATTAGAAGTTACGCAAAAGTAAGAAAAATTTTGTAATTTTGGGGCTTGAAATGAAAACATTCCGCTCCATAATCGTTTTACTAATATGTATGGGCCTCGCTGCGCCATGCTTACAAGCCGCGCCACAATGGGAGCGCGTGCCCTACGAGGCTGTGGTGCCTGGGCTGGAGGCCCCGGCTCGCATAGAGGTGATCGCCAAGGACGGATACCTGTATGTGACCGCTCCCGAGCCCGTAACTGTGAAGGTGTTTTCGATTGTGGGCCAACTCATTTCTGAAAAGAAACTCCCGGCGGGCACCTCTCGATTGAAAATAGAAGCTCGAGGCATCTACATAGTGCGAGCTGGCGACACCACTCTGCGTGTGACTATATAACTTCCTCTGCGCAAGACCAAGATATGGAAAGAATAAAAGTAAAAGTTATCAACTCGTCAGGCAATGAATTGCCGGCTTACGAGACTTTCTCCAGCGCTGGCATGGATGTGCGCGCTGATATCCCCGAGCCAATGACCATCGGACCGCTGGAGCGCTTGCTCGTGCCCACGGGCCTGCGTGTGCAACTCCCTCACGGATATGAGATGCAGCTGCGTCCTCGCAGCGGCTTGGCCTTGAAGCATGGTCTGTCTCTTGCCAACACCCCCGGCACCATTGATGCCGACTATCGTGGCGAAATAAAGGTAATCTTGATCAACCTTAGCAATGAGCCCTACACCATATCCCCTGGAGAGCGCATCTGCCAGATGGTGATTAGTGCATATACCCGTGTGGAGTGGGAGCCCGTGGACCGCATCGACGAGACAGAACGCGGTGAGGGAGGCTTCGGACACACTGGGGTGAGGTAGTTTATAGTTTATAGTTTATAGTTTATAGTTTATAGTTTATAGTTTGTAGTTTATAGTTTATAGTTTGTGACTTATAGGTTGTGACTTATGAATTGTGACTTGTAACTGTGACATGTAAGTTGGATTTCGTATTTCGTATTTCGTATTTTGTATTTAATTTTGCGGAGGCTGGTTTACATATTGATGGCTGTGGTGGCATCGGCGGTGACGCTGATGGCTTACGACAATGCGCGCTGGGACCAGGATGCCCGACAGCGAAAGGCGCAATACCTATTCCTCGAAGGCCAGAATGCTTACCTGCTCGATGAATATGACCGCTATGCGGCCATGATGAAGCGGGCCTACCAGCTCGACAGTGCCGACAAGGACATAGCCTACGGCTGGGCCAATGTGATGATGGCTATCAGTTCTACCGATTCCGCAACTTACGCTCGCGCATATGGCTACGCCAAGGATCGCTTCTATTCCGCACCCGACAATTACATAATGGGCATGATGCTCGGAGCCCTGGCTCGTCATCAGCGCGACTATAAGGAATTGGTCAAGGTCTGGGAAACTCTGGATTCCACTCACCCTGAACTTAACCAACCCCTGGATGAACTTGCCAACGCCTATCTGATCTCTTATATGATGGGCGACTCTCTGGCCTACGACAAAGCCCTCGGCATATTCCACCGCATGGAGGTTGGCAATGGCAAGAGCGTGGAGCTCTCTGCTAAGAAGATCCAAGCTTTCTCAGTAAAGCAAGACACCGCCGCCGTAGTGGCTGAGATTGAGGCCCTTGTGCAATATGCGCCGCATGACCCGATGGTGGCTATGTTCGCGGGCGGCAACTATCAATGGCTCAGCGACAATCAGAAAGCCTTGGAATACTACAATCGTGCCTGCGAACTTGACAGCACCAATGGCAACGCTTTCTTAGCGCGAGCTCAGATTTATCACCAGATGGGCGATAGCGTAGGCTTCGACCGCGAAGTGTTCCAGGCTCTCCACAGCCCTAATCTGGAAGTGGAGGCCAAACTTGACATTCTGCGCAGCTATGTGTC
Source organism: uncultured Bacteroides sp. (assembly GCA_964604175.1). Classification (GTDB taxonomy): domain Bacteria; phylum Bacteroidota; class Bacteroidia; order Bacteroidales; family Muribaculaceae; genus CAG-873. Next base: position 21,024 of record CAZRYC010000042.1, read on the forward strand.
GGAGCTTTATAGCGATCCAAGCCAGGAGAAACGCATCCGTGAACTCTTCGGCGACTTGGAAAATATGCACTCCGGCGAAGCCGATATACATAATCTCTATGCCGCATACCTGTATGAGATAAAAGATTACTCTGGCGGAGCCGATGAGATGACCTACTCTGTGGCTCTTAATCCTAATGATGAAAGCGCATGGAACACTCTGCTGCAGATGACGGCCAATGCCAAGGACAATGACCGCATGCTCCGATACGGCCTGGAGGCCCACGAGCGGTTCCCGCAGAACTTGTATTACCCCATCTGTATTGCTGAAGTGTACAGAGAGCAAGGCGATACTGCTAAGGTGCTCGCTACTGTGGATAGCGTGAAAATCTTGGGCCGCACGGTACAAGAGGCAAGTTTTATGGCTTACAAAGGAGATATGTACGCTTGGGCTGGAGACACCGCAAAGGCTTTAGCCATATACGATGAGGCCATTGACATGAACCCATCCAACTTAATGGCCCTCAACAATGCCGCTTACTTTATGGCCGTGACCGGTGGCGACCTCGACAAGGCCGAGCGATACATTAGCCAGGTCATAGCGCAAGAGGGCGACAATCCTACCTATATGGATACTTATGCGTGGGTCTGCTTCAAGAAGAAAGACTTCAGCATGGCTCGCCAATATATAGATATCACGCTGCGCCTCTGCGAGGACTCGCCATCTGACACTACAGCTGTGGAGGATATGGAAGTAGTGCCCGGAGAGGACGGCGAGACGGTGTCGGAAGCAATTGATAATCTCGAAATAGAGAGCCGCACTGATGACAAAAAACTTTCAGCCGAGGTGCTTGAGCATGCCGGCGACATATATTTCTGGTGCCAAGAACCCGACAAAGCTGTGGAATTTTGGCGCAGAGCTTACCAACTGGCCCCCGATAATGAACTCCTTTCTCGCAAAGTGAAACATAAGACATATTTCTATAAATGAGGATTAAGTATTTGATATGCGCAATTGCTCTGCTGGCTTTGGCGGGATGCAAGCACCACAAAGGCCCCCAAGGCCCAGAGGTGACTGCCACCGATAGCGAGTTGCCCGGAGAGCCCTTGACCCAGGTGTTCCAGTTGCTTGAGAATACATACCAAGAATGGGAGGATGTGCAAATGCCAGTGACCCTGAGCTTGGTTACTCCTAATAAAATGTCAATTTCTGGCAAAGCCACTATGGTGCGCGATAGCGCCATTTACCTATCCCTGAGAATGCTCGGAATGGAAGTGGCCCAGGCTTATGCTAACCCAGATTCTGTGTGGTTTGTGGACAAATACCATAAAATGTATGTGCAAGAGAGCCTGCAGAGCCTGTGCGGCAGCTATCCCATGGCCTTGGACGATATACAAGATTGCCTCTTAGGCCAGGCTTTCCCAATAGATGCCCATGGCGTCACCGCCGAATACAATCTGGAAGCCGAAGTGCCTTGGCTTACGGGAATGTATTTTTATCGCCAGGATCCTCCTCGGGTCGTGGCCCTCACTTATAATTTGGTGCAAGAAACTCCGGCAGGATTGGCTTGCAATCTGATGAACCTATCTGCTGCCACCGATAGCCTGAGCATGACTGCCACTGTGCAATGGACACTGGACAAGGCTCAATGGAACCAAGGGCGCACTGTAACCTTCAAGCGCCCCAATGCCCAATTCAAGAGAGCATACCTGCAAGCCTTGATGAAAAACCAACTCTGAAATATGCGCCTTTGCTTTCACATCTTGCTGTTGAGCGCCTTGCTGATTGGCGGGGCAGGCGATGCTTTTGCACAAAGCCGTACCTCCAACACTGTGAAGAAGGAGCGACAGGACGAAAACAAAAAGATCAACCAGACTAAAAAGAAGCTTGATGCCAATAGGAGACAAATCTCCCAGAAGGTCAACGACTTGAATGCCCTTGGAGCCAAAATCAACGAGACTTCGGCGGAAATTTCACGGCAAGAGACCACTCTCAACGGCATTCAGGGCCGCATCTCCATAGTCAATGACTCTATCGCATTGCTCTCTGCCGAGATCGCAAAGCTAAAGGATAGCAGCCGAAAGTCGCTGCGAGAGGCGAGAAGCCGGAGACAGTCGCTCTCTTCCACATCGATGGTGCTCAATGCTGAGAGTTTCCGCCAGGCTGTGAAGCGCAGCGGCTATCTTGCCCAGTTGCAAAAGAGCCAAGCTCATAAGACACAGAAACTGCAAGAAACATCAGATGCCTTGTCTCTGAAGAAGCAGGAGCTTAACCATCTCCATGCTTCGCAAGCTCAGGTCGTGGGCGAGCTCACCTCCCAGCAGCAGCGACAAGAGCAGCAACAGAAGGAGATGAAAGGCCTGGTTGCCGACTTGAAAAAGCAGGGAAGCGCGTTGGAAAAGGAGCTGAGCCAGCGTCAAAAGCGCCTCAATGAACTCGACCGCGAGCTCGACCGCATTATAGCTGAAGAGATACGAAAAGCAGAACAAGAGCGATTGGCTGCCGAGCGAAAACGCAAGGAGGCTGAGGAAGCCGAGCGCAAGCGCCAACAAGCCGCTGCTGAAAAAGGAAAGGCTGATGCCAAGGTGGCGGAGCCCGCTACTACTGCTCCGGCTAAGACTGTGGCAGAGACCGCTCCCCAAAATTCAAAATCCTACTCTGGCACCTTTGCTCAGAACAAGGGTCGCATGCTCTTCCCGGTAAGCGGCGAATGCTCGGTGGTTAGTCAGTTTGGCCGCGCTAAATATGCCGACCTCTCTCGTGTGGAGCTGGACAATCCCGGCATCGATATCCAGGCCCCGGCCGGCAGCAATGCGAGAGCTGTATATCCCGGCGAGGTGTCATCTATCTTCAAGCTCGACGGCTATCACAACATTGTGATGGTGCGCCATGGCGAGTATCTTACGGTATATGCCAACATCGACCAGCTCGCCGTGAAGAAAGGCGACAAGGTGCAAGCTGGCCAGCATATCGGCAAAATCTATAGCGACTCCAGCGACAGCAACCGCACGATTCTCCACTTTGAGGTGCGAAAGGAGCGACAAAAACTCAACCCTCTGGAGTGGGTGAAAAAATGAACGCCTTGACTCTGCGCATAGTCAAGACCTTAGGCCTTTTCGGAGGAGTGCAAGGAGTGGGCATCGTGTGCTCGCTTGTGCGTGCCAAGCTCATAGCCCTGTGGATTGGACCGGTGGGCGTGGGGCTTTTCGGCATCTTCAATTCTGTGCTCGACATGGTATCCAATGCCTCGCAGCTGAATATGCGCACAAGCGCGGTGCGCAACATTTCCAGTGCGGAGCCGTCACAGCTTGGGGCTTTAGCTGCCTCAGTGCGCTGGTGGGCGCGTAATTTAGGCTTTTTGGGCTCTCTGATAATGCTTGTGGGCTCGCCTCTGCTAAGCTGGGTTAGCTTTGGCGATTTTAGCCTGTGGTGGGCCTTCGCCTCGCTGGGGGTGCCTTTGTTCTGCTTGGCTCTGGTCAGCGGCGAGCAGGCCCTGATGCAGGGTGCTGGGCAATTGCGCCGCTTGGCTCGCGCAAGCCTCATAGGCATAGTGGCTGGCACAGTGGCCTCAGTGCCTATGTATTATTTCTGGGGTGAAGGCAGCATCATACCTTCGATCTGTGTGTTTGCCTTGGCCAGCTTGGCAGCCGTGCTCATTACCAAGGACATCAAAAGCCAATGGTTGGCTGTGCGTGAGCGCTTCCGCCTGGGCAAGGATTTTATGAGGCTCGGGGTGTATATGACCATCTCATCGCTTGCGGCTACCGGAGCCAGCTATGTCTTTCTGTCCTATCTCAACCATGTGGCCGACACTGCTGTCACTGGCGTGTATCAAGCCGGATATACATTGGTGGTCAAGTATCTGGGCCTGGTGTTTTCTGCCATTGCGGTAGAGTATTATCCGCGCTTGGCTCGCCTTACCCATGAGCCCGAGCAGCTGCGCAGCCATGTGTCGCATGAGGCTTATGTGCTGATGTGGATAGCGGTGCCGGTGTCGATGCTGATGATCCTGTGCGCACCCTGGGTGATACCCCTGTTGTACTCGGCGGAGTTTCTGCCAGCTGTTCCGCTGGTGCAAATCGGGATAGTGGGGGCAGTGTTTCGGGTGGTTAGCTATTGCCTGTCGTATGTGATCTTGGCCAAGGGTGACGGGCGAGCCTATGTGTGCACAGAGGTGGCATCAGCCGCGGTGGGGCTGTCTCTTAACATTGTGATGTATAACCTATGGGGCTTGGCTGGCTTGGGAGCCAGCTATGTGGCCTGGTACGCTATTTATACCTTGATGGTGGCTGCAGTGTGCAAGCTGCGCTATGGGCTGTGCTTGAATCGCCGGGCTTTAGGCTTTAGCGCCTTTGCCTTGCTGGTGGTGGGCCTGACCGCATTTGCCGCATGTATGGCTCGCTAATTCGTAGATTCAATTTCTAAATGCAACTTTTCTGTAGCATCTCGTAGAACACTT